>CAWIGY010000026.1:0-233085 GCA_963835565.1 uncultured delta proteobacterium
CGAGCTAACCTCAACTTTTCGAACCGCCGGATGCGGACCCGCACGTCCGGTGGTGTGGGAGGGGCCTGGCGGGGTAAATCCCGCCACCCCTATCCCGATTTTAACTCCGGGAATACTCCGAAGATTGGCATCGGCGTGCCAGGCTTCGCCTGTCACTGGCCGATGCAATAATCGGCAGTGGACTTACGTCGCACTTGCTCGTGGGCTTCGGCCTCCTTTTTTCTTGAAGGAGGCCTTCGCCAATGAATCAACATCACACTCTCGGTTCATCACTTCCGCATCATCGGTTGCTTGCTTACAAGAAATCATTGGAGTTGCTGGCGGCGGTTCGTGCGGCGCAGATTCGGGACGCGAAGTTGCGCGATGAGGCTTTGCGCGCCGCCAAGGGAACCTGTCTGAATATTGCCGAGGGCGCGGGGCGAGTCACGCGTGCTGATAAGGCTCGGGCATATGCTATTGCTCGCGGTGAATGCGTTGAAGCTGTGGCGGGCTACTGAGATCGCTGGTGAGGCCGGGGACGCGCTTGATGACGCAGTGGCGGTGGTCGTTGAGTTGGGTAATGAGCTTTATTTGATGCTTGGGGGGTTGGTGAGGTAGAGGTTAAGGCGAAGCAGGGTGCGTCAAGAACCATCGAACTACACGTCCAGTCCCGCGCCATGCTTGCGCAGCCACTCCTTCCGCTCATGATAGTCCGGCATCACCTTATCGACTTCATTCCAGAACGCGTCGGTATGGTCGCGATGGTGCAGGTGACAAAGCTCGTGGACAACGATGTAGTCGATGATGGTGGGCGGAGCCATCATGCACTTCCAGTGGAAGGCGAGGTCGCCTGAGGGGAGCAGGATGCCCAGCGGTAGCCGAGTTCGCGGACGTCGATGGAGCGCGGGGTAACGCCAATCTTTGGCGCGTAGTACGTCACTCTTGCCGGGAGCCGCTCTAGGCCCTGGTTGATGTAGAAGTGCCTGAAAGCGGCTTTGGCGGCCGCTTCGAGCCGCGATCTACGGTATCGCGTCGCAGGCAGAAACGACCGTTGCGTAGCGATAGGTCTTCATCCTGGTCAGCCACGAGGAGCAGGCGATATGCGCGCCCAAGATAAGGAAGCCTTCGCCGTTCTTGTATTCGCGAATGACACGAGTGGCGTTTAGGTCGCGCCACTCTGCGAGGTGCTTGTGGATCCAATAGCGCTTTGATTGAACTATTTGCTGCAATCTGCGCATCGTTAGCCCAGTCTGGGGCGCGCACGAGGATGCTGCCGTCGCGCTCGACGATGATATCCGCCGTTGTCCTTCGGCTTCGAATGACTTCATAGGTGATGGGGACTCGGTCTTCAATCCCGTCATTTGACAAGCTCCTCGTGTCGTTTTTCCGCAAGCTTCACGATTTCGACCGCGATTCGCTCGTGTTTGGCGTTCAGGGCTGGAATATCGGCGAGCAGGATCTCGGTGTCGATGTTGCCGCGGAGCTTCTTGACTTCGATGGGTTTTTCCAGAAGTCGAGCACGTCAATCGTGTCCTGGAGCAACTCCACTATTCTGGTCATTAGCTTCTTCAGAGCGGCGTTGACGTCTGGCGGTACCTCTGAGCCGTCGAATGCGAGCTGCAGGACGTAGTCGTAAAATGTCGTGGCCTCCTTGTTCAGACCCTCGACAATGTCCGTGCGACCCTCGATGGCTTCCTTTCGAAGTTGCTCGATAGCCTTCGGCCAGCGCCTTCCAGTTGTCTTGATGTTCCTGGATTAGCTTCTCCAGCTTTTCGCTCAGTCGCTGGTAGAAGGCTGGGTCTTCGTCGAAGTGGACTTTGCAATGCTTGCGGATGGCGTGTTCCATCTCGCTCGCTATGGCCTCGAGATCGCCCTGGGAATGTCGCTGCACATGGGCGAGGAAATCGTCGGAGAGCAACTCGATCGGGGGGATTTGGGATTAATGCCGAGGTCGATCAGGTGTTCGTTGATGAGTGCCTTCACCTTTTCGCCCGCATCCGCGATGTCCAGTGAGTCGTCCTTGAATCGTTCCTTGGCCGCTGAAGGAGGTATCCGAAGCGGCGGGCCGCGCCTCTGTAGGGTTGCCCGGCGGGGTTTGGAAGAATTAGGTTCAAGCTTTGGAGGAACTTCTTGAAATAGACGTCAAAGTCGGCCCGCGCTTTGACGTCCTTGAGCGCCGCCACGGCTCGGTTCGCAACGGCATAGTCGTGCGCCAGGTGACCCCAGTTTTCCTTGATGAACATCTCGATTTCCGGCGACGCCCAATTGTCTGAAAGTGCTGCAAGAGCCGTTGGTAGCGCTCCTCCAGAGATCGGCACTTCGCTCAGGATGCTCTTGAGCCCTTGCGTGATGTCGGGCGCGTCTTCGGTGGAGTAAATTGCAAGGCTTCGGTCAGATGATTGGCAAGACCGATGTAGTCGACGATGAAACCGCGGTGCTTGTCGTTGGCCACCCGGTTTACTCGTGCGATGGCCTGAAGTAGGTTGTGTTCTTGAAGCTTCTTGTCGATGTACATGACCTGTTCGACGGGTGCGTCGAATCCGGTAAGCAACATGTCGCAGACGATCAGGAACGCGATGCCAGTGAGTTCTTGTCGGGATCATCGAAGTCGAAGGGCTTGCAGAAGTTCTCGACCGCATTCCAGCGCTTGGCTTCTTTGCGCGCCTCGGTGATGACCGCCGAGTTCATTGGTTGGATCCGAGGAGACGACTACCACTGCCTTGAGGAACTTCAGTCGCTCGATGAGCGCCTTGTCAGGCGCGGCCTTTCCAACCTCGAGGTCGATTCGGGCAAGTAGAGCCTGGCGGATGGCTTTCTGATAGCGAACGGCGGCCAGCTTGGAATGGCAGACGACCTGCGCCTTGAAGCCGTCGGGCAGGATATTGTCGATGTAGTGGTCAACCAGATCGCGCGCGATGGCGGCGATGCGCTTCTCGGCTTCCAGGATGTCGCCGGTGGCGCCGTACTTCTTCTTGATCGCAAGGATTTCCTCGTCGCTGCGTTCCTGGAACAGGTCTTCGAATTTCGTGTCGAAGCCGTGCTTGTCTTTCAGCGCCGTTTCGGCTGTGCGGCCTTCGTAGAGAATCTGCAAGCGTGGTGCCGTCGTGCACGGCGTCCATCAGCTTGTAAGTGTCGATGTATTCGCCGAAACGCTTCACCGTGCGTCGCGTCCGTGCTGTTCCGTAATCAGCGGCGTGCCGGTGAAAGCGATGCGGGTCGCGTTGGGAAATGCCTCGAAAAGGTTATCGCTCAGGCTAACCCCTCGGCCGAGAACCCTGGGTCCGGTGCGCCTCGTCGATCATGAGCAGGATACGCTCGGATGTATTCACCACGCCAAAGGTCTTGCCCGACGGAACTCCTCGGTGCGCGCCGACCGAGTCGGCGACCATCAACAGATCTTTGGGTTTGGTGCCCCCAGTTGGCTTTTGTTTCCCGAGAGCCTGAGCTACAACCGTGGGCACTGTTTCGTCACGGTCCATGAACTTGTGGACCATCACCATGTTCACATCCGACGCCGTGTGGCGAGATGCTCGCGCAGGTGCGCGGTGCTCTCGATGACGTTGATCTTGCCACCGATGAGCTTTGCCGTGCCTGCAAGCTGTTTTTCAAGGTCGACCCGGTCGTTTACCAGGATGATCTTGAAGTCTTCGAGATCCGTCGCGGCCCGGAGCATCCGTGCCACAAAAACCATAGTCAGCGATTTGCCGGAACCCTGGGTATGCCAGATGACACCGGAGCGAGCCTCGGGCGTTCTTCCATTGCGAATGCGATCGACGATCTTGCGGCGCGGCACGGTATTGTTGGTAGCGGCCAATCACCTTTATGCGGTGACCAGAGTCGGTGTCCTTGAATACCGTGCACGTGCGCAGCACTTCGAGCAGAGTGGCCGGCGCCAGTAGTCCTTGAACCAGTTTCTCCTGTTCGCGTTCAACGCCAAGTGGCGGCGTGTACACGCGGTCGCTCTTCGGGCCAGATGTCTTTCCAGGCGAAGAAATGTTCATGCCCAGAGGTGATCGTGCCGAACTCGGCCTTCTCACCGCAGGTGCGGATCAATAGGTGGTTGGTATAAAAGAGCCGGGGCTCGCCCTCCCGCAGGCCCGCGCGGGTCGTCTCGGGGCGTCCATTGCGGTAGCGGAGGAACTGGGTCGAAGGCTTCGTACATCGGGTTAGCCAGTGTTGGCGTCGCCGATCTTGGCCTCGACCACCACCAGCGGAATGCCGTTCACGAACAGGACGATATCGGGGATGATGCAAGCTCTTCACGCAGCCCGGCGTATCAATGCGGAACTGGTTGATGGCGTGGAACTGGTTGCGCTCGGGATGCGCGAAGTCGATCAACTGAACGACAGGGTCGTGTTTCGCCCGTGACCTCGTTGACATCGACCTGCGCCTTGAGGAACAGCGCGTGGACAGCCTCGTTGGCTTCGAGCAGCGTGCGGTTGGGCTGGCGAAAGATTTGGTCGCGCAGATCGTCGAGCTGGCGATCCGTGAGCCAAGTCTTGGCCGCGCTCGGTGACGATTGATGGCCCTACGGCCTCGCGAAAAACGTTCGGAAGAATCCACTCGCGAAAGCTCGCGCGCAGGCTCTGCGCCGGGTCGGTAGGGATGAAACCATGACCTGGTCAATGACTGTCCAGCCGAGCGCACCGAGTTGGTCGAGGAATGGCTTCTCGACGTGAAGGTACTCACTCACGATGTTCGTCCTCGTCGTTGTGCGTGAGTTCCTCAATGAGCGCTTTGCCGGCCGCAGTGAGTCGATATTTCTGCCGGCTGCTGCGCGGCTTATCTGGAATAGTCAATTCGATAACGCCGGACTCGATGGCCGGCTGCAGGTAATCCCTCGTAAAGTGCATCCTGTCCCTAAGTTCGATGGCGTCCATGATTTCAACACGGGACATCTCGCCCTGCACGGCGGTCGCGAGCTTGACGACCTGAGGGGTAACTTGAGGGGTAACTTGAGGGGTAACTTGAGGGGTAACTTGAGGGGTAAAGTCCCGCCCGGCCCGCTCGTGAACGGGCAGCCGAATTAGAAAATGCGTTCGGTCGTCGTCGCTCTCGAATTCAGGCGGCGGCGAGCCATTCTCTCGCATGACACGCAAGATTTTGGGAATGCCGGTTGAACGACCTTCAGCGAGGTCCAGCTCCTTCAGGAATTCGCCAATGCGGCGGTCCTTTAACCCCTCTGCGCTAGCCACGAACTTTGCTCCTTCTATCAAGAAGTTTAGCCATCGGCTGCAACCTTCTGCTTTTCCGCGATGGGCACGCGGACACGGCCGGTGAGGAGGTCCTGCATTAGGCCTTGCTTGAGTTGCGCGAACTTACTTAAGTAGTGTCGCTCGAAACTTTCGTGGTCGGTCAGATTCATCAAGAAAGCAACAATTGAATCTTGTTCTTGCCGCGGCGGAACCAGGACCGGAAGAGCTATAAGCTTTTCGAGCGGCAAGTGAGGAATCGTGGACTCATGCATGGACTGCTCAACAAAACCTCTGCTCAAACTCGAACCGCAGGCTCATGAAGAACTGCATGTATTGCGTGGTGGTTCGGTCGTCCAGCGTACGTAGTCGATGCAGTGCTTTCTGGTAGTAACAGTCTTCGATCTCACCTCTCCATATGGCGCAGCGGCCAATAAATCGGCCCTCGCAAGCGAGCAAGTCGCCTGGACGGAGCCGATACTTCGGCATGTCGTCGTTCGAAAAGTGCATGGTCGCCACGTCTGAAAGGTCCAACCGGTCCCAATATACGTTCTGGTTACGGAGATAGGGACGTTGATTGGGGCCGGCGCTTGCTGCGGGGCTCATCATCTTGCCGAGTTGAACTTCAAAGAGTTCGCCACAACGGCCGATCTCCCACTCCTTCGGAATCCACCCAAGCGGTGACTGCTTGTAAAGTTGCGGGGCTTCGCTGCGCGGGGGGCGAAGTTCGCCGTTTGGCGTGACACCTCGGGTGAAGAGGTCGTGCATCAGACCGGCCTTGATTTGCTGGGTTTTCGCGATCAGGGCTTCGGTTTGTTCGATGGCGTCGTCGATGGTTGCGAGAATATCAGCGATCGTAGTTTGCGTATTGGAGTCCGGTAGGTCAATGCAATGCCTCAGGTAGTCAGCCACCTTCAAGTTGCTCATTCCAGTCGTCTGCTGCTGATAACGCCAAATCTCTGGTCGGCGATGCAGAAGCGTCAACGTCCATCGCAAGAAGGAGCCATCTATGTGCTTCTTCGGACGAAGTACCCGCAAGAAGTTTGCACAAATCGCCGACTCAACTTGCGCGCCCGTGAAAAGCCCCACGCGTCCAACCGGTCTCCCCGGAGTGCCGCCGGAAGCTTCGAGCAGAACGTCGCCTGGAAAGAGCCTCTTGGTGCGTAGTTTTGACTCAGGAATAGCACGATAGACACCGGCAGTTTCAATAAGGTGTCCAGAGTCGTCTAGATTTGTGGATCGATATGCTAGTGTGGACGGCTGGCGTGGATTCGGATCGGTTCCCCATTCTCCGGGCCACTGACCATCGATAACGTCCCTGATAGCGGTCTTGGTGAATTCAGGCATACCCGAGCTCCCCCAAGTAGCCCTTGAGCTTCGCGGCGGCGTTGTCTCGACGCTGCTCGATTTCACGTGCCGTCACGGCATATTTGGAATGTAGATTCTCGAGGGCGGCGAGGCAGGCTCTTTGGTCTGCTTTTAGATAGGATTCGTAGGTTTGCACGAGCAGCCGCTGGAGTCTTTCTAGGATGACCTCACGCGCTTCGTCGCGATCGATTTTCTCGCGGGCCGCCTCTACCAGTTCTTCCTCTTTCTTCTCGGTGGCGCGCAGGTCGGCTTTGAGTTGCTTGGCCTCGTCTTCAAGGGCTTTGTGCCTGGCGAGCTTGGCTTCGATCGCCTCGACCTCCTTTTCGTACTTCTTCAACGCGGCGGCGGTTTGATCGCGTTTGGCTTGCTTGGCGTTGCCCTTGGCGTCTTTGAGCTTGGCCTTCAACTCCTTGACCTCGTCACTCGGCAACACGCCCGTGTCGTCATCATCCTCGTAATCTTCTTCATCGGCGGCAGTAAAGAGCGCGCTGAGCTCGGCGAGGCGGGCCCGCTTGGTTTCGATATCGGCCAAGACTTCCGGGAATTGGCTCTCGAGGATATCGCTGTCGGGGATGAGCTCAGGGCCCCAACCGCTGGCCGCAATCGACTTCAGATCGGCCTTCAATTCGTCCATGGTGCGCGCAAACGCGCCGCGGATCTGGTGGCCCGTTAGCAAGGAATTCCTGGCGAACGTCTGCTCGATCGAGGCCAACAGGGCGCGCCGCAATTCGTAAACATTGCCCTTCTTCTTGCCCTTCGGCGCCAGCCCTTCGATGGCCTCGAGATTCTTCTTCCACCAGGTCTTGAGCTTGCGCAAGAAACGCGGCATGCGCACTTTCGATATCCGGATCCTGATTGACCATGTTCGGCCAGTGACCGCCGGTCCTTCACCTCGGGCGTGAAATCCAAGTACGGTTCATGGCTCATTTCGGGGCTTGAAGCAACGGTCGCGCAGGCCCGGGTAATTGGTCCAGAAAGGCTGCAATGCCTCGACCTCGGCAATCGGCACGCCGCCGTGCAGATGGGCGCGCACGTCGTGCGGCTCGGGCGGCGGGGCGTTGTCCACGTAGCGGCGGATGTTGCAGTTGAAGTCCTCGGCCTCGATTTCGTCCACCGGCACGCGCCGCGCGAATAGCCATCGGCACTGTCCGCCACTGTAGCGTGCGGTAGGCGTGCACGATCTTGTCGATGTCTTCCGGCCGCAGGAAATTCTGCGCCTTGCCTTCGCGGTATTCGCGGTCGGCGTTGATGAACAGCACATGCTTGCGTGTCTTCGCGTCCTTCTTGTTCATCACCAGGACGCAGGCGGGGATGCCGGTGCCGTAGAACAGCCCGGCGGGCAGCCCGATGACGGCTTCGAGCCAGCCGTGCTCGATGAAGTAGCTGCCGGGCTTCGCGCTCTTCGCCGCCACGGAACAGCACGCCGTGCGGCATGACCGTGGCCATCTTGCCGTCTGCCTTGAGCACCGCCAGCATGTGCTGCACGAACATCAGGTCGGCCTTCTTGCCCTTCTCGGGCATCCACACCGCGAAGCGTCCGGGATATTCGATGTCCTTCTTGATGTAGTTCTGGCTGAACGGCGGATTGGCAAGCACGCGGTCGAAGCGCCTCAGTTCGTTGCTTTCGTCCTTGTGCTGGGGACTGCCGAATGCGTGTCCTCCTGGCGGATGTCGGCATGCGGTGATGCCGTGCAAGCAGCATGTTCATCTTGCAGATGGACCAGGTGGTGCCGATGCTCTCCTGCCCAAAGAGCGACAGGTCGCGCGGGTCGCCGCCGCATTCCTGCATGTAGTCGCGCGACTGGATCAGCATGCCGCCCGAGCCGCAAGTCGGGTCGTAGACGCTCATGCCCGCCTGCGGCTCGACGATCTCGACCAGCGTGCGCACCACTTCGGCCGGGGTGTAGAACTCGCCGGCCTTCTTGCCGGCGGAATCGGCAAAGTACTTGATCAGATATTCGTAGGCCGCGCCCAGCAAATCGGGAAACTCGAAGTTCTCGTCCCGGAGCGGGATCTTCTCGAAGTTTTGGATGAAGTTCGGAGAGGGTGTCGTCGTCCAGCGTGCGCTGGCCGATCTTGCGGTTGAAGTTGATGTGCTTGAGCACGTCTTGCAGCGCGTCGACATTGGCATCTTCAATCGCTTCCAGCGCCTTGTTGAGCGTGGAACCGACGTTAGTCTTGAGATGACGAATCTTTGACCAGCGCGCATTCTCTGGAACAAAGAACTTGTATTGGTCGGGATTCTCCAGCTGCTTGGCGATGACCCTGTCTGCCATGCCCTTTGACTTAAGCTGCTGGGCCCGCTCGTCGCGTTCCTGATCGAAAAGGTCGGACAACCTCTTCAAGAACAGCATGCCGAAAATGTATTCCTTGTATTCCGAGGCATCCATATTACCGCGCAGGTCGTCGCACGCGCGAAATAGGAGGCTCGAGAGTTGGCTTAAGGTAAGTTTGGGCATGCGCGGGGCTTTGGAAGCCACGTTACTCCAGGAATCCGGCGGCCGGCAATGGCTGCCCGCCGCTACTTCCGAGATCCCCGATTAGCTGGTGGGAAGTCCTTAGAGTCAACAGCCAGTACCCGAGCCACCGGCAGTGCACACGTAAAACGACAGGAAGTAATTCACCTTGACCCAACGAAGCCGCCGATTACCGCGAGCACGGGCTTGAGCCGGCGCGCGACCGGGTCCGCATCCACGCCGAAATTCTCGAGCGCGGTAGCGCCGAGCAGGTACAGCGAGCCAGGAGGTCCGAATATCACCGGGCAAGTCAGCGACTCGTCAAGAATATCAATGGTCAACCGCGCCTCACCGAGCAAGCGTTGCTCGTGACGACCGTCGGCCAAGATCAACTGACGACTGCGCAACGGCTCAATCCCGATCTGATGGAGTCGAGCCTCCGGCACGAACGAATAGAGCGCGCCCGTGTCCACCCAGAACTCTTCCTCGAATGAGCGTGCCGGCTCGAACGGGTTGGCAACCCTCACGCGGACCTGGAACATGCCCATGCACGAATTGAAGCCCTTTCGAACGCGAGGGTCAAGGGTGGGGCACATCCGGCAGCATCAAAGCTCGCCCTGCACGCCGACACTTGCCGTTTCTTATGTCTGCACGGCACTCAGCCCGTTGGGTTTGCGGCGCTGGCGGCAACGCGGCATCTGCTTGCCCGCAGGGTGGCGCTACTAACGTTCGTTCAGGGCGCCCGCTTGGTCCAACAAGGCGTCAGCATTGTAGTCGCGAAATTGCCGAAGCTCGCCATTATCAACGGGAACGAGAAGCCCCGCAAGCGCATCGATTGTGATCTGACGCATGGCCCAGGCAAGCCAGGCCAAATCGACGCCTGCGTCTTTTTGAGCGGCATCGTCGATGCCGGCTAGAAAAGACCAGCCGTTGCGCTCGAGAACGAACAGGTCGACGAGATCTCGGAGCTCTGATCGACCTAACAAGGTGACAATCTTGTTCGCGCGTTGATCGCGCAGTGAAAGCACGCGGACATTGTCCACAATCGGACAATCGGGGTCAAGCAACGGTGCGGGATCAACCGCCACGTCCAGCCGCACGAATTCCTCACCGGCGTTGACTTCGAGTCGCCGAAACGTTGGTGCCGTTCTTACGGAAGCCAGTCGAGCCCCGCTTTGGGTAGCGGTGGCTTCGAGGCGCGCTAGGACAACCGCAAGGTCGTCCGCTGATCCGCAGAATAGATCGATGTCCAACGACCTACGGTGCCCAAGGAGCATCGCGAGGCCAGCGCCACCGACCAGTCTGACGTCTGGCAGATCTGCTTGCGCCGCGAGCACTAGGTGCCGCGCAAGCTTAGGAAGCTGCCCGTGCATGATAGAGGTGCCTCTCGCGGAGCAATTCCCAGACAGGGCGGGCGCGACCCAAGCGATGCTCGATGCGCAGCCACGCCTCGTCGATTTGTTCCCAGTTCGAAAAGATCCAAACGTCGCGGCTATTCGCTTCCCTCAGCAGTCGCACGAGTACCTCGTCGCGTTGCGGGCCTGCAGGACCAGCGAGAATGCGTCGCACCTCTGCCACGGTCTGCCGCGTGTCCCAGAGAAAATAAGGGATTGCCTGCGGATCGAGCAGATTAGGGCTGGTAGGACCAAGCACCTCGATACGATAGCACAGACCAAAGCCGCAACCTGCTTTTACGGTGGCACAAGGGCATCCGCGGCCCACCAGGCAGACGACCGCGTCACACCTTCTTGCGTGGGCGGAGCGAGCGAGTCTTGGCCTTCACAAAAAGCCGCTTGCGCATTTCTTGTGACGAAAGGGTCTTTGAGTTAGTTCTGCGCGATTCAATCGTTCGCCAGAATTCCGGGTCGGACCTGGTCATCAGGTCTTCGAACTCTTCTCCTTCAACCCCAACCATGATCGCTGCCGGCCTGCCATGTCGGGTAATGAGCACCCGGTCATTCTGTGCCTCGGCCACATAGGTGCTCAGCTCGTTTTTGGCCCTTCCCAGTGCAACGACTTTCATAATATCTCCTTCGTGGTCTTTCTACCCTTTCGGCGAACAGCGCGAACTATGACCTCGTGTCTACGCTCGTCTACGTCATAGAAGACTCGAAAGTTGCCAACCCGCAGTTGCCACACGGGACGAAGTTTGCTCCACGGTGGGACGAGTCCCGCGAGAATCTTGCGACGTTGACTGGGTGTCGCTGGCTTCAATTTCAACTGTCGATCGACATCGTCCAGAATTTGTCGTTGTTCGAATGGGCGTACACGCCTCAGGTCCTGCTCCGCTTGCTCCTCGTAGAGGATAGAAAACATCTGACCAGAATTATAGCTAAACTTTTGCTACAATCCAGTTCGACCAGCGCATGCTTGCGTTGGTGGGCGAGCAGTTACTGAAGTGGAAGGCAACCAGCGGATTCGCCTGGAGATCCGCCCCAGGATAAGGTCAAACTACAAGGGATTAACCAAAATTTCATATCATCTTGCATTAGGTAGGATTGTTCAGGGGGCGCAGCAACGGAAGCCGATGCCGGGGCCGGCGAGGTCGCGGGGGTCGGGGAAGTCGTAACCGCACTCCAAGTAGTCGCTGCCGCAGCCGAAATCGCCGCCGCGCAGGCGGCAATCGTCCGATAAGCCGAATGTTCCGTTGCAAGAATCCTCCCATTCCCAGACATTGCCGCTCAAGTCGTATACCCCCGCGTAGCCCGAAACTGCTGATTGGCACGTGCTCAGGCTACCGACCGGCAGTGCTTGCATGGTACTGCTGTCGTCATTCCAATAATCATAACCGTTGCAATAAGTCGCTTGGTGCGTATTGCCATAGGGGTAGCCTGTGGACAAGTACGTGCCATTAGATGTACACGCGGCGTACCACTGGCTCAATGAAGCGCTTGCGTAGTCGTTATAGGCATTGGAACCGCCCCCAATCTTGCCGCACAAGCGCTTGCCTACGCCGGCACAGTAAGCGTACGCGTCGCACCAGTCCACGCATACAACTGGATAGTCTGCGTTTGACGTGGGCGTCCAATTACATGTCGGAGTAAAGCTCATGTTCCAGCTGCACGCGGATATTTGCCCCGATGTGGGCGGGCTTGTGTTCAGCCACGTCTGATACTGTCCTTGCGTCACTTCCGTGCTGTCGATGCAGTAGCCTAACGGAAGAGCAACCATCGTTGGGCCGCCGGTGCCGGGGCAACCGGCTGCTGCAGCGCCTCCCGTAGCAGCGCCGCCTGTTGCGGCCGGTGCTCCACCGGTTGCAGGACTGCCCCCTGTGCCCTTCGTCCCAGTGGAAGTCGCTCCGCCAGTAGCCGACGGCGTTCCGCCTGTTGCAGGACTGCCGCCGCTACTGCTGGCTCCGCCGGTGGTGGCCATTCCACCAGTGACAGACGTTCCAGCGCTAGCTTTGCTTCCACCCGTGTTGCTAGTGCCACCGATGGCTTGAGTTCCTCCGGCTGAAGCGGTGTTGCCTCCCATTGACGGGCTGCCAGCTTTGGCAGTATCGCCGCCAGTGTTCGTGCTGCCGCCAGCGCTGAGTGTGCCGCCGTTTCCGCCTACCGAACCCTTGCTTATGCCGCCGGAGCCAGTAGCGCCGCCGTTATTGCTCGCAGTGCCCCCTGACGTAGATTCAGTACCCGCATCGATATACGGATAGGCGCAACTTACGGCTAGCGTGCCGCACATAACAAGAAGAAAATGTTTCGCGTTGCGCATGATTAGAAATCCCCTTTGACGCCTGCGGCGTTGGGCGATAGCCACAGGCCAACGTTCGGTTGCGATTTCTCTTTCGGCGACGTGAACAGCAGCGTCACACCGGCGGCAGCGGCGAGTCCGCCAACAACGAAACCCACCGTCGAGAGCGTTCTCATTGTGTCGTAGGTGTTGGTCTCAGACGTATGCTGGCCGCCGCAATTGTGATTCGGGCATTTCGGAATTCAAATCCCCGTATTTCAACGCCACATAGATTCCCGTGGTCGCGCCGAACGCGAGCCCCGCGGCTCCAACGCCAACACCGACCCAACCCAACGTGCGTTGACGTGCCCGACTGCGATACACCTTCGTCACGCGCGGGCTGCGCGTTGATGGCTGAGCTAAAGGTTCCTGGTTAGCGTGCTCGGCACTCGCTGGTCGAGTTGCGCATTCGGCTGGCTGGGAATGTCGACACCGGGCTGGACCACCGGCGGCGGCGCCAATCTCCTTGCGGAACTTCAGAACCACCTGCTTGTTCTCGCCCTCGGCCAATGTCGCGGTCTCGCTTACCACTTCGTCGCCACGCTGCCCCACGATCTGGCGCTGACCTGGGTCTGCCAAGCGCTCAATACCGAGCAGCGCGCTCGGCACTTGCACGTCGTCCATTTTGACAGAAACATCGGTTGCGCTGGCGCTTTCGACCACAATCGTCAGCTTGGGGATACGCGGTTGTAGTTTATCGAGCTCTTGTTGGGCATCTTTCTGCGCTTGCTGCTGCACATCGCCCTTCCACAAATCATTCGGTTCAAGGCTCAAGGCCTGGCGGTAAAGCTCGTAAGCCGTGACCAAGTGCCCCAGCTTCTCGTTGGCTCTCGCCGCCCATACGGCCAACTTGGGCACTTTGGCAATTTCGTAGGCCCGCGAAAACTTCTCGCGGGCGGCTTCGTATTGGCCCTGTTGGAAGTCAGCGGCAGCTTGATTGGACAGGGAGCGAATGGCTTCTTTGTTGCTGTCATCCATGGCTCGCGCGGGATGGGGCCAGGCAGCAAGAGCCACGGCAAGAAAGAGCCCGAACTGATATTTGCTGGTCATGGTCCCTTAGATTCCCGCTGCATTGTCGTCCCGTTTCTGCGGTGTGACGGACGGTTTCTTCACGTTGGCCGGGGGAGGCGTAACTTTTGCCGGAGCTGGCGCGGCTGGTGCTGCCCGCAGAGCTCGATGTTCGGTCGCAGGCACGGGTTGCGGTGTTGCGACTGCACGCTCTTCAGTCTTTTCTGTAGCGAGGCCCGCGTCGGCTTTCTCGATAATGATTGGCTTTGGCGCCGGTAGGGCATCCTCGCTGTGTGCCATGCTCTGCGCCGCGGCCGCCGGAGCCGAATCGACTACTGATGCCGCGCTTGCCGCGGTCGTCTCACTCCTGCCCATCCAGCGCCAACCGACGAGGAGACCAACGATGACTAACGCTGCCACTGAGACGACAAGGAGCGTCGATCTGTTATGAACCGGCTTTGGCAAGCCTGGAATTGTGCGCGATGACGGCACTGCGGTGGTTTGAAATCCAGCAGCCGGTACGGGTCGCTCGGTTGCTTACCGGTATTAGGCGCGGCCATCCCCGACGATAGGGCTGTGTCCCCGCGTTCAACCGGGTATGATGCCGCAGACGGACGGCCACTCGTGCGTCCCAGAGCGCTCTAAGACCATCGGCAGCCTCCTTGATAGTTTGAAACCGCGCCGGCTTGTCGCGCGCCACTGCATGCGCGAACCAATCATCAAAACCTGCGGGTACCAGCCCCAGTTGCGATGGCACTGGTAGTGGAGCCATGCAAATGGCGTGAAACAGGCCGCCTAATGATTCACTGTCGAAGGCGCGCCTGCCTGTGAGGCATTCGGACGCAATGACACCGAAGGACCAAATATCCGTGAGATAATCAACGGTCTGCCCTGTCGCCTGCTCTGGGCTCATGTAATAAGGCGTGCCAAGAATCGCGCCGGTTTGTGTCTTTAGTCCACCGCTATCCGCCAGCCCACCACTTTGCCGAGCAATCCCGAAGTCGAGGACTTTGCCCACGTCGTCTTCGCCCTCGCGCACGAGAAAGATATTCTCGGGCTTCATATCGCGGTGGACAATTCCGTTGTCATGTGCGAGCGCCAACGCACGACCCACATGTCCAAGGATACGCCCAGTCTGCTCGGCACTCAATTTCCCCACGGACTCCAGCCGCTGCGCCAGGCTTTCCCCTTTGAGCAGCTCCATGGCAATAAACGGAGTCCCATTATCGATTCCGTGGTCTAGAATCTGGCCACGTAGGGTACTTCGAATCCTAGCCGCCGCTTGAGCCTCACGCCTGAAGCGTTTGAGTGCTTCAGGCGAATCAGCAAACGCGGCGTCAATCAGTTTGACGGCAACCTCTGCTCCAAGGTTCATGTCCTCGGCGCGCCATACCGAGCCCATTCCGCCTTGGCCGAGCTTACTGGTTAGGCGACATCGCCCAGCCAGAACCAGTCCCACGGACATAATTGGATGGAAGACTAGCAGTTGGGGGCACTGGTGGACACAACTATTGGCAGATTCTTTGGGGAAGGCGGGCGAATTCGGCAAATGGACACAGGCTTATGCAGGCCTAATTCTCGACCCCCAATCAGTGAGCGCGCGAACTGACCGGGCGCGCTTGACATTAGCGAGTACGCCCGTTCGTACTGCGGCTGGTCCAATCGATTTGATATTCTCCGCCGGAATTACAGCACTTGTGCCCGGAGAGCCGCCTGGTCAATGGGTTGAACGCGCCGATCGCGCCCTGTATGCGGCTAAGCACGAAGGACGCAATCGAGTGGTGGTATTTCCCGCTGCGGCCGGTGACCGTTCCGCGCCGGAGTAATTGACCTATTTATTCAGTTCAATCTGAATATCCAAGGTTACTTCATCGCCCACGGCGACCCCGCCGGCTTCAAGCACCTTGTTCCATTTCAACCCATAATCGCCACGCTTGAGTTTGCCGCTCAGCTTCACACCTCGCATCATCTTCCCATTCATGCTCTTTATCGGCTCGCTAACGGTTGCATCGAGCGTGACCGACTTGGTCATGCCATGCATCGTCAAGTCTCCGGTAAGTTTGTACTTGTTGCCGCCGGCTTTGGTAATCTTGGTGGATTTGAATGCCATCGTTGGATATTTCATGGCATCGAAAAAGTCAGGACTTCTGAGGTGCTTGTCTCGGTTGGGCTCATCGGTGTCGATGGAGTCCACTTTGATACTGATGTCCACCTGGCTTTTTGTTAGGTCGGCTTCGTCGAGTAGAACCTTCCCACTAACCTGTTTGAATCGTCCCGACACCGAGCTAACAACCAGGTGCGACACCGAGAACCCGACTCGCGAGTGCGCGCCGTCCAATGCCCATTCGGCGGTGTCTGCCCAGGCCGGAAGTGCGAAGGTTAGTGCCCCCAGTATGGCTAATGCTGATCCCAACTTACTGAAATTGTTCATATCATCCTCATTGTTGCGGAACCCGGCTAACTTGGGGCAACCTTTGCGTTTTGCACAGTCCACTTGGTTGGCTCAGGGAATTCTTTCGAGTAACCCGGGTAATCCGCGAGCCTGTCTATCTTCCAACGATTCCGCCCGACGCATTCTTTACTTCGATTAGAGCCGTGTCCGGTGCTGGTCCCGTGCTTTCACGCACAATGAGCTCAGTATCGAACTCCACATACTCCGGTATTTGCGATTCCGTGCCTTCGACCATTTGCAATACGATGCGCGCAGCGGCTGAACCAATCGCGTGCATGGGCTGAGCCACTGTAGTCACACCGGGCCAGAAGCGTGCACCTTCCTCAATGCCGTCGAAACCGACGACTGAGACGTCCCCTGGCACATTAATACCGCGATCCATGACCATTCGCAGAAATGTCATTGCTTGCTCATCGTTAGCCATGACTATTCCAGTGGGCCTTGATTGCTTGGGCAACGTAAGCCATCGCTTTGTATAGCCCACAGAGGCATCGGCATGAAAACTCGGCGCCGAACCTGAATGCTCTTGCATCAACTGAAGCCCCTGCGCGGATAGAGTTTCCAGCACACCGTCCAAGCGCTCCCGCGCGGCCAAAGACTCCTTCGGTCCACTCCAGCAGGCAATGCGCCTGTGTCCCAACTGCATCAGGTGTTCAGCAGCCAAACATCCGGATTTTTGTCTCTCGATTCGATCGACACACCGTAGCCGAATTTGCGATCAGCGCCGATAATTACGGTTGGAAGTCTGGATTCCTCCAACAAGGAAATAAGCTCGAGGTGTTCGTCCTTTGCCCGCGCGATGATAAGTCCATCCACGCGACGTTCGCCTATCCAAGCCTTTACTGCGCTGGCATCATATGTTCCACGAAGGCTAAGGCTTGCGATTACAACACTCGTGGAACGCCCTACGAGTTCATCTTCGATCCCGCGGAGCAGCCCAGAAGTCCATGTCCCAAAGACATTCCACGACACGAAACCGAGTAGCCCGGTGCGCCCCAGTTTCAGCCCTCTAGCGCTGGTCGAAGGCACGTAGCCCAGTTGACGTACTACCGCTTCCACGCGCGATCGCACCATCGGGCTGGCATAGCCACCGTTAAGAACACGCGAAACGGTGCTCACCGCGACGCCAAATCTTCTGGCCACTTCGATAATGGTTGCCCGCTGCTTCATGGGTCATGCCTCATTTCACCTAAAATGATGACCCGATTCACTTACCACATTTTCGCCAAAATGTGGAACGCACAGGTTAACATTTCCACAAATGATAAACCGCGGCGCGCCAACCCCACGGCACGGCCCATCATGACAGTCGATAACCAGTTACAAGCGTCTGCGAGATGAGGCCCCAGCCGTCAATGGCCACAAACAGCAGCAGCTTGAATGGCAGGCTAAATTGCGTGGCCGTTACCATTTGCATTCCCAATGCCAGTAAAACGTTTGAAACGACTAAATCGATGACCAAAAATGGTAAGTAAATCAAGAATCCAAGCGCAAATGCTTCAACAAGCTCGGTTACCACAAATGCTGGAACTATCACCACCCAGTCGTTTTCGGTTACCTGGGCACGCTCCGGCAATGGACGTGCTTTCTTAGCCAGCTCGAAGAACCGGTGTTTTTCCCTGCCCGATGCATTGGCGCGCAGAAAATCCCGCATGGGGTCGCCAACGGCCCGCATCAAACCCCCCACGATCTTCACCGTATCTTGCGCCGCATCGCCCACAAATAAGGGCGTCGCGCGATCCGCGATGCGCGTTCCTACTGGCCCCATCGCGAGCAGGGTTAGCGCGGCCGAAAGTGCAACAATAATCGTATTCGAGGGCACGCTTTGAACACCAATGGCACCTTTAACAATTTGCAATACCGTCGATATCTTTACAAACGCTGTTAGAGCCATGAACGCAAACGGCAATAAGGTTGCCAAACCTACCACGAGCACCAAAGCGGCTGGCTGACGAAAGAAGTCAATCACCCCTGCTTCAGGCCCTGCAGCGGCCGCGCGACTTGAACTTGCTGCGAACAGCAGTGTCACGAAGACCAACCCGGGCGCAGTAAGGCTCTTACGGCTTCGCATCTTTTCCCTCGCCGCTCGACGACTCGTCTAGTTTTGCTTCTTGTTTGCGGTCGAGTATTCGGGCCAAAACGTCGCGAAAACCGCCTTTAGGTTCAGACGACGACTCAACCCAATTGGGGTCAAGCTCTCCCAATTTCTCAAGACCGGCTTCGCTTGCGCCCAAAATGAACACACGCTGTGCCACTCGCACGAGATAAACGGCACGGCGCCCTTCGAGCGGTAAGCGCCCGACAAGCTCGAGAGGACCCAGCGGGCGCCCGAGACCGAATCGCCGCGCGCTCACCAACACCAATATCGCCAATGCGATTACGGCGACCAGCGTCACCAAAGTTTCGACGATGTACGTGGCAAAAGGCGTCATCAGCCCCGGCAGCCTACACCGATTGGAATCAGCGGGTCAGGTATTTCTTCCCCAGACTCATTTTCTGGGGCATTCGCCCGAACCCAAATTCGCCTTGCCAATTTCTAGTACCTCAATTCAATAGATCGAGGTACTAGTCTTTGGGACAGGTGCCTGTCGGTAGTCGAACAAAACAACATGCTACTTGCTTCCGTCGCCGTTCCTGTTCCATTGGGCCAGGCGTTCACCTACCAATTAACGCCAGCGCAGGCGGCTATTTGCCGGCGTGGCATGCGAGTTGTCTGCGAACTTGGACGTCGACAGCTCATTGGCGTCGTGCTTCAAGTTTCCAATCGCGAACCTGAGATTGCCGTCGCCAAGCTTAAGCCGCTAGGACGGTTTGTTGAAACAGAACCGGCACTGCCCGAAGAACTCCTCGATTTCTTGATTGAACTATCGCGCTATTACCTGGCCCCCATCGGCGAAGTGTTGCGGCTCGCCTTGCCCGCGGTGGAACGTACGCCCTCTTCTCAGGAGGATCTCTTTGGCACCAAAACCAGATTGATTGGGAGAATGATGCAACAGGTGCATCGAATTGAACCTGGTCCAAGTGACGCAAAAACCCCCAAAGGACAGGCCGCCGACATTCTTGACGTCTTAGCGAAGGGTCCCCGCTTTTTGCGCGATCTCGAAAAACAATTCAAGAACGCGCGCGCCGCCGTTCAACGGCTGCAAAAGCAGGGCTTGGTGCGCACAGCCGCAGTGACCGATATCAAGAACCCCTTCTTTGCGCGAGTTGTAATCCGCGACACGCCACCCTTGTTGACGCCCGCCCAAGGTGACGGCAGTTTCTGCAATAATTACTGCGCTTGAAACGGCGTCGCGTCAATCGTTCTTGCTACACGGCGTCACGGCGTCGGGCAAAACGGAGGTGTATCTGCATGCGGTTACAGCGCTGTGTCGAACTTGGACGGGGCGCCCTGGTTCTGGTACCTGAAATTGCGTTAACGCCGCAGCTGGTCGGGCGGTTTCGCGCGCGCCTGGGCGACGCCATTGCTGTGGTGCATAGCGCACTCAGCGATGGCGAACGCCACCAAATGTGGAAAAGCCTGCGCTCGGGTCAAGTACGCGTCGCTGTTGGTGCGCGTTCGGCACTCTTCGCTCCCGTCGCGAATTTGGGACTTATTTGTGTCGATGAAGAACATGATGCTTCATTCAAGCAAGAAGAAGGAGTTCGTTACCAAGCGCGTGACATGGCCTTGTGGCGCGCACACCGCGTGGGCGGCGTGTGCGTGCTGGGATCGGCCACGCCCTCGTTAACCAGCGAGGCACTGGCCGACAGGGGACGCTTACAGAAATTGGTATTGCCGGCACGGGCCAGGCCAGCATCGGCGCTTCCCACGGTTGAAATCGTTGATCTGCGACGCAACAAAGCCGGGCCCACCGGCGATCGACTGTTGACGCTACCGATGGTGCGGGCCATCGAACAAGTCGTCGAAACCGGAGAGCAAGCCATCTTGTTTCTCAATCGACGAGGCTTTTCACCCAGTGTGCTGTGTGACAATTGTGGCGAAATTGTCCGTTGCCCCGACTGCTCGATTGCATTGACCGTACATCGAATCGGTCGGCCTCGAGTATTATGTCACACTTGTGAATATCAGGCGGCAATTCCTACCATTTGCCCCGCCTGCAAGAGCGGCGAGCTCACCGAGGAAGGTGCCGGTACCGAGCGCATTGAAGCCGGACTAGCTCAACTGTTTCCCAGCGCAAAGGTCGAACGTCTTGATCGAGATGTTGCAGCCGGTGCAAAGAGCGAGGCCATCTTGGAACGTATGCGGCGGCGCGAAATTGATTTACTCGTCGGCACACAGATGGTCACAAAAGGCCATGACTTGCCGAATGTGACGTTGGTGGGTGTACTTGACGCAGACGCTGCGCTCAGTATGCCAGACTACGGGGCGTCAGAACGAGCATTTCAACTCTTGGTGCAAGTTGCGGGACGCGCGGGCCGCGGTGAGCGTCCTGGGCGAGTCGTCGTGCAGACGCGTCAGCCGGAGTCGCCGATAATTCTTTGCGCATTGCGCCATGACGTGCGTGCCTTTCTCGACCACGAAAGCGCATTACGCAAGGAGCTCAATTACCCTCCTTACTCGCGACTTGCTCTGGTTCGTTTTGAAGGTTTGGATGAAAACCTCGTTTCAAGCGAGGCGCGAAGAGTTGCGAGCCTGGCGCAGAAGGCGCTGGGAATGCTCGTAAAGCTGAGCGGTCCCGCACCGGCTCCAATCGCACGATTGCGCAGTCGCTGGCGCTACCGATTCTTGCTAAAGAGCGCGGATCGTCAAAAACTTCGCGAAGTGCTCAATGTAGTAAATCGAATTAGCGTAGATCGCCGCGTGCGCGTCATTATCGACGTGGACCCGATGAACATGTTATGAAACTGGTGAATTAGCGGGTCCCTAGCCCGCAGACGGTTACCAGCTGAATTGATGCAAAATATGAGGGAATGCTTCGGGTGAAAATCTGAACCCCGACTTTCGGAAAGAAATGACTTGGTATTTACCCGGAACTAGCTAGGCAACCAAGGCAAACAAGTGCTATCCCGCAACTTGCCATGAAATCGAACGTAATACTGGCAATGGCGTTGGGCATTGCAGCATGCCTGGTTGCGCCTCGAGCCGGCGCATTCGAAGGTCAGTGGCATCTAGGCGCCGGGCTCGGAATGATGTCCTACCGGGGGGATTCAAATTATTCAATGCTAGAATTGACGCTTCATGGGGCTTACGGCATTAGCGACAGCTTCGATGCTCGCTTGGAACTTGGAGAAAGTGTTCCTCTTTCTTCTGGCGATTCCAATCGAAGTCTTGGTTACGCGGAGGGCATTTTGGCGTACAAATTGGACGTTATTGAATGGATTCCTTGGGCAGGCCTCGGGGTTGGAGCCTTTGCAGCCAGTGGAGGTCTACAAGGAATGCGCCGCGAGCCGGTGCAACCGGCGGCAAGTTTGTGGTTTGGATTGGACTACGCGTTCGCTCGAGAGTGGGGTATCGGAGCATTTGTCTCCGTTCATTCTTGGATTGCTGATTCCACGCGGTCTAGTCTCCGTTATGCGGCCACCAATTTTGGACTGCGCGTCGAACGACGCTTTGGATGGTGAAAAGTGGGGATGGCTCGCCAATCATGGCAGGGGTCCATCGCGCGGTTCCTGTTCGCACTTTTTAGCATGGGTTGTTCCCATGTCAGCTGTAACAAGGCAGCTCGCTCGCGTGCGCCGGCAAATGACGCGGGTCAGGCCGCAGCCGTCGAAAAGGTCACGATTAATGCACCAGTTAACCCAGCATCGGTTCCGCTTTGGTTGACCGCAATGCGCGAACGACGTTGGTCAGACGCGGCCCGTGACCTCGCGCCGTTGAATCAAAATCAGCCCGGTGATGCAAAATTGAGATTGGCGTACGCCTATGCCCTGGCCAAAAATTCAAAATATGATCAAGCATTCGCCCTGCTGGTTGATCTCGAGAAGGCTATACCCTTATTGCGAAATCCAATTGCGCGATTGCGTGCCGAGGTTTCTGTCCATACTCAACAAGCCGTCAGCGGCGCGGCTTGGCTCCTGACTCAAGGTGAGCTCCGCGGCTACGTAACAGCCGCCCAAACGCACTTTCAAGCCCAACAATACGACTTAGCGATGGCCTGCACAAGACGCGCTGTGGATCTGCTAACGCCCTTACGCGACGATGCATCCCGAAGCGCTCTGGCGCAGGCCCGCGCCGTTCGAGCGCTAGCATTGCAAGCGCGCGGTGACGCCGCGCTCGCGGCGCAAGACTGGCTGTGGTTATCAATGCAGGCGCCTTCGCAGCCGGCCGCGGCCGGTGCCGACGAGCAATGGGAAAAAGCCACCGGACAGAAACTTACATCGGAACAACGGTTGCTCCGCGCTACTGTCTTCGCCAGAGCTGGAATGCTCGGCGCCACCGAGCAGGAACTCGAAAAAATTCAATCTATCACCCATGCGCCGATGACGCCCGGTTACTCGGACTGGCTGCTGGGCAAGGCGCGAAGCCGTGCCCACGTGGAACATGCGGAGGGTGCGCACTTGCTGGAGCGTTCCATCGCGGCTCACGTAGAGGACGCCGATTCGCTTCGGCTAGAAGCCGCCCGCCTCTACATGCGCGCCGGACAAGAGTCGAATAGTCTGCGAATTTTGGAGGGTTGAATTAAATCCAAAGAGCCCCAGAAGTCGTGAAGCCCAGGCGTTAGCCGCACGAGCACGCAGCATCATGGGGGACTATGCGGTGTCGTTGCGTCTGTACGACTCACTGCTTGGCAAGGATACGCCAAAGGGCAAAGATGATCTGTTCTTCGAGCAAGCAGTCGCTGCCCTCTTGGCGGGTCAACCGCTCCGGGCCATCCTGGCGCTGGACACCTTGGCACAAAGTGAACGGCGGGAAACGCTGCGCGCCCGCGCCGCTGAATTAGCCGCGGTGGCGGCGCTTGAGGCGAATCGGAAAGACGACGCCATTGTGCGCTTCCGTGCCGTCATGACCCAATATCCATTTTCGCTGGCGGCATGGTTGGCTAGCGAACGACTCAAGCAGTTGGAGGTCACCCCACTGCTCACGCCCGTTCCGAAGAATGCCCCGGCCGCCCCGCGCGAAATCAGCCTGGAAATTCCGAAGAACGTGGCCATGTTACATGACGTCGGGATTGAGGATTGGGCGGCAAAAGCGCTGAGTGAAGAGGAGGCCGCGATGCGAAACCGTCACGGTTCTTCGGCGGTTGAAGTTCTCTGTGATGCGTATGGAGTCCTGGGTGTTGCGGAAAGGCGTTACGCTTGGTCCCGCGATGTACTTGGCAATTTGCATTTGACCAAGCTGCCCGACGCAGACTCCCGTTGGCGTTGGGACTGCCGTTATCCGCAACCTTTCGGCGGCATCGTCAACGATCTTGAGATGCAGTGGCAATTGCCACACGGGCTAATGTACGCCGTGATGCGGCAAGAGTCGGGTTTTCGAGAAAAGGTCCACTCACCAGTTGGCGCCGTTGGTCTTACGCAATTGATGCCGAATACGGCTCGAGTTGTTTACCAAGAATTCGGGGCGGTATCACAATGTGAGCAACCCGAGCCGCTAGCACTGGACGAGCCCCGTTGCAATATGGAGCTTGGAGCCCGTTATCTGCACAAGCTACTGCTCGCTTTCGACGGACAAATGCCTTTGGCCGTGCTTTCGTACAACGCTGGGCCCAGCGTGGTTAACCGCTGGGCATCCGAAAAAAAGTCAGTCCCCCTTGACCTATTCTTGGCAAAAGTTCCATTTGCCGAGACCCGCAATTACGTGCATTACGTGTTGACGAACTTTCTCGTTTATTCATGGTTGGGGCAGTCACAGGAGCCACTGCCTGAGCTGAAATGGACGCCAACGGCCGCCTCGATAGACTCGGAGGAGTTATACTAACGCCTTTAAGACTCTATACGCCCTAGTAGCGCGATTAGGTCCTTCGGACCGGCCGCTTCGCGGCCATCGCGCCACTAGCCTCATTTTCTTAGGCATTCGCCCAAACCCAAATTCGCTTCGCGAATTTCTAGTACATCGATTCAATAGAATCGACGTACTAGTCCCTTCTTCGCCAACGGAGTAGTATCGATCGGCATGCGCCATGCTCATTGGCTTTTCGTGATTCTCCTCGGTAATCGTCCGGCCGAGGCCCAAACCATGCTCGAGCAAGCCCGGCAGCAAGGAGCCGCGGCGGCACAGGACTTCATTGATGATCCAACCAACGCTTTGCCTTTAGTGCCATTTAGCACGGAATCAAGTACTTCTAGTCTACTCGGCGTTGACGTCGGATTGGCTCGTTGGGCTGGCTCAATACCACGCGAGAGAAAACTCGGGTTAGGACTGGTAGGCCAGCTGCGTCACTCGAAGTTGGAGCAGCCGCGCCAAGTGGGCCTCTGGGGCCAGTCGTGGACCGTCAAGCTTGATGCAGAACTGGGTGCTCAGGCAGACGGATATTTCGTTTCTGGAAGTGCTGCAGCCCAATTTGGGACGCTGGTCACACTAAGCAACGCCGGACATGCCGCGTACCTGCGATTTTCGGGCGACATTTCCATCTTTGGGGACACTAAGTATTCCATGGGAACCGGTCTAGCCAGTATCCCGTTCGGCATGAGGCTTATCTTGGCCGGTGCTGTGTTCGAATTGGGCGCTGTGCCCGGGCTGGGGTGGACAAATATTTTCGAAGATTCGCGGCATGTCGGTTCGGGCCCCTTGTTTTTTGGCGGGCAGGCGCGATGGCAAACTCAAGCGGGTTGGCTCGAGCTGCAGCAAATGCACGGGGTGTCACCCGCGGATGTCGTAGATACTAGGGTTTCAGCCTGCGGCCATTACAAGAATTGGCTGCTATGCGCTGACGGAAGCTGGCTTGATCTGCACGATATCGGCAATGGTGATGAGGTACGTTTCGCGCGCGTCGGTTTGCGCCTGGGAGTGGGAAGTTGGAACCTCGATACTACCCAGAGTTTGCGTACGTCATTGGTTCCGCTACGGTAATCTGGTCGGGGCTGCCCAATCGCGAGATCAATAGTCGCCCACGCGCGTGTGAGCAAAGCTCGTCAATCCGAAGCCTAAGGGACGTGGGCCATCAAAGGCCCAGTGGGTTTCAAACGCGTCGCGCAATTCAAGTTCCGCAAGCTTACCGCGGAACGAGAAACCAAACTCGGGTTCTTGTGACACATCTTCGGGATCCGCGTACAGACGCCAGGCGAATAGACCCGCGAACCACGGTTGATCGATCACGGCGGCCAGCAAAGCCCGGTAAGCTTGCGCTTGCGCGCGCTCGTCAATGACGACATTCGCTAGCGCTTCGGGCCATTCCCAGGGACGCAACGCCGGGTCTTTGCGCGTCGTATAACCGAACTCCGTGAACACGAAGGGCTTTTTCCAGCGGCTGGCCAATTGTCCTGCGCGCGTGGCAATTGTTTGGGAAGCTTGGAGTAACTCCTGGAATGATGCATCGGGGTGGTTCGCCAATGGGTAAAACGCGTTGATTCCGATGACATCCAGACCGCCCCAAATCACCGTATCCTCGACGTCATCCCAATTGGCGGCATACGTAAGGGGCCCCGAGTACTCGGCGCGCAGATGTCTCAAAATTGGCAAAAACATTGGGGCGCGATCAGTGGTTAACCAACTACGTAACTCGACGCCTACGGCCACCATATCAACCTTCGATAGTTGCGCGACCTTTGCCCACGCAACCACGAAGGCCTCGTAGCCTTTCGCCCAGCGTGACCAATTCGCATCACTGCCGGGGTCGATAAATCCACGCCATTGTCCACTTTCGACCCAAAGGTGCGGGACTAACAACACGCGCAATCCGGCAGCATGTGCTTGCTGGATTGCACCCAATACCGCTTGGCGATTTTCCGCAAATGGCACTTCGAATGTCAATGAGACGCCGGTTGGATGAATATCCCAAACGCGTCCAAAGGGAGTAAGGCTGATCCAATTGCCCCCCATCCGGTTGACTTCAAGCATGGTTCGGGCAGAGGCCGGGCTGCCGTATCCGCGCCCCGGGTGGAGCCGATTTTCAATGGGCCCGATCGTGATCCCTCGGATAGCTTGGTCGAGATGCAATGTCGACGATTGTTTCCATGCCTGGACATCGACTGATTCATTGGGCCTTTCCGGCACGGAAGCGCTGGCTTGCCCCGAATTCAAATGCAGCAGCAGTGCCGTCACGCCAAACAATGAAAAACCATCGCGCAAACTAGACATCATTTCCGTAGATTCTGGCCGCCAACGTTGCCAGCATTGAATCGTCAATTTCTGCCAAGTGTGACACTACGTGCACGGCTCCTGCGCGCATTAGCTCACTCTTTTCGTAGCTATGCGAAACGGCAAGGCACGGCATGTCTGCCGCTCGAGCCGCTTCGATTCCTGCCAAGGAATCTTCCACGACGAGCACTCGGTGTGCGACTGCATGGCCCGCGCAATTAATCAACTGCCTGCGACCAATAACGATAGCCTTCCGGGTCGGGCTTACCAGATCGAGTATCTTCAGCCGACACGACAAAGCGTACTGAGTTTTGCGCGCCGAGAATGCTCAATCCAAGGTCGATCTCTTGGCGAAGTGCCCCCGAAACAATGCCAATAACTGCACCACTGAAGGCTATACGATTCAATAGGTCGCTCGCTCCTGGAAATTGTGAAAGTCCGTGGTTCGCGCGTCTCAGGTACGCAGGACTTTTTGCTTCTATTAGCGATCGTATCAGTGACTCGTCGAATGCAATCGCGTTATCCGCCAAAATAGCCCGAAATGCGCCGACGTCATCGAAACCCAAATACTTCGCCTTATAATCCGAGTCACTGATAGTGACGCCGTAGGGCAAAAGGACATCGCGGAATGCATCCAAGTGCACACATTCGTCATCGACGAGCACACCATTATAGTCGAATAGATAGGACAGAAACGCCATTAATACGCGCCTCGGCTCATTGGCCAGCAGCGGGGTTGCTGGGCGACGGCCCGAACAGGGCCAGTCATATTGCATCCTAGGCTCGGGCGTGCCAGCGTCCGCGGGCCCATGAACATTCTAGCTGCAGGCCGCACGGAGCCGAATGAGTAAAGGCGATCTACTTGAAATGGAGGGCATCATCCAGGATGCCCTCGGCGGCGGCCAATACAATGTGAAGGTCGATCAAGGCGGCGCATTGGTGCGCGCGCAGTTGAGTGGCCGCATGCGTCGCCACCATATCCGTGTGTTGCCGGGTGATCGCGTCCGCGTGGCTGTATCGCCCTACGATCTTAGTCACGGTCTTATCGTCTATCGAGGTAAGTAGGTTCACTCACTTGCAGGGCGTAAAGTGATCCCCTGCCGTCCAATTTCTGCGGTGTTCTCGGGTTTGCTGGCGACCAATCTGGCGGTCTTCGGCTGTCGTCATCGCAGCAATTCCACACATCACGACGCGGGCAACCCGACGGCTACATCCACGTTGGTGGAACAAGCCTCGCCTCAATTGCTTTACCTTCCTGACGGCGGCGATCAGGTAATTGGCAGCAGCCTCAACCCTGTCTCAAACGCACTGGTGACGATCCCCAGTGCTGCCCTGAATCCCGCCCGGCGTTGCCCACCGGAAATGGTCGACATCAAAGGGCAGTTCTGCATCGACCGCTGGGAGTCTATACTCGTGGACGCCGCGTCGGGCCGAGAGCTGTCACCCTACTATTCACCTATACCCGAGCGGGCCAAGAAGGCTCATGACTTTTGGCAAGGTGAACGTACAAACCTTGGGTCGGCCAAAGCGCGCACCCTGGAATTGCCCGAGCTCGAAGAATGGCAGCTAAGTCGTCACATCGAGCCGATGGCGGTATCGAAGCCTGGACGGATCCCGAGTGGCTATATTGATGGAAACACCGCAGCACGCGGCTGTGAGCAAGCGGGAAAACGCCTTTGCATCAGCGACGAATGGACCACGGCCTGCAGAGGTGAACAAAATCGAACCTTTCCCTATGGCGACCACTATGAACAAGGCGCTTGTAATGTGTTTCGCGAAGCACATCCCGCGGTCATTTTGCACGACAATGCCTCGATTGGGCATCTCGACCCGCGCCTGAATTTAGTGGAAGGCCCCGAGGGCCCCCTCTTGCAGAGAACGGGCGTAAGCATTCGCTGCGCCAGCCGTTGGGGACGGGATGCCATCTATGACATGGTCGGCAATCTCGACGAATGGGTCAACGATGGCGCCGGCGCATTCCTCGGTGGTTTTTACGCAAGAGCCACACGCTCGGGCTGCGATGCGCGCATCACAACTCACCCAAGAGCGTACGCCGACTACAGCCTCGGTGTCCGATGTTGCAAGTAATGGACGGGGCAACGCCTTATGGTCGCAGCGGCACTGAGACAAGAGTTACATTCGTTGACGAGAAGGTGACGGAGTCAACTTTTCAAGATGCCGTTTTTGGGGTTGGGGCCCCGAAAACCACGACAATCAAAACGTCGGAACGTACGTGCGGGTTAGCAGTGAAACACTAACGTTCGGGTTACCGACGTATCCGGTTGAAATGGTGTGGTTGGCAGTTAAGGTCGCGAGGAGTCTTTATCA
This sequence comes from uncultured delta proteobacterium, assembly GCA_963835565.1. Lineage (GTDB taxonomy): Bacteria > Myxococcota_A > Polyangia > Polyangiales > Polyangiaceae > FEN-1139. The sequence continues at coordinate 28,693 of CAWIGY010000026.1, forward strand.
CTGATTATCCACGCAATCGTAATGCACTTCCCACGCAATCAACGTTGGACTGGCCTTGTTGTCAGTCGTCGGGTTAATCGTTGCGGCAATTTGCAGATAGGTTTGCGATGTTATCGGTGGGTTGACTGATTGAAAGGCTCCGCCAGCAGTAGTATCGATGATGGCCACATCAAAATTGGGTAAAGCGGTGCTAGTTGTCGCGGTGGCCAAGGTCGCTGACTGAGCTGTTGAGAGGCCCGCTTGAGTGGCCGACGATTGCACGGTAAATGTGATATTGGACGTATCGGGAATTTGCGCTTGCCAATCGAACTCGCGCCAAATCGGGCCTTGACCTGAAGGACATTGGGCCGTGTAATCCAAATTGAACGTAACCGGAGCGAAGGCTATGCCAGGCACGGGTGGCGTCCAGCTGTCCGGCGACACGCAAGCGGACAGATCGAACAGCATGAATTCCAGGGCCTTTTCCTGTGCGGACAAGTCACCATTGCGACATTCAAGCGGGAACATGCTTCCGGATGAGGTGCAAGCGCTCGCCGTGTAGCCAACACAGCTGCTGCCGCTCGGGCAGCCCGTATTCAGGCAACCCTGACAGAGACCGGAGACGCAAGTCAAACTGCCACAGCTTGAGCTTGATGTGCACGTCTTTTGACAGCTTCCCAGTTGCGCGCTACTGCACGTGCCGCTCGAGCCGCAATCACTATTGGCAAAGCATCCGCCGGCGGCGCAGGTGCCCGCTTTTGAGCCATTGCAGAGTGCCGTTGAGCCGTACTGAGAGCAATCTGAAACGACGTCACACGTCTTACTAACCGAACTGCAAGAACCGGCAACCGCATTTTGGCAGGTGCGGCTTGTGACACTGCCTCCGTTACAGTTGGTGTTCGACGTACAAGAAACGGATGAGCAAGTGCCCGTGACCGCATTGCTGCACGAGTAGCCGTTGCCTACGAGACTGGTGCAATCACTCTGTTGCCAACAGCTGCCGGTGGGACCGGTGCAGGCACCGGCTTTTTGACCCTGGCATGTCCGACCCGTGCCGCAATTACTATTGCTGGTGCAACTCGGGTTGGTGCAGGTTCCCAAGGCTCCGCCACTGCACGTGTAGCTAGCGCCCAGGGAGCTGCAATCCGTTGTAGTGTAACAACTCCCGGTCGGTCCAGCGCAGGACCCAGCGACCGCGCCTACGCAGGTTCGCGAAGCACCACAGTTGGAATTTGACGTGCAAGCGGGGTTGGTGCATGTCCCGAAAACACCGCCCGAACAAGTGTAGGCAGAACCCAAAGAGCTGCAGTCCGCAGTATTAATGCAAGATCCGGATGCTCCCGAACAGGAACCCGCCACCGCGCCTACGCAAGTTCGCGAAGCGCCACAGTTGGAATTTGACGTGCAAGCGGGGTTGGTGCATGTCCCGAAAACACCGCCGGAACAAGTGTAGGCAGAACCCAAAGAGCTGCAGTCCGCCGTATTGATGCAGGTGCTTGACCCGCCTGAACAAGTTCCCGCTTTGGCGCCATTACAGGCGCGACCGCCGCAATCTGTCGTTGACTCACAGCTGTTTAGCGAACAGCTCCCTTGTACTGCGCCGACGCAAGTGTAGCTACTGCTGCTACAATCTGAATTCACCCAACATGCACCAGAGGTATGCCCGTTACTCGTCTTAGTACAGACACCCTGGTTTGCCCCAGAGCAGGTACCACTGCCACAGTTTGCATTTGTCTCACAGTTGCCCGCTGCACAGATACCAACCGTACCGCTGCAGGTGGCATTGTTGATTCCCGTGCAATCGGAAGCCTGGTAGCAAGTTGGTGCGGGTGTGGGTAACTTGCAAGTGCCTGTGGTGGGTGCGGGACTGGTGCAGGTGCTTCCTGTGCCGCAGTCCGTGGCAGTCTTGCAAGTCAATGCCGAACAGGCGCCGGACTTAGCCCCGCCACAAGTGGCGCCATTGATGCCGGTGCAATCCGAAGCCGCAAAGCAACTCTCTGTGGGGTGGGTGCACGTGCCATTGATGGGCGCCGGGCTCGAACAAGTGCTACCCGTGCCGCAGTCGGTGGCTGTCTTGCAGCTCGTTGCGGAACAGGCGCCCGATACGACGCCACCACAGGTGGCACTCGCATTGATGCCGGTGCAATCCGAGTTCGCCCGGCAACTCGTCGCCGGAAACTTGCAACTCCCTGCTATTGAAGCCGGGCTCGAACAAGTGCTACCCGTGCCACAGTCGGTGCTTGTTTTGCACGTGGCTGTTGAGCAGGCGCCGTTGACCTCACCGGTGCAGCTGAACTTGGAGTTGATACTGGTGCAATCGGACGCGGTCCAGCAACTCGCAGCGTTGGGCGTACAGCTTCCCGCGGTTGAGCCAGTGCAAGTTCCGACTCCGCAACTCGCAGCGGTCGTACAACTGAGCGCCGAACAAGTGCCCTGTGTGGCGCCACTACATGTTGAAAAGGACGACACTTGGCTGCAGTCAGACTTCTGAAAGCAAGCTACGTTGCAGCTGCCGGTTTGACCACCGTTGCACGCGCGGCCAGTTCCGCAGTCGGTACCTGCGTAGCAAGTTTGCGTCGTGCAGCTCCCTTGGTTGGCGCCGGAACAGCTGTAGCCCGTCGAGCAGCCCGTACTGTTCTTGCAACTAACGGCTGAGCAGGTGCCCGGAACGGCGGGATTACAGGTCGTGCCGAAACCGCAGTCCGTGTCAGCGCTGCAGGTTGTTCCACTAACGAGGGCGTCTGCTGATACGTGAAAGTCCGAATACACTACCCGCCCGCATTGATTATCGTCGGACGCGGTGGTTGGTGTATTGAACGTCATGCCCAGCAGCATGTCCGACGTCCCGGACGAATTGTTTTTTGACGACCCATAGACCCAACGCTGACTCGGTGGATTGATGGCGCTGCGCGCGTCATGCCGCGGCTGATTGATCGTGAGGCTTCCCTGAGTCGTCGTAGCGCCCACGTTCTGGAGCCACTCGGCATAGGCCAGACCTTTGGGAAACGACTGATCGATGAGTGCCGTCATCGGGTCGTTGTAGTCGTTTTGATTCAGCTTCGACCAGTCGGCAGTGCCGTAAAACTCACTCTTGTTCTGGGCCACACCATTTTTCGGAGTGGCCAGCCAGGAGTAGCCGAAATGCGTGGTAAATACCCGACCTCCGACATCGGCAAATGACGCTAGATTGGGAACATCGGTAACGTGAGCATCGTTTTCCGCCCCTTCGCAAGGAAGCAACACGACATCATACGTCTTGAGCTTGGTAAGGCTGCTGGTCAGCGTGGAACCGGCGGGAGCTCCGCCGGGGGCTCTGTCCACTCCATTCTCGATGTAGAAGTCAACGCGTGTGCCATTGCCGGGCGCCTGAATCTCGTTCGGATCGATGCCAGCCTTGAGCAGCAAACACTCGAAGGGATCGGCACTGCCGGAAGCGATCGCGATGTGGGGAATGTCTGCTTGGTTATTATCGCCGTCCGTACGATTACGTGGCAGCCGACTGTAAGCGGAAGTCACTGGATTGTTCGTACAGGCCGTGACCGCGGGAAGCGTAATCTTGCGTCGCCATTTGCCCATTTGCACGACCAAAGGCACACCGGCACCTGCGGGAACGTTAGTGAGTGTAAACTGTCCGTCAGGGCCCGTCTGCGCGACTGCGATGGCCGAAATGCTCCCCGCACCGGCGCAGGTATCGCAGGATGCCCCAGCTGTAAAAGTAGGCAGAGGGACTGTAGGGTCCACAGGAATATAGACATAAGCATTGTACAGGGGGTTCTTCCCCGCCGGATCGTACACAATGCCCGAGATGCTGGTCTTAGGCTGACCGTTGCAGGCTGCCACTTGACACCAGAGACCATGGCAAGGTCCGCTTCCGGGGCCCGCACCTGTCGTACCCGTAATCGAGATTCCTGCGTCGGTGTACGTCAGGTTACCTGCGTCCACATCCTGAGTTTGCCCGACCACTTTGGTACAGCGGGGATCGCAGGGAATATTGCAATTGCTACTAACTGAAAGCAGTTGGACACCCGACGATGTCAGAGCGTGGCCCCGAATGCTTTGAGCTACAATTCTGTTGCCGATACAAGCCCCCCATTGTGTCCCGTCACAAGTGGAAGTCCCCATTACGCACGTAACATAATCGCCATTGACATAGTCAATTCGGCCGCAGTCCGCCGTGGCTCCCGCTTCTGTGCAAGGACAGCCCGCTTGACCTGGAGAATCGCAGGTGACGCCAGCGTCCGATGGATTGCCGTTGTTCGTTCCAGAGCTGCCATTGGGACCCCCGTCACCGAAAGATGTCACTGGCTCATAAGGTGGCTCATTGGCTGTTCCGCACGATAGCAACCCCGGAACGATCAATATCAATGACAGTGCATGGCAAGCCCTAACGCGGGCACGCCCCAGGCACTGGACGTTAGGAGTAACCGCTAACGTTGGCCAAGCGAAGCGAAATGGTTGTTTCATGCGCAGTACTCCAACGTATAACAACGACACGTTGGGCAAGGTTAGTAAAGGCCGATTGTCGCGCCCCTGCACAAATTAGGTGACAGAATGCAGGTGCTAGTACTACCTGAACATTGCCTTATTCTCACACTGTACAGAGCTATTCTGGGTTACAAGAATTTGAACTCCATTTCGAAATGGGTACGGCTGGTGTGCTTCTGTACGGCGATTACTTCCGCTTCTGGTTCAATTACGGACAAGAACGACCGCCTCGCTCCAATCCTTAGCTAGTTCTCGGCGAAAAATGCGTTTCTACCAAGATCTTCAGCCAACTTGCTCGCTTTTGCCGTGTGATTTTTTCGTGCTGGTTGCGTCACTCGCCAGTCGGGGCGTGGCAATTGTCCGTGGCTTGCCCTGGTTGCTTCGTTGTGTGGGCGCGCAGGGACCCGACCCTGCGCGCAGCAATTGGCAAATGCTTTCCAAGACTTGCGAATTATTCGCCGGGAACTAGCTAACGCCTTTTCCGTGCCGCTGTGACAAAAAAGAAAGACGGCAACTATGCCTAGAACTGCTCCTCCAGGTTGCAGCGATTCGTGTAGGTGCAGGTCACGCAATCTCCACTTCGCCATGAGCACGGATAGCTGCTGGAACAGTCCAGCACATAGATTCCGCAGATTGCCACACATGCAGCGCTCGGACCTCCGTCAACCAAGTCGGATAGGTCGCCGCCGTCCGTTAGCACCGCTTGTTCAGTCGTTATAGTGGCAGGGCAGGGCGGCTGTTTCGGTGCGCAAGCTAACGGCCACAGCAGAATCACAGGCGGCATCCAATAATATGGCCGGGTTGAGTACTTCATCGGCGATGATTCTTGTCCGAGTTGGTCCACCGTGCATGAGGGCAGACGGCTGATCACCAATATGTACCGCTGTGAGCGCAGCGCGCATGACGACTCACCAAAATGCTCGTCGGGGCAAGTTATCCAAGGAATTCAGTTACAGTTCTGCTAAGTTTATCCGTTAAGACTGGCGTAGTTTTTTGTCAGTTGCTCTTGGCGGCGCGCAGGCGAGTTCGGAGATCAGCATGTCCCATTTTTCAAAGCTCAAGGTTGCGGGTTGGGTTGTCACGTCATTTCTTACCTTCGCATGCGGGGGCAAGCCCCTGATTAGCGTCATTGACGACACGGGCAAACCAGGACCCTCGACCATCGTCGCCCAAGGCGGTGCCGGCTTTCAAGTCACGGATGCCGGTAACCCAAACAACACACAATGTAAGACTACTTGCGACACGGGCGAGTGCGGCCCAATCGCCGATGGTTGCGGATCTTTCGTTCAATGCGGCGGGTGCACGGCACCAGCAATCTGCGGAGGCGCGGGTGTTCCGAGTCACTGCGGTCAGCCAGTCAATAATTGCGTACCGAAAACTTGTGCGGACTTAGGCAAGACCTGCGGCCAGCAGAGCGATGGTTGCGGTGGCATTGTCGATTGCTGGCCTGATGCAGCGGATGCGAGCGCGACTCCAGCCTGCCCAGTTGCCGGCCAACAATGCGTCAACGGCACCTGTCAGTCAACTACGCCGACTTGTGTTCCGCTGACTTGCGATCACTATGCGAATACGCCCGATCTCTGCGGGCCGGTCAGCGACGGCTGCGGTAGTACGATAGACTGCAGCTTCACTTGCAGCCCGGACAAGGTCTGTGGGCTCCTTACGCCTGGCAAGTGCGACCAGGTCGTGTGCACTCCGCAGACTTGCGATTCGGCTCTACAAGGCACACCGCAGGGATTCTGCGGAGCTGTGCCCGACGGCTGCGGTGGGATCCTTCAGAATTGCGGCGCCACGTGCACTAACGGTGATACCTGCGGCGGTGGCGGCACGCCCGACGTGTGTGGACAGAACGCGCCGCCCTGTGTGCCTCTCACGGCCGCCAGCTGCGGCAATTCCTGCGGTCAGATCAGCGACGGCTGCGGTGGCTTCGTTCAATGTGCCACTTGCCAGTTGCCCGAAACCTGTGGCGGCGGCGGCACGCCCGGCGTGTGCGGTGCCCCGGCGTGTCAACCGAGGACTTGTCAAAGCCTTAATGCCGAATGCGGCACGGTTACGGATGGTTGCGGCACTACGCTAGACTGCGGCAGCTGTACGGCGCCTAACACTTGCGGTGGTGGGGGATTGCCCAACACCTGCGGAGCCCCTGTTTGCGTGCCCAAGACTCAAGCCAGTGCTTGTGGGAACGGCATGTGCGGGCCGCAAAGCGATGGCTGCGGAGGCACCGTCGATTGCGGTGGATGCACTGCACCCAACACCTGCGGTGGCGGTGGAACTCCGAGCGTCTGCGGCGCACCACCCTGCACCAAAGTCACCTGCGCCGATGTGGGCGCGAACTGCGGCCCCATCTCCGACGGATGCGGTGGGGTCGTCGAATCTTGCGGGACTTGCACGGCACCCGCTATCTGCGGCGCAGTTACTCCGAGCGTCTGCGGAACGGCTGTAAATCCAAACTGCACCGGGCTGTGCCCAGCGATTGACTGGAATTGCGGGTCTAATCCAACGACCTTGACCGGCAAGGTCTACGCTCCGAATGGCACTGATCCATTGAACAACGGGCTCGTCTATGTTCCAAACGCCCCATTGCCCGCCATCACAACGGGTGCAAGCTGCGTCCGCTGCCAAGACGAGGACCTAGGCAACCCGATTGCTGCTGCCTTGACCGGACCTGACGGGGCATTTGTGCTCACCAACGTTCCCGCGGGTGTCAATTTTCCACTCGTCGTGAAGATGGGCAAATGGCGGCGCGTTGTGACGATTCCGGCCGTGCCTAGCTGTACGAGCGTCGCTTTGACAGCAGACCAGACACGCCTACCGAGAAGTATGAGTGACGCTACAACCGGAAATGTAGCTTATGTCAATATTCCTCATTTCGCAATTGTGACCGGCAACGTGGATGCCATTGAATGCGTACTGCGCCAGATTGGCGTCTCGGATACTGAGTTCACACTGCCGAATGGTAACGGGCGCATCCACATGTACCGCTCCAACGGTGGTACCATGGGTTGCCAACATTATCAGAAGAACAGCACCACGGCTTGCGCATCAACCGGGACGGGCGACGTGATTCAAGCTCCGCTGGCCAATTTGTTCGCGGTCACAAACGGTGTTACCACACTCAATTCATACGATATTGGGGTTTTCGACTGCGAAGGCGCGGAAAACTACCACGGCACTACCGATGACGCCGCTATTCACGCCTGGGCCAATGCCGGCGGCCGCGTGTTCGCTTCGCATTACAGCTACACCTACCTTTATAAGAATGGCGATTATGCAACGACGGCAACCTGGGGTGGGACGCAGGATGGAAACGGCGCCTCCACGACGGGCATCGTCGATACGAGCTTTGCAAAGGGTCAGTCCTTTAACACCTGGCTCGGTAACGTCAATGCCTGGAGCCCCACCTACGGGAGCGGCTACATTAACATTACCGATCCGCGCGATTACGTGAAATCCGTAGCAACCGGCACGGATCGATTCATCTACACGGATTCAACGGTTAAAATTAACGGTACCCAGATCAATCAGAACAGTGGCGTTGAGCAATACGCGTTCAATACACCGTATCTGGCCGACGCCAACAACATCTGCGGCCGCATCCTTTACAGCGGCTTCCACGTTGCCGGAGCCTCGGCTCTTGGCAATAAGGTATTTCCTTCTTACTGTTCAACGGGTGCAATGACCGCTCAGGAAAAAGTCCTTGAGTTCATGATCTTCGACCTTTCGGCGTGCGTTTCTGTTGGAGGTCCACCGCCTCCAGCCACCTGCACACCCAAGACCTGCGCTCAAATGGGTGCCAATTGCGGACAAGTGGCGGACGGTTGTGGCGGACTGTTAAATTGCGGCACTTGCACGGCGCCAGATAGCTGCGGTGGTGGCGGCGTTGCCAACCAATGCGGCAACTATTGCACAATGACTACCTGCGGTGCGCAGGGTGCCAACTGCGGCATCATCGCGGACGGCTGTGGAGGCACCTTGAATTGTGGCACCTGCACATCGCCGGATATCTGCGGTGGTGGCGGAACACCAAATATTTGCGGCGCTCCACCCTGTACCCCGCGGTCCTGTACGGACGTTGGTGCGCAATGCGGGGCCATCTCAGACGGTTGTGGCGGCACGATTAATTGCGGTACCTGCGCGGCGCCTGCCATTTGCGGTGGTGGCGGAGTTCCCAACGTTTGCGGCACTGGAACCTGTACACCTGGCAACTGCGGCACCGCCAGCTGCGGTTTCGTCGGAGACGGTTGCGGTGGCACAGTCGCCTGTGGCACTTGTTCTGGCGCACAAACTTGCGTAGCCGGCGTATGCACGGGAAGCACGTGCACGCCGCGCACTTGCGGAGCCGTAAGCGCAACCTGTGGATACATCGGTGACGGCTGTGGAGGTGAGCTCAATTGCGGCGTGTGCACGCCACCGCAGGTCTGTGGCGGCGCCGGAACTCCCAGTCAATGTGGTGGCAGCTGTACGCCTCGCACCTGCGCACAGGCCAACGCAGCTTGCGGCGCCATCAGTGATGGCTGCGGCGGAGTCAAGGAATGCGGGGCCTGCCCATCCGGTCAAACCTGCGGCGGCGGCGGCGTTCCGAATCAATGTGGCGCCGGAACCTGCCTGCCAGAAACCTGCGCCTTGGCTGGTGCGCAATGTGGTTCAGTCGGTGATGGTTGCGGTGGCGTGCTCAGTTGCGGCACCTGCACAGCGCCGAAAACCTGTGGCGGCGCCGGCGTAGCGAATCAATGCGGTAATGGCGGCTGCATCCCACTAACGTGCGCGGCCCAAAAAGCCAGTTGTGGCGCTGCGGCAGACGGCTGTGGTGGCCTGCTCGATTGCGGCAGCTGTCCATCGGGACAAACCTGCGGCGGCGGCGGAGTCCTAGGCCAATGCGGCAGTGGAACGATCGTGCATTGAATTTGGCCGAAACTATTACTCAAGTCAGCCCCGAGCGCTAGAATCCGTGCTCGGGGTTGAGCATTGAACTAGGTCGAGGAGTACTGCGCGCTTAGCGAGAATACCGGTTTCTCGTGGGCTAAAAATAGAACGACGCACGCAGGCGCGCGCTGTAGATTTATCGTGAACTGACGCGATCAGTATGACGATCCCACTAAGGCACACTCCGTCAAGGCAGGGGTAAGTGAAGTTTTGTCATTGCGCCTCCATTTTGTGCGCAACTCGAGCCGCGAACCTGCCGATATCACCCTTTTCTTCGCGCGATTCGCGACTTGATTCTGTATTGCCGGCCCAGCATCAAAACCTGTGCCAAACTCCACGCCCACGGCGAGAACCGAGAGTCATATTATGCGCCTCCGAATAACTACCACAATTGCGACGATTTACATCTTATCCGGCTGTGCGTCATATACGGCCACGATTAACGAAGTGAATGAGGATGCCGGTCCTGAAACTGCTGCAGACGCAAGCAGTGGAGGCGCCTCGTCCGTTGGCGGAACGTCCGCAGCCAGTGGCCATTCCAATACTGGCGGCACGAACCAAGCCGTGAACACCGCTGGCAGTAATGCTGGGGGCGGCGTCCTTTCGCTCGGTGGAACATCATCAATTACAACGGGCTCATCAATAGGCGGCAACATCTCGCCCAGCGGCGGCACACCTGGAGTTGGCGGCACGAATGCCGCCGGTGGTACAACAAACGCCGTCACCAGCACCGGCGGTACTGCCGGTTCAAGTGGAGGCTGCGCTAGCCCTTGCCAGAACCCCGACGCGACTCATTGCACAGTAAGCTGCGTTCAAGGAACCTCGAGCGCATCGTGCATAGTCAAGGCGATTGATGCCGATGGAGACGGTTACGGAACGGTGGCTTGCGCCGCATCACCAGGAACTGACTGCGACGACGCTAATGCCAGCGTGCACCCTGGCGCTACCGAGATTTGTGATGGCATTGATAACAATTGCAACGGCTTGATCGACATGCACGATAGCTTGCCTCTGTCAGGCAGTCCACTGGTGCAAACGGGATATACGCAAATTGACCTCGCGTGGTCACCGAATACACAGGGGTTTGCGATGGTTTCGAATTCGAATTCAACCACCGCGATATACTTCGGCATGCTGAGTCCAACGGGTATTGTCAATTGGGGGACGTCTGCAATCGTCAGCACCAGCTATGCCGGCACAAGCTATTTTAATCCACTCATTATATGGTCTACTGCTTTGGGGAAATTTGCGTTCATGTACTCGGCGGGTGGGCTCGGCGGTGCTAATTCAGCTTTCCAATTCTTGAACGCGGACGGCACGCCGTATTCGAGCGTCTTTCCAGTCAGCAGCGTAAACAGCGATATGGGTTCATCCATGGCGGTGCGCGCTGCAGGGGATCTGTTGATCTCCCATTATAATAACACCTTGTCCGACACTTATATCAGCCGAAGTACAGGTTCGGTTGCGGATCTATCGGTCACACTCACTGGTGAGAACTCAATCTTTCCACGCATTGCAACCTCGGGCGATTTGAGCGCTGTCATTTACCAAGTCAACGGCACTCAAACTATCAATTGGGTAAGAATCAACGCGTCGCTATTTGCCGGAAGTCCAGCACAGCTTACATCGGGCGGCCAGGGTCCGGATATCACGAGCGTTGATGCCGGTTATGCCATGGTTTGGGCAACTGCCGCCGGGTTCACGTATCAGGTGATGAGCAATACCGATGGATCAATCGTCTGTGGTCCCACACTAGTTCCTTTTGGCAACGGTACATTGAATGCAAATGATTCGGTTGCCGTTAGGACCACACAATATGGTGTGCTGGTCCTGGCAGCTGACTATGACGGCAATAAGATCCACCTCTTCCGCTTCGACAACAACTGCAACGTCATTGACGAAGAGTCTGTGCACGACACCGCGAGCGGTTGCTCAATGCCAGCAATTGCCGTCGGTGGTGGCTATGTTGCTTTGGCTTGGTCTGAAAGCGAAGGGTACGTTCGGGTTATGGGTGAACGGCTTTGTAATTGACGTAGCTGTTCTGAGAAATGCCCAATCTGTCCAGACGCCACCTGCATGCAACGGCCTTCACGCGAACTTGGTCCCTGCTTTCAGTAATATGCTGTTCATCCCGCTCACTTCGGGGACAACGGGTTATGTCGAAGTCGGGATCACACGAAGTGACGCTGCTCGCCGTCAAAAGTAGAATGACGCCCGCAGGCGCGCGCTGTACATGTGGCGGTGAAACGGCGGCGCGGGGACGGACGAGTTGTTGATGAAATGAGCATCGGCATACCCGAGCACCATCTTCAAGAACAATTGCTGCCACAGGCCGTATTGTAATGCCGTAAAGTATTGGGTTTGCGAGAACTCGGTCGGGGACGCCGTTAGCATCTTTATACAGGTTCTCTTGTACGTGTAGTTGATGCCGCCGCCCGCGATCAAGTTATCAATGAGATGCAAGTTTGCAAAGCCCCCACCGCTGTAAGTTGTAAAGCTATGCTGTTCGTCGAGGCTATCGTTAGCTTTCCATTGGTCTTGTTGGCCATGCGCAAAGTTGCCGCCGAACTCGATGTAAGGATCGATAATGAATTGCGCAGTGCCGCCAAGGCCCCATTGCCGCTCGTGATCGAACACGTTAGAGCTCACATGCGAATAACTGACGTATTCACCACCACCCTTCAGCTTGAACCAACCAACGTCGAATATCAGCGCCCCGCGTTCGCCAAGTTCGTTTTCCCCGCCGAAATTGCCCAATTGAGTTAATGCCTCGAGACGCAACCAGTCAGTGAAATAGACGTGAGCAGCAACATTGCCGGGCGTATTCGGACGATAGTAGAGGAACGTCACACCGTAGAAGTCAGGCGGCAAATAATAGCTGTTATCAATACTCGCACCTTTTCGCTCAAACGTATTGTAATCGAGGCCCATGCCCAAGTGGTAAAGTTCCCAGCCTTCGAAACGGCCCATTTGAATGTCAAAAGCGTCCCACATGCCTGCACGCAGCCACAGGTCGTCCGCGCTTGGAACAAAGGCCGGTGACGCCGGGGTCTGCGTTTGATCGGAATTCGCAGCGAGCTCAGCTTGGCCCTGTACGAACCAGCTACCGGTGCGGTACGTGGGCGTAACGCGCAGCACGAACCGACCTTGCTCACGCGCGAACTTTTGGTCATGGTCACCGGATGCGGCGGAGCCGGCGAAGATCTTTTCGTAAGCCGTGTCAACCCAACCGTAGCCGGAAAGGCCCAGCATTAACTCGGGTTCGCCCGGTTGTAGAGGCAAGTACGGCCATTGCAGCCCGTGAAACGTTAACCACAGCGAGCCTCCATAAATGCCTCGAACTTTGGGTTTTGTATTTCCCAAGCTCCAGTCCCAACGAATTATGGAGTCCACCAACCCTGGATTGCTATCCGACGTTGCTCCGGGATAGCCGGAAGCAGGGACGCGTTCCACTCCAACGATGTTAGTCGTTGAGCCGGTTGCCGGTTGGTCACTCGCCTTGGTAACTTTAGCCTTTTCGCTTACGGCCGCAATGGTAGCTCCCGTGTCGGCGGTGGCGGCCGATTTGTTTCCTGTGGGAGCGGTTTTGGCAGCGGGTGCGGTCTGGTCGCCTTGCTCGCCTCCCGCAGCATCATCGGGTCCGGCAGTTTTGGCGGGTGTTTCCTCGGCTTTATCTTCAGTTGAACTTGCCGAGTTGGATGGGACGTCATCTGACTGAGCCATTGCCTGGCTCGGCAGGACGATGGCCAATAGGCACAACCAACAAACACACGAAAGGCTTGATATGATTGCGAAGTTTCGCATGCTGTTTTCCCACGGGGTTCGGATTTCGCGCGGCACATAACACCCGCCGCGCGAAACCCGCCGAACTATTCTGGTCACTGAATTGTGACGGACACCTTCTGGAGCTTACTGCTGTCCGCGCTCGGCCCGACGTAGAAATCGACATTGCCCGAGTCTACGGTCCAGGCGTTGCTAGTCGTGTTCCAGTACTTCAGATCAGCGGCACGCACCTGAACCGAGACAGGTTGTGTTTGCCCAGCGGGGATGTGCACACGAGTGAAGCCTTTGAGCTCCTTGATGGGTCGGCTGGCAGTAGACGCAAAGGCGAACACTGTCTCATCACCGTCAACCGTTCCGGTGTTCTGCACGGTAACGTTCAGAGTAATTACCCCGGTCTTCGTTGCGGCCGAGCATGGAGTCTGAGGAGCCGAGTACGTGTATGTCGTGTAGCTCAAACCGTAACCAAAATAAAACCGCGGTGTGATGCTGTTCTTGTCGTAATAGCGGTACCCGACATCGAATTCCACGTTTCCTGATGGCGGGAATGCCGGCTGTGTATTCGAGCAGGGATCGGGCCACGTGATCGGCAATTTTCCACTGAAATTCGCCTTGCCCCACAGCAGGTCACCGAAGGCTTTGCCACCGACCATGCCGGGATACCAGCCCATGATCACCGCCTGAACCTGGTCGATCCAGGGCGCCACGTTAATCACGCTACCACCTTCGAGGATGACAACCACTGGCTTTCCAGCAGCCTGAGTCACGACGTTCGAGATAAGCGTGTTCTGAACTCCGGGATTCTCCTTACCGTCGAGATCGCAGGTCGTGCGATCGCCAGCGCCGGTGTATTCCTCGCCTTCGTCGCGTTCAGTCAGACCGGCAACGACCACTACGAGATCCTGCCCAGCGGCTGCGCTGGCAGTCGTTCCAGTGGTGACGGTGACGCCGCTCGGTGCTTCCGCCTGGATGCCAGCGAACGGGCCAATTGACCCGGCCGTTGGCCTGGCGCGGCTGCTGCCCCAGTCGCCCGTGCGCAGGTCCGTCGCGAAATCGATGGTACCAGTTGTATTCGTGGTGTTGCCCGATTGCAGCCGAGTGAACGTCTCCTGCGCTCCGATGACAGCCACTTTCTTTACCGTGCTGGCAATGGGCAACACGCTGCTGTTCTTGAGCAACACGGAACCCTCCAAGGCTGCCTGATACGCGAGTTGTATGTGAGCCGAGTTGCCGCTGATATTGCTGTTGGAATAACTGGTAGTGGAAGCTTGCAGCCCATTGCCGGTGGCAACGTTGAAACGTAATTTCTGCTCCACAATGCGAGTGGCAGCCGTCCTGATTTGAGCCGAGCTCACGCTCGCGCCGCTGGTGGCATCTCGAATCGTGCCAAGTTGCGAGAAATCCAGGTTCCACGGGAGTTCCATGTCGAGACCCGCAGCCACCGCTTGAGCTGCGGTCTGCTGAAGCGTGCTGGCGTTGTCCTTATCGGCGGCACTGCCACCGGGCATGGCCCACCAGTCACTCAAGACGAAGCCCTTGAAGCTGAAGTCAGTCCTGAGGACATCCGTGAGCAAGTGTGCATTTGCGTGTTGTGCGTGCCGTTGACCTCGTTGTACGCGGCCATGACGGCTGCTACGCCGCCGTCATTGATGATCATGTCGAAGTGTCGCGCGTAATCCTCGCGCAGTGTCGCCTCATCCATGGTCTCATTGAAGGTTTCACGGCCGTTTTCAACGTTGTTGGCCATGTAATGCTTGGCGCAAGCCGCAACGTATTCTTGTACGCCAATCGTAAAGGCAGAACCCATTCGGCCCAGCAAAAATACGTCTTCCCCATAGGTTTCCTGCGCTCGGCCCCAGTAGGGGTGGCGCAGGATGTTGACCGTGGGCGCTAGGATCATAGTTTGCTTGGCCGCGACCATTTCATCGCCCATGGCCTCACCAATCTGATGCTCAAGATCGAGGTCGAACGTTGCGCCGCGCGCCATGGCTACAGGGTATACGGTTGACTGGCAGTTCCCCGTGGCCGTGCTTTGGTCTGTGCCACAACTATTGGACGTGTTGGTTACGTAGGAAGTTCCAGTCGCGTTTCCAATGTTTGCAATTGGGGCCAGCAAGTTGACACCGCGGGGGCCGTCGCGGAACCTGAAGCCAGCAACGTTAGTCGCGTTCGCGCTTCGGAATATGTCATTCCACTGCTCACTACCCGGAACGCCATCCCAATCAATACCCTGCATCTGAGCAATCTGATCCGCGCCGCTCATTTGGCCCACTTGCGTGGCTGCGGCGCAGTTGCAGTTGGATTGCGAAGCGCTGGTGCAGCTCGCCGGCCGAGTGCAGGAGCTGCCGTCGTACGGCTTGACGTAGTTGGTGTACGTGGAATCCGAACACGTAGCCCCGCCGCCGGAGCAGGTTCCGTTCGTGCAGGTTCCGCCGCTTGGACATACATTCGCGCAGGTGCCGCAGTTATTTGCATCTGTTTGAAGCGAAGCGCGCTTATGCAGGAGCCGTTGCAGTAGGTGTCACCGGAATTGGGGCAGCTGCAGGAACTACTCGCGCAGCTTTGACCCGCGAGGCAAGTTGTGGTGCAATTGCCGCAGTATAGCGAGTTGGAGGTGGTGTCAACGCAACTGGTGCCGCACTGGGTCAAGCCGGTGCCGAATCGTCTGGCACGTGCCGGCACTACATACCTGGTTAGTGGGACACACGTTGCCGCAGGAACCGCAGTTGTTCCCGTCGGACTGAGTATCGACGCAAGCGCCACTGCAGCTCTTCAGAGTCGATTGGCACTGGCAGCTGCCGCTAGTACAGGCTTGGCCCGTGCTGCACTTGGTACTGCAAGTCCCGCAGTTGGTGTTATTGCTGGTGAGATCTACGCATATTCCGGAGCAAGCCGTCTGACCCGTCGAGCAGGTCAACGCGGTGCTCCCACCATTGCTTACGCCGCCACCGCTGTTGGCAGCGCCCCCGGCGCCACCCACGGCACCATTAGAACCTGTGCTTGGATGGCCGCAATCAATGACACCCAATCCAGCTAGAGCAAGAGTTAGAGGAAATACAACACGCTTAGTCATGCCACGGCCTCCCGAGCCCAAGGACTATATTACAAATTCCGAAACCTGCAGGTCTCAATCCGATTCGTGAGAGGTTGCCAAGAAGATTACCTCGAAATGATTCCACAGGGCATTTCCAAACGATCCAAAGGGCCGGTGTCATCGGCGATACTCAAATGATTAAGCCATGTCGGCTTGAGCAGGGATGATTGGGTAAACCGACCATGATCCACAAGCAACGTACGTTCCGATGTTTATGTGTAATTGAGTTGACAGCTCGGAGAGGGTAACCAAGGCCTTAACTTAGGGTCAAAGAATTCTACTCCGATGCTTTTTTGATGGTAATAACGGCCCAGACCGCTGCGGTTTGAAAATTGAATAAGATCAATCACTCATGCGATTTCGGCAAAGCCGCGTCTGAGTGTCGTTAGATTCTGTACATCTGGTCAAGCTGTCTGCGGTTGTTTTCGCAGTTGACCAGAAACCGCCAGAATGGCCCAAGTGGAGCGAAGATGACCACATTCGCTCACGGCGTGGGACAGTTGAATCCCGACCAGAACCAATTTGACTGTGGTGCACGTGGAGTGTAGTTTTGAGGACGCCTGATGGTTCGTCTGGACGCACGAATCCGTTCAATGCCAAGGTTTTACTAAAATGACAAAAAGCACCCACTGGCTTTTGCACACCAGCTTGTTAACTCTATTGTGTGTCGCTTGCAGTGCCACGGACGACGCCGTTCCAACTATTGATGATAGCACCGGTGGAGCTGACAATAGTATTATGGGCGGCAGCGCGAATTCGTCGGGCGGAGCCTTAGCGAACACTGGGGGCGTCGGCATTTCCACGGGTGGCGACAATGGCAGCGGAGGATCATCTTTGGGCGCCGGTGGTTCAAGCACAACAGGCGGGCTCACGAGTGCCGGCGGCACCAACAACGCGGGAGGTACCTCGAGCAACGGCGGGACCAAGAGCACGGGAGGACTGACGAGCACTGGTGGATCAAAAGCAACCGGCGGCACACCGGCGACCGGCGGCAGCAAAGCCACTGGCGGCAACGTCGCAACTGGGGGTAGCATTTCTGCGACGGGCGGCTTTGTATTTGCCACGGGCGGCAGTCGGGCCACAGGTGGTTTCAGGGCCACGGGTGGCAGCAGAGCGACGGGCGGCTCAAGAGCGACGGGTGGCAGCCCTGCGACGGGTGGCTCAAGAGCGACGGGTGGCAGTCGGGCGACAGGCGGTGCCGTTCCAACGGGTGGTTCTCCGGCTACAGGTGGTTCTCCAGCAACAGGCGGTGCCGTTCCAACGGGCGGTTCTCCGGCAACGGGCGGCACGCCGAGTACCGGGGGCACCACGACAGCAGCTACCACCTAGCGTCGAAGGCCCGGAGACTTGTGCGTTTCTGTGAGGGACTAACTCAACGGTAACGTGAGAAATAGAACAAGAAAAACTTGCGAAGGAGCCGTAAGTTCCTGTCCAAACGAATTGTTCACCGAGAACTAACGAGGCTTTATAATCGCCCAAAGGGAGAGGCTTCGAGCCAGCGCTGCGGAAGTGTTCGGGTATTTCATAGCGACCAGGAAGGCTAGTACGCAGGCGGTAATTGCCAGCGGACCAGCGATTTTTGCAATTTGCTCGAGTCTCGGAGAGTACCGTATGAAGCCACCTATCAATGATACGGACATGCCGAGCAGTCCGTCCAAAATCAAAGCCAGGTAGGCTGGATGGGAATTGGCCGAGGACAGAATCGACAAGAAGCCGCGTAGGCCTAGGCTCAGAGATACCAAGGCACCGCCGTACAGCAAGATTTGCCCAAAGCGGTGCTTCCCGGGATCGCTCGAATTGAGGGTACTGCGCGTACGCGCCGCCAAAGCCAGGCAAATGAGCATGATGCCTAACGAAAGCATTGCAAAGGTGGCGGCTCCCAAAGGACGATGGTGGGTGTGCGCGTGAATCACGCTTCCAAGGGCCGCGAGCGGACCTGCTGCATATAGCATTCCGAGTGGCACGATCGTTACCGAGCTTGGTAGCGGTCGGCCCATTCGCAGCAATCCAACGCAAAGAGTTATCATCAGCCCTAGTAAGCCGGTTGCTGCGAGCCACACCAGAAAGCTTAATGATGCCGGGCCACCCACACGCAATGCGGCCGGCAATGCCAGCAGCGCCCCCGACGGCAGTCCAAATAGACCCGCTTCTCGCCAAGCAGCCCACACAGAAAGCGGTAGCGCCGGTCGTTGCGACTGGAGTCCAACAATGCGATAGCGACGCGTCGATTTGGTAATTGAAAAGGGTGTCACGTTTGCAGGAATCTATCAGGTTACGCCGATCAATCGCGCTTATTGATGGGAAATGCAACCGAGTTTTCGGAATTCCGTTGGCTGGGTCGGGGCATTGCGATAGTAAGACTGACGTTTTGGGCCACGAGGAGTTCATATAATTCTTTAGTGCAGCTGAGTACAATGCTCCTTCGAGTCGAGTGCCGTCTGTGCAATTCGCCGTACACTGGGTGCGATGCCCTTGTCTGCCAACAGCGGCGCCAGAAGATCCTTGAGATTGTTGGGGTGAATTCGACTCAACGCGGCCAATGAGACCCCCGCCAACGACCGTTGTTCGGCATCCAGCATGGGGTCTTTCAAGGTGCGTGCCCGATCGGTGAGCGCGGACACGGCGTTATTGTGACACAACCACCCGAGGGCTCTGGCCGCTGACAAACGGACGGTTAAGTGTTCATCGCGCGCTTGGAAGCGATCCAAGATTTTCGAGGCTTGTGCATGAGCTTGGAGGCGCCCGAGCGCATCGATCACGTGACTTCGCACCAGAGGTGCTGAATCACTCAAAGCATTCGCCAGCTGGACGTCTGCTTCGGCATCGAGAGTTTGTGCGCCCAGCGCATCGGCGGCTGCTGACCTGACTATCGGCCACTCATCATTGTGTAGCCTTTCGAACAGAGCGCCGCGGGCGAAATCTGCCGCACGCGAAGTCAGCGCCTGCGCGGCTGCCTCACGCACGCGCACTTCCGAATCCTGGAGAGCTTTCAATAATTCGGTCCGAAAAAGCCCGGGCGATGCAACGGCACCGGCCGCTTGCATGCGAACGTACGGGCTTTCATCAGTAGTCATGATTTGCGCCAACCAATCGCGAACGGTCGGATTGCTGGAAGCCAGATTTTCGGCCGAAACTATCAAACGAAAGCGATGGCGCCAATCAATTCCGGATTTTGTCGCCCGCATGAGCACGACCACGGACTCAGGAGCAAATTCAACGATTCGCTGGTCGAGCGCACGCAAGAAATCAATATCTACGTCCAGGGGCAGGTCCTGTCGCGCTAGGGTCTCCCGTATAATTTTGTCCGCATGCTCACTCTGCGCGGCGCGAGCTAGAACCTCGCGCAGTTGCCTGCGTTCGCGTGGCGCACGACCCAGCCGCGCCATGACGGTGCCGATCGCCGCGTCGGGGGCGACTTCTGTCAACGCTTCCGCAATCGCTACCAACGCTGAGCCTTGGGCTTTTTCCGCGGACGCAACCAAGGTCACTCGGGCCTGCTCTCCGCAGCGCCGAAGGCGATCTACGGCATGTTTACGCTGGGCTTCATACGAGCCCAGCAATGCCTTGACGTACACTGGAGCGGACAGGGCGCAAGGCCCATGGTCAACGATATCTAACGCAACCCGACGACCGCCTTCATCCAATGATTCAAACTGGGCGTCGACTGCCTTGAACGCGGTCTCACCGAGACTCGATAACACCGTTCCTGCCGCTTCGGCACGCGGGCCACCTCCCGCCAGCGCGCCCATTAAATTGTCGATGTTCGCCGATTCGAATTCGGTCCGGACGCTTAGTTCCGCAAATGTAACCTCGGACTTGGGCGACTCGTAGTAGGCGGTATCGGTCACCAGGGCCACGCAATCCGTTACAATTGGGTGGCTTAGGGCAATTGTCCAATGCACACCGGGGTATTTCCAAGGGTCTTCGGCAAACCGAACCTTATAGATTTCGTGTGTCGTAATAACCCACAAAATCTCCGCACCGACGGCATTCGGAATCGCGCGATGCGGCGGTCTCACCAACAAGTCGAAAGCATTGATGGGTACGTCGCTCAGCGCGCGCATTACCACGAATTCACCGCGGCCGGCCCCGCCGCGATTCTCAGCCCAAGTTGTTTCAGGATCACCGTCGGTAAGCGCGCTCGGCCAACCAACGGCGCTCGATGCGCCAACCGCACGCAGCAATCGCGCGTCTTTGCCCATGAACCCACTCGCCGCTGCTTTTGCCGAGTTAGCCGGCGGTTGATTGCTGTCATCCTTGATTGGCTGCGCTAAAATCTCTTGCGCCTTATCGCGTTCCGCCGCTGTCAGCCGCTGAACCTTAGCTGGTTTCAAATCCAAGGAACGCGGGTCCAACAATTGAGGGCTCAGCAACGCCTCTCGGTGACACAGGGTGAGATCCTCGTGAAGATCGCCGATCAAAATACGCCGCGCCCCGGTCTCGTCGGTGGCTTCAGAGATTTGAACTTGCGACCCCTGTCGCAACCCGGGTTCGCCTTTGACATAACCAGTAACACCCTTGAAAATAAGCTTGGGCTTCGATTGACCGGGAACGGCAACGACGACCGCCTGCCAAAACTGTTCCGCTGACGAAGTCGGAACTTTGACCACAATCGCCGATCGATCATTGCCAATCGGTACGATCGTTAGTTGCATCGAAGCACGGTGGGACGCTAGAGTTGTCGGAAGCTCTAGGTCCAGGCCTGTCTCGATGCCGCACTTCGGAGCGCCACACACCGCCGCTCGCAGCGCACTTTGACCATCGAAACCGACGGCCAGTTCACTCTGACCGCCGCCTGGGCGAGTTCGCGCGATACTGGCGGGCAGCGATTCTGATTTGGTTGGCGTGACGGCACGCGGACTCGCGTCGCCCGGTGCGGCAATCGCCGCATTCGAGGCGGGCTGCGGCGCGACTGCTCGTGCACGAGAGGTAAGGCTCATTACGAAGCATGACGCAACGAACCAGCCCTGAAGCATCCTGAGGAGCATGGGCAGCATCCTGCCAGGCGAGTTCCCGCGCGACAAGGTCCGGGCCGCGCCGAGACTGGGCGGCCCCCGGGCACCCAAGCCTCGAGCACTACGCTGACTCGAGCACTGCGTCAGGGTCGGGCTCGCCAGATTCAAGCACCGTATGTCCGGCAAAGGCGGAGCCAATAGCGTATCCCGCCTCGCCGTGCAGATTGACGTCCAGCCCCTCGCGCTCGACGTCGGGTTGCACGCGAAGACCGACCAATGCATCGACCAGCTTTAGTAACCCGAACGTAGCAACACAAGACCACGCAATACAGGCTGCCACAGCGATTAACTGATAACTAAAGAACGCCGAGCCACCCGCGGCCAGACCATTGGCCCCCGCTGGATTCCAGAGCTTTTGCGCAAATACACCGAGCATAAGCATGCCCAGCGTGCCGCCAACGCCGTGAACGCCAAAGGCATCGAGCGTGTCGTCATATCCAAGGTGCTCTTTTACCAACACGCCTGCATAACAAACCAGGCCCGCCGCCAACCCGATCAAGAGTGCCGCCATCGGCCCGACGAAGCCCGCAGCTGGGGTAACGGTGGCAAGCCCTGCCACAAACCCCGATGCAAAACCAAGGCTGCTGCCCTTCTTCAGCCGCAGCGAGTCGACCACTAGCCATGTCATGCCGCCGGTGGCTGCTGCCAGCTGTGAGTTTACCAGGGCAAGCACCGCGGTTCCATTGGCGCCCAGAGCACTACCGCCATTAAAGCCAAACCAACCAAACCAAAGCAGGCCGGCTCCGAGTAGCGTCATGGTCATATTGTGAGGCATCGCCTTTTCGCGCGGATACCCGAGGCGCCCGCCGAGTACAATCGCTACTATAAGTGCAGACACGCCCGAACTAATGTGAACGACAGCTCCACCGGCGAAATCCAGCGCGCCCATTTGAGCCAGCCACCCTCCGGGTGCCCAGAGCCAATGCGCCAGAGGATCATAAACGAGAGTGCTCCACAGCAAAGTGAA
Source organism: uncultured delta proteobacterium (assembly GCA_963835565.1). GTDB lineage: Bacteria > Myxococcota_A > Polyangia > Polyangiales > Polyangiaceae > FEN-1139. The sequence goes on from CAWIGY010000026.1 coordinate 50,936, forward strand.
CAGCACGAAACCCTTGAAACTGATTCGCTCGGCATAGGCACCGGAAATCAAAGCCGGCGTAATTGCGGCGAACATGAGCTGATACACCATGAACAACAGGTGAGGAATCGTCATACCCGCCCGCGGCTCAAGCCCCACGCCCATCAGTAGGCTGTGATTGAGTCCACCGACTATTCCGTGAATGTCATGACCAAAAGCTAACGAATAGCCAAACAGCACCCACTGCAGTGTGACGATGCCTAACGCCACCAGCGTGTGCATGAAAGTGGAAAGGACGTTTTTCGTGCGCACTAGCCCTCCGTAAAACAGGGCTAACCCCGGCATCATCACGAGCACTAGGGCCGTAGACATGAGCATCCAACTGGTATCACCGGCGTCAATCTTGGGCATACCCCCCCAGCGTTACCGCGCCGAAACAAACTCGTAAATGCTCGATTTCGTGAAAGTTTCATGCAACATTCGTGAAAACTTTTAGAAAACAATCAGAAATATTTTTGAATTCATTACGAAACAATCAGAACGGCTCTCGCATCAGGCTGGAATCAGCAATTTGTGGCGACTACCGGCAAATCTTCGGGCGCGACTTCAGGACTGGTCCGGGACACAACGATAGTGATGCTTCCAACCGATGATATAAGGCCGGGTTGCTCGTTTCAAACGTATCATTGTACGTGGCAATTCCGGAGAAAGCTCCCACAAAGCAAGTGTGCAGGGCAAGCCCAGCACAGGCGAAGTGAACCCATACGCGTTGCTTGGTAGTCCCAGAGTAGTCTACCAGCCTAAGTAACCAGAACCCCGCCAGTGTCGAAGCGAAAAGGATGCTGCTGATCGCGTCGCCTAAATATCGCATTGACGCTTCCCACTGCCCGAGCGTGGGCCCCATGGAAGGCACAATTGCAACAGCGCAGAGCAAAAGCCACAGCTCGACCCCGGATAACCGAGGCGCACGAACCGAGCATATCCCACGCGCGCGAGACCAAAGATGAGCCAATGGACGCCAAAGCCAAATCATAAGCAGCCAAGTATAAGAAGCCGTCGGAAACATTCCCGCAGCGCGCTCGAACGTCGCGTAACCCGAGGGCCACTTGATTAGGTGCGACAAGGGTCGGTAAGTGGGGGCGATAACGAACGGGAAACGGCACGACCAATCGACGTCCGCAAACAAATACGAGAAAATATTCGGGATGACATACTTCGACTCCCGAACAAACTTCTGACCCGTCACTTGCACATTGATGCCAAATTCGGCGATGGAATCGAACCTTTCGTAGTTGTACAGGCCGTGCGCCGCCACACAGAAGGCCACCGGGACACCGAGGGCAAATAGGTAACGAATGGCTAAACGCAGCGAGCGATCGTTTCTAAGCCACAGTATCACCGTTGTAAAGACGACCAGAAATGGAGCTGGAACCCACATCGATACGCGCGATCCGAGCGCGAGCCCCCAGCATATACCAGCCAGCACTAGCAATAACGTGCGCTTTGACTCACGAAGTATTGCCCAGAACGCAGCTAGTAGGCCGCATACCAAAAAGCACTGCCCCGCCATTAGGCTGGCTTCATAGACATGCATTCTTGCAACAGTGAATGGGGTTGGGCTCGCCAAACCAAAGACAAGAATAGCTAAACCAACCACCCAGGGACGCTGGCGCGTGCGAGAGTAGTTCGCCAATCCGAGGATCAGTGCCGCACCAGCATACAGGCGTCCCAGCACAAACGCGTACCCCACCCATTGATCGATCACCTCCTTCGTGTATCCCGTAATCAACTTGAAGGCGAGCAGGCATAGCCCGGGCACGGGTCCCCAGTACAAGTAGTAATGTCCTTTATAGAGCGAGGCATCCCACAGCCACAACGACATGTGAATAGGATTGAAAGGATCGGGCTTGGCGAGCAATTCCGGCCTCGGTATGACCGGTACGTACAGGTGCCCCTGCCGAAAACCCTCACACAATAAATTGTAGTAATTCGTCGTAATGCAAAGAGGTCCGAACGTGCCGGCTGTGAGCTGAAACAGGTAATAGACCGAAAGCATCAACGACGCAAAAATGGCTACCGTCAGATTCCATCGATTGTTGCGTTGGATCCAGGTTATCGGAGGAGCAACTACCGGTGTAGATGCGTTCTTGCCCATGGTAATACGTCGCGACTTAGCCTACTCAACGTGAACGCGCGCATCAAATCAGATATCGTGGCGGTCGGAAACAGGAATGTGCGTCGTTCGAACGCCAGAAATCAGTGTCGGCCGGGGGGCGAGTGAGCAGCAGAAGCCTTCTGCGGTCGACTGCAAAGATGCCGGCCCTGTATTCAGACTTCAACCATACAACGGAGAATTTTCGAACGCATCGCTGGCGCGATGTCTGCGCGCGATATGGAGGGAGGTACGTTGTGCCAATTGCTGTGTTTTTGCCGCATTGATGCGCGGCGGCCGAAGAAAGTGTATGCTGCCAACGTGAAGTCTCGGATCTACGTAGATACTTCGGTAGTTGGCGGTTGCGAGGACGAGGAATTTGTCGAGCATTCGATTCGCCTGATGGATTGCTTTGTGTGGCACGAGTTGACGTGCTTGTGAGTTGGAATTTCAAGCACATCGTCAATCTGCAACGGATCCACGGATATAATTCAGTCAACCTGCGCAAGGGCTACCCGACGCTCGAGATTCGAACGCCAAGAGAGGTACTGTCAGATGACTAAAGTCGAAAAAAGTTTCGATGCCAATGCACTGATGCGTTCAATTCGCGATAGAGTATCGACCGAGATCGAAGGATTGACACTGGAACAAGAGCTGGTGTGGTTTGCCTCCCAGCAATTCTCGGACCCTTACTTGAAGCGATTGCGAGATAGTATCGTCCAACAGGGCGTTGCAGCTGACAGGGCCTTGCCCCGCAGCTGAACGCCAACGTTGGACTGAGGACGAATTGGGGTCGATCCGCGTCAATGAATGAACCAGAGCGTGGCCATGGCGATAGCCAATCCCGGCATCATTCCGATTGCTGCCCAGACTATGGCAAGAACGTAGCGAGTCACAGGACTGTTAGCACGAGAGACTACCCCCGCAAACCACTTGAACGGCCCGCATATGAGAAGGTCCAATCCCGGCCCGACAACTTCGACTACTAACCATGACGCAAAGAACACGAGCATCTGTGTCAGAATTTAACGCGACCCCTATCACGCCCACGCTACCTGCGCCTTCTGGAAGGGGCCTACGGAATGAAGGCGACACCCAAGACCATCCGACAGCCACCTTTGAATACAACCTACAACAAATCCCCGCCTACGTAAAAACCACCGCCCGCGAACAACACTACTACCCCAGCCAAACCGACGGCCCCTTCCAAGACAGCTGCACCTACTCCGACGGCTTTGGACGCATCGTCCAACAAAAAGTCCAAGCCGAGCCCGGAGACGCACCGCTTCGCGACGCAAACGGAGTTCCTCCAACGAAACCCCGATGGCACCCTCGTCATCGGCAACGTTGACGACCGCTGGGTAGGCACTGGAAGAACCGTTTATAACAACAAAGGCAACCCAATAAAACAGTATGAGCCATTCTTCGGCTCAACCAGCGCTTACGAAAACGAAGATGACTTAGTCCAACGATACAGCTACCAAGTAGTCCAAAGCGGTTCGCCATTGTGTCGCCCACCAGAGACACGCGCGAGGACATATAACACGCTATGCGCACCATTTCGTTCAGTGAAAGTGGAATTCGGGCTGACTTCGGCGACGCAGGAGCCATTGCGGCCGAGTCGGGTGGGCCCGCAAAAGCGAGCACGCACAGTGCGACCGCTCCTCGTAACGGCTTAAGAGGTGCTCACGAAGCCGGCATCGGGCCTCGGAGCTTGAGACTACACAATATGATCGTCACGTTCTCGGTTCGTGTAACTCGAGCCTGAGAACTTTTGCGTACAGCCGGAAATCCCCATCGGTCGTGTAGATCGCCAGCTTACGACGCAATGCTGCCGCGCAGATCAGAAAGTCGGTATTCGAACCTTGGATACCGCGCTCCCGACACCGGTTGAACGCCGTCGCCGCTCCTTCGTAGTCAGCAGACTCCAATTCGAGATCTGGAAACGATCGAAGATGGTCGCGCAGCAGCTCGAACTGTGCCTTCACCTTGATGCCGGAGAGTAGCTCCTGGCGAACTGGACCCATCAGCACAACTCTGCCTTCACCAATCAGGTCGGCAAGCTCGCGAGACGCCGCGTTGTCCACACGCTTGGCCCTACGAAGCGCAAGGGACCAGACCGACGTATCCACCAGGACGTTCACGACCGCCGTCGCTGCTTCTTGTAGTCGTATGACGCGTCGAATTCGATTTTCCCGAACAGGTTGACTAACTTTGCCTGTCGGCGACGCTGAATGTATTCGCGCAGCGCTTCGTTCACCGTATCCTTCTTGGTCCGATGACCACCGACCTTCTGTGCCTCGCCCAGCAGGTCGTCGTCAATCCCGAGGTTCGTTGGCATGTGTGGAAGTCTACACAATTCCATGTGTAGCGCAAGTGTCAAACCCACTGCCCGAGCCAGACAAGCCTGTTTTCCAACTACCGCAAAGGCGCCGACGCCCTGGATGGGAACGCGCTGAATCAACCAACGAGCCGCGGCACAATTTCCCATAGACCTACCTGACAACACGTTCCGCTTGGTCCAACTTGACGTTTGGATGACTGCCCATCACGCAATCCGTCGTGCTACCCTGTTGCCGTGGGCACTCATCCAAACGCATACTAGTTATGCGGACATAAAGCCGCAACTGCTCTAGAAGATACTATCAACGAGAAGTAGCTAATGACTTGTTCAAGAGGCAAGGCCGCACCTGATGCGCAAACACGTCTTCGACTCTTCGCGGATTCAGGGGGGTTCTGTCAGTCGCCTTCCTGCCTGCGAGAACTCTTTGTCGATGTTAGCGGAGCCAAGGTAAACATTGCCGAGATGGCGCACATTCTTGCCGCCAGCGACACGGGACCCCGGTCGAGAAGGTCGCTGCCGGCGGCCGAAAGAGGGGCATATGACAACCTTATTCTCTTGTGTTCATCCTGCCACACGATTGTCGATAAGTCACCGGAGACGCACACAGACAAAGCCATCCGCGAATGGAAGAAGAAACACAAGGAGCGCATCGCGAGCGCTTTCGGCGCTGTCAAGTATACGCGAAGAGGATTGCTGAGAAACGCTATTGACCCCTTGCTTACCGAGAACAAGACAATCTTTGACAGCTACGGTCCGCACCTAGACTATCGCTTTGATCCCGAAAGCGAGCATGCCGGCGTTTGGCAACGTAAGGTTCTGTCGCGGATCCTGCCGAACAATCGAAAGATTCTCGCGATGCTTGACGCAAATCGCAATCTCCTAACTAGGCTCGAGCAAGACACTCTTGAAGAGTTTCGCCAGCACTTAGACGACTTGCAGAACCGCCATATAGGTAGTCCGGCAGTCGGCGGCGGCTTGCGTTACCCTGATGGGATGAGGACTCTGCTCGTGGACGGCAATGGCTAGCAGCGATGCTGATTGGACCGGCAAGTGGGTTGCCGAGAAGATGCAGAACTTCGAGGGCATTGTTTCCGCACGGGTCCGGTCACCACAGCTCGTCCAATTGGAGCGTCGTCAAATGACTATGATCTTAGTTGCGACCACAGCTGTGGCTTGCGTCAACGCGGATGTACTACGCCCCCTGCTCGATTCAGAAAAAGACCTCGCGTTCGTTGTCAATGTGCCCAAGGAGTCATTTGTAGCTGGCGACGCGCTCCACTTGGCGAAATCACGGGGTATTCCAGTCGGTGGACTACGTGACCTTATGAGCGCCGTCGCGTTACGTGACGTAAGGACGTACGTGAGCAAGGAATTCCGGTTTATAGAACGCGGACTTCAACAGCACACACGTGTTGTAAGTTACAAGCGGCTCGACGATAGGCGCTACCGCGTGGTACGCTGCGGTCTTGAGCCGGCCGTGGTTGTGTTTCTCAACGAATATGAGTTGACAGCCGACCATATTCGAACTGCGCGTGATAGATACGGTTTGTTCAGACTGCTAGTGCTCACCAATCCAAATGGGAGGGTGACATCCAGTGCCGAAGCTGTTGCCCACTCAATCGGCTCCCAAATCTGCAATTGGGCGGTTTTTTTAGGAGCACTCAACAGAAAATGACATTCGACGAAGTAAGTCAACGTCTTCGAGCTGAAGCCATGAAACTGGCCTCGCAGACACCGGAGACCCTGTGGTACCTATTTGGATCAATTGCGAAATACCGCCACGCCTCGCGACATTGACTTGCTCATAGTCTACTCAACTTTCGACGACTGCCTTATTTTGCGACAGGGGTTGGCGGATATTTGTCTCGCGTTGCCGCTTCACTTGTTTTTGGTTAGTCGGGAAGAAGAAAGGGAACTCGACTTCATTAGCGCTCAAAGATGCACGAAGATTTATCCGTATGCCGACTGACGAACAACTGTTGCCGCCTAACTCACACCCTGAGACGGACCGCAACCTGAAGCGTCGGCAACCCGATCGTCCATTCCGACGTTTTGATTGTGTGGGTTGTCTGGGGCGCCGCCAGCCGATCCAGCAAGCAGAGGCCGAAACTGAAAACAGCCAGCAGCAAGCCGAGGCCGACACAGCAGGCAGCAAGCAGCAAGCCGAGGCCGAAGCAGCAAGCAGCAAGCAGAGGCCGGTCCGGCGATCGGGCCGAAACACGGAAGGCACCCGCTCACCAAGGAGCGAGTGCCTTCACGTTGCTTCCAGTTCCAGTTCCAGCTTACTTCGCGTTATCGAGCGCGGCCTTGCCCGTTGCTACGCGCGCGATTGGCACGCGGAACGGCGAGCAGGAAACGTACTTGAGACCCGCGCGCTCGAAGAAGTCAATCGAGTTTGGATCGCCACCGTGCTCACCGCAGACGCCCAGGCTGATGTCGGGGCGAGTTGCCTTGCCCTTGTCGCAGCCCATCTTTACAAGCTGGCCGACGCCTTCCTGATCGATCGAAACGAAGGGTTCGTACTTGAGGATCTTCTTGTCAACGTACTCGGGGAGGAACTTGCCAGCGTCGTCGCGCGACATTCCGAGGGTGGTCTGGGTCAAGTCGTTGGTGCCGAAGCTGAAGAACTCGGCCGTCTCCGCGAGTTCGTTGGCGAGCAGCGCCGCGCGGGGTAGCTCGATCATCGTGCCGTACTTGTAATCAACCTTGACACCTTCGGCTGCGAACACCTCTTCGGCGACCTTGACGCAGTCGGCCTTGAGAATGTCTAGCTCCAGCTTGCTAAGCGCGAGCGGGATCATGATCTCGGGGATGACATCGACGCCTTCCTTCTTGACCTTGCAGGCCGCGGTCAGAATCGCGCGGAACTGCATCCGGCTGATCTCGGGGAACGTGATGGCCAAGCCGGCAACCGCGGTGACCGAGCATTGGGTTGAACTCGTGCAGGTCGCTGACCTTCTTGTTCAGATCCGCAACACTGACGCCCATGGTCTTGGCGAGATCGGCTATTTGCTCGGGCTTGTTCGGAAGGAACTCGTGCAGCGGTGGGTCGAGCAAGCGAATGGTCACCGGGTAGCCAGTGCATCTCCTTGAACAGTCCGACAAAGTCGCCGGTCTGGTAAGGGAATCAGCTTGGCCAGCGCCTTCTCGCGCGCCTCGACCGTTGACGAGAGGATCATCTCGCGTACGGCTGCAATGCGCTCCGCCTTCGAAGAACATGTGCTCGGTGCGGCAAAGCCCAATGCCGACAGCGCCGCGCTCGCGCGCCTGCCTGGCCTGCGTGGGAGTATCGGCGTTCGTGCGCACCTTCATGCGAGCGTACTTGTCGCACCAGGTGAGGAGCTCACCGAGCTCGCCACCGAGTTCCGGATCGATCTTGGCGACGTTGCCCACGTATACCGTGCCGGCAGAACCATTGATAGTAATGACGTCACCCTCCTTGACGACGATGGTGTCACCGGTCTTGGCTCTTGGCCGAGATCTGCTTGGCAGCGTAGTCAATCTGGATCTCCGAACAGCCCACGACGCAGGAGCGACCCATGCCGCGCGCCACAACGGCGGCGTGGCTGGTGGCGCCGCCGCGAGCGGTCAGGATGCCGACAGCGGCGTTCATGCCTTCGAGATCTTCCGGAGAGGTCTCGATGCGGACCAGGATCACCTTCTTGCCGGCAGCCGTCTGCTTGATGGCATCAGCCGCATTGAAGACGACTTCGCCGGTGACCGCGCCGGGGGAAGCGGGCAGGCCCTTGGCGATAGGCTTGGCCTTGTCCTTCGGATCGACGGTGGGGAAGAGCAGCTCTTCTACGCGACCCGGCTCCTGGCGCTGAATGGCGGTCTTCTCGTCGATGAGACCACTCTTTACCATGTCGACGGCGATCTTGACCATGGCGCGACCCGCGCGCTTGCCGTTGCGGGTCTGCAGCATGTAGAGGCGCCCGTCCTCGATGGTAAACTCGAGATCTTGCATGTCCTTGAAGTGTTTCTCGAGCTTCTCCTGAATGGCGAAGAGCTCCGCGTAACATTGGGGCATCGCCTCTTCGAGACTCTTGCCGGCGCTGGTCTCGCTCTTGGAGATCGGTTGCGGCGTGCGGATGCCGGCCACGACATCTTCGCCTTGCGCGTTGGGAAGCCACTCACCGAAGAACTTGTGCTCGCCCGTGCTCGGGTCGCGCGTAAAGCAGACGCCCGTGCCACTGGTATCACCGGTATTGCCGAACACCATCATCTGCACGTTGACAGCCGTGCCCCATTCCTCGGGGATCTGGTTCATCTTGCGATAGAACTTGGCGCGATTGTTGTTCCAGCTGCGGAACACGGCGTCGATCGCGCCCATCAACTGATCGAAGGGATCCGAGGGGAAGTCCTTGCCGGTCTTCTCCTTGATCAGGGCCTTGTAGCCCACGACGAGCTTCTTCAGATCCTCGGTCTCAAGCGCCGTATCGGGAACGGCGCGGGCAAGCTCTTCGGCGTCCTTCGGGATCGCGATGTTCTTGCGCTTGGCCACGTCCTTGCGCACATCGTTCATCATGTGCTCAAAGTCATGATGCTCGAGCTCGAGCACGACATTGCCGTACATCGTGAGGAAGCGGCGATAGGCGTCGTAGGCAAAGCGAGGATTGTTCGCCTTCTTGGCAAGCCCCTCTACTGTCATGTCATTGAGCCCCAGGTTGAGAATGGTGTCCATCATGCCGGGCATAGAAGCACGCGCGCCCGAGCGAACGCTCACCAGCAATGGATTGGCTGGATCGGCGAACTTCTTGCCGGCCTCGCCCTCCATCCACGCAATTGACTTTTCTACTTCCGCACGAAGCCCTTCGGGAATCCTGGCGGCGGGATGTCTTGTAGTAGTCCGTGCAGACCTCGGTCGTAATGGTAAAGCCTGGCGGAACGCTGATGCCAAGGCTTGCCATCTCGGCGAGGTTGGCTCCCTTGCCGCCCAGGAGCGCCTTTTGCTCCGATCTTCCTTCGGCAGTCTTACCCGAAAACAAATAAATCATCTTGGTCATGCGGTCCTCATAGCTTTCAACATGCGCTAGCTCTCAGAAATCGGGGTGACGGGCTTACTCGCTCGTCGTTACGAACGCAACCCGGTTATGTACCTGTGAGCAGTCCGAAATTCGCAATCGTTGAACAGCCGCGATGAATGTCTCGCATCAAGCTGAGGCGGTTGTTTCGTATTTCGAGTTCATCAACCATGACAAATACATCCGTGAAGAAACGATCCAAACTGGGCGCAAATTCTGCGATCGCTTCCAGCAACCCCGGGTAGTCTCTGCGCGAATCCGCCGAGTCCAATTGGGCCCGCAACAACAACCAAGCCTCATATAGAGCGAAGTTCGGACGGGTGGACATCCGCACCAACTTCAGAGGGTGCGCGCAACGACGCCTCACCCGCCTCCTTGGCAATGTTAGCTGCACGCTTGAACACCTCACCCACTTTGGCACGAACCTCTTCTTGCATGACGGCAAGTGCCTCTGCGCGATGCCGCGCGTCCAACGGGCGCCCGGCCGCAATATCAAGACAGGCGTCGACGACGTCGTTAGGCTGAGTTAACAGGCCGCGCAGCCGATCCTTGAAGAACGCCGTGAGCCGTTCGACCGTCTTGCTCTTACCGCCTTCGGGCCTGGGGATATTGGACTTATCAAGTTTGAAAGCGTCATTCGTCGCCGCGCGCCTTAAATCGACATGCATGTCGTATGCGGCACTCATGGCCTGGCTGATCTCCAGGTCCCAATTCTTGTCGAATAATGTGCGCAAAATTCCCAGCGTGGCACGCCGCAGGCCCAGCGGATCGGCGTTTCCGGTAGGCACGTCGCCAATCGCAAAGCATCCTACCAATGTGTCGAAGCGATCGGCAAGTGCAAGCAGTGCACCCGCGTCGCTCGCCGCGGTTGGATCATCGGCGCTGCGCGGCTGGTAATGTTCGCGAATAGCTGTGGCAACCCCGCCATCGAACCCTTGCGCGGCAGCGTAGACAGCGCCCATCTCGCCTTGCAATTCAGGTAACTCCCCGACCATGAGTGTAACAAGGTCGCATTTGGCGAGACCAGCGGCTTCGCGGACGGTGCTAATTACGCTCGTGGGCAGACTCAGCAGTTCTCCCAGTTTCGGCACCAGCCTCTCGAGGCGGCGCACCTTGTCGCCGACGCTGCTTTGACCATTCGAAAATCGCTTGTGGAAGATGATATCATCGAGCTTGTCACGGCGCGTCGGAAGGGGTTTTTCCAGATCCGTCGTGTAAAAGAACTTGGCGTCTGCCAAACGCGCCCGCATCACGCGGTCATTGCCGCGTCGAACATTGTCAGGATTCTGGGCAGTTCCAACCACGGCCAAATAATGGGGCATCAAACGACCGTCAGAGGACCTAATTCCAAAGTAGCGTTGGTGGCCGCGCGCCACATTGAGAATGACCCGCTCAGGAAGAACCAAATACGCAGGCTCGAAGGAGCCTGCAATTACCTGCGGGTCTTCGACCAGATTGCAGTTCTCTTCGACCAGGAATTCGTCGTCGATCAATCTGCCGCCCAGTTCCTCGGCGCATTGTCGTAGCCGGTTCTGCATGAGTTGCTTGCGCTCGCCGATATCGACTACCACGTGTCGTTTGCGCAACTCAGTAACGTAGGCGGAGGGTACCGTAAGCGGACGCGGCGTCCTGTCCAAGAATCGGTGGCCTTCCGTCGTTCCACTTGAAGTGAGGCCAGCGAATTGAATTCTCAGGACCTCGGTACCGAATAAAGCCAAGAGCCATCGTACGGGACGACCAAACGCGGTCTCGCCATCGCCCCATCGCATTGACTTGCGAAAAGGGATGGCTGCACAAATACGTTCCAGCATCGGAGTTGTCACTTCGGACGTTGGTTTGCCACGCTCCCGCCGGTGACCCGCCACGTATTCGCCCTTGGGCGTCGACACGCGCACCAGTTCGGACACATTGCAACCGAGTTTCGCAGCAAAGCTGGCACCTGCCTTCGTCGGCTTGCCTTCGGCATCAAATGCCACGCGGGCCGATGGCCCCACGACAGTTTCGTCCAAGTCCGCTTGAAACTCGGTCACACCGCCCGCGATGAAAACGAGGCGGCGCGGTGTGCCCGACGCCCAGATGTCCTTGAACTCCAGGCGAAGCTGCTTGAGTTCAGCGGTTACCAAATTCGGAAGGGCAGCAACGGCTTGAGCAACGAAGGTGGCCGGAAGCTCCTCCACGCCGATCTCGAGCAGAAGGTCTTGAGCCATGGGCAGCGATGCTGCCGCGAGCCCGGCCCCGGAGCAAGGGGCACCAGCTGTCGGAGGGGATTTTGGCGCTAATATGAGAATGCCCTCCCGCGCTCGTGCTAACCCTGGCTCGATATGAAGTCCGCTTGCCCAATCTGTCACAAGGAAATCGTGTCCGAAGAGCGGAGCGGGCCGTTTCCGTTTTGCTCCTGGCGCTGCAAGAAGCTCGATCTTTACCGTTGGCTGAATGAAGAATATCGCTTCACGGAACCGCTAACACCCGAGTTTTCTCAGGGAATTGAGGGCGATACCGATGTCAACCCAGGAGAAGCCCCGAATTAATGTCGGAGAATGTCGATACGGTACTGCGCGCGATGACACTCGACGGTGCCTTTCGCGTCATCGTAGTTGAATCCACCCAGACGGTGCGCGGTGCTGCCCGAAGTCAACACGCGCAGACCTCGGAGAAAGCCGTTTTCGGTGACTTACTTACAGGTACAGTATTGTTTCGGGAAACGATGTCGCCTCAATTACGCGTGCAAGGTATCGCCAAGCCCGAGAACGGTCAGGGGCAATTGGTGGCAGATTCTCATCCTTCAGGAGACGTGCGCGGGCTCATTCAGCGGCGATCCGGTCAAAGCAAGGTCGAAATTTCCCTCGGTTCCACGCTGCGAATGCTGCGTTCTTTGCAGGACGGGAGCATCAACACGGGGGTGGTGAGTATGGGAGAAAAAGCAACCATTTCCGAAGGTTTGATGATCTACATGCAGCAGTCCGAGCAGATAGTGACCATGGTAGCGGTGGGGGCCGCTCTGAGTGAGGACGGAAAAATAGTCCGTGCGGGGGGCTACTTGGTTCAGCTACTACCTGGCGCCCCACGCGGGCCATTAATGGTGATGACGGAACGCCTACAAGACTTCCAAAGCATTGAGCCCCTACTTCGCCGTGGTGATTTCAGCCCACGCTGGCTCCTCGGAGAGTTACTTTTCAAAATGGACTTCGCCGAATTGCAACAAAGTGAGATTCGCTTCCGTTGTTGGTGCGACGAACTTCGCGTCGTAGCTTCTCTTGCCACCCTACCCAGGTCCGATCTGGAAGAATTGCTGGCGTCCAACGAACCCCTCGAAATCGAGTGCGATTACTGTCACAAGGAGTACCGCATCGCGCCTTCGCAACTGCGCGGACTGATGAACCCGAAATTAGGGATCTATTTTTCTCCCACCCTAAGTCCCGCCCGCTGGGCGGGACTTCAAACCCCCTAATCCCCCAACCCTTGGGGGATATCTCGTTGGGATACCGCGCGTTACATTTTTGAGCTCGATCGAGAAGCCTATTTCGGGATACTTCGCGTCACACGTTTGAGATCAATCGAGAAGACACCTCGACAGCTGCGTCCGGGTCCTCACGCCAATGCCCCCGCCACCTTCCGGTTACAGGAGTCGCCATTTATTTCACTGTGCGGATTGCGGGACGGCCCGGATCGAAGCACTTCGCGGTAAAGCTAGATCGCCGGGGCACAATGCTCTAAACTAAGCAACGGTTGGTTTTCCCGGTCGCCGCGCCGCATTTCGGAATTGTTATGTTCAGTGTCAAGATCGATATCGTGCACAGTATCCTGGAGCTACATCTCGGGGGCGCACTTATAGAGAATCAATTGGCCGACTTTGCACAGGAGCTAAAGTCGGTGTTTTCCAGTATGCCCGAACCACCACTGGGTGTTCTGTTCGAACGCAAGACGGCACGACCCTCGAATCAACATGTGGCGCAAATGTTGGTAATGGTCTGTGAGCTTATTCAGGAATCCGGAGCTCGGCGTTTCGCCGATGTCGGCAGCGCCGATGTGTTGTCTTTCAACTACGATACTCGCAGCCGTCGCTTCGATTCCGAAGAAGAAGCCCGCCTCTGGCTGTTCCAAATCAGTTCTCCCCCGCCAAAGCCGACTGACGCTTAAGGGCCGAGGCAATCCCGTAACACAAGGTGGGCTGAAAAACAAACCTATGGGACCCGCAAAGTAACCAATCGCTCCGACTGAAACCTACGAGCTTCTTCACTCGGCACGGTGTCACTATGACAATCAGGACGCGCACCCGCTTCGAGGCCAACGGCTAGTTTGGTCTTGGATGCCAACCGATGAATCTCTTCGGGGCTGAGCACGCCGCGTTGCTCCAGAATCTCCCTTTGTTCCGGACTCAATGCCGGTGACTTTACGACTCGCTCACGAATGAATCCTTCGGCTTTGCCGCTCGCGAATTCGACGATTTCCTTCGAGATGCGCACCGCGCACCAATCATGTCCGCACATGGCGCAAAAATCAGTGTCGACGTCGAGATCCTCGTCGTGCAGCGCGCGCGCCGTGTCAGGGTCGAAAGCCAGGTCGAAATGGCGCTCCCAATTGAGTGCCGCCCGCGCCTGCGTCAACTCATCGTCCCAGTCGCGCGTGCCTGGGATCCCGAGCGCCACATCCGCCGCGTGCGCCGCTATCTTGTACGCAATGCAACCTTGTTTGACGTCATCCTTCTTCGGCAGCCCCAGGTGCTCTTTCGGTGTGACATAACAGAGCATGGCTGCGCCGTGATAGGCGGCGGCACGTTGCCCCGATGCAACTGGTGATGTGATCGTAGCCCGGGAATACGTCCGTGACGAGTGGGCCCAAGACATAGAAAGGCGCACCGTGGCATAAAGTCCGCTGCAGCTTCATGTTGTATTCGATCTGATCGAAGGGCACATGCCCTGGGCCTTCAACCATCACCTGGCAACCCCGGCGCCAAGCGTGCTCTGTCAACTCGGCTAGCGTCTGCAATTCGGCGAGCTGCGCCCGATCGCTCGCGTCCGCAAGCCCGCCCGGCCGCAGACCGTCGCCCAGTGAAAACGTGATGTCGAACTCGCGCATGATATCGCAGATGCGGTCGAACGCGGAGTACATCGGGTTTTCCTTGCCGTGCGTGCAACATCCACTTGGCGAGCAGCGAACCGCCGCGGCTCACGATGCCAATCAAGCGATCCTTGACCAGTGGAAGATGGGCACGCAAGAGGCCCGCGTGAATCGTGAAGTAGTCAACACCTTGCTCGGCTTGGCGCTGCAGGCCTTCGAGAATGAGCTCCTCGGTGAGCTCTTCGATTGTCCGACCGATGATCATCGAGTAAATCGGCACAGTGCCAATCGGAACGCGGGAAGCCTTCACGATGGCACTGCGGCAAGCGTCGAGATCGCCGCCCGTGGACAGATCCATCACCGTGTCGGCACCCCAGCGCTCCGCCCAGCGCAGCTTTTCCACCTCCTCGTCCGTGCTGGAGGAAATGGGGGATGCTCCCATGTTGGCATTGATCTTGGTTCGCGTGCAGCGCCCAATGCCCGTCGGATCGAGGACGCAGCACAGGTGCACTTTGTTAGCGGGAATCACCAAACGTCCGGATGCAACCTCGTCGCGGACTTGTTCAGGAGTCAGATGCGGCTCGCGCTCGGACACGCGTCGCATCGCGGGAGTAATGATTCCAAGTCGCGCATGCTCGAGTTGAGTGATAGGCTCGAAGCCTTCCGGCGCTTGCGCGAATGTTCCTTTTCGGTGCCAATCCGGTGGCAAGAAGTCCCAAGCGGTCTTGGGGCTCGGTGCAGGCATGCCCGGCGTGTCGGGGGACGAAAAGGCAAGCGGGCCGCCCAAGTCGCTCGCGATTCGCAAATGAACCCGGGCTGGTGCCTGCTTGACGACTCGAGGGGTTGGCTGCTCCACGCAGTGGCAAAGTGAATTCTGACATCATCATCACTCCTTGCTCAAGGCCGCGAGAAGTGACGCTACGGTGAGCGTCGCTTCCCTACGCCGGTGCGAACCGGATCAGGTTCCGCGGGTTCATCTCAGCAGAAGCGGTATGGGCACCGCCTCTTGCGCCCCGAGCGACAGGCCAACCATAGCGGGCGCTTTGCAGATTGCCCAGGTACGGTTTGGCCACAGCTCGGGGCCCCCAACCAGCCCCAGGTGCCGGCGCGTCTCATTTCATGTATGGTACGCGCCGCGTTGGCCGCCCGTTGGGCCGCTTTCGCTGTTTGGGGCAAGTTGCCATCGCGCAGCGTCCCTCGATTCCCGTGAGGATATTGCCGTGCCTAAGTTTACTTGGAACATCGATCCGGCGCTGTTGCACATCGGCTCCTACGAGCTTCGGTACTACAGCCTCATCTTCGTCGCCGTGTTTCTGGGTGGTCACGCACTCTTGCGCTGGCAGATCATGCGCGGCGGTGGCGAAGAGGAAGACGCCAGCGACTTTTTCGTCTATGGCGTTTTAGCGGTACTGATTGGCGCGCGCCTGGGTCATGTTATTTTTTACGACTATGAAAAGGCGCTAAGCGATCCGATTTGGATCGTGAAAATCTGGACCGGTGGGCTTTCGAGTCACGGCGCCGTCATGGGCCTGCTTTTCGCGATGTAGCTATTCACGAAGCGTCGGGGGCTGTCCTATGTGGAGGGGATGGACCGCTTTACCTTTGCGGCGGCCTTGGGCGCGACGCTGGTGCGCATCGGCAATTTCTTCAATTCCGAGATCGTCGGCAAGGTCACCAATCAAACCTGGGGGGTGCGTTTCCCGCGTTACGATCAAAATCCCGATGCCCCGTATCGCTATCCGAGCCAGCTTTTCGAAGTCGCCCTTGGCCTGTTCGTACTCGGTGCGCTTTACCTTGCGGACCGCGCCATGGGCAAGGAGAAGCGACCGCGCGGCTTTATGGTGTCGCTCTTCTTCATCTTGTACTTTGGAGGTCGCTTCTTTATCGAGTTTTTCAAAGAGCTGCAGGTGGAATCCATTGAGAAAGCCGTGGGCTTTACCATGGGTCAGATCCTCAGCGTACCCTGCTTTTTGCTCGGTGTTTTCGGACTCGTCATGAGCCTGAAAAAGCGAGTACCCGTCGGTTGGTATCCTGAAGATGAAGGACAATTTGACGACGAAGACGATGAGGAAGAAGACGAAGACGATCATGACGACGATTCAGACGATGACGAGGACGAGGACGACAGCAAACCCGTCAAGGGCAAGTTGCGTCGGGACGCCACGGACAAGTCCGGCGTTCACCACAATCACGACGCCGACGTAGACGAGGAATTCTCGCTAACCGAAGAAGAACGCCGCAAGCGCACGCGGGAAGAATTGAAGAAAGAAGACGACGAGCCGACGTGACTGGCCCCAAGGGCGGGACAACGCGGTCTTGAGGAACTTCTCGACAGCACTTAACTCCGACGCAAAAAAAGTATGATGCGGCAACGATATCATACCGCCCATGTGAATAGATTTCGTACAGTTGTAAAGTTCAAAAGATTCAAAACTCGCGGTTAGCCGAGATTTTGCCTGTGTTTTAGCGATGATGTGGTTTACTGCCCGGCAGGTGTAAGTCGACCTGTCACGCCCTTGAGGTGCGGGGTAAACTCCCACCGCAGTCGGAGGACTCGATGCGAACTACAAATTATTTAACGCTAAGCGCACTTGTATTGGGAACGGTTGTCGCGGGTTGCAGTGGAACTACGATCACCAATAGTACCCTGCCAACTACAGAAACTGGGGGCACCAATAACGGCGGCTCGAATACCGCTGGCGGCGCAGGCGTTGGCGGTGCCGCTACGGGCGGCGCAAACGTCGGCGGCAATGCAACGGGCGGCGCAAACGTCGGCGGCAACGCCACGGGCGGTGCAGGGGTTGGCGGCAATGCAACGGGCGGCGCAAACGTCGGCGGCAATGCAACGGGCGGCGCAGCAACTGGCGGTGCAAACGTAGGCGGCAATGCCACGGGTGGCGTAGCAACGGGCGGCGCAAACGTCGGCGGCAATGCCACGGGTGGCGTAGCAACGGGCGGCGCAAACGTAGGTGGCAACGCAACGGGTGGCAAGGCCACTGGCGGGGCAAACGTGGGCGGTAACGCAACGGGCGGCGCAGCAACGGGCGGAACGCCTGGCGCCGCAACCGGCGGCAGCAGCAGTTGTTCTCACGCCGCTAACGTGCTTTCTGATTTCGAGAATGCTCAAGGCACTTCGTGGCAGGTTTATCCGGTGACACCTGCATCCGGAGGAGCACCGGCTGGAATTTGGTATGCGTATCTTGACACCACTGACAGCTGTTCGGGCCAGACTCCGACGAATCCCGCCAACCCGGCCAACGTCATGGCAGGCGCAGCTCCGGCAGCCGCACTGGCGACAACGGATTCACGCTACAGCGCGTGCGACAAGTACGCTTTTCACTCGTCGATAACGAATTGCCAATACTATTCCGGATTTGGCGCGTCGCTCGACCCAAGTGCTACGGTGGGCAGCACCGTGAAGAGCCCGATTGATTTCAGCAATTATGACGGCATTAGTTTCTGGATCAAGTCAGGTACGGGAACGCAAGGACCACTTTACTTGGAATTCGTGACTGAAGAATGCGTTCCATCCGGTGACGGCGGAACGGCCACCAGCACTGCCATAGACGAGTACAATTGTCACGGACACCTGCTGAACGTGTCTGACTTGTCAACCACGTGGACACAAAAGTTCATTCCGTTTTACACGACTGGATCTCGCTGGTTTCCAACCGCTTCCGCCGGTGGGTCAACGCAGTGTGCGTCCGGTAGTTTCTGTGAGGTCCCGCGACTCGACACCCGGCATTTACTGGCACTTCAGTTCTCATTGGAGGATCCGTTCAACACGACACCTACGGCCTATTCAAACTACGATGTTTGGATTGACGACGTTGCGCTCTACAAGTTCTCCGATGCACCGGCAAATTCGGGACTCGGTACTTGGACCCAGAGCGGCGCCAACGCCTACCCCCAGAACAAGACTTACGCTGGATGTGTGACTCCCAAGAGTGTGGACGGCAAGACCGCGGATGGCAAACTCATTCAGGACGCCTACGTCAAATGGAAGAACAACTTCGTAAAGACCGATGGCTCGAATCTGAAAGTGGTAAGCCCGGAAATCGACAGTGGCGCGACCGTGTCTGAAGGCATTGGCTATGGTATGATGATGGCCGTATACATGGGTGACAAGGCGCTTTTCGACGGCCTTTACGGCTACTGGAACGCTCATATAGCTACGGGCACACTGATGAATTGGAAGATTGCCTCTGGCGGCAGTACCAGCGGTTCAGGTTCAGCAACCGACGCTGACGAAGACGCAGCGTTTGCGTTACTGGAAGCCTCCAAGCAATGGACCAGCGGCGGCTATTCTGCAACGACAATAATTAGCGATATCTGGAGCCATGACATCGACTCGGGGACCTCGCTCCCGAAAGGCGGCAGTAATTACAGCTCGGTGAACCCGACCAATCCGTCCTACTTCGCGCCCGCGTTCTACAAGGAATTCGCCAAGGTCGATACGGGCCACAGTTGGTCAAGTGTCGTAACGGCTGTTTACAACGCGCTCAACAGTGGAGTTGGTAATTCCGTGACGGGTGGCTTGGTGCCGGCATGGTGCACGACCAATTGCACGGCAGTGGGTTCGAATGGCGCTGCAACTGATGGTGAGTATCAATATGACTCGCACCGCGTGCCCTGGCGTATCGGCGTTGACGCGTGCTGGAACAGTGAAGCCAAGGCAGCTACGTATCTCAGCAAGATTATCGGGTGGTTCACCAGCACTAGCGGGGCCAACGTGAACAGTCTAGGCCTCTCAAGCCTCGAAGACATCTACCAGACGAACGGGACCAAGGACACAACGAACGGTGCCAACAACTCGATGTCAATGATTGGCTGCCTGGGTGTAGGTGCCATGTCCATAAGTTCGACAAATGGAAGCGGCGGCTTCGCCGAACGTGCGTGGCAATTCGTGCTCGAAGGGGAATACTCGTCGAACTATACGTTTACGAATGGCCAAGGGAGTACGAAGCCGGGTACACGTATTACAACGCTACGGTCGGGCTGTTGACTGCTATGACGATGAGCGGCAATTTCTATGTCATGTGATGATCTAGAACCGTAATTACCCACAAAAAGGATGACGAGGCGCGGTAGGTATCGCGCCTCGTTTGATGGCAAACTGAGAGACTCCCTTAGCCGAGGAAAAGAGCGTCGGATATGAACAAACCTGCAATTTTTGGGGCGGTTCTATTGTGCGGAATTGGCTATTTCGTAGCAAGCTGCAGCGGAACCAAGTCAAATAACTCCGGCAGCGGTGGCCAAAGCTCAGCTGGCGGCGGCGGCCAAAACTCAACTGGCGGCAATACTTCCGCCGGTGGTTCCAGCTCAAAGATCGATGCCGGTTCATCCGTTCAACTCTGGCTCGAACGCGCCGAATGCGTGCGCAGAATATGATGCTGGCATTATTTATGATCAGGACGGCGGTGTCATTAGGTATGGCGCAACCGATCCTCAATACAGCGTCGTGCTCGACGTTGGTGGTTTCTACGCAATGCCGTCATCCAATTACCACGGGTATTGTTTCACGTTTTCCGACAGTACGGATAATACGCCGGGAGGTACTTCAACGATTACTCCGCCCTGCGGCAACACTGGGCCATGTTATACGGTGGCATCAGGCTTGTGCAGTACAGCTATTCTGGATAAAGCGAACGGAAGTATCTCATGGGGCGGCGGAATTGGTTGCAACTTGAATCAAAAGCAAGGCACGGGTACACGTGCCGGCTATACAGCCCTCACGGGTATGACCAGTGTCACGGTTGAAGTTTACGGCTGCAAGGTTCCAGATAAGCTCCAACTGCAGATAAACATTTCCAACCCACCGATTGATCCAGACTCTGGAATACTTGGCGACGGTTACTTTTGCAATATAGCCACGCTTTCGGCACCTGATGCGAACGGTATGCGAGGGGCCACGGTTCCAATCACGAGCCTCAAGCAAGACTGTTGGAATCCGGGCCCACTTCCAGCTCTCGACCCCTCGTTAATGACCGCGACCAGTATTCAGGTTCAACTCAATTCGGATCCGGCTAAGGTAACCACTTGGGATTTTTGTATCTCGAAGCTATTAATCGAATAGTGATGTTGAGTGAGCACGAGCAGACCGCAGGACGGGCATGTTGGCGGGCGCGTTTGCGCAAGGGCGATTGACCGCTTCCGGTGGCGGCGGCTCGACCGTGAAAATCACGTGACCGGGCGATTACGCAAAGTCTGCACGGGTGCTTGTCGTCGCCCTGAATTCCTCGCGTGACAACGGAATGGATCGGTTTAGTACGGAACCGGTTTCACTGGTTAATTTTTGATTCTTTTGGTTAATGGCGGCACTTGGACAAGCGGGATACCCTCTATGCGTTTTTCGGTTCCCTGTTGCGTGGCTGAGGTCCGAGGTACACTGTTCGCCGCAGTCGGAGGTTTCGATGAGAATACAGAACTTGTTGCCACTTGTTGCATTTGTAGCCGCCGCGGCAATCGCGGGTTGCAACTCTAATGATGCCAGTACGCTTCCCAGTGGTGGAGGCTCAAACTCGGTCACTACCGGTGGCAAAGCAAATGCCGCCGGCGCATCCGCCACTAACGTCGGTGGCGCGGGTGTTGGTCGGCGCAGGTGCTGGCGGCGCAGCTACGGGTGGCGCAAACGTAGGCGGCAATGCAACAGGCGGCGTGGCCACGGGCGGTGCAAACGTAGGCGGCAATGCCACGGGCGGCGTGGCCACGGGCGGTGCAAACGTAGGCGGCAATGCCACGGGCGGCGTGGCCACGGGCGGTGCAAACGTAGGCGGCAACGCAACGGGCGGCAGCAAAGCCAACACGGGCGGTGCAAACGTAGGCGGCAATGCCACGGGCGGAACCCCGGCTAGCACTGGTGGCGCCAACACCAATGGCACGGGCGGCAGCACCGGTACCGGCGCGACTCCTCCGGGCTATTACTATACGAAGGACTGGAAAGTCACCTCGGTGGATTGGCATGGCTGCGTGTGGACCGGTAAAGACAGCACGGTTGCTAACAGCACAACGAGTATCACCCCGCAGGATTTCACCGCCGTCCCAGAGGGTGGTCCCTATGAGGCCAAGGGCACGGTATACAACGACTACAACGCCGTTGCGATGATCGGATTCAACCTAAACGAAGCAATCACCGGCAGCAGTACGCAATGCGTGTACAACGCAGCCGCCGCAACTCAGGCGGGACCGCCCGCTATTACCCCTCCCAGCTCTTCGACGGGCATTGCCGTCAATTGGAGCGCTGCCAAAGCGCCGCCGACCTCTTTCCGGATCCAAATTCAGGGCGTAGATGGCGCAACGAATGATGCCCATCGGTGGTGCTATACGATTACCGACACTCAAGGTCCAAGTTTCATACCGTGGACTAGCTTCTACACGGACTGCTGGGATTATCCGACGTCAACGGGTGACGGCAAGACCCCTGTGCAATTCAACCCGACAACTAATACCATCGACGCAGTTGCCTTCCTCGTTCCGGGTACTGCTGCGAATCTAGCACCCTTCGATTTCACGATCGACGGGTTTGCGCCCGGCACGAGCGCAGCTGACGCTCCCGGTACAGCTGCCGCCTGCGGAACTACAACCGGAACCGTCGGCTCCAGCACGGCTTCACAGGATGCCTCGATGCAGCGGGCGAAGGTCAGTGGAACGGACTGCAAGCAGTACATCATTCAGAACAATAACTGGGGCAATCCGACCGGCAGCACCCAGATTCTCAACTTTACGGGCAATAGCTTCACCGTCCAGAGCAGCACCGCCAGCGGCAGCAGTGCTCCCGGATCGTTCCCGTCGATCTATATCGGCGCGAATGG
Source organism: uncultured delta proteobacterium (assembly GCA_963835565.1). Lineage (GTDB taxonomy): Bacteria > Myxococcota_A > Polyangia > Polyangiales > Polyangiaceae > FEN-1139. The sequence continues at coordinate 73,304 of CAWIGY010000026.1, forward strand.
CCAAATTGCCAACGGCACGTACTCAACCTGGGCCGACAGCGGCCTACCGAAGCAGATCAGTGCAATCGGTACCGCTCAAACATCATTCGCGTGGTCCGGTGGCACGAGCGGCGGAGACTATAACGCCACCTATGACGTCTGGTTTGCCAGTTCGGCCCCCACCGCGGGCGCCTACGACGATGGCGTTTCGGGGTTCATTATGGTGTGGCTCTATAAGCCAGGTAGCCGCCAGCCAATTGGCAAGATCGTGCGCACAGCAACCATCGCTGGCCATACTTGGAACGTATGGGTCGGTCCGCGTGGCAACACGAGTACTGGCACTGACAACGCCAATCGCCCAGTTGTGTCATACGTGGCACAGGATTCACCAGTATCTAGTATGTCTTTCGATCTGAAGCCCTTCATGAATGATGCGGTGACGAACGGTGCCGCCGACATGAGCGCAGGCGGAACGAGCGAGGCATTCGCCTCCAGCTGGTACCTGACTGATGTTTTCGCAGGGTTCGAGATCTGGACAGGCAGCAACGCCACCGGTCTCAAAGATACGTTCACCTGCGTTGTTCAGTAATCAGAATCGCTAGACGATTAGTCGGCCCATGTGGAACCCGCGTTTCGAAAAGAGGCGCGGGTTTCGCGACAGCCGTCGAGTTATTGCTCGGCGGCTGTTTTCCTATGTCGCCGGCGATGCACTCTATCGGCCCACAGGTCGCCCCGTCGTCAGACGAATTTAAAAAATTCAGGCAACCGCCGCAACGAGCCTGTCGATAGTTCGAACACGTGAACCGAACCGGAGTATTTGGAATTGTCGGCCCACTGTCGGCAATTTGCGTATATTCAATCCGATACTTGAATCGTTCGGCTCGGGAATCCGCCGTGTTGAAATTTAGTTTTTGCAATCTCGTCGCGTTCGCAGTCCTCGTTGGAGTCGCGTCGGCCTGCGCGTCCTACTCGGCCACCACCATCGTCAGTGGATCCGGCAAAGATGCTGGCAATGCTACCGGCGGTAGCTCGTTAACGGGAGGTTCGTCAAGTATTGCGGGTACTTCATCTATGGGAGGCATTCAGGCAACTGGGGGCAATTCAAGCGCGGCAGGCGCTTCAAGCGTTGCCGGGGCGACGTCCGCAGGAGGTACATCGAACGCGGGCGGCATGGCCGCTACAGGTGGTGCCAATCTCGGCGGGTCGAATGCAACCGGTGGCGTTTCGGCTACAGGTGGCGCAACATCAGCACCATCAGGTTGCGTCATTGGTGGTACTTATTACACATCAGGCATCCTCGACCCCAACAATTCGTGCCAAAGCTGTCAACCGAGCGTAATTGCTTCGGCTTGGGTACCTGTTGCTGACGGAACAAGCTGCGCCAACGGCAATATTTGCCACACGGGCACTTGCCAGTCGGGTTGTTTGATCGGTTCCCAGTACTTAGCCAGCGGCGACACGAACCCGAATAATCCCTGCCAAGGTTGTCAACCTTCACAAACCACTTCTGATTGGTCAAGTGTGAGCACAGCTAAATGTGTGCAAGGAATCAGTGCAGGCACTAGTCACTCCTGCGCAATAGTCAACGGCGGCGCCATGTGCTGGGGAGACAACGCTAACGGGGAGCTGGGAAATAACTCAACAACACAAAGCACAGTCCCCGTCCCAGTTCAGGGTCTAACATTGCAGGTCTCAGGCCTAACCTGTGGTTCTCAACACTCCTGTGCGCTGGTTGGCGATAGCGCTTACTGCTGGGGTTACAACAACACCGGCCAACTCGGCAACAATTCAACAACGGTTATTAGCGAAATACCCGTTCAAGTGCAAGGTATGACGGCGAATGTCGCGTCGATATCTGCTGGCTTCTCCCATAGTTGCGCTGTACGGGAGAGCGTTGTCTATTGTTGGGGCTATAATGCAAATGGTGAACTGGGTAACAATTCCACAATCAACAGCTCTATTCCAGTCCCAGTTCAGGGCCTCCCAGAAAACGAAGCGAACTTCATCAGCGCGGGTAGCTTTTTCTCGTGCGCACTGAGTAAAGCGACTGTATGGTGCTGGGGTTCCAATGCGTTCGGTCAGCTGGGTAACAACACGACGACTGACGGTCTCATTCCTGTTAATGTGAATGTAGCTGCAACTTCCAGTACTGTTGCGACAGGTAACGGGCACACTTGTGCAGTCACCGGCAGCGCCATCTACTGTTGGGGGAACAACGCCAGCGGGGAACTCGGCGATAACTCGACCAGCACGAGTCTGGCACCTGTGCAAGTTCAGGGTTTGAGTGGCATCGCCACCAGCATCACTGCCGGAGGTTCCAATACGTGCGCCTTAGTTGGCAGCAGCGCCTATTGTTGGGGTAGCAATAGTGTTGGCCAACTAGGCAACAATTCAACGACAGATAGCCCTGTGCCCGTCCAAGTGCAGGGCCTGACTTCAGGCGTTACGGCCATTGCCGCAGGTAGCGGCCACACCTGCGCAATCGCCAATGGAAGTGCCTATTGTTGGGGGAACAACTATTCCGGTGAATTGGGCAATAACTCAACCTCGACAAGTTTGGTGCCTATTCAGGTCCAGTTTCCGTAACGTCACACAACTAGAGTCGCGCCGCGATGACGTCCATTGGCCCTTGCGTTACATGCCCCGCGAAGAATGTCGGTCTCAAATGCTGCAAACGGCCGCTGCTTTAGGTACTTGAACTACTCCAGTGTGGCGACGTTTCCGCATCTGACCTGAATATCCGGGTGCAGACGTAAGGCCCAGGGCATTAATCACCTGGCACGGCATTTTTTCGCATTCCCACTGTCTTTTTGTGGCTGTCCCATCACATGGCCTCGAGAATTCGGGGAAAAACGATCTTGCGCTGCTGCAGCACAGCTGGGGCCTGCGGTACACTTCCGCTTCCAGTTGGAGGTTTCGATGCGCCTACAGAAATTCTTACCTCTTGGTACGTTTGTCGCGGCAACCGTCATTGCGGGCTGCGGTAGCAACAACGCGAGCTCAGGCCCTATGGTGAACAATGCCACAACCGGCGGAACCACGGCCGCTACCTCAGCGGGCGGCGCGCACACAGGTGGAGCCAATAATTTGGGCGGCGCCACGGGCAATGTCGGCGGTACCACGAGTGCAGTTGGCGGAGGCACCGGCGTGAGTACAACAGGCGGCGCTTCCGGCACCGTCACCACCGGTGGAACTACCGGCACCGTCACGACGGGCGGAAGCACTGGAACCGTTACAACCGGCGGAACCACGGGTGTCGTCTCTACAGGTGGAACATCTGGAGTTACCAACACCGGTGGCAACACGAGTACGGTCAGCACCGGTGGAACCACCGGCGCCGTCGCCACGGGTGGAACCACTGGAACCGTCACAACTGGCGGGACAACGGGCGCCGTCTCTGCGGGTGGATCCACTGGAAACGTTACAACTGGCGGAACCAAGGCAACTACGGGCGGAGCGGGAACAACCTCCACTGGCGGCACGGGCACCGCGGCAACGGGTGGCACCCAAGCTGCCACTGGCGGAACACCGGCTGCGACCGGCGGGGCCACTAGCACTGCGGTCACGCCCGCGGCACCAGCCTGCCCTAGCGGGAACAACTCGGAAGGTGTGCCCAATGCCGCTAACCCGGCGACGGCTGACGTGATTTCGGACTTCAACACCCTCGGCGATACCGCGACTTATCCTTGTATTCCGGATCCCAATCATCCGGAGAACCCCTGCACTGACAACCACCTTATCGTGTATAAGACTGGCACCCGCGGCGGCATGCTCTGGTATCCTACACGGATTACCCGGACGACCCGAACTGCGGTGCCTGCACCCAGAGGCCTGCACCAGCAAGGCGGCGTCATTGCCTACTCTCTCGTGGGACTCGGGAACGGATCCAAGGCACTGTACCGCAGGAGGTGCGCTGAAGGCAGTTGGAACCGGCGTTTATAGCAATAGCGGTAATGGCGGCCAATGGGGCTCAGGCATCGGCGTCGATTTGATGGCCCGTAACTCGTCGAACCAGAAGGTGCCATACGACGCCTCGGCGTATACGGGCATTGGCTTCAACATGAAGTGCGCCTCGCGACGTCGGTTACGTGTACTTCAAGCTCATCGACGCGGTGAACGATGGTGACTGCAGCCACGTCGAAGCTGCGGCATCTCGAGCGTATGCGTTTACAGCGGCTCGGGCACCTAGTCTGCAACCAATACGGCTACAAGAATTCTTGGATCACCACGAACTGGAGCAACTATGAGCTTTACTTTGCCGACGCACTGCAGGACCCGAACTCTGCCCGCAGATCGGCAGCGCGTGTCGACAAGGCGAAGCTCACAGCCTTGCAAATGCAGTTCAACACGGGCTACGACACCGGCGGTAGCAACAAGGTGCCAACCTCGTTCACCTGCTGGGTCGATGACGTTCACTTCCTGACGTCGAACCCGCCGGCTGCGCAAACCACTTGCGCTAGCGGCGCCTACACGACGTCGGGCAACAAGATCATGTGCGGCAGCACCACAGAAGATCTTCCGTGGCGTCGCTCGGCCCAGCATGGAATGGGATACTTCCGGCTGGAACGTCATGCCGTGGGACATGCAGCGCATCAGGAACGGCTGGAAGGCGAACCTCGTCCGTATTGGCCTGAACCAGGACTACTATATGGGCACGCTCGACCGCGAGCACCGCCTCCATCTATCCCAAGTACATCGCGCGTGCGGTGAGGTGGGCCGAGGCGGCCGGCATGGACGTGATCCTGGATTTGCATTGGATAAACGAGACCGATGGTACCAGCACCAGCGGCTATCATGGCCAGCACAGCCACCAACTCGACTAAGTTTTGGACGCGGTGGCGAGGGCCTTCAAGAGCGACAACCAAGTGATGTTCGAATTGTACAACGAACCCACCCTCGGCGGCGCCAGTCCCGCCGCCAGCGACTGGGCCACGTGGAAGACCAACATGACGGCTCTGTATAGTGCCGTTCGCGGCGCGGGCGCGAATCAGATCACGATCATCGGCGGCTTGAACTGGGCGTATGACTTGTCCAGACATCACGACCAGCACCACCAACCGAATCAGCGGCACCAACATCGTCTACAACACGCACCCGTACGGCAACAAGGCACCCTCCAGCGATTGGCCCGCCAAGTTCGGTACCCTTGCGGCAAGCCTGCCCGTAATGGCCACGGAATTCGGTGACAACGGTAACAACGGCGGTACCTGCGCTGGCGCGTGGACGCAAAGTCTGATCACGTACATGGAAGGCCTGGGCATGTCCTGGACAGCCTGGGGCTGGTACGCCGGCGGCGGCTGCGCGTTCCCGTCATTGATATCGTCTTACGACGGAACCACACTAGACGGCACCGGAAGCAATGCAGACGCTTCAAGATCGGTTATGATGGCGAAGAATTAGTCGCGAACAAGTTAGTTCGCGCATTGCGAAGCAACCATGACGGCAGCCGTTGAGCTCTGGCTCGCCAGCTGTTGTTGTTTGGTGACATCGCGTGAATCTCGACCGACTGGCGCGACTTTTCGCCCGGCCAATGGCGCATTGGGGGGTCAGCTTCTTGAAAATAGTTGACGGTTTGCAGAAATTAGAGTCTCGACTTCACAGAAATTGTGTTGGTGTTTCGCCAAAGTTCTGGAATTCGTGGGTCACGGCTCGCGAGTCTCGTATAATCGCAGTCAAACCAACTAGCCTTTGAGGGACTTGCCCATGTTCGCCACTCGAATCACTGCGATCGCCAAGCTTTGCTGCGCCGCACTCTTGGTAGCTGGTTGCTCCAACAATTCCAACAGTCAGAACAACACGAGCACGGGCGGTGCCGTTGCAACAGGCGGCACGAACGCAAGCGGCGGCGCGTCGAGCACCGGAGGTAGCAACGAGGCGGGCGGGGGGTCCGACGTTGGCGGCGCAACGTCAAATGGCGGCACGAACGCAACCGGCGGCAGCGGTCAGTGCGCGGTGAACGCGCGCCAGTGCACATCTGCTGGCATACCACAGTTGTGCTCCAGCTCGGGAACTTGGCAGAATGACACCGCGTGCACGCCGCAGCAGTATTGTAGCAATGGTAATTGCACGCCCTGTGGTGGCGCGGGTGGACCGGCTATGTATGCAATGCCCGAGGGCTATTGCATCGACAGCACGGAGGTTACTCGCGCTCAGTATTTGACCTGGCTCAATACCAATCCGCCTACGAGTGGCCAAAGCAGCAGTTGTACTTGGAATACTAGCTTTACGCCGGCAGACAGCGACTGGCCACCCACTGCCAATCAAGACTTTCCCGTCCGCGTCAATTGGTGTGACGCCTATACGTATTGTCAGGCAGTCGGCAAACGGCTGTGCGGGAAGATCGGAGGCGGCACCAATGCCTATACCGACTTTGCCAGCGCGAGCGCGGACCAATGGTTCAATGCTTGTTCAGCTCACGCCAGAAACACCTATCCCTACGGCCAGGTCTACAACAAGACCAACTGCAATGGCGTAGATTTGGCAGCCAACAACACGGTCGCGGTAGGGTCGCTCAGCAATTGTCAATCCACCGTTGCCGGCTATGGCAACGTATTTGATATGAGCGGCAACGTGCAAGAGTGGGAAGATTGCTGCGACGAGTCCTCCGCGAGCACACCGGATGGCGTCTATTGCCGAGTGCGAGGCGGTTCGTACTTCTCTTCGTCTGGCAATCTAACCTGTAACTTCGATTCCTATGACTACCGCGGCTACACCGCATTGGATGTCGGGTTCCGCTGTTGCTCTCAGTGAAGATTCGCCATCCACCGCACACAAAAAGACCCAGCCGAATGGCTGGGCCTCGAGGATTTAGGTTTTGCTAAACTGTTCAGTAGAACTTCACGTTAGTTATCGAAAGGCTAGCGGTACAAGTTCCCGTGCCTGATGCAATGGTGAACTGCCACTGAATGCCGGTGAGCTGCGCCTTATTGACCGGGCCGCTCGGGGCTCCACCGGTGGTGGCCCAAGGCACTTGGATAGTGGTGCCCGCGGTAGTAATTTGTGCTGCAGTAAGGGTAGTCTGGGGCGAGTAGCAATTGCCGGAGCCGAGTGTGCAAGACCCTTTAGGATCCGTGGTTTCGTCATCGGCGCCGCTGTAATTCGTCGAGTATTGCACGGTGCACCCGCTCACGGACCCACTGAGGGTGAATTCCACACCTGTGAACGCGCTCGCGTCCACGCAATCATTGAAGTAAAGGACCGCCCCAACATACTGAGCCGCTGTAGTGGCGGCCGCGTTCTCCGTAATATTTAGCGCGCCTCCATTAATGGCTGCTGTTGGGGCCGAACTGCTACCCTTAGGATACACGGAGAGGCCGCCGAGTATTTCTATGCCTGCGTCGGCTGCAGTCCCCACGAAGTCGGCAATCACGCCATTCGTAGGTGCCGTCATCGTATTAGTGCTCGAGCAACCAATTGCACTGCTGCCCGCGGCTGCTGCGCCGCCCGTTGTTGATGTTGAGCCACCTGTGCCCGTTGCAGGACTACCGCCAGTCGCCGCAAGGCCACCCGTAGAGCTGCCGGTGCTCGTAGAGCCACCAGTCGTCGCTGAGGTGCCCGCGGTGGAAGAAGTACCTGCGGCGGCATTGCCGCCCGTACCGGATGCTGGGGTGGTGGTCTTACTGCTGCTGCAGCTCGTGCCTACGAGGCCAAAAGTAGTGAGCGCCGCCACACCAAGAATAGCTAATCGTCTCATGTTATTCCCTTTTTGTATGCTGGGTGCGAGGTCGCGCCGCCCATGTCGGACAGCGACTCTGCGTTTGTCCAATAGATGCCGTGATTTCCAACTTCTGCAGCGGGGTGCAAGTCCCTTCCACTCCCATGCCATTCGAATCGCGACTTGGCGTCTCGGAACTGCAAACCCACGCAGACGAGGGAGTCTAGCGCGAAACCTCGGCGAGGTGGACTATCTTGCAAGTTCGTCCCATTTGCATGGTCGCCACCTTCTTGGCAGCGCAATGAAATCGACGGGAAGGTGCCGACGGTGTGGATTTGGGTCATCCGGCCAAGCATCATTTTTACCGAAAATGACCTGATTGGGTGCGCCCGACCCGCGCTAGCGGATGCCCCGATTACCGGCGCATTGGAGGCAATGGCCGATTTCGAAAGCCACTTGCGACGGGCACAGCCTTGCTTGCTCGGTCCCACTGAAAGCGTTTTCCGATTACGCTTAGTACGTGTGCTTTACCGCCGAGCCGGCGCCGCTATTTGCCGAAACTATCGATTTGCTTCCGATTGAGCCCAGTCGCGACGAGCTATTGCGCTATCTCGGTTACCCGAAACGGTCAACCGAGTGGCGCAACCTACCCGATGCCGTCGAGCAAGTGCTGCTTGAAGGGCAGTCACATCTCTTTCCCCGGGGCACCTACTCAATTTATCGAGTAAAGGAGCAGGGTCCGCGTGCGCTGACGATTGGCGGCACTGTCATCAAGGGTCAGGTGGCAACCTTTCTACGGGGTGCCAGCCGCATCGTCGTGTTCGTGGCAACGGTTGGTTCGCGCATTACCGAGCTCTCGCGTGCCGCTTCGCTCAAGGGGGACATCGTTGTCGCCTGGGCGCTCGATGCGCTGGGCTCCTGGGCTGCCGAGGCTGCAACGCATGCACTTGCGACGCGACTTGAGACCCACCTGGGTTCTTCGGAAGCGCTGAGCCCAAGATACAGTCCTGGATATTGTGGAATGAATCTCACGGAACAGTGCGGGTTATTCGAGCTTGTCGATGCGGGCGCAGTCGGAGTAACACTCTTACCTTCGATGCTCATGCAGCCCATTAAATCCGTGTCGGGTTTGGTTGGCCTCGGTGACAAGAAAGACATCGAAGTCCATTATTCACCTTGTGATCGTTGCACCGATGTAAATTGCACCATGCGTCGCTAAGATGCGCATCTGAGAACTCATCTATGAAAAATTCTTCGGAATTGCACAGGGCGGTTTTAGAAGGAGATGCCGCCGCTGCATTGACCTTCGCGCGCTATGCGCTCGAGGCGGGTGATGATCCATTAGACCTCGTCAATTCTGCGATCGCGCCTGCCATGCACGAGGCGGGCGAGCTGTTTGAGGCAGGTGAGTATTTCGTGCCGGAACTACTGATGGCGGCACGTGCCACCAAGGGGGTTTTTGAACTGCTCAGGCCGCTGCTCGTCCAGCAGGGAGTTGAACCGGCAGGTCGAGTCGTCCTTGGCACGGTGCAGGGTGATCTGCATGATATCGGCAAGAACCTAGTGGCCGCGCTGTTGGAAGGCGGAGGTTTCGAGGTCATCGATCTTGGTGTCAGCGTGACGCCCCATCAATTCGTAGCAGCCGTTCAGGAGCGATCGGCGAATATCGTTGGCCTCTCAGCACTGCTGACAACCACGATGCCGGCCATGAAAGCCACCGTGCGGGCTTTTCAATCGAACGGGACGCGCGAGAGTATCAAAATCATGGTGGGTGGTGCGCCAGTCACAGAGGCCTTTGCAATCGCCGTAGGCGCGGACGGATATGCTGAGAATGCAGCAAGCGCAGTAGCCCTTGCGCGACAGTTGATCGCCAAGTAACGTCGCAGGGTCGAGTCAGATGGCCACATTCAATGATGCAATCCTCAGCAGTCCTTTGATCCTCGACGGTGCTTGGGGGACTGAACTTCAAGCGCTAGGCCTCGAAGCGGGAGCTTGTCCAGATGCTTGGAACTTGGCACACCCCGAGCGAGTGGAGTCAGTAGCGCGCGGCTATGTACTAGCGGGTAGCCAAATCATTCTGACCAATACATTTGGCGCGAATCGCATCGTTCTATCGCGTCACGGGCTGGCAGAACAAGCAGCCGATATCAATCGCGCCGGCGCGCGTATTTCATGCGGCGCGGCCGCGGGTAAGGCTCAAGTGTTTGCTTCGATTGGACCCAGCGGCAAGCTGCTGGCGGTGGGTGACGTCAGCGAGGCAGAGCTCACCGACGTTTTCGAACAGCAGGCGCAGGTATTGGCCGAAGGCGGAGTGAACGGTCTGGTGCTCGAAACATTTATGGATCTGGACGAGCTGCGCATCGCGCTAGTTTCCGCGCGTAAAACTGGGCTGCCGGTCGTGGCCTGCATGGTGTTCGACTCGGGTGCCGCGAAGGACCGGACCGCCATGGGAGTTACCCCTGAAAAGGCGGCCAAGACATTGACCGAAGCGGGCGCTGATGCAATCGGTGCTAACTGTGGTCGCGGTGTGCAAGGCTACGTGCCCATCTGCCGCCGACTGCGCGCTACGACGAATAAGCCAATCTGGGTCAAACCCAACGCCGGCCTGGCTAAACTCGTCGATGGACAGGTGAATTACGATGCGTCACCCACTGAGTTTGCGGCGGGCGCCTTGGATCTCATTGAGGCAGGAGCCAACATGGTGGGTGGTTGTTGCGGCACGAGCCCGGCATTTGTTGAGGCCATCGCCGAAGCCCTCGGTGCGAACCGAAAGAACATGTAGCGAACGCCTAAGACAAATACTATATGCAGGACGAACAATTCGAAGCGCTGTTGGCTGTAATTCGCGGGGAGCTACTCAATCCGCTGCCTACGGGTTTCATCATCGATAGCCCGTGGCTGCCCAACTGGGCGGGTCATTCCATACTCGATTACTTTACCAGCGAAAATATTTGGCTGTCTGCTCATCAGAAGGCGCTCGCCGCATTTCCAGGCACCTGGTTCTTACCTGGGTTTTGGTCTGAATATGGCATGTGCACCGAGCCTTCGGCATTCGGTGCGATCAGCATGTGGACCGAAAACGAGTTCCCGTTTGCAAAGCGCGTCCTTCAGAACCCAGAACAGGTCGATCAGCTCGAGAAACCTAATCCAACGCAAGATGGATTATTGCCGTTCGTAATAAAGAGGCTCACACATAATCGATCGGAGATCGAGAAAAGCGGCTACAAGATCCGCTTTGCGATTGCACGAGGTCCTCTCAACATTGCCTCGTTCTTGATGGGCACCACTGAGTTTCTAACCGCGCTCAAGACCGATCCGGACAGGATGCACCGCCTGCTCGGCATCATTACCGACTTTCTCGTCGATTGGATTATGGTTCAGCGCGAGTGCATCTCGACGATTGATGGGCTCCTGGTACTCGATGATTTGGTAGGATTCATAGGAAAAAGCGACTTTCTCGCGTTTGGCATGCCGTACTTGCAAAAGATCTTTGCGCTCGACGTGGCGGTAAAGTTTTTCCACAATGATGCTCCCTGTAAAGTCGCAGCACCCTTTCTTGCCGAGATCGGCATCAACCTGCTTAACTTTGGCATTCAACACACCATCAGCGATATGAAGAATTGGACTCAGAACAAAATCGTATTGCTCGGCAATGTGCCCCCCCGAGACGTTTTGGCTCAAGGTACGCCCGAACAAGTCAAAGAATGCACGACGCAGATGTTGCAAGCGTTACCCGATCGCTCACGCCTCATCGTCTCCTGCGCGGGAGGAATGCCTCCGGGCGCGCCCACCGAGAACATTCGCGCATTAATCGACGCGGCGCGAAATCTGACGGCGTAACACCCAGGAATGCTGCAACAGGGACTGCTTCTGCTACGGAAACAGCTGCAGGGACAGGTGCGGTTGCAGGCTCCAGTTCAGTAGCAGTTACTGTCACTGTTACAGGGACTTTTTCAGATTCTGTCGCTGGCACCGTTGCCGCATCGACTGCACCTACTATAATCTTGCTGTCCCCAGCATCGGTGTTTGCCAATAGCGTCAGGTCGCCCAGAGAATAGCGAGGTCGAGCTCGATCGCATCGAAGGGTTCGGCGCGTACACTGACGCTACCTCGCCATGCATGGACCATTCGATAACTGTCACCATCGAGTCGGAAAACTTCGAGGGTTTTTAGGAGCGGATCCACCAGCCACAAGTGTGAAACGCGTTCGCGCGCGTAGATTGGCATTTTCTCCGCCCGATCGACGTCTTCGGTCGAGGGCGACACCACCTCGCAGGCCCAATCTGGAGCAACGGTGAGATACGCGGCGTGAGGTACAGCTGGCAGATGTTCCCGGCGCCAACCCGCAAGATCGGGAACGATGATGTCTGGCTCTGGACCCAAGTGTAGCTCGGGTTCGAATAGAATCATCCACCCTCCCGGACCGTTCTTGCCTCGCTTGAACGGAGGTCCAAGCTCCTCGCCCAAGGCGGTACCCGCGATTGCGTGCGGAGTAGCTGGCCGCGGATGCGTGTACAGCGTCCCATCCAACACTTCCGCCACCAAGTGCGCCGGAGCATTGAGAACATCTTCATAAGTGGCGCGCTTACGAGCTGGAACTGCCGACATCGGTTCTATTCGGCACCGAGATCTCTAGAAGACAATGGGTAGATCGTTTGTATTGGCGGCACGTGGAAGTGGAGTGGGCACTGCCTCAGAATCTTTCTGCTTCGGAAACAGCTACTGTCACCGCAAACACCTGCTGGAGCAGTTGCTGTTGCCGACACTGTTGCAGTAGCCGGCACTGTTGCAGTAGGGGTTCCTGGTTCTGTTACGGTTACAGGCACCATTTCTAGGTTCAGTCGCCGCTGGCAACGCGCGGCTTCGGTTTGAAACCGCGCGCGGCTCGCTGAATGAAGCGCAGGCGGGCATTCGGGTTGCGGTAGCTTGGGGGTATATTTCTGATGACGCCGCTCAGGAGGTGCTGCAGTTCATGAATGTTCTGGGTGGTAAGGTTTATGGGTTGGTGCGGAGGTAGATTCACCAACGACGGCAGGTTACTCAATCCAACGGTGGCAGATAGCCTCTCGATGAGTGCCATACCGCGAGTAATTTCGACTCTGGATTCGCCCTCATTAATACGGAAATAGAGGTGATACCGTGTTTTTGCTAAGAGAATTCTCCTAATACCCGGACGTTCGATTTCACCCAACAGGGCCAAGAATGGAGCCTCACGAAGCTGTTGGACAGCCTGCCCGAACTCGTGTTTGAACAGCGCTGGCGCGGCCAGGCGATTCCGTTCCCACCAACTCGCGATGGCGCGCGCTTGTCGTCGAGCTATTTTGGAGACTACAACGCGAAACCTAGCCACAACTCAAGTGGTACCCATTTCGCGCACGACATCTTCGGCAAGCACAAAATCCCCAGCCAAGATTTCCCGATCGCCTTGGTCGATTAGAGCCTGCAACGCGCGCAAGTCGTCACCCGTTGGCACGGATTCAGAGAACGAGCACTCGAGAATTCGTTCGGCCAACGCTACGCGTTCGTTATCAGGTAGCGTCAACGCCTCGTTGAAGAGTTGCTCTGCCTTTGCGTTCATCCTAATAAACATAGCGCGAAAGACGGGAAGTGCCACAGGAACTGCTTCTGCTTCGGAAACAGCTACTGTCACCGCAAACAGTTGCTGGGGCAGTTGCCGGCTCGGTAACTGTCACAGTTGCAATCCAAAGCCCGCACCTACGCGGCCCTAATGCGCCGATGGTGCAGCACGAGCAACTCGCTATCAGGCAGTGCCAGTTCGGCGTATGTTTGACCTTCGTTGTCGATGAATTCGACTTCGAACATATTGTCGGTTAGTTGCTCCACGACTGTGCCGACTTGACCACGTACCAAGCCTTGCTCCGGAATATCCGTGAGCAGTGCCACCACGTCGAGGTTTGATATTGATGTCGCTGCCATTTTAACCTCCGAGGATGTAGCAACTAGTGAACCTTGGAAAATCCTCGCCGATTCTCACGATCCAGGCACTTCGAACCATGGCCGAACCTTTGGGACCGGACAGCTGAAAGTCTAGAATATAGCGGAACCCGAAGCCATCGACTGCGCCGCGCACGACGTTATCGGCCTCGCTGGCGGCTTCGAGCAAGGCCGCACGGACAGCACTGGCGTCACTTTGCCCAAGCCCCAGTCGTGACGCAAAGACTCTGGCCTTGTGCTGCCCGCGCAAGTGACTCGGGTCAAGACAGTAACTTGCCAACTTGGCCAACTCGACCAGCGCTCGCTCGCTGTTTGGAAGCCGCATCCGTATTTGCCGTGTGTTACTCGATTTGATTCATGTCGGCTCCGACTTGGTACCACAAGGGCATTCGTTTCACGCTTTCAATTCGGCAATCATTGGGACCGTTGGCCTGCTGAAGTGCAGGTCGCGCCTGCCGCTCAATCCAGCTTCTTGAGCCGCCCAAATTCAGTAACTCCCGAGTCAGTCAGGCCTCCCAACCACCACTAAACCACCAACTGCCCCGGTTAACCAGCCAAATTCCCGGGATCAAAACGTGAACATCCCCTTCCAGACCCCCGAATTCGCGGCCTTCACAGGTGAACATTCCCTCCCTGGGGCCCGGATTCGCGATGTTCACATGTGAACATGCCCGTTTGGACCTCCGGTGGTCGGAGGTTACGGGTGAACGCGGGTCTTGCTGGGCCCGGTAAGGGTTTGGTCAGGCGTGAACATGCCTGGTTTTAGGTTTTTGGGGCGGCGTTCACACCCGTTCGGAACGAGTTCGGCCCCCGCCGTGGGCGTGTTCCCGTAAGAACCGCACGCACGGCGTGCCGGCATTTCAAACAGGAACGGCAAACATGACGTAACCGACCGCGCGGATTCCCGGTGCGCATGTTCCCATTACTACGCTTGAGCTGGCACGGGTTCCGGCGGTTCGTCGCCGGGGTCCGCCGTTGGCCTGGGGAAGAAGCGGTCCGCGCCTTTGCGAGTGAGTTCAGCAACAAGGGCTCCGTAGGTTTTTTCCATTTGCAATAGCCAGTCGTCAACTGCGGATTCGAGCGCTGTGCGGGCCACGGCGGCGGCCGTGCGCGCCGTATCGAGCTCTGACACGGCTTGTTGAAACGAGGCTATCAATGCGGGCATCTGCGTTTGAAGCGGCGCTAGTAGCGGCCATAATCCACTTGCGTTTGATAATTGCGATTATGCTTGGGAAGTCGCATACACCCTCCAATTGCCTTCGAACCCGCGAGGGCAATTGCACCCCCGCTTCAGGCGCACACGATATTCACGGACGCGGGTGAAAGCAAGTGTGAATTTGGAGGCAAAGGAGGGGCTGCCGAGCAGCTGCTGCTGCTGCGGAACTAGTTCCGCTACGGAATCTGCTTCGGTTACGGGAACTGCTCCGGGTTACCGCGCGTCTAGCCCAGCATATCCGCGATTCGATATAGCTTTCCTGGTTTTTGCGTCACTAGAAAGCGCGCGGCTCGCAGCGCGCCGTGGGCGAATAATTCGCGGCTGGAAGCGCGATGGGTAAACTCGAGGCGCTCGCCGGGACCGAGCAGGTAAACTGTGTGTTCGCCGATGACGTCGCCGCCGCGCACGCCGAGCACCGCAACCTCTTCGTCCGTGCGGGCTCCCACCATGCCGTCGCGGCCGTGCAATTCGCGCATGTTCGGGCGCACGGCGCGCACGGCATCCGCCAGGCGTTTCGCGGTGCCGCTCGGAGAATCTGCCTTTTTGCGATGGTGGATCTCGACGATTTCCGCGTCGTACTCGCTGCCTAGTCGTCGCAGCGCTTGCTCGACGGCCTCCGCCAACACTTGCACGCCCAGGCTGGTGTTCGGCGCCCAAAGCACCGGGACTTGTTCAGCGGTTTTTTCGAGGGCAATCTTGGCAGCCGCTTGCAGCCCCGTGGTCCCGCTTACCAGCGCGACTTTGTGCCGCAACGCAAGCGCTGCAACCGAAGGCACAGCGCTGGCATTGGAGAAATCGATGACGACGTCCGCTCCCAGCAAAGCTGCCGCTACATCGGGCGAAGCCTCTACGCCGAGCGTTCCCACGCCCGCGAGGGTGCCCACATCACGACCGGTGGCGGGATCATCCGCCGCGCAGGCGGCGCCTACCAATTGCAAATCAGGTGCCAGAGCGATCAGTCGAGTGAGCGCCTGACCCATGCGACCGGTGGCACCATGCAGCGCGATCTTCACGAGCGAGCCTCGTATGCGGCACAGGCGCGCTCCACGCCATTGACCGTTTCGCGACTGGCTTCAACCATGGGAGACCGCATTTTCGGCGGGATCAGACCCCGCGCGGCAAGTATTCCCTTAATCGGCTGCGGACTGGGTTCCACAAATAGCGAGCGATGCACGGGAAACAGGGCTAAATGCTGGGCGCGCGCGCTGTTCCAGTCACCAGCCAAGGCTGCTTCGACAACCTTTTGCACGGCTTGCGGGTAAAGGTTGCTGGTTACACTGATAACACCTTTAGCGCCAACGACCATCATCGGTAGTGTAAGCACATCGTCGCCGCTGAGCAGCGTCACCCGCTCGCCGGCTCGCCTCAGCAGATCTTGACAATACATGACCCCGCCGGATGCATCTTTAATGGCCACTACGTTGGGACAAGCATCGAGAACCCTCAGTGTCGTATCAACGCTAAGATCGACGGCGGTTCGACCGGGAATGTTATACAGCACTACTGGGATCCCAACGGCTTGCGAGACAAGCTTAATGTGAAGCAATAATCCTTCTTGCGAGGGCCGATTGTAATAAGGCATTAAAATCATGACTGCATCCGCGCCCGCGGATTCGGCAGTCTTCGCCAATTGAATGGTGTAGCTGGTGCAATTGGACCCGGTGCCAGCTACTACCGGCACTTTGCCATTCGCGTGTTTCGCTGAATGCGCGATTAAATCGTGCTGTTCATCATCCTCCAAAGTGGGAGACTCACCGGTGGTGCCACAGGGGACAAGGCCACCGATGCCAGCTTCCATTTGTCGATCCAGCAAGCGATCGAAGGTGTCGAAATCTACGGCGCCGCTCGACGTGAAGGGCGTCACTATAGCGGTTAATGCTCCGCGCAGTTGCAACTCAGCCATGGTTAGCCATGGTTTTGCTCAACCTGGCGTAATTTGCAACCATTGTCGACTTTGACCCAGAAGTTTGTTAGCCGCTCGAGAAGTCCCGCCGCGTTCTTGCAAAAGGTTAGTTGGTCGCAGTCAGCGGGCCCGCTCAGCGCCTTCGAAGGTTGGCCAGGAAATAACCGTCGGTTCCGTGCCGCAGCGGCAATAAGCGCCCGAGGCACACCGGGTCGCCCAACGCCGAGCACAGTGCCTCGGTATTAAACGGACTCGGCTCGAATAAATCTTCTACCTTGGATAGCACCTGTTCTGCCTCCTCAGGCAGCACGCTGCAGACGGCGTAAACCACCTGAGCACCGCACCGACAATACTTGGCAACATTTCGCAGTATTTTCGCCGCTAGCTCACCCATACGGCCGGGATCGGTTGGCTTCAGCCTATCGAGAATCTCAGGACGTTTGTACAGCGTGCCCGTTCCACTGCAGGGCGCATCGACCAGCACGAATTCGAAGTCGGTCGGCAAATTGCCGCCTCCAACGGACCAATCTAATGCTAACGTTTGAACGTTCGACAGCTGCAGGCGCATCAACTCCGCGCGAAGGGCCTCGAGTTTGCTTTCGTGCAAATCCGTTGACCAAATGGTGCCCTTGGGGCCAATTCGTTCGGCCAAAAGGGTTGTTTTTTGTCCGCGACCCGCGCACACGTCGAGCACCGTCGCGCCCGCGGGAACGTCGAGTGCCCAGGCGATTAGCTGCGCACCCTCTTCTTGAATGACGAAGTCGCCGCACTCAAAGCCTGGACAGCTTCGGGGATCGCCCAGCGTTACTCACTTTGCGCGATTGAGACAACCAGCGTCCCGGGGTTGCCTCAGAAAGCCAATCAGGAATCTTACGTCCTTTTATCAATCGTATGTCGATCGAGTGGGTAAGCTTTTCGTCTGCGTCATCGACTCCGATAAGCGCGTCGGCTTCCTCAATGCCGACGGCAGCTACGAGCCGCTGATACAGCCAATCGGGCACATTTTTGCGCAAGGCGGCGGCGCGATTCAGTGGCGGTTGCGTCGCAATGCGTCGCAGCAGGGCATTGACAAACCCCGAGGATTTTGCGCCGCGCCGCGCTTTGACACGGGTTACGGCGGCATCGACCGCAATCGGCAACGAAGCGGTGTTCAACAACAGTATCTGGGCCGCCGCGACCAGCAGCGCCGCTCGAACGACCCGATCTTTGGGTAACCCGCGCGGCGTCTGATCAGTCAGCTGTGCCTCAAGAGCTCGCCGACAACGCAGCGCCGTATATACAATCTCAGTCGCAAATGCGCGTTCATGTGCCGAAAGTTGCGGGTACCGCAGGAATTCCGCATTGAGCGCGGCCGCGGCATAGGCTTGGTCGAAAATCACCCGCTCCACAACCTGCATGGCGAGACTGCGCGCGTCCGGTCGTCGGTGCGCTACTCTAGCTGCAGCCTTCACCCAACGAGCTCCTTGAATTGATCGACAATGACGTCCCAGCGTCTCTCGACGTCATTTTTGAACGCTAGCGCCATGAGTAAAATTACCAGACTCATCCCGACCAGGTGGCGATATTTCACGAACACGCAGTGGGATCGGCCTGCGTAGCAGTGCTTCTACCGCAAAGAACATCAAGTGACCGCCATCGAGCACGGGGATCGGCAGCAGGTTCAAGAGGCCTAGATTGATGCTGAGCACGGCCATCACCCAAATAAAGTAGCCGGGACCTTTGCGCCCTTCCTCGCCGGCAACTTCGTAAATTGTCAGCGGGCCAGAAAGCGACTCAAAGCTTAATCGGCCTTGCATCAACCTGACGACCGCCACCAAATTGAAATGCATGACGTCAATCGTCTCTTGGACAGCTCTTTCAATGGCATATCGAAATAAGGCTGGGTGCTCGACGCGCTCTTCGGGTGCTAGCGGCATCCACTGTTGCACGCGCGTCACGTACCTTGTTTCCAATTGTCCCTCAGAGATGTAGTCCTCACGGCGAACTTGAAAGGCGCCAGAATGAACGCGACTGTCGCGTGCGGATAAATATTCGATGCGATGCGGTCGATTGGGTGCTGCTAATACCCTTTCCGTAAAGGTCAACCAGGCTGGAATTACCTCATTGTCCAATTTGAGAAGTTTGTCCGAAGGCCGCAGCCCGGCTCGAAATAGCGAGGATTCTTCGGGAACGATTGATACGTACAAATCAGCCAGTTCGATTCCGGTTCGGGACACGAGGTCGTGCGCGTTGGGGTCTGGCGTCAAAGCTACGACACCCGCCTCGTAGACGGCCATCTCCGCAAGACCCCCCAGGGCATTCGGTACGTTGACGGGACGCAGGTAAGTCACGGGAACTGTTTCACCGTGGTTACTCTCCAAAATTCGTTCTAGGTCGATAAATCTCCGTACGGACTCCCCATTGACATAAGTTACAACGTCGAACGTCCGAAGGCCTGCGCGATAGGCGGGACTGTCCGCGTTAGGCACGCCGATGCATGCGGCAGGGGCACTCGGTTGGATGCCCACCGTTCCCACGCGCTCCACGATGTCGAGGTCGCGTCGCTCCAGCGTATCGGCAACCGTTACCTCGACGTCAACGTGTTTGAGATCGCGAAATACCCTAAAATGCAGCGTCTGACCGGAGCTTTTGGCAATAATGCGCTTGACCTCGTCGAAGGTGCCAACATCCTCCCCGTTGATGCTCATGATGCGATCACCCGGGCGTAATTTTCCGTCAGCGGGATGACCTGGAAGAACCACGCCGACCGTCGGAGGGAGCAGTGGCCCGGCACTGACGAAGACACCGAAATACAAGAGGACCGGGAACAGCAGGCTCATCACAGGCCCCGCCAACACGACGACAATGCGTTTGAACAAAGAGAGAGATTCAAACGTGCGTCGCCGATCTTCGGGCATGACAATGTCAGTCTTGCTTGACTCGAGCATGCGCACGTAGCCGCCGAGTGGAATCAACGCGATGCAGTATTCGGTTTCGCGTCCCCTTAATTTCAAGATCCTTGGACCGAAGCCCAAGCAGAATGTAATGACCTTGACACCAAATGCCTTGGCGAACAGGAAATGGCCCAGCTCGTGGACGAAAATGAGCGAGCCGATTAGGACGACGAAGTATAGAAGATCCATGCGCGTCGCAGCGGCCGTTCAGGTCACGTGGCCGAGCCTAGCACGCACCTTGCTTGTTTTCCGGATCATTCTTGCGCGCTTGCGACAATGAATCTCCGCACCTGGTGGTGGGCGATGGGCCTTACTGGTCCAAAGTATTGCCAATTGTCCGGCAATTGTTGCCGATCGAGCAGGGCGCGCCTGTCATTCAACTGATTCAGATTCGATCATCGCCCAAGTTCTATTTTTGTATTGCCGGCACGTGAAAGCACACGTGCCGGCAAAAACGAAATCTGTAAAACTGAGTGAATGCTATCGAGGGCACCACAACAATCGGAATTGTCACTGCATCAACTGATGCTGCCAGAGCACGCCAATATGCTGGGGAACGTCCATGGAGGGGTTATCATGAAGATGATGGATGAGACGGGTGCCATCTGTGCCATGCGCCACGCAGGACGTGTCTGCGTGACGCTTGCCGTAGACTCGATGAAGTTTCACTCACCGGTTCACATGGGCCAGTTGCTTTGCTGTCGCGGGCGAGTTACTTGGGTCGGCAACACTTCGATTGAAGTTGAAGTTCACGTCAATGCTGAGGACGCGATCCAAGGCAATATCACCCATACCAATTCGGGTCACTTCGTCTACGTCGCCTTAGATGACGAGCGACGACCCGTAAAGGTTCCGCCACTCTTGCTCGAAACGGAATCCGATCGCAAGTCTTACGCAGCAGCGCAAGCGCGACGACAACAACGTTTGGCGTCGCGTAAATAGCAAAACCCTGAGGCATTCCCTTATCCAAGCATTGAATCCAATAACCAACGGCAAGCCACATCTCGCATCCCTCGGCAGTGTTCCAAATCTTTGGGCTGCATGGCGCCTGCGGCGCATTGCGCCAGTATTCCCTGTGACAGAGCCCAGGCTATATGGGGCAGCTGCTGCGCGTCGAGGCGCAGCGCGCGACTGCCGCTCGCCGGTTCGGTGCTGAGCCGATGGCTTATCACATTTAGCAGAGCGGATATTTGCTTGCTTGCAATGGATTGGGATAAGCGCCGCTGTAGGCCGAGTGCCGGTGTCCAAAGGTGCAATATCCTGAATGTGTCAAT
The DNA here is from genome assembly GCA_963835565.1 of uncultured delta proteobacterium. Taxonomy (GTDB): domain Bacteria; phylum Myxococcota_A; class Polyangia; order Polyangiales; family Polyangiaceae; genus FEN-1139. Next base: position 94,218 of record CAWIGY010000026.1, read on the forward strand.
ATCGTTCAAGAAGAAATCCACTCGTGCGCGAATTAGGTTGACCAGTGATTCAATGCCGCTTCTGGCTGCATGCACTGATTCTGCGAGCACATTGAACTCATTTTGCATCGTCTCAATGGCAAGATCGAATACCAACGCTTCCTTGGAATCGAAGTAGTAATAGACTGCGGGTTTGCTGAGTTGCGAGTCCGCAGCGACCTGAGTCACCGTGAAGTTCTCGATACCGTGAGTAATCAGCAATTTCCTTGCTGAGTGCATGATGAGCAAACGGCGCTCCGAATGGCGCTGCGCCTTGCGAGCCTGACGCCTCCTTTCACGATCTGGATCGGAAAATGCTGGCTTGGATGTGCTCATCCAAATGACGAGGATAGCGCTGCCCGTGCGGGTTCCGATAGTCCCAGGTCATGAAAAGCACACCAGAAGTTGAGGAGGGAGGATGTCACACATTGCGCGAGGTTAAAAGTACGGGGATTTAGTGTTGGGCTTATCCACCAGCTGTCTTGTTGCGGCGAAATTGGGCAGCTTTGATTGACGTCACGCGAGCCCAAAGCCTTGGCCGGTTGATAGACTGAGAATTGTAGCCAACAGCAACACAGGTAGAATTATGGCGCACACGGTGCCAGCGGACTAGCCTCCCCGGGCCTTCCGGGCGGGTTGTGTCTCGGAACGCGTGAAATGGTCAACTCATGCTTACCTGGGTAGCGAAGAAGGTATTCGGAACCAGCAATGAACGGGCCTTGCGGCGCATCCAGCCGCTTGTGGTTCGCATCAACGCGCTAGAGGCCGGCATTCAGAAGCTTAGCGATGCCGAACTGCGCAGCAAGACGGCTGAGTTTCGGCAGAAACTCGATAACGGGGCCACGCTCGAAGACATTCTAATCGAAGCGTTTGCTGTTTGTCGCGAGGCTGGATGGCGCACGCTCAAGATGCGTCACTTCGACGTGCAACTTATTGGCGGCGTGGTTTTACATCGCGGGCGTATAGCGGAGATGCGGACCGGTGAAGGTAAGACACTCGTTGCCACTCTTGCCATCTATTTGAACGCCTTGGAAGGCAAGGGCGTCCACCTGGTTACGGTGAACGACTACCTGGCGCGTCGCGACGCAGAGTGGATGGGTCGCATCTACAATTTCTTAGGTCTAAGTGTGGGGGTAATCGTCAACGGCCAGTCGGATCAAGAAAAGTACAAGTCCTACCGGTGCGATATTTGTTATGGTCAGAATAACGAATATGGCTTCGATTACTTGCGCGATAACATGAAGTTCTCCGCGCTGGAGTACGTTCAACGGGAGCTCAATTACGCCATCGTTGACGAAGTGGACTCGATTCTAATCGACGAAGCCAGGACGCCACTCATTATTAGCGGACCGGCGGAAGCTGCCAGTGAGAAGTATCGAACATTGAACGAGGTTGTCTCAAAACTTCGGCGCGATGAGCATTACATTGTCGATGAAAAGGGCCATAGCACCACATTGACCGACGACGGTGTTGAGTACGTCCAAAAACTCGCCGGCGTTGGCAACATGTACGATCCAGCCAACATATCGGCATTGCATATCTTAAATCAACTACTGCGTGCGCATGCGCTGTACAAGCGGGATCAACACTATATGGTTTCGCCGGATGGTAAGGTGCTGATCATAGACGAATTCACGGGACGTGTTCTGCCGGGTCGGCGCTGGAGCGATGGGCTCCATCAAGCCGTGGAGGCCAAAGAGAACGTGCGGATCCAAGAAGAGAGCCGCACGATGGCTACCATTACATTTCAGAACCTATTTCGAATTTACAAGAAGCTTGGGGGAATGACCGGAACTGCTGAAACGGAAGCTCAGGAATTTTCATCAACGTACAAGCTTGACGTTAATGTCGTACCAACGAATCGAAATATGATCCGCGAAGACCATCAGGATGTCGTATACAAAACGGAGCGAGAGAAGTTTACGGCAGCAATTCGCGAGATCTTGGACGAGCATGAGAAAGGCCGACCCGTATTGGTAGGCACTACCAGCGTCGAGAAGAGCACGGCAATTTCAAGGATTCTCAAGAAGAAGGACATCCCGCATAATGTGCTGAACGCGAAGCATCACGAAAACGAAGCGTATATCGTCGCGCAGGCGGGTCAACGCGGTGCCATTACCGTTTCAACAAATATGGCGGGTCGTGGCACAGATATCATGCTAGGTGGTAACCCAGAAATGCTTACCCGTTGGGAACTAGTCCAAGACGGGAAGAATCACGAAACGCACCCCGAGGAATTTGCCGAACGACTGACAAGAGTGGAACAAGTGTGTAAAGAGGAGCATGATGCAGTAGTCGAATTGGGTGGGCTGCATATCCTCGGCACGGAACGGCATGAGTCCCGCCGTATTGACAATCAATTACGCGGACGCTCCGGGCGTCAAGGCGACCCGGGGTCCAGTCGATTTTATCTGTCTCTCGAAGACGATTTGATGCGCATTTTTGCGGGGGATCGGGTCAAGAATCTAATGGACCGCATGGGTATGCCTGATGACGAACCCATCGAGCATCCCTGGGTAACCAAGAGTATTGAGAACGCGCAGCGGAAGGTGGAAGAACGTAACTTCGACATTCGCAAGCACTTGCTTGAGTACGACGACGTAATGAACGCCCAGCGCAAGACCGTGTACAGCCTGCGACAGCAGTTGCTGCTTGGCCGTTATTCACCGGAAGAATTGGACGAACTCGGTAAGCCGACAGGAAACGCAAGAATGATTCCTGTTGATGAGCAAATTCGCGAGCGGGTGACTCCACTCGTGGCACAATTGGTCGGCATGTACGCGGACCCACTCGTGGCACCCCGCGATGATATAGGTAGATCACGCGCGCCCACTAGATCCGAGCTTGAGCAAGCCAAGTCAATCGCCGAGCCTGAGCAACTAAAGCGTGAAGTGTATCATTTGTGGGGCATCAGACTTGATACCGAACGCCGCAATTTGCCCGCCCCGGCTGAGATCTACGAAGAACTACTCGATCACGTCTGCCACGGACTATCAGAGCAGCGTGAGCGGATGTTCGATCTCATAGATCGAGTTGTGGCGGCGATGGTCGAAGAATGTTGCCCGGCAGACCGACCTCCAGAGGATTGGGACGTCACCAGTGTGCAGGATGGCTTCCGCGAAAGCTTCGGTTGCAAGTTGGAGGGGGCAATTGACCAAATGGGTGAGCCTCACCGAGTCGTCCGCTACCTCTATCAGCAAGCCGAGGCTGCCTATTGGACTCGAGAAAAGGAAATGGGGGTCGATCTCGCACTTCGGGTGTTCCGATATGTGTATTTGGAAACAATCGACGAAGCTTGGGTTGACCATCTTACGAACATGGAACACTTGCGCGATGGAATCGGCTTGCGCGGATACGGCCAGCGTGACCCCAAGAATGAATACAAGAAAGAGGGATATTCACTATTTGTAAACATGATGGCTCACGTTTCCGGGAGCGCGCTAAACAAGTTCTTTAATGTGCAGATTCAGCGTCAGGATGAAATGCGAGAACTCGAAGCTGCTGCAGAGGCTCGCCACCATGCCGAGCTGGATCAAGCGGTAGCGCGTCACATTGGCGAAGAGGGGGAGGTTTCACCAGAAGAACTCTTGGAACAGATGCGCAACGCCGTCGGCAGTGTTCCGCAAACGCGCCCCGCCACACAACGTTCGGCACCACGGATTGGCCGTAATGATCCATGCCCCTGCGGATCAGGCAAGAAATTCAAGCATTGTCACGGCTCAGTTGACGATGAAGCTGCGGACGCGGAACCTTGATCGAAGTTCAGGGCCTCACGAGAAACTACGGCTCTGTCAGTCGCGATCCGCGATGTGTCGTTCTGTGCCGGTGCAGGCGCAATCATTGGACTTTTGGGGCCAAACGGCGCAGGCAAAACGACTACGCTGCGGATGTTAGCCGGAGTCTTGGGGCCTACGTCTGGAAAAATTCTAATAGCTGGAAATGATATTCTCGAATCGCCAATTCGAGCCCGCTCCTGCATCGGCTATCTAGCGGAAGCGTCGCCCTTGTACCCTGAAATGCGGGTCGGCGACTATTTGAAATATCGCGCAGCACTTAAGGGTATCAACCGCAAAGGTCGAGTCAATGCTGTTCAAGAAGTTACCACGTTAACCCATTGCCGTGATGTCATTGACTGTCGTATCGCGCATCTGTCGCATGGTTACCGCCAACGAGTGGGGCTAGCGGACACATTGTTAGCCAACCCCCCTGTGTTATTGTTAGATGAACCCACTGCAGGTCTCGACCCCAATCAAATTCGTGAAGTGCGCGAATTGGTCGTGCAACTCGGGCAAAGCCGAACAATACTTCTAAGCACCCACGTTCTTGCGGAAGTGGAAGCCGTTTGTACAGAAGCAGTAGTGATTCATCGGGGCCAATTGGTTGCACATGAATCCCTTGATGTGCTACGTGCCAGCCGTCAAGGTGCAGATGTTACGCTACTTGTGCGAGATCCAGACCTTTTGACACCGAAGATTTGTTCTAATCTCGGTTGGAACGTGCGAATTAGTTCAGATCAAGCGTCCTTAAGGCAGTTCTCGGATGTTCCGGATGTGCAACAATTTACCGTTTTTCCCGCGTCTTCCGAGGAGACTATCGACAAGAGACTCGAGGCGCTTGTTGCGACATTGGTACAAAGCGGCGTTGGAATTCGAGGCGTGCATCGGGCCAGCGCAACTCTTGAAGCAGTATTTGCCGAATTAACAGCTGAGGGTGGGGCCCCACCGTTATGATGGCGCTGTTTGCGACGTTGCGGCGTGAACTGGCTAGTCTGTGGCTTACGCCACTCGCCTGGGGTTTGTGGTTGGCGCTCTTGCTTCTCCAGGGGAGTGTCTTTGCATCAATTGTTACTAGTTTTGCTACCAACCCTGAGCTAACGCTTGATGTAGGTCCTCTGCAGGCCCTCTATGGCCAGAGCGTGTTTGTTCCGCTAACTTTTATGTTTCTTTGCCCAACGCTTACTATGCGGTTGTTTGCGGAGGAACGACGAACCGGCACTATCGAGAACCTACTATCCGCCCCAGTCGGCGCTGGTGTGATTGTACTTGGGAAATACTTGGCATCGCTTATATCGTACATTGCACTCTGGCTACCAACATTGCTTTACGCTGTGATTTTGCGCGGTGTTATCGATACCGAGTGGAAAGTAATAGGCACCAGTTACTTGGGCATATTGGGGCTGGGTGCCGGTTTTTTGGCGATCGGGGTTTTATGCAGCACGATGACCCGAAGCCAATTCCTGTCCTTGGTACTCAGCAGCGGAATATTGCTAGCATTCGTGTTGCTCGGGGTCGGAGAAAATGTCTTTGACAGTGGTTGGCTGCAGACACTGTGTAGCCACTTGGCGATTCAATCTCAGCTGACGGAGATGGCCCAAGGCATCCTATCCATGCGGCGGCTGGTGTTTGACTTTACCTTGATTGCGCTTCCGCTCTTCTTGTCAATTCGTGTTGTCAACTCCTGGAGGTGGTCGTGAAGCCGAAGGATCCAAGACCCAAAGCTGCACCGGCACCTCAAGGTTGGTTACGCTGGTCAAGCGTAATTGGGATAGTTTCAGCTGTCTTCCTGTCCGTATGCGTGAACGTACTGGGTGCCCGCTTCGACCGTCACTGGGATGCGACATCGGACAGCCGTTATACTTTGTCAGCTGTAACGCGCGAGACGGTGGCCGCTATCAATGAACCTGTGAAGATCGTCGTACTATTGAGCCGGGCCGATTCACTGGCACCGACTGTGCAACAACTGCTAGCGAGTTACTTCTCGCTGGGTCAACAATTGACGTTACAGTGGGTCGATCCCGATCGTGATCCGGGTCAATTCTTGGCGCTGCAATCCGAATTGGGAATTTCGGCGGGTGCCACCAAGGATGGAAAATCAGTCAGCGAATCAATAATCATCCTCGTACGTGGTAAATACAGAAGCTATGTGACAACCGATGACATTGCGTTGGTCGATCCAAACACAGGGGAGTCTGAACCCCGGTTGGAACAGGCAGTGACGAGGGGTCTGCGTCAGCTCATTGATACCGCCCGTCCGCTGGTTTGTTTTACACAGGGCCACCGCGAGCTCAACCTCCGGGACGAAGGTCCAACCGGGCTCAGTGAACTCCGTGGTCGTCTCGGGCGCGAGCCTATTGAATTGAGAACTATCGATCTTGGAGCGGGTACGCAGATCGACCTGCTAAGGTGTCGACTCGTAGTTGTCGCCGCTCCCGATATTCCGCTTTCAGCTTGGGCGCAGCAGCAATTGCAGGCATTCTTGCGAGACCGGGGGTCGTTGCTCGTCCTGTCCAACACGATTCCTGATGAATCAGGTCACGTGCGCTCTACCGGATTGGATCCACTCATACAGCCGGCGGGCGTCACAATTGGCAACAACATAGTTGTCGAGCGCGACGATAGCCAACGATTGCCCGATGGATTTGGTGAATCCTTCTTTGCCCAGGTATCTGAGCATGCAGTAACGCGCTCGCTTAATCGAGGTAGTGTTGAACGATCACTGCGCGTGCTCGTGTCGCTGGCGCCGGCGTTGACGCTGACCAATACAAGTGTGGCCCGCCTTTTGCTCACGTCTACGGGCAATGCAATCGTGGTCAATGATATTGGTTCGTACTTGCAAAAGGAGCCTGATCCGAAAGACGCTGTCAAGAGAATAGCCAGGAAATTGACCCTTTCGGTGGCCGCCGAGCTTGGAGACAGTTCCCAGGGAGCGCCGCAACGTCTGGTCGTTGCTCCCGCCTCGATCGTAGAAAATCGGGCCCTTCGATTACCCGCTTTGGTAGGCAACCGGGCGTTTATTGATGGTGCGTTGTCGTGGTTGCTGGCTCGTCCGATCGGAATCGAGATACCAAGTCCACATCGCGCGCCGTTGCAATTAAATCTTTCGGACGCAGACTTGTCTCGCCTAAATCGCTACGTGCTGCTGATCATACCTGCAGCGATTGTGGCCTTGGGACTCGCGGTTGCACTTGCAAAGAGGCGGCGACGTCACGCGTGGTCGAAGTCAGGCTAGTTTATGAAACGCGTTCAACGTCAGGTGTTACGGGACGGAGCGTTGTTCGTGTTCGCACTTGCCTCAGGAATGTCGGTTCTCTTGACTCGTAGCTGGAAACCGGCAGACTCGCAAATGGAAGAATCAGGATTAGTTTTCCCATCGCTATCTCGTATGCAGCCCCACGGCCTGAACCTCAATCGAGATGGACAGACCGCACACATTACGAATCAATCGATGTCCCCTGACTCGCCCGTTTGGTATGTGGACAGTCCGTGGAAACGAAGGGGTGACGCAGCCACCATAGATACAGTCGTAACGGCAATGCGAGACCTTCAAGTAGTTCGAAAGCTTGAGAGCGGATCCAAAATATCCCCGGGCACCCTGAAAAGTTACGCGCTCGACCGACCTCAGTGTAGCTGGCAAATTGAGTTAGATGGTGCCGCGTGGACCCTCAAAGTCGGCGTAAGTGCGCCGCCTCCGCGCGGGGGAACCTATGTTGAAGTTGTGGGGCCGAGCCCGAAGCTACATCAATTGTATGTGGTTAGCGGCGACATACCAAACTTGACGTTGCGACCCGAGCAGTTGCTTGAGGCGCGCTTGTTTCCCCACGTGCCATCTGATGTTCGCGAGCTCGGTATAGATTCTGTCGGTACCCACAGTAGATTTCGATTCGACATGACGCTCGCCCGTTGGTACGAATCCGACGGACAACATCGGAGGATATCCAGGGAGCGAATTGACAAGCTACTCTTCGATCTCACGAATCTCAAAGCCGAACATTTCATTGAGCCTGCCATTTCTATTCGGCAAAAATGGGGCAAAGAATTTGCAGTGCTGAGCTTGAGTCTGAATGAAGCGCACCCCAAGATCCAAATCGAGCTATTTCAGAACTGCGAGGGTTGACGAGGACTTTCGCTGGTTCGCATGGCAGGCCCGGAAGAAGTTGCTGCTTGTGCGAACATCCAAGAATTGGCCGCGACGCTTGACCGGGAAAGTGTAAGTTGGATCGACGATCGTCTGTTTTCATTGCGCGCAGACGAAATTGAAGCCCTGACGATGAACGTTGAAGACCATTCTTTGGAGCTAGTGAGAGAGGAATCTGGTTTTTGGGTCCGCGGGCAAAAGCCCCGTCATGTCGACATTGAAACTGGCAACGATGTCTTGCAAACACTGGTGTCGATTCACGGAACTCTGGCTGCCGCCGAAGTTAACCCCACAACAATCGATTTCGGACCACGGGACTTCGTCCAGTTGCGCTCCGCGGTTGTTGGACCTTCTGATCGATATCAAGAACGCGTTTTGATCGGTAAAGTATTGCCCAACGGTGAACGCTGGGCAAAGCGAGTATCCGATTCCGCCGTATTGCGCATTGATTCGGTGGCAGCTTCCTCGCTCGAACTCGATGCCGATGTGCTAAAGAACAGAAGCCTGATCGACGTTGCGACCAGCGCCGTTCAGTCCGTAGAACTTCTCGCGCATGGGCGTACGATGCGCTGGGTAATCGACAACAGCGGCGTATTGCAACCCGACCCTGTCACTGCGTTACCCTTTGATTCCAAGCGCATAGAATCAATGCGCAGCCAGTTGGCCAAATTGCGCGCCAAGAAATGGCTCATACGACCCCGCGATTGGGCCAATATTAAATCGCTTTGGCAAGTGAATTTCGATGTTGTCGATCAAGACAACGCGCTTCGTCGCTATTTACTTCATATTGCAATGAACCCAAATCAACATACCGTGGCGTGGCTCGGGGATTCGACCGATTATTTCGAACCCGAACCCGAGCTCAAAGACCTCTTGGCACTAATTGTGCGTTGATCCATCAGAAATTGCTGTCCGATGACCAGGATTCGACCTGGGTCATGGTGACCTCAGCTGAATTCAGGTCTCAAGGCTTGTCGTCGTGGGACTACTGGCTTTCTGTTTGAAGTTGCGCGAGTTGCTGCAAAGTCGTTGCATTGGGCGGACGAGCTACACCCCGTTCGGTAATTAGCGCCGATATGAGCGCTGCCGGCGTTACGTCGAAAGCCGGGTTTCGAGCGCTGATACCTGCTGGTACAAGCCGCTGTCCACCAAGAGTGACCACTTCATTCTCATCGCGTTGCTCGATAACGATGGCGGCAGCTTCGCTCGTTTCGAGATCAACCGTACTGAACGGTGCCGCCACGTAAAGTGGGCAATGATGATAATTGGCTACAATTGCCAGCGCGTACGTACCAATTTTATTGGCCACGTCCCCATTTTTGACGACGCGATCGGCGCCCACAATGCACAGAGAGACTTCATTTTTGGCAAGGATGCTGGCGGCGCTGTTGTCGGGAATAACTTCGACAAAAACGCCATCTTGTTGCAGCTCCCAGGCAGTTAGCCGCGCGCCTTGCAAGAGTGGACGCGTCTCGCAGGCTAAGACGCGTACTTTTTTGCCCGCGTCACGGGCCGCTCGCACGACGCCGAGAGCAGTCCCATAGCCACCGGTAGCTAGCGCACCGGCGTTGCACAGGGTCATGATCACGGCCTCCTCGGGTACGAATTGCGCACCCAACTGACCCATGCGCCGGTTGGCACTGACATCGGCCCGGTGCAGCTCACGGGCTTGCTCCGACATCGAATCAACACGATCTTTTGCAGCCAACGGCCAATCTTGCTGGGCATGGGCCAACATCTGATCGATGGCCCAACGCAGATTTACTGCGGTAGGACGCGTAGCTAGCATCAAGTCTGCCCGGGCGCGCAGTTCTTTTAGCGAATCGGCTTCCCGTGCCGCCAAAACCATCCCATAAGCAGCGGCGAGCCCAATCGCAGGCGCGCCGCGCACCCACATTTCCTTGATGGCTACCGCCAATTCGTCAACGGTGCGTAGTTGACGGTACACGACTTCATTCGGTAGCAGCCGTTGATCGAGCATTACTACCGAATCATTGTCGGGCATCAGTTCGACCGCAGAGTAGCTGGCCGCACTGATTGGGGCGGGATGCGGTACTGCGATCATGGCACTGCGGCACGCTCAGTTCTGTTCAAGAAGTCGAATCAGAATTTGATTGACCAGCTTTGGGTCGGCCGAGCCAGCCGTTGATTTCATGACTTGCCCAACCAAATACCCGAGGACGCCTTTCTTTCCCGAGCGATACTGTTGCACCTGTGATGGACTATTAGCGATAATCTCCGCACACAAGGGTTGCAGGCTGCCTTCATCGCTGACGACCTTCATAGCGCGCTCTTTGACGATATCCTTAGGCATGCGCTCGGAGTTCTCGATGGCGAGATGAACCTCCTTGGCCTGCTTGCCACTGATGATACCCGAATCGACGAGCTGCAAAATCTCCGCCACTTGCACCGGAGTTACACTGAATGTCGCAGAAAGGCCGTGCAAGCAGGCCCCGCGCAGTACCTCCGTGAGGATGTAGTTCGCGACTTTTGTCGGCTGGTCGAAAATGGCACGTACGGCCTCGAAGTAGGCGATGAATTCGGGATGCTGAGTCAATGTCGCAGCAGCCTGAGCGGAAAGCGCATATTTCTCGATGCAGGTTTGGCGCAGTGCGGAAGGCGTTTCTCCAAGATGGCACCGTTCTTCATTAATCAGGCTTTCGGGCACTACTAGCGGTGGCAAATCAGGCTCGGGGAAATAACGATAATCATGCGCTTCTTCCTTGGACCTGAGCGCGTGTGTGGTGCCCGTGTCGGGGTCAAAGGATCGGGTCTGCTGGATAACGCGGCCGCCGGAATCCACAATCGCCGCTTGGCGCGCGACTTCCGAGTCGATGGCCCTTTGCACAAATTTGAAGCTGTTCAAATTCTTCAATTCACAACGGGTCCCGAGTTCAGTTTGCGAAAATGGACGAATCGAAACGTTGGCATCACAACGTAGGCTCCCCTCTTCGAGGTTACCGTCGTTGGCGCGAAGGAATAGCAGCACGTCGCGCAGCGCTCGCATGTAGGCAGCGGCATCGATGCTCGATCGGAGGTCGGGTTCGCTCACAATCTCAACCAATGGTGTACCGGCGCGATTCAGATCAACCAGCGAATCGCCCCCGACTCCGTGTACATTTTTCCCGGCGTCCTCTTCCATGTGAATACGGTGGATTCGAATCCGCCGCGGCCCCGACTCGCCATCAATATCCAGCCACCCCTGGGTCGCCAAGGGTTCTTCATATTGGCTGATTTGATAACCCTTGGGAAGATCCGGATAAAAGTAATTCTTACGCGCAAATACGCTAGTTTCATGAACGGTACAACCGAGGGCAAGCGCTGTGCGAACCGCCAAGCGAACGGCCTGTCCATTGAGCACCGGCAACGAACCCGGTAACCCCAAGCATACGGGACAAACGTTACTGTTCGGCTGTTGGCCAAAGCGTGTAGAACAACTGCAGAACAGTTTGCTTGCTGTTAGAAGCTGCGCGTGCACTTCCAGACCAATGACGACTTCGTATCGGGGCGGCACGGGAATTGGGGCCTAGCTGTGGTGGCGTTCCCGATCGATCCCCGGATGCGTCGGATCGCCGGGCTCGTGACGTGGATTTGCGGTTTTGGAGCTACCATCGCGACCAACGAAATTCAGCAACTGATCGCGTTCGAACAGGAACTGTTCGCGGGAATCGTAAGGAGCCGCGTGAATTCCGGTATCCATGCGTATGGCATCGCAGGGGCAAGCTTCCACGCAAAACCCGCAAAAAATGCAGCGCAATTCGTCAATCACGAAGCGAACTGGGAATCGCTCGTAGCCACGACGGGCGTCCCCTTCAGGATATTCCTCAGCTTCAATGTAAATGCATTGTGCTGGGCAAGCGGTGGAGCAACACAGACAGGCGACACATCGCGGCGAGCCGTCCTCACGCTGCGTGAGCCGGTGCAAACCGCGAAATCGTTCTGGATAAGGGCGCCTTTGTTCCGGATAGCTGATGACTGTAATGCCTTCATTAATCGATTCGAGTATCGGATCCGGCCGTTGACCGAGCGCCCATTCCTTGGTGTTGTGTAGAAAATGCCGGGCCGTCAATGCTAGGCCCTTGGCAATTTCGGGCACATACGCCTGCACGGCTCCGGTTCGCTCGGGACGAGCAACCGGTGCCCCTACAATTTGACGCGGCCCAAGCGGTGGCGCGTTCATCATTATGCTCCCATCCTGCGACTGCGAATCCCGCCCATTTGCTCGGCGAAACGCGCCGCACTAGTAAAGAGCAATTTCTTATGTTGCGCAGGCCTGAGCAATTCTAGCGTAAGCGAGGCTGCCATCCATAGTCCTACTAGGGCAACCAGGAGTTGCGTCAAGTCGCCTGCCATATTCAGCACGGATGCGGTGTCTTCACCACCAAGCGCCAACAGCCGCTGCACTAGGCCCGTGACAAAAATATTCACAATTGAAACAGGCAGAAGTATGCGCCACCCTAGTTTCATGAGTTGATCGTAGCGAAAGCGAGGCAATGTCCAGCGAATTAGCAGGTGCAGCCAGCACAAGAACAGAGTTTTTGCGATAAAAGCTCCGATGCTCAGCAGCACCACCACGATTTGAGGCAAGGCGAGCTGCCAGTAGACGACACCTCCGATGGCAATTCGAATGCCTTGGTGGTTGATGAAAGGCAATTGCCAACCCCCCAAAAAAAGCGCCACAATAAGTGCAGCGGAGGTCACGATCGTCACGTATTCGGCGAAGAAAAACATGGCGAATTTCAAACCCGAGTACTCAGTGAAGTACCCGGCAACAATTTCGCTCTCCCCTTCCGGAAGATCGAAGGGGACACGTTTCGATTCGGCAATCGCAGCTGTAAAGAACAAGATGAACGCCAGGGGCTGCACGAAGATTCCCCAGGCGTGAGTTTGTTGCCACTCTATCATCTGATCGATGCGCAAAGTCCCGTAGATCATGATAGCGCCAATCAGTGTTAGACCCATTGTCACTTCATAAGACACCATTTGACTGGCAGCCCTGAGCCCGCCCAGCAGGCTGTACTTATTGTTACTTGCCCAACCAGCTAAGGCAGCACCTATGATTCCCGTGCCTCCGAGAGCAAAGTAGAAAAGCAACCCAGCGTCGATATCGAGTATTTGGAGTTTAATCGTCGTAGCCGGGCAAACTTCGGGAGCTTGACGAATGATGTCGGAGAAGAACGAAGCCGTATTGAAACACAGCGCATCGCCGAAAGGCACCACGGCAATCACAACCAATACTGGGAAGAACGCAACGAACGGAGCCAATGCGTGAACCAATTGATCCGCAGATGGCGGGACTAAGTCCTCTTTGAATACGGTTTTTAATCCGTCGGCTGCAGCATGCAAAGTGCCCGCCAAACGCAGTCCAACTTGGGGCAATTTCGCTAAGTTGAACGCTGCGTATGTGGCGCCACCTACAACTGCAGCCGCAAACAGTGCAGGACCCGAGCTTACGCTTATGACACTAAGCGTTGCCACTTCGGACGTGCCCCGAAACATGGCGAACACCACCAAGAGAGCGATGTTCGCGAGCAAGCCTACACCGAGAATTGCCCGCGGATCGCCCAGCGCGGCGACAAACACATCGAACGTATTACTGATTCCACGAACTCGAACGCGCCCGGCAATAACAAACAATGTGAGCCAAACCGATGCAATCGCCATCTGACTGGAAATAATCCCATCAATGATGGGCGTATTGCCTTCAGTTTTGTTGAGCCAAGCCCAACCCAAGGCCAAAGCAGCCACAGCCCAGCGCGGGAATTACTGTCAGAGCCGCTGCAAGCTTTCCCGACATGAATATGGCCGCGCGGTTAGGTCCGACGCGATCCTGAATCATGGCCCCTTGTCGAACGATCGGCCCAAGTCAGGAGAACCGCGACGGGCATGCAGAACAACAAGGCGAGAAAGACGACCTTCGCAACAATGATTAGGATTTCAGTCAATGAAGTCATGATTGCGATTCCGTCTGTGCGACATACCCCGAGGGATTAATCCCTGGTTGCAATTCAACCAGCGCGCGCGCATCGTCTGTCGAAGCGACTGTCAGCTCGTGTCCGAGCGTTCGAGCTAGATGAGACACCCACTTCCACCCCGGAAGTGACAGCCCTTGCTTCACAATTGCCTGCTCGGAGACTTGCGCCAATCCCATCGCATTGACGTAAGTACCTTCAGTTTCCGCCCAAGAACTAACTGGAAGGACGACCCTTGCTCCCGCGATAAGTGGTCCGTCATGGGACGCCAAAACAATCCGGACGTGCGCTGGTAGTTGGCTGAATTGCTCCGCGTGTCGAAGATCTTTGAGGGAAGCACCCAAGGCAAGCACATGAGTCAATTGCCCGGAAATCAATCCTGATATTAGTTTTTCGATGGGTTGAAGTTCGAAGCCGAGAAGCTTGCGCACACCCGCGGAGTTGGGATTTTTATCAGCATGTATAAGTATCTCGTCCGACACGCCCGGCGGTCGCCCCGACTCGAAATAGAAGCTGCAATTGACTTTGCGTCCTAGTGCCAACAGGGCCGCATTATCTTCCTGCGAAAATTCTGCACCCAGAACTATTGCCAACCCGCCCGCGCGAATATCTCGCAAAAAATCGGCTGCCTTCTCTAGACCGGTACGACGAGGCACTGATTCACCGTCGAAGCGGGGCTCGAGTATGCGACCCTCGTGAATGCGGCTATAGTCAAGCATGCCGGAATCACACATCCAGTGCTTGTTCACGTTAAGATTCTCGCGAGGCCGATAGCGGTAAACTCGAGATTCTCGCGGGTCGTAGTCGGTAAATGAGTTGCAGCCCGTTGCGCATCCGACGCAGACACTGCGGACACTTCGAAGGAACCAGACCCTCGACTTGAAACGAAACTCGCGCGACGTAAGAGCGCCCACCGGGCAAACCGCCTCAGTCATCAATGAATAATTGTGATCGAGCTGACGCCCCGGGGAGACAGCGATTTCATTGAGATTACCGCGCTCTACTACGCTAAGAACGGGATCCTTAGCCAGTTCCTCGCAGACACGAACACAACGCGTACATACAATGCACCTTTCGGCATCGTACACAATGTGCGGGCCGAACACGACGGCCTTTGGTTTATGTATTGTCTCGTCGAGCATTCGCTTTTTGGTACTGCCCTGACTGAGCCAATAGTCCTGCAATCGGCATTCTCCCGCCTGATCGCAAATCGGGCAATCAACGGGATGGTTGAGCAGAAGCATTTCTTGTACGGCGGCACGCGCTCGCGCAACGTGATCACTTGATTGGCTGCGCACCTGCATTCCCGCGCTGACAGGTTGCTGGCAGGCGGGCACAAGTTTTGGTTTCTGTTCCTTTACGTATTGTTGCGTTTCAGCATCCCAACGCAACACATCCAGCATCATTGCCTTACGACCCGGGGGAGGTAGCAACTCGACCAGACACATTCGGCAATTGGCGGCTACACTCAGTCCCGGGTGCCAACAGTAATGCGGGATATCAATGCCGGCGCGGTGAGCCGCACGAATAATCGTGTCTCCGGGCTCAAAAGGGATTTCGCATTCATCTAACTGAAACGTCGCCATCAGAGAACTCCGTCAGCGGTCGCACTCGCCACCAATCATGTTGAGCGAGCCAAAACAAGGCACCACATCAGCCAGCATCTGCCCGGTAATGAGCTTTTCCAAACCACTCGTGACGTAAAAACATGGGGGGCGAATCCGCACTCGGTAGGGGGTGCCACTTCCGTCGCTAACGAGGTAAAACCCGAGCTCGCCGTTGCCGCCCTCCGTATAGCCGTAGGCTTCGCCTGCGGGAATCTTCAGGCCTTCCATAATGATTTTGAAATGCTGAATAGTGCCTTCAATGGTGGTGTAAACTTGGTTCTTTGCCGGCAACACAACACGCGGATCATCAATATCGATCGGGCCCGATTTAGGCATGTTCGCCACACATTGACGAATAATCCGAATACTCTGACGAATTTCCTCGAGCCGTACCACAAATCGGTCCAAGCAATCACCCTTGGTACCAACTGGCACTTCGAAATCCACCTCCCCATACTTCATATAAGGATGTGATTTTCGTACGTCGTAGGCAACGCCCGATGCGCGAAGTGTCGGTCCGGTCCACCCGAGGGATACGGCATCCGCTGCGACCATCACGCCCACGGCCTCCAAACGATCCAAGAAGATTCGGTTCGTCAGGAGCAATCGCTCGGATTCGTCAACGACAGAAGCAACGTGCGTAACTACGGCTTCTGCGTGTTCCGTAAAGCCATCTGTTGGAGGTCGGGCCATTCCGCCAACGCGTCCGAATGAGTGGGTCAACCGCGCGCCTGTCTCTTCTTCAAAAATGTCCCAAATCATTTCGCGCGCCTTCATCAACCACAGCAATGGTGTGAAAGCACCGAGTTCCATGGCCATTGCGCCCACGCAAGTAACGTGGTCGGCAATCCGTGCCAGTTCGCCTAGAACCATTCTGTAGTACTGGCAACGCGCCGGGACCTCTATATCAAGCAGCTTCTCGCAGGCTAGCGCAAAACCCACGTTGTTGAGCATGGGCGAAACGTAATTGCACCGATCGACATACGGGAACACTTGGGTCCAAGTTCCCCGCTCACTCATCTTTTCGAAACCGCGGTGCAGGTAACCCACTTGCACGTCAGCGCGCACAACAGTTTCACCGGACAGCTCGAGCACGATGCGCACGGTGCCGTGGGTGGCAGGATGTGCGGGACCAATATTTAGCAACATCGGATCGGCGTCAAATTCTACCGCCTGTGTATCCAGGTCTCTTTCCAGGGCTTCCATCTAGCGGTGTCCTCGGTAGGTGCATCACAAATCGTCGTCTGGCGCGTTAGACGAAAGCCATTGGTTATGAGTTTGACGCCCAAAGGACATACCCTCGGTCGGGCCAAACGGCGGCAGCTTTTCGATGTTGTCCACGTCGCGAAACGGCACCAATGGTTGAATGCGCTGCGCAGGGTAGTCCCTTCGCAACGGGTGACCGACAAATTCCGGATATAGGAGGATTCTCCGTAAATCCGGGTGTCCTTGGAACATGATTCCGAACATGTCGAAGCATTCGCGTTCCGCCCAGTTGGCGGCGCCCCAAAGTCCGCTCCACGAATCGATTTCGGCGCGGCTTCCATCGCGTCGGCCGACCGTCGCTTTTGCTCGTAGTCGGTGTCCCAGCGTCAGTGATGCCAAGTGAGCCACGATTTCGAATCGGGGCTCCTGCTCCGGATAGTCAACGGCCGTGAGATCAACCAATAGCGCCATTTGGCACGCTGGGTCGTCGCGTAGGAATTGGCCCAAACTCAACCAATACGAGGCTTCGTATGACGACTGTTTCGTCACCATGTTGCGAGTAGCTAGAAGTGACAGCATCGGGAAACCTGTGTCGCACAAGTTCAATGAGCAACTGTGACATTGATATCAAATTCTCGGCTGAATTAGGCTTGTGAGGGGCGACGCAATTGGACGAGCCCGAGATTCGGATCTGTCGCAGGGTCGATTCGTGGTTTTACAACCGCGGGTCTCCGGTCACCGCTCTGAATTTTGTCTTGCAACAACATCAGACCGTCAAGCACAGCTTCAGGTCTGGGTGGGCAACCGGGTACGTAAATGTCGCAGGGTATAATCTTGTCGATCCCGGCTATCGTCGCGTAATTGTCATAGAACCCTCCGGACGAGGCGCAGGTGCCGAAGGCCAACACCCAGCGGGGCTCGGCCATTTGCTCGAATATTCGTTTCAATATTGGCGCCTGCCGCTGCGAGATGGTGCCTACTACCCAAAGCAAATCGCTTTGTCTTGGTGAAAAACGCGGTGCCTCAGCGCCAAATCGGGAAAATCATAGCGTGGGCTAGACACGGCCATGAACTCCATCGCGCAACAGGCCGTCGCGAAGGGATACATGAACAACGAGTATTTTTGAGCCCAAGACAGAATGGACTCAAATCGCGTGGTGAAGTGACCGTGCTCCGCGGGCCCAATTGCGGCAACCGCCGGGCTGTTCAACTGTCCCATTCGAGGGCTCCTTTTTTCCAGCAATAAATGAGCGCAATAAACAGCGCCGCAATAAACAGCCCCATGGAACCAAAACCAACCCAGCCGAGTTCCCCGGATAAGGTGGCCCAAGGATAGATAAAGACGACCTCTATGTCAAACACGACAAATAGGATCGCCGTCAGGTAAAACTTCACGCTGGGCCGTGAGCCTCTGGCACCTTCCGTGTCATTGCCACATTCAAAAGGCATTTGCTTCTCGGCATTAGCCTGCCTGCGCCCGACGAAGTGACCGAGCAAGAACATGGCGGCAGTTACGACGGCCGCTACCAGGAACGTAACGAGCAGTGGGAGATAGAGCGCTATCATGGTAAATCTTAATTATTGGAATTGTCGGTCACCGCCAGCCATGAAAGCCAGTCTATTTGCGATAGGTAATGTGGATCCATCGGCAAACAGAAACAAAACGATAGTAGGCTTGTTGGCCGCGTCAGCTCGGTACAGGCGCCTAATGCGAGCAAGTATCTAGTTCTCGAACCCGGGACCTGTCAATGAACGTGGTTCGTCGAATTTGCAGCCAATTGTTTCGCCCGGGGGCGGCGCGGCGTCTATCTGTCGCAACTTCGCTGGGGCTGAGGGGGACCGTATACCGCACGTTAGGCCGGTCAAATACCAGTGACTTTCCGCCAGCTTTCCAACGGCGCCCCCAATCGCGCTTCAATTCGGCGCATCAGCGCACCTACCTCAACCTCTGCAGCACCAGCGTCGCGAGCCTCTAGTGCGGCCCCGAAGGCGGCTAACCAACGCTTACGTTCAATGAAAGCCGATGCCAGCTCAAGCCAAATATTTCCGCCGGTCACACCCAAGTTCGCGGCCCGTTTCAGCGGACCAATGGCTTCGCCATAACGGCCCGCGCGCATCATGGATTGACCCAGACGATGATAGACTTGTGGCGTGATCGACGTATCGCCAGCGTATTGAATACCTAGGCGAAGTATCTCCTCGCCTTTTTCCGTTTCGCCCAATGAGATGCAGGCGCTGCCCAGCAACGCGAGAGCGGTCGCAATTCGACTACGAGCTTCCGCGCTGAGCCCCTGACCCTCAGGAGTTCTCAAAAATATTGCAAGTGGTGCGGGCCAGGTGCCAAGTAGCTCAAGCACCCTGACGTCGTCGCCCCTTGCCGCAGCCTCCTCAGCCTCCTGAATCCGCGTTAGATCGATCGCTCCCCGCCCGGTGCCCGGTCGCTCAGCCCGCTGAAGTTCGTCGCGCACATGAAGGCGAATTCGCGCACGAAATTCTTCGAGTTCGTACAGTTCCTCGATTCCGTCTCTCAATGCACGCAGCATCGATCCAAAAACGTCATGGCTCAGCGAGGTAAGACTGTAGCCAAATAGAGGGGCCAACAGCAGGTACCGAACTCCAATGTGCCTCTGAATGGACTCAACGTCCGTAGGCCGCGTCGGAGCGGGTCCCGGTGGCTCTTCGGTCGCAAGTGCGTTGACCAATCGGCGACGAAAATCGCGCAAGGAAAGTCGTTGAGTAGGTACGTCCGTGGCCGTGACATCGTCAGTGACCACCACGAAGTCAACCAACGTCTGATCGGGATTTCTTCGGTCAATGGTCAGGGCAACGATGCGAGCCCCCGCTATCATTGAAAACGCGAAAAAGCGAGGTCCGATAACCTCACATAAAGTTTGGAAACTGCCCACCCCTTCGCCGATCCGTTCGAACCAGCCGTCAGTCCGAATCGACTCGAGCGGGAAGACGCGGCTCGCAACCATCGCTTGGTCACAGCCTTACACGGGCTGCCTTCGGAAACAAAGCGTCGAGTCAGGGTGGCCGCAGGAATGAGCCTAAATGAGGCAATATCAAGTTTGACGGCCGAAACATGGGACGCAGGCCGCAGCTTCGGCCAGCTTTTCCGCCTCGCTCTGCCCTCGCAACCGTAACTGCTTGCTTGGTCTGCCGAGCCCTCTTGTCTGCGACGGGTTGCTTGGGGTTTTCTGTCGCCGGTCAAGCACGGTAAAATGTGGACTTTGGCTTGAGAGGGCTGGCGCGCTAGACATGCTTGCCGTGGCTCTGCGAGTTCACACGTTGAATTGCGGATTTTTGCAACCGAGACTAGAGACCGTCCGCCATCGGATCAGTCCCTGGTGGCCACTTGAAGGCGTTCCATGCCGTTGTTGGCTCGTCGAAACGCAAGCGGGTCTAATCTTGGTAGATACGGGGATTGGCCTGATTGATATTGCGATTCCCTGGCGTCGCTTGGGGCTCAAGTGGTTAGCGCTATTTGAAACGCCCACCAATCCAGAGGCGACGGCCGCCTACCAGATCCGTCGGCAGGGATTCGCGCTATCTGACGTGCGTCACATTATTGTTACTCACTTGCATTCCGAGCATACGGGCGGACTTTCCGATTTTCCGGATGCTTGTGTACATATTCACTCGCAAGCCGCTGAAATAGTGCAATCCGGCGCCAGGTCATCCTGGCGTTACCGACGTCAACACTGGGCACACAATCCCCAGTGGGAGCCCTGGCATGACGGCGACATGCCCTGGTTTGGCATGCGCGGTGTGCAACGAATTGCCGGTCTTCCCGAGGAAATTCTACTCGTGCCGTTGCCGGGGCACGATCTTGGCCATTCGGGGGTAGCCGTGCGCACCGATCGTGGTTGGTGGCTGCACGCTGGAGATGCACGCAGCCCGGTTCGTCCGCACCGCAGCATGCCTGACTTATTGGGTCTTGGGGCGGACGCAAGTCTATTCGGTTCGAGCTTTACTCGACGTCGCCTGATGAGTCTAGCGGAGCACCACGGAGTGCGAATCATTGGTTCGCACGATATTGCGGAAACCAGTAGCCATTGATGAGACCACTGACGCATCAAATTGGATCAATCCGTGGCTTTGAAATACCCAAAGCGCAGCAATCTCTCCTCGACTGGTTTGGCGAGCATAAACGAGATCTACCCTGGCGAAAAAGTCGCGATCCTTATTTAATCTGGGTTAGCGAGATCATGCTCCAACAAACCCAAGTCTCAACCGTTGTGCCATATTTCGAGCGCTGGATTCGGAGTTATCCGAACATATCTGCGCTGGCAATAGCTGCCGAAGACGAAGTTCTCAAGGCCTGGGAAGGTCTAGGCTACTATTCGCGGGCACGCAACTTGATGAGAGGTGCGCGTCACGTCATGACAAACTACGCAGGCCGGTTGCCTCAGAATCCCCATGACCTTCGCCAAATTCCGGGCGTTGGTCGATACACGGCCGGGGCCATCGCAAGCATTGCATTTGATTTGCCTGAGCCCGTGCTGGATGGAAATGTAATGCGCGTGCTGTGCCGACTTTTGGACTTAGAGGGCGACCCGCGAAAGCCGCCTTTACTCGAACAATTATGGTCGTTGGCACGCCAACTGGTAACCGATACGAATGCCGCACGCCTCAATGAAAGCCTAATGGAGCTCGGGGCGCTCGTGTGCACACGCCAAAATCCGCAATGTATCAGCTGTCCGTTGAATCGCCAATGTCTGGCACTCAAGCACAGGCGGGTTCAGGAGCGACCGCAGGCAGCGTTGCGTGCTGACGAGCTCAAGAGGGAGGTGCAAATCGTCATTGCTAGGCTGGAACCTTCCCAGGTGTTGGTGCAAAGACAAGATCAGCGCGCCGCGCATTGGGCGAACCTGTGGACCTTCCCTTTTCTCGAAGCAACCTCGCAAGCTCGGCGTATTTTGCGCGTCCGCAACTGGCTAACCACCCAATTGAATTGCGCCACGTCTGCTGGATCTGTTGTGTCAGAAGGCAAGTATTCGATCACGCGACACCGCATTGAATACGTGGTGCTGGAAGTGACCGTCACTCTTACACCTCAAACACTCTTGCCACCATCTTATGCATGGATTGACCGCTCTCAACTGCGCGAGCTTGCCATGCCGGCGCCGCATCGACGCCTAGCCAATGAACATTTCGGACAATGAATACCCCAATACCCATCGCTCTGGCACTGGTCTGGAAACAAGAACGCGTATTGATCGCTAAGCGGATCAGAGGGTCCCATCTGGGAGGGTCTTGGGAATTCCCTGGAGGCCGAATTGAGGGTTCGGAATCGCCCGAATCGGCCGCGGTGCGGGAAGTTGCCGAGGAATTGGGAGTGCAATGCGTGAGGCTGAAGCATCGAGCCAGCTTTAACTTTGAGTACCCTGGCCGTAGGCTTCAGTTTTTCCCCGTGGATTGCGCTTGGGTGTTCGGCGAACCCAGGGCGGTAGCCGCTCTTTGCCCACGCTGGGTAACCCAGATTGAAATCCGTGACTACGAATTTCCACCCGCTAATCGAGAGTTACTGAAAGAGTTGCAGGAGAATTGGGGAATTTAGATGCGTTTTTTCCAGGTTCTTTAGATCTTTCACTAGCGCAGGGGCCCAACCCTGCGCGCGGCTCTTTATTGAGTATTCTTTGAAGACTTAGGATTTCTTCGCCGGCAACTAACTATCGGCTAAGAATTCGTAGGTTCTCCCAATTCAACCGAATACTGCGCTAGCTGCCAAGCTTTTACGTGTCCATTGGATTTGCCTTCTCAGGCGATAGCCCGAAGCTGTCCATTGCCTTCAATTGCACGGAAATGTCCAGGACTCCATCGCGTCTCAGAGCGTCGAGCGCCGCACATACAATAGTTTCCGCGTCAATTTCAAAATGACGGCGGAGTGCCTTGCGAGTATCGGACAAACCAAACCCTTCAGTTCCGAGTGGCACAAATTGACCGGGAATCCATCTTGCAACAAAATCCGCAAGCAACTTCATATAATCGCTTACGGTTATGAAGGGCCCGGTAACACCCGATAATGCCTGGACCAGATACGGAACTCGCTCCGTCTTCTCTGGATTGAGGAGATTGTAATGTTCGCATTGAAGCGCATCGTTTCTGAGCTGTTGATAGCTAGTCACGCTCCACACGTCCGCAGAAACATCGTAGGCCTCTAGCAAATCGCGAGCGCGAAGTGCCTCGTTGAGCAAAGGACCGCTACCTAGCAGTTGCACATGGTGTTTGAGCTTGCGCGCGGCGGAAGATAATCGGTAGATGCCCTTCAGAATTCCTTCTTTCGATCCCTCTGGCATCGCCGGCATCGAGTAGCTTTCGTTGTAAAGCGTCAAATAGTAAATCACGCTTTCGTTCTTCCCATACATTCTCTCGAGGCCATCTTGTATAATTGTGGCAAGTTCATAGGCAAATGCGGGATCATACGCCACGCAGCAAGGCAACGTCGTTGCAAGCACGTGGCTATGTCCATCATCGTGCTGCAGTCCCTCGCCCTGAAGCGTAGTTCTGCCAGCCGTTGCCCCCAACAAAAAGCCTCGTGTTAGCGCATCACCAGCAGCCCACATGAGGTCCCCGGTGCGCTGAAAACCGAACATCGAATAGAAAATATAAAATGGGAACATTGGCTGGGAATGGATGGAATAGGCTGTGCCGGCCGCGATAAATGAGGCCATACTACCAACTTCATTAATCCCCTCCTCAAGGACTTGGCCATCCTTGCTCTCTCGGTAGTACAGAATTTTGCCTTTATCGACTGGCTCGTACAATTGGCCTACCGACGAGTAGATTCCAACTTGGCTAAACAAAGCATCCATGCCAAATGTTCGAGCCTCATCCGGAATGATTGGCACAACGCGGTTTCCGATGCCGTCATCGCGAAGTAATTTCGACAGAAGACGGGCAAACACCATTGTAGTCGATGCCTCGCCTTTCTTCATGCCCTCGTGGAATTCAGTATACAGATTGGGTTTGGGCAGCTCGATGTCCACCAGACTTTTGATACGCCGAGCAGGAAGGCTACCGCCCAATTCCCTTCGACGTTCCAACATATATGTCACTTCCGGACTGCTCGATCCCGGATGATAAAATGGCGCGTCGTCGAGCTCGGTGTCAGATACTGGCAGCTGGAGCAAATCGCGGAATTGTCGCAATTCTTCCAGTCCGAGCTTCTTCTTTTGATGCGTGACGTTCACGCCCTCAAAACCCTCGCCCAGTGTCCAACCTTTGACCGTGTGCGCGAGGATTACGGTCGGGCTGCCTTGGTGTCGAGTCGCGCGATCGTAGGCTGCGTAAATCTTTCGATAGCTATGTCCGCCACGCCGCAATTTTCGGATTTGTTCGTCGCTCAGGTGCTTTACAATTTCGAGCAGCCGCGGATCGGCACCCCATACTTGTTGACGCGTGTAAGATCCGGGCATCGTCACATATTTTTGCCACTGGCCGTCGACCAGCTCATTGAGCCTTTTTCGCATAAGTCCGTCGCGATCTTTGGCTAGGAGTTCGTCCCATTCCGGCCCCCAAACAACTTTGATGACATTCCAGCCGGCACCACGAAACACCGTTTCGAGTTCCTGAATGATCTTTCCATTGCCGCGAACGGGACCATCGAGCCGCTGCAAGTTGCAGTTGACAACAAAGATCAAATTATCAAGTTTCTCGCGTCCAGCAATGCTGAGGGCCCCGAGAGATTCGGGCTCGTCGGATTCTCCGTCTCCCATGAAGCACCATACGCGCTGATTAGACGTGTCTTTGACGGACCGGTCCCGCAGGTACTTGTCAAACCGCGCCTGATAAATCGCAGTAACAGGGCCCAATGCCCATCGAAACCGTGGGATGTTCCCAATAGTCGGGCATCAATCGCGGGTGAGGGTAGGACGAAAGCCCCTGTCCGTGCTCCGCATCGCGGCGGAAACGTTCCATGGTTTCTACCGGAAGTCGTCCTTCCAAGAAGGATCGGGCGTAGATACCGGGTGCGGCATGCCCTTGAAAATAGACGTGATCTCCACCACCCGGATAATTAGGCCCGCGAAAGAAGTGATTGAACCCCACCTCATACAGGGCCGCGCTTGAAGCATAGGTGGACAAGTGGCCGCCGATGCCAGCGAATCGTGTGTTTGCGCGATGCACCATGGCCACCGCATTCCAACGAATTATTCGTCGAATGCGCTTTTCCATCGCTTCGTCGCCGGGAAACGGAGGTTCTTCCCCGACCGGAATCGTGTTAACATAATCGGTGCTCAGGGAACTGAGGGGAGCGACGCCGTAATGGCGTGCAGTCCCGAGTACTTCATCAAGTAAGTACCGCGCTCGCTCGGCGCCCGATCGATCAATGACGGATTCCAGCGACTCGATCCATTCTTGGGTTTCAACTGGATCAGGGTCGATGGCGTCATTCCTTAACGTCGTCACACTCATACTCCTTTTTTCAAGAAACGATCTAGGGCTGGACCCCCCGCGGAGCAAGCGGGTATGACCGGAATGTGCGAGTAGCGCCACAAGTATCGTTAAAAGAATCACACAATTGAGGGAAAACAGGCCGAGCCTTTTGGCCAACACCGGCCTGAGTTGCCGCCCGTGCCGTGAATCTTTACGACTCTGATGCGAACATGCAGCGAACTTTGGTGATCATTACCTTCTTGCTAGTGGTGCTGGGGATTCTTGCCGCAGCGCATTACTATATTTGGGCTAGACTGGTCCGCGACATTGGTTGTTCTTCGGGCACGAGACGCTGGTTGACGGCTGCTGTGATCGCCTTGGGCCTTTCGATTCCCGCGTCGTTTATTCTATCGCGGCATCTGCCCCCCAAACACGGACTTTGGATTCTATACGTCACGTATACGTGGATGGGTTCAGTGTTGACACTGCTGATTGCATTGGCGGCGGCTGACCTAGTTCGCTTCATCATTGAGCATTGGCTGGGGCATGGTCTAAAGCTCGAATCTTATCCCGAGCGTCGCCAGTTTTTACAACGACTATTGGCAGCGAGTGCGACTTTGGTAACGGGTGCATCCACGGCTCTAGCCATCAAAGAAGCACTTGCCGAGGTCGAAGTTAGGAATGTCCGGATTCGGCTGGCACGACTACCAGCCGCAATGCACGGGTTTACGATTGCGCAGATATCCGATCTGCATCTGGGTCCCACGCTTCGCGCGGACTTCGTTCGGCAGATTGTGTCGAGGGTCAACGGATTGGACCCAGATCTAATTGCGATTACCGGGGATCTGGTCGACGGCACCGTCGAGCATTTGCGTGACATGGTGGCGTTGCTGAGCCGCTTGCGTGCTCGGCATGGCGTCTTCTTTGTTACTGGAAATCACGAGTACTATTCGGGTGTAGATGAGTGGATTGCAGGAAATACGCCGTTTGGGAATTACCGTGCTTCGCAACGAACGCGTTAGCATTGGCACGGCCCAATCTAGTTTCGATCTGATAGGCGTAGACGATGCGCATGCTCATCAATTCGGACACGGTCACGGGGAGGATGTGGCTCGCGCAGTGCTCGGGAGGGATCCCCATCGCGAAGCAGTGTTACTAGCCCATCAGCCTCGCACCGTGTTTCAGGCCGCGCGTCACGGTATTGGACTACAGCTATCAGGACATACGCATGGCGGGCAATTATGGCCATTCGGAATTTTCGTGCGCCTACAACAACCGGTCATCAAAGGATTAGCGAAAATCGATTCCGTCTGGCTTTACGTGAGCTCGGGCACGGGTTACTGGGGACCACCCATGCGCAGAGGAGCCCCCGCAGAGATTACCCGAGTCGTGCTTTTATCAGAAAAATCTGTAATTTGAGTCCTTCCAACCGGAACCGCTGAAGTTACCCTTCCGATCAGAGAGCTCGACGGCCCTAACGTTAGTCCTTCACTTCTAACCCGCACGTCCGTTCCGGCGTTTTGATTGCCTTAGTTGTCTGGGTCCCGGCCCAGACAACAACATTCTGATAAGTTGGCTCGAGGCGAATGAGATTTGCGACCAACGCAGGCTCCGTGCTGTGAGTCACAGGCGACCAAAGCGCCGCGTGAGCGATTGCGCCGCGCGAATTCCATCTAGCGCTGCACTTATTATGCCCCCCGCGTAACCAGCCCCTTCACCCACAGGGTACAGGCCCAAAAGATCTGGATTCTCCAGGGAATCTGGACATCTTGGAACTCGTACTGGGGAGCTCGTACGACTTTCGACGCCAACCAGCACAGCCTGTTCGGTCAACGAAGCCTGGCATTTGACGACCAAATACCACCAGCGCTTCGCGAATTCTTGCGATAATAGGTAACCGCCCAGCGGCAAATACCTCGTCGAAATTCGCGTTAGCCAGGCCTGGTTGGTAGCTGCTCTTCGGCAAATCATTGGAGGCACGACCCGCCATAAAGTCAGTAACGCGAGCGGCAGGGGCGCGAAATGCACCTCCACCCGCCAGGTAAGCTGATTGTTCGAGGGTACGCTGCAATTCAATGCCTCCCAGGACCGCATCGAAACCCGCCTGACACCAGTCTTCGGGACAAATCGATGCCACAATGCCCGAATTTGCGTAAGGAGAATCCCGCCGTGACAAACTCATACCATTGACGACCACCGCATCCGGCTCCGTAGTGGATGGAACGATAAAACCCCCCGGACACATGCAAAATGAAAACACACCCTTCCCCTGCACTGAATGTGCCAATTGATAGGCGGCGTTGGGTAGTCGCGGATGTCTTGCGAAACGGCCATATTGCAAGTGATTGATGAGCCCTTGCGGATGCTCACACCTTAAACCCACCGCGAAGGACTTGGGCTCAAGTCTACAACCCGCTGCACTCAACCAATCGTAGACGTCACGTGCCGAATGGCCCGTCGCAAGCACGACAGCATCGGCACCGATCGACGTGCCGTCAGCGCAGATTACACCACGCACCAAACGGGGCGATGTGCCGGCATTGACATCAAGCCCGGTAACTCGGGTTTCGAAGCGAAATTCGACGCCGATTTGTCGCAAGTGCTCGCGTAATGCAACCACGACTTTGGGCAGATTATTGCTGCCAATGTGCGGCCTTGCATCGATCAAGATGTCGTCCGGCGCGCCATGTTCGACGAGCAGTTCCAAGACGCGCCGCACCTCGCCCCGTTTCGTCGCGCGCGTGTACAGTTTTCCGTCGCTATAGGTGCCAGCGCCGCCTTCACCGAAGCAATAATTGCTGTCGGGATTTACGATTCCGCCCTGCAACACCGCTTTAAGATCGTGACGGCGTGGTTGTACCGTCTTGCCTCGCTCTACGACAATCGATCGAACTTTATGACAAGCCAGTTCGTATGCACAAAACAATCCGGCAGGGCCGTCGCCCACAATTAGCACTTGCGCTTGGCCTGCCACTTCTTGTAAAATACCGTCACTTCTTGGCGTGCGCTGGTTAGCCGCTGTGCCCAGTGCGACTTTGATTCGGAACTGAACTTTGCCCCGCCGGGCGTCAATCGCGCGTCGCACGACGACCGGCGCCGGGACAAGGTCAATCGCGCATCCGAGAATTCTTGCGATTCGCGACCGGATGGTAGTCGGCTCCTCAAGCTCGTCCAAGCCCAACGTAAGTTCAATTTCGGTTGGCATGCTTGGGTCAGGCATTCCGGCCAAGCCAATACCCCCCAAATTCATTGAATGGCAGGGGTCGCCCATTTGTAGGCTTATTTTGTGCCGTCACGGCACGGAATCGCCAAGAGGCGCCTCTGCTTTACTCCCGGGCGTCTACCCTGCAAGATGCGATGCCACGTGAAGATTGCGCCGTCCGACTGCCCCCGTTTTAATCCTTGTTTGCTCGAAAAATTCCGCGCAACCAAGTACTTCCCAGCGTTGGACGGTTTGCGTTGCTTTAGTATCGCTGCAGTTATCTGGCACCATTCGACGCCACGCCAACTGGAAGGATTGGCCGGGCGGGGACACCTGGGTGTTCGCCTCTTTTTCTGCATCAGCGGACTTCTAATCACGATGCTCCTGTTGCGTGAGAGACGCGCTTCGGGTTCAATCGACCTGTCCCGATTTTGGATGCGCCGCTGTCTGCGCATTTTTCCACTCTACTACGGCGTATTGGGACTTTTTACGCTGTTCGCACTTAGTCTGCCGGCAACTTCCGCCATACGTAGCCATTTTTTTGCGAGCTTGCCTTATTATCTTAGTCACACATCTAATTGGTTCGTTAATTACAACGTAGCTCATGCCGTGCTTTTTGGATTCGCTTGGTCACTTTCGACAGAGGAGCAATTCTACCTGTGCCTGCCATTGCTCGTGAAAAAGCTCACCGGGCGAGCAACCCTAGCCTTGACGCTCATTTTACTGATCGTAATTGACCAGTTGACGGAACGCCAACTACTGACGTTCATATTCCCCCATCATAGCCGGCTTGAAATTATCGTGACAAGCTTCATGGCATCCATAGGTTTCGGGGCATTACTTGCGGTCGCCCTGGAGGATCCTCGAGGATTCAAAATACTTAGGCCGGTGCTGGCGCACCAATTTAGCGCTCCTCTCGTTTTGATCCTTGTCGTCACCTGGCTTGTTTGGCCCCCAAAGGTGTTCATTCTTTTCGAAGCAGCACTTGCGCTATTCGTAGCGACTTGCGCGATTGGAGGCG
The DNA here is from genome assembly GCA_963835565.1 of uncultured delta proteobacterium. Classification (GTDB taxonomy): domain Bacteria; phylum Myxococcota_A; class Polyangia; order Polyangiales; family Polyangiaceae; genus FEN-1139. The sequence goes on from CAWIGY010000026.1 coordinate 123,537, forward strand.
AATTTGGATTGGTACGCGCACTCGCGTTCAGGCCACTTTGCCACGTGGGACGGGTAAGTTACGGCATGTACTTGTTCCATGTACCAGTAATCGGCGCGTTGCGGCTCGCATTTCCGGCCATCGCAGGGCGAGCAATGGTTCTATTTCCGATCGCTTTTCTCGTCACCACTCTGTTGGCCACGCTCAGTCATCGTTCCTTCGAGGCATTTTTTCTGGCTATGCGCCCGGGGTGAACTTACGTCAGTCACTTGAGAAAATCTTAGACGATGCTCAGCTCTCGCGAGCCCCACGTTTTTGGTCCAGACCCAACACGGTCAACGGTTCTTCTGACGCGCGAAATACTACAATGTCGCCGAGAAAAACCGGCGTTCTCTTGTACGGTCCGTCCAAGAACAGCGCTGCATCATCCATCTTGCTCTGCACGCGCACGGACTCACCTTGTCGTACATAAATTCGTGTTAGCTTAAGGGGGCGGCCCGGCGCTGTGTAAGGTTCTCGGACCACCATCTGCAATCGTTTCGATCCAAGCGGGAGCACACGGCCTCCCGCTGATCGCTGCGCACCGGTCGATCCCGCCGCCGGCCCAATCCAGAACCCACTAGAGTGTTGCTCCTCTTGCCCACGGCTGCAGTGCACGATGTATCGTGAAGTGGCAGCCGGAATCACGTGGGAGTAGAGCGCCTCATTCAGCACTCGGCAAGACTGCAGCCGGCCATTGATTTCAACTTGCATGCGGGTAAGGCGCACGCTGGGAAGCTCCCTACTGAGTGCCCGCTTGATTGTCAATGCAAGGTTCTTCGGATTCGCTGCACAGAAGTAGCCGACGCTGTGTTTAGGCGCACTATTTACCCCGAGCACGGGCGAACCATATACATTATGTGATGCAGCAAGGAGCGTTCCGTCACCTCCTACTGTAACAATCAACTGGGCTCCCGAAGGGTCGAATTCGGCATGAGGACGGCTCAGCGTGACTACGCGGGCGCCCCACTTATCGAGATATTCGAGCACTCGAGACAAAGTGCGCGTGTGCGATTCATGGGCATCCGACCAGCGCGCTACGACCGGGTCGTGGCGCTGAAGAAGCGCCAAAGCACGTGGATCGTGCATATCCTCAACGTGTTTCTTATATTGCGAACGCTTGGCAGCAACGAAAACCAGAGGGCGGGTCACGTGAGACTGGATATCATCCTATAGGCAATTCGGCCAAGCGACGCAAGCCCAACTCGGTTTTAGCATCCTCCAGATGACCCTCACGACACCAGTGCAGCGCATCCTCAAGTGGAACGTCAATGATTGCGCCCAATCGCTCAATGGCGGACCCATCGAGCGTAGGGTCCTCCCGATTTGGGGGATTAACGGCTACTTGGAAGAAATAGTGCCGTTCACCAATGACGCCTGGACAGGGAAACGTGCTTGGACCCAGCGGCAATAGGGAATCCGTTGACACTGAGAACCCTAACTCCTCTCGTAATTCTCTTTGGGCACAGCGGCAAATTCCCTCGGCCGACAATTCGTCAGGCTCCACGAGCCCGGCTGGTAACTCCCAAAGGCCATTGGACCTCGCATAAGAGAACTGGACATTGCGTTCGGGGGGCCTCAACAATACCGGGGGCCTCGCGGCGCTTCGCAAGTACACCCGGCGACGACCGTTAGCGTCGATAAAGTGAGCTGCAATCACCACAGCGTCAAGCGCCCGGCGATCTACTTCGTCGTAAACGAAGGGACCGCTCGCTTTACCGGTCTGATCAATGGCCACCAACTGGCGACGAACCAGACTCAAGAAGCCTGCCCCCGCAGGAGGTGATTGATCCTGTATGAGCTTAAGGGTAACAATGGGAAGTTCGGGCAGGGACGTCTTTTTGTCTGGTTGGTTCATAATTGCGGCACCAGAGCGCTAATTACCGACCGTCGAAGCAGGAAGCCTGCACTTCGAACCGTGTCTGCGCGATTCAGCGCTTTTCCGTTTCTATGCGCTGCTCGATGGTCCTCAAGCGGATTTTTGGTAAGATAGCCTCGGTCACTAATGCAACCCGGGCCAAGAGCTCGTTTTGTGAAATGGGTTCCGCGGGTTCGAGTGACGCCATAAAGGCGAAGCAGCGCGAAATGTCGGCCCCGACTAGTAGGATGACTGCGCCTTCAATCGGCTTCTGGTCATCCCTGCCCATGGACACGGTGAGTCGCGAATCAAACCCCTTGGGCACGTTTTCGACTCGCGATTCGATAGGGTTCGCCCCTTGATTCTGACCCAAATCGCCGCGCCATCGACGCAGGTCGGAAAGGCATTCGTCGGGCGTCACTCGGCGCCGCTCGGTCCACAGTTTTGCCTCTAGCTTCAATTCGAGCTGGGTGTTCGAGGCAACCCACCAAGGGGACCGTTGGTCGTCGATTTGCCAACTGCCCGCCTTCGGCAAGGGCACGACAATAGGCGTCCGAGTGCCGGCCACATCAAAAAAGTCCCAATGCGCCTTTTCGGATACGGTGACCTTGCCGTTATCTTGTAACGTAGCCACCGGCGCAACCGGGGGCGATTTGACGTTTGCAGAGTTGCAGGCAGTGAGGCATAATCCTACACAGAGACAATGCCGGAGCAGATGCGCCGCCGGGCCAGTCGAGCTGGAGACTTTTGAAAACTTCTGCACGTTTCTCACAGATATGGTATTAGCCAAACCTGATTGGTGCAAGCGAGTGTTGCTTCGGGGGCACGCTCGCCGCTCGTGGACGGTGCAGGTTTTACCGACCCCTAACACCCCGCTAGATCCCCTCACGCAGGATTAAAAGAGAAGTATGGACGGACAGCGCCACTCATTCGGTGCGACACGCAAACGGCGGCATCCCAAGCATAATGGCCCACCCAAAGCTGAACCCATTCTTATTGCTGCGCGACGGCCCGATGCTCCTCCAGCAAGGCCACCGCGTCGTCTAATTGCGGCCTCGGCTTCTCCGCGTGGGAATGGATCGCGGGCAAGCGCAGCGCCTCCCGGTGAAAACCACCATGGGAACATTAACGGCAAAGGACATAATGGCCATTTTACGGAAACGGGCCTAAATCCCGCCAACGGTATCGACGCGCAACGGCGTGCAGCGCGAATTGTTCATGTGAACGCATCGGGCCCCGATGATCAGGAAAAGCAACGTTTGCGGCTGATTGAGCGACTACTTACCAGTGAAGGGCGGGTTGCCATTTCTCGAGCTGCCAACGATTTACGCCTCGCAGGATTTGAATTTCCACTCAATCAGGACGTGCAGCTGCAGTTGTTGGAGCATAATGATGAGAACTTGGCCCGCCAAGCCATCGTGCAATTGAAAGTTCTGCTCGAATCGGAAAGACCCATCAAGATCCCCATCTTTTCGCAGCGCTTGCGCCGCCTGGAAGAAGTAGGTGAGGACCCTTTGACACGCAAAGCCGCAACTGATCTACGTCGGTTGATTCGCGCTTGATTCGCCATGGATCCCACGGAGATCTCACAGTGAGTACCGCCGGGAAGGAATTGAGTCTACGGGAGTTCGAATCGCACTTTCGCGATCTGGTTCGCCAACTCGGACAAAGCTCTGCCAATGTGGGCTCGGTAGCCTGTTCCGGTTGCAAGAGTTGCAGTAACTGCACATTTTGCACAGATTCAGATCGACTGATCCGATGCCACTACTGCGTTCGATGCTTGAGTTGCACGGATTGCTCGCATAGTCGCGATAGCAAAACGCTGATCGGCTGTCAGCATTGTATCGAATGTGAGGGTTGCACTTCGAGCGCCTACCTAGCAAAAAGTGTGGCCTGCTCCGGCTGCACCTACTGTTTTGGCTGCGTGGGCTTGACGGGGAAAGACTTTCACGTATTGAACGAACCCTATTCCCGCAGTGAGTATTTCGCCCTCACGCGAAAGCTTGCCAAAGAATTGGGACTTTAGGCCGGGAATGTTTTCGGGTGTGAAGCGTTTAGGAGAGCAACATGATGTACTATCGTTCGTTTGTATTGGCTGCAGCGGTGGCCCTGGCCGCCGGCGCTTGTTCGGATGAGAAGAAGCCTGCCGTAGTGCCAGCCGCGCCAGCGGTAGCGGCCGGAAATGCAAAGGCCACTCCAGATGCAAATAACCCCAAGCCCGACGATGACGCCACGCGTGGCAATCTCAATATTTCTGACGAAATTCGCAAAGCCTGCGGGCTTACGGATTCGGAGGCCTACTTCGCCTTCGATTCCGCCCACGTGCGCCCCCAGGACCAGAAGGTCCTGAAAAAGCTCGCCGATTGTTTCTCCACAGGGCCTTTGAAGGGGCGCGAGATGCGCCTGGTGGGACATGCCGATCCGCGTGGCTCTTCTGACTATAACTTGGCGTTAGGCGGCAAGCGTGCCGACAACGTGAAAACAGTCATCGCCGGCCAAGGAATGGCTGCCAAAAAAATCGCAACGACGTCCCGGGGAGCAATGGACGCCACAGGCACGGATGAATCAACTTGGGCCAAGGATAGGCGGGTTGATGTGACCCTAGGTGACTAAATGGGGAGACGCGCTATAGGCGCCCCATGAATCCAGTTGAAGCTCCCATTCATCCGGTGTCAGCGTCGGGGTCGAGTGCGTCAGCTTCCATCGATCCCTTTGCCCTCATGTTGCGGTCTTCGGGAATCGTCTTGGTGGTGCTGCTGGTCCTCGTGGCTGCGGGGGCGCTCGTTTGGTTGATTTGGGTTCTGAAGTCAGCCCAAATTCGGCGGTTGGTCGCTGCACAGCATCGATTTGAGACTGAGGCCGAGCGCGTGACCTCGGCTTCCGACTTGGTGCGCCTGTCGCAGCAGCACGAGACCGCGCCGGGGGCGCGTATCGTGTTAGAGATGGCCAAGCATCAGCATCAAGTTGGAAAAGGCATCGATTTTATGCTGGCGATTGGAAAGCGCGCCATCGTCGTGGAACAGCAGCGCGCTTCGGCATTGATGCCTACGCTCCAAAGCATTGCATCGGCCTCACCGTTCATCGGCCTGTTTGGAACGGTGTGGGGCATCATGGATGCATTCCTTCGGATTGGCGTCGAGAAAAGTGCAAGCCTGCCTGTCGTGGCACCCGCCATTGGAGAAGCGCTCATCGCGACGGCGTTCGGACTAGTGGCGGCAATTCCGGCTACGATTGCGTATAATTATATCGATAAGAAGATTGCCGACTTGCTAGACGAATTGGACGCATCGACCGGAGCTTGGGCGCGCTGGTTTACCCCTGATGGTGGCGGCGCGTTCACTGAAGGCGGTGCATCCGACAGCTACCCCGGTTACGGGAGGCGCTAGAACATGGCCTTCTCCGTAGGGCGCCGCTCAAGGGGCTTTCGCGACATCAACGTCACGCCGCTCGTGGACGTGATGCTGGTACTATTGGTGGTATTTATGGTCACAGCCCCACTGTTAACTACGGGGCTGCGCATCGATTTACCGGAAGTGAAAGCCGCTAATACGCCGGTCAAAGACGCTCGCTTACTAGTGACGGTCACTAAAGAGGAGCGCGTATTGTTCGGTGAACAGGACGTGACTGGCGCCGTGGACAAGGCATTCAAAGAGAATGCTCGCGTACAAAAGGAACGCGAGCTTTACATTCGAGCCGACAAAAATGCGCGCTACGGTATTGTAGCCACGGTCGTTGCGGCAGCGCGCAGCAGTGGCGTTGACTCACTCAATCTGTTGGTGGAGCCCGAACTCGAGGAGGTACCCCCAGAGTCGGACGCGCCGGCCTCCGGAAAGGTCGGCGCCAAGGGCAGCGGTGCCAAGAAAGGCATGCCGTCACGCGGCGATTCCGTCGGCGGCCATTGAAGAACGGGAAGAAAGTAGCTTGAATTCGATCAGCATTCGCACATTCACGCATCAGGAGCTATGGTTGGCGGTTATTTTTGCCGCTGGCATCGAGTGCGGGTTTTTTACGTTGTTGATCACGGCAGGCGCCAATCGTGGCAAGGTGCGCGCGATTGAAGCTCCGGCACCGACCGAGACGCCGATTGCAGTAAAACCGGTCTTAGACGACGTGCCGCTTTTGAAACTCGGCGGCAAGAAGATGCGGCCGAAATTGCCCGATCTTTGGAAGAAGAACCCGCCCATTCAGCGCTTTGAGGCAACGAGCGCTCCGAGCCCGATGGCTCCCATGACACCAGAAGCTATCCCTTCCAGCCCCCTGGCGCGCAAAGATGCCGGTCCCCCACCGCCCCCGGATGCTGCGGTTGCCAAACAGGTCGATCAAGTGCTGCTCGACGCGGGACCGCCATCCAAAACAGCGCCGCAAGTTCAGGGTGAAGGCGTGCAGGACGGAGTAAAAGAGGGTACCGAAACTGATCCGCTTAAGGGTCGCGCGATCGGCCAATATAAGCAGTTGCTGATCGCCTGGTTCAACGCCAAATGGCATCCGCCCGATTTACCTTGCGAGGTTATGAAAAGTCTTACGGTGGCAGGGGTGCCATCTTGGGGCCCAGATCGAACTGTAACCGGAATCACGCCAGTTCGCATGAGTGGCAATGCCACGTTTGATGAGAGCGCCAAGAGCACTTGGGCCAGCATCGTCGGTCAGCAGATCCCTCCACCACCGCCTCTTTACCCCGACATTACTCCCAACCAAATTGGGGCAATAATCTTCACGAGTGCGAGCAAATGCAAGTGAAACGCCAATTGCGCAGTCTAACTTTGGGTCTGTCGGCGTTGGCTTTTTCAGCCGTTACAACGGCGCAATCTGCGGCTCCGTCCACGCCTTTGCCCGACGAACACCTGCTCGGCGATCTTGTCATTAGCGGAACGCAGGTCGAGCACGTTACCAAGCTCGCGGTACTAAAGTCCTTCTCACCCGACTACGAAGACGTCGTCATACGCAGCGTGGTGCGCCATGATCTCGAACTCTCGGGCATGTTTGACGTAATTGCGGACGGCAAGGCTCCGCCTGGCAACTATGAGTTCGACGACCCCGTTGATTTGCCGGCCTGGCAGAAACTCGGGGCTGAAGTCATTGTAAAGGTGGCGGCGCGCAAGACCACTGAAGGCAAAGTAGAGGTTTTTAGCTTAGCCTACTTCTTGGATGTCGGGAAAATCCCAGTCTACGAGCGACGCATCGTGGTTGGCACTGATGATGTGCGCGTGACCGGTCATCGCGTCACCGACGCATTATTGGCGGCTATCACGGGGCGCCCGGGCAGCTTTGCGAGTCATTTCTGCCTCAGTGCACCCTGGGGCCGTGGACGCCGCGTGCTCACGATGGATGCCGATGGCGCTGGTCTGACGCCGGCGACGGCTCCAGAAGACACGTCTATTGCGCCCTTTTGGGGTCCCAATCAGACCTTGTACTTTACGCAAAGCGTCCGATTCTCACCGTTTCATCTGATGTTACTCAAGGGCAAACAGGTCGAGCGGATGAACGTGCCATATTCGACGAGTATTTACGCGGCTTCGTTCAGCCCTAACGGACAAAAGCTCGCGCTGGCGGTTGCTGAAGATGGGCGTAGCAGCATCTACGTAGGCAATGCCGACGGCACGTCATTCAATAAAGTGTCCTCAAGCGAGATTGCAACGAGTCCAGTCTTTAGTCCAAGTGGGAAATTGGCGTGGATTGCCGGCGGAGCTCAGCAAGGCACGCAGCGCGTTTACGTCAACGGCAAACCCGTCTCACCCAACGGCTTTACGGCAGCATCTCCGACATTTTGCGACACTGAACTCGGCATTCGCTTGGTGTATGCCGTCGCGGTTGGCAATGGCCGAATGGACCTGGTGATGAGCGATGAGCACGGTCGCGACATGGCGCGCCTGACACAGGGCCCTGGATCCAATTTGGCACCCGCGTGCAGCCCCGACGGGCGCTTATTGGCGTTCTTTTCAACGCGAAAATCTGGACCAGGTTTATATTTGCTCAATTTAAAGCGCTTTACCAGCGTCCGCGCGACGCCAGAATTAGGCGAGTCGCTCAGCTGGGCCAGGCTCGCTGATACCAGTGTGATGCAAGCGCTCGAGGTGCACCCCAACGCCAAGCAGCCCGCCGCAGCGGCGCCTGCTTCACCGCCCAATCTGGGTTCAGTGCCGGCAAAACCATAAAGACGCGATCGGATGGACATTTTGCCCATTGAAAGTGCTCCTCTGGTGGTTTTCCATGCTTTGCGCAATACTTGAAACGGAGTTGCTCTCATGAGCAGAAAGGTCGCCGTTCTTGTCCCGATCGACATGCTGATGCTGCTCGCCATCGCTTGCAGCACGAGCAGCAGTACCGACGGCAGCGCGTATAATACAATTGTGTTCTTAGACGCCGGACCAGCCACGCCAGTTTCACCTGACGGAGGTCCGAGCTGCCCAGCTGGTTGCAACTACCAGACGCAGCAAGGCTGCGCCGCTGGTCAGATGTGCCTGCCGCAATTGAACAGTGCCGGGACTAACGTCAGCCCGCAGTGTCAGACGGCGGGGACGCAGGCGGCCGGTGAGAGTTGCAAACAGCCTAACAACTGTCAGGCGGGTTTAATCTGCACGGCTGACGGAAATTGTCACCACATGTGCTGCGGCGGTGATTGGAGTGTTTGCGCGAGCAATGAAAGCTGCACTGAAGATATATGGCTGCAGGCTGCCGACGCCGGCAACCCTGTATCCGCGGATGTCAGCGTCTGTCAACCTGTGGACGCCTGCGATGTGCTCAATCCGAATTCATGCCCTGCCGGCAAGAGTTGCTACATCGTTGACTCGCGCGGCGGGGTTCGATGCTTGCCCACCGGGGCTGTTACACTGAACGGCGGATGTACATCGACTATACTGTGCGTCGCGGGGTTCACTTGCGTTCAAGACCCTAATGACACCAGCGGCGGCAGCAAGTGCAGGCGCCTATGCCGTGCCGTTGTGGGAGGTGAACCAGCGTGCCCGACGTCCGAAGGCTACTGTTCTCACTTCGTTCGCGATCCACCAGACGTCGGCGAATGCACTCTAACCATTCCAAATGGGCCGTAACGCCGGGCCCCAACCCCAACGGCCGCGTGCGGCTGCAACTAGATAGAGCCCTTGCTGACAATCAGCGCCAAGGCATGCGTTTCGCGTGCACCGAGTAATTGAAATTGAACACCGAACCCGGCAACCTTGGTCCAGCGGACTATTCCTGGAATCTTTAGGTCCAACAGCCCCGGAGCGTCAAATAGCAAACTAACTCGGGTACCGAACGCAGGAATTTCGGAGGCCTCGATAAATACCCCGCCCGTACTGATATCTCGCGTGGCCCCCACTAGATTCGCGCCACCCTCCGTAGTGCACGCGACCGCGATTTTGATTACACTTCTTGAGCAGGCGCGTTTCTCGTGCATGTGAGGCCTCAGTGAACAATGTCGATTGATTGGACAATTCGCAGGTGCGGGGGCTAGCGTATGATCTGGGATCCCATGGCTGTCAAGCATTCCAACGGGAACATCGAGAATCCCGGGCATCGTCAACGCGCAGCTCCCGTTTGGCTTCGTGGTTGGACGCTCGCCATCCCCTCGGTAGGCGTGGCAATGGTGGCAGCCCTGTTGGCTGTTCCTCGTGCAACGAAACCTGTGACCGTACCTCAACCGGTCGTACATCGACGGGCTTTGGACGCAGCTCTGCGTCAGCTGGCTCACCGCGCTGAAAGTGCGTGGGCCCAACCGCTGAGCTTCGCGGTGCGCGAAGTTGGAGAGGCCTATCGGCGCCTAGGACGCACGCAATATGAGGGACCACAGCCACTCGATGATTCCCAGGCGCAAGGCTGGCAACGCATCACTCGCCTAGCTCGGAGTCAATCGGGAGACGAGGCGCTTTTGACGCTCCGAGCCGTACAGGCCGAGATGTTCGTGAAAGCCCTGGGGCTCTGGGAATCCACCGGGAAGGTCAATGACGATTTAGTCGAGCTTGGCGGTGACTTTGTGCGCCTAGCCCAGAACAACCACTGGTGGATTGCTGGCCATTTGAGCATATCCGAAGATGAACGTTGGACGCTAGCACTCCTTCGGTGGACGTCTTTGGCCGGTTTCACGCAACTTGCAGCCATATCGTTTAGATCGCGAACTCGAAATTGTAGAATTGCGTTTCTTTTACTCCCATCTTAATCTCGACAGTTCAAGCTTTCGAACCCGCCAGAAAATCATACAACGCTACGCCGTTCTCGACCCAAATTATCCCATTGATTACGCCCGCGGTGTGCTATTTGCGCAGGAAGGTCAATATGATTTTGCGGCAGCGAGTTTCACTCGACACCTGCAAGCGCATCCGCAGGGTGACTATGCAATACGTGCACGCAATCATTTGATTTGGACAATGCAACAATCCGGCAATCTTGAGGACGATGTTGTCCCACGATAATTCCCGTCCGAAGGATGGTGAGTTCTGGCCGTTGCCGCATGATCGACCCTTATGTCGGATTGATGATTTTGTGTTGCGCGTCACGCGGGAGACAAGTGGCGTCTATACGGCAACAGAAGTCGCGGGTTCGGCAGGGGTCTTGCTCGCGGCCAAGTTGGCCATGCATGTAACATCGCCGATACTCTACGTCGTCGCTGACTTCGAGCAGGCCGCAGCCGCTCTGGCCGATGCGCGATTCTACTTCGAATATTTCGGACTAGATTCGCCCACGAGTGATGCAGCCTGCGTAATGCTACCCAGTGAGGAAGGACCCTTTAGCGAATTTCATTCCGATCGCAACGCATTGATGGCGCAAATGGCAAGTTTGGGGCGGCTCGCGGGGCCCAATCCGCCTCACCTATTCATTGTCCCGGCAATGGCTTTGGCCCGACGCGTGGTTCCCATGCAGCTAGTCCGAGAAGCAAGCTGTCATTTACACGTCAATCAGGCGATCGACCGCGATACGCTGACGAATAATTGGGCTAGCGCTGGCTATTTGCGGGTGCCGGTCGTCGAGGATCCTGGAACATTTGCAGTTCGAGGCGCAATTGTCGATGTTTGGTCGCCCGAAGCTAGCACGCCCTTGCGTCTCGAACTCGAAGGTGATTGCTTAGTCCGCATCAGAAGATTTAGCCCTGAAGATCAGCGCACCAGTGAAGCGCAAAGCAGTTGCCAAATCCTTCCCGCACGCGCCAACATCGCTTCACCCGAAACTGACGCGAAGGTGCGGCTCAGCGTGCGTGCACTTTGCGACTCGATTAACTGGCCCAGCTCCCGCGCACGTCACCTCGCCGAAGAAGTGGCAACTGGGCGGGCGTTTTTTGGGTCGCAAGGATTTTTGCCTGCATACTGCGATTTGGTCCCACTCTTGGATCATTTTCCAACTGAAGCCTGCGTGGTTTTCGAGAACGTGCCTAGTTGCCTGCAGGCTTTCTATCAGGAAATTGACCAACTAAAAAATGCCGAGCAAGCTCGCAATGCCCAGCCCCATTTTGGGCTCGATGCCTGGATGGTGGACGCCTCCACTTGGGTCGACCTATTGTCGTCCCACCGTGTGGTTGCACTGCTGCACAGCGGCCAAGCGGGAAAATCTGATCCTATCGCATTGGCTCATCTCGAGTGTAGCCCCGAAGGAACCCCTTCGATCGCAACCACGGCTCTTGATAACCTTTTCAAATCCGAGGCAAATTCAATTTCAGGACGCGGTCGGTCGGGGAGCATTGAGCAACTAGTTAGGCAAATTCAGAATTGGCAAAAAGCAGATTTTAGCATCGTCATTGCGGCGCGCTCGACGTCCCAAGTTGACCGCATGTCGGCCCTGCTCAGCCACCGCGGATTTGCTGCTGATCACTTGGTAGCGGCTCAAGCTTTGCCGGGTTTGAGTCTTACGCTGGGGCGGCTGGCTCGCGGAGTCGTTCTTCCACTGGAGCGTCAAGTATTTGTTACCGAAGAGGAGATTTTTGCGCATCGCGCGCACACTAGCAAAAAGCAAAAGCGTTCGACAAGAAGCACACCGCTGGACTTGAGGTCACTTTGCCCCGGGGATTTCGTGGTTCACGAGGAGCACGGGATTGGACGATACGTGGGTTTGGAGCGACGGCAGATTGACGGGGTTCCCGTCGATTTGATTGTCGTCGAATACGATGGCGGAAGGCTATTTTTGCCGGTTTATCGCCTGAATCAGGTACAGAAGCATTCAGCGGCTGACGCCCAGCCGAAACTTGATCGCCTGGGGGGGCTGAGCTTCGCGAAAACGAAAGCTAAGGTGCAGCGCCGCCTACGTCAACTGGCAGACGAATTGTTGCATCTTTACTCAGAGCGCCTTGCCATAAGAAAGATTCCGCTCTCCCCAGCCGACGACGATTATGCAACATTTGAAGCGACTTTCCCTTTCGAGGAGACACCGGACCAGGCGACAGCGATTGCGGATGTGCTCGCTGATCTCGAGTCAGACAAAGTCATGGACCGACTGGTCTGTGGCGACGTTGGTTTCGGCAAAACTGAAGTTGCACTTCGTGTCTCGTTTCGAATGGCAATGGCCGCGCGCCAGGTAGCAGTGCTTTGCCCCACGACTGTATTGGCGCAGCAGCACTTCTTGACATTTCGTGATCGACTGTCTGAATTTGGATTGGAAGTGCGGGCGCTCAGTCGCTTGGTAAAGGCCTCGGATGTATCGCGCACACTCGACGATCTCAAGCGCGGAACGGTTGATGTTGTGATTGGCACGCACCGCCTATTGTCGAAAGACGTTCACTTCAAAAACCTCGGGCTACTGGTGATCGACGAGGAGCAGCGCTTTGGCGTGTCGCATAAGGAACGCATCAAACAGTTGCGTAAGGCGGTTGATGTCTTGACGCTCAGTGCAACTCCGATACCTCGGACTCTGCAGATGGCCATTGGAGGTTTGCGTGAAATGTCGGTGGTCGAAACTCCACCATCGATCGCCGGCCCATTCGCACGATCATCGCGCCGATTTGATCCGGAACTGTTGATAGAAGCAGTGAGACGGGAACTGTCTCGGGGGGGCCAGGTATTTTATGTATACAATAGAATCATCGGGCTGGACGATCGTGCGCTGCGACTCAAGTCCTGGGTGCCCGAAGCACGCATTGCGGTAGCCCACGGTCAAATGCGACCGGAGTTGCTTGAAAGAACCATGCTGCAATTCGTGTCGGGACAGTACGATGTTCTGGTAAGCACCGCAATCGTGGAAAGCGGCCTCGACATTCCGCGAGCTAACACCATGTTTATTGATCGCGCTGAACTATTCGGACTAGCGCAGCTATATCAGCTGCGTGGGCGAATTGGGCGATCCGCGGAGCGCGCCTACTGCTATTTGCTTGTTCCTAACCTGAGCGAACTTGACCCACAGGCGAGTACGCGCCTGGAAACTATTGAACGATTCACTGAACTTGGAATGGGAATGCGCGTGGCTGCGCTGGACATGCAGCAGCGTGGCGCCGGTGATCTCTTGGGAGCTGAACAAAGCGGCTTCGTAGCAAGCGTCGGATTTGAGCTGTTTTGTCAATTGCTGGAAGACGCCACCAATGAAGCGCAAGGCAAGATAGTTGTACACGATGTGGAACCCGATCTTACGGTGGACGTAGAAGCGCTAATTCCTGAAGATTATGTGGCGGATGTTGGCATACGTCTGGCGTTTTACAAACAACTTGCCGCGGCCGTAAGTGCCGTCCTCGGTCGATGAAACCGCGCTTGAAATGGAAGATCGATTTGGACGGCTACCGCCCGCGGCGCGTCATCTAATTGCGCTGATGCGGTTGAAAACCGCGTTGCGTCTGCTCAAGGTACTCGGTTGCGATGCCCGTTCAGGCACTGTCAACCTTAGTCTGCGTTCGGATACTCCCATCAAGATCAATTGCATAGAACAATTGGAGACTCGAATACCAGGTACGTACCGTGTCACTCCGGATTCTCGCTTGATACGCCAAGCTCGACCCGGCGAGTACTTCGCAAACGGGATCGCTCACGTGGAGTTCATGATAGCGGAACTCGAATCTTGTTCCGAGATGAGCATCAATTGATGGAGTCCCCAACCCCAGCGGCAGCAACTGATCGAATTGCGGCAGTGAAATTGCTGCATTATCCGGAATTACTTATCCGAATCGTCGCTTTTTCCCTTGTCGGAAGCGCTGGAGCCCGACTCGTCCCAGCCGCCACCAGAGACACCTTGCCCACGCTCGACTTCGTCCGGCATTACACTTTTCGGATCAGGCTCCATGTTAGTCTGCTTGATCGCATCCCACTTATTGCCCGAATCGTTTTCGCCCAAACCCCATTGACCGTGGATTTCGTCGGGATCCTTGGAACCCTTATTTGCGGGCCTTTTGTAAACGAAATAGCCTTTTCCATGTTGATCAGCGGACGGTCCCACCATGCCAATTCGATGCTCAGTCCACTCGTAATGTAGAATATTCCCGTCGGCTTTTCCGTGAAGCTCGCCCCAGGCCTCGCCGGCGGCCGTACGCCAGTTGCCCTTAATCGAGCCGCCGTCCTCCACGACATGTAAATTGCCGTAGATCTGGCTGTAGTAGACGCCCTTCCATTCCGCACCTTCAGGCATCTCATGACTCGCCTTATCGGCAGAGTTGGCGGACTTCCCATGACCACAGGCAACCAACGTCACGCAAGGCAACATCAGAGCCACGACACCGGCCAAAATCTTAATCTTACGCGTCTGCATGGGGGCAGTCTAACACGGCTTTTAGTTCCAGTCCGAGTTGCTCGCCAATTCTTGCTGCTTCAGCTTCACTGCCTGGCCAGGGGACCTTCGTCTCGGCTCGCCGAACCTGCCTGCCATTGGGGTCCGCCAATAGCCCACGCAACCAAAGACCGTCACCCAGTCGCTGGGCGTAGGCTGCCAGGGGAACGTGGCAATTACCCCCGGTGGACCTCATAACACCTCGTTCGGCGGCCACAGCTATGGCAGTATCCAAATGATTCAGCTCGCCCAACAGCCTCCGGACAAATTCATCGTTTTCGCGGCATTCAATGGCCAAAGCGCCTTGGCCTACCGCGGGTAGGCATTCCGGCGGTGCCAAGCGTTCCGTGATGCGGTCAGCCCAACCCAGCCGGACCAACCCGGCACAAGCCAAAATGACCGCGTCTATGGCTCCCTCGTCACTGCGACGTAAACGGGTGTCCACATTGCCGCGTAACGGCACAATTTCGAGGTCACTGCGCGAGATCCTCAATTGGACGGCACGCCTCAGCGACGAAGTTCCAACGAGGCTTCCAGCGGGGAGCTCTGCCAGTCGCGAAGACCGGCGCGAAATGAATGCGTCGCGGGCATCCTGACGTGCGGGGACGCAGGCGACAGCGAGGCCGGGGGGCAAGTCTGCTGGTAGGTCCTTCATCGAGTGAACTGCGATATCAGCTTGGCCCTGAAGAAGTGCTTCCTCGATTTCCTTTATGAAAAGACCCTTGCCTCCAATGTCGGCTAAACTCTTGTCTAAAATTCGATCACCCGTAGTCGTTACTTGAAGTTCTTCGAAAACTAACTCGGGGAATATAGAAATTAGTGATTGAACATAGGCGCGGGTTTGGACGAGCGCCAATTGACTTTTGCGTGTGGCAACGGTAAGCGAGCGCCTTTTCATGCAAGGTGTTCCTTGACAACGGATTCGGGAGACGAGTTTTCATCCGGTTCGGCTTGCTCCGCCGTATCTGAGCTTGCATCTTCACTTGCCCGGGAAAGCCCAAATAATTCATCAAGAATAGCGGTAGCCTGCTCTAACTCATCGGGGTTCTGCTGACGCCCATTTTCGAAGCTGCATAGTGGGATCATGCATCAGCTTGTTGACCGCAGCGTCGATCATGCGCTCCAAATGCAGTCTTTCGGTATCATCCAAGTGTTTTAGCCGACTCCTTAAACTTCGACCCAGTTCCTGGTGCAAAGTTCTACCGATATGTTGACGTAATGTGCGAACAAACGGCGTAACTTGCTCTGCTTCCACCCAGCGCTCAAAGCGTGCTACCTCCTCATTGACGATGCGCTCGGCCCGCTCGGCCTCCTTTTCGCGCGATCCATGCGAGCGAGACACAACTGCTGCCAGGTCGTCAACATCGTAGCGATAGACTCCGTCTAGCGTATCAACGTCGGGATTTACATCGCGAGGGACAGCAACATCAACGAAGAAGAGATCACGGCCACGCCGCTTGCGCATTACCCTTTTGATTAGCAATCGATCGACGATGGGACTGGGAGCGCTGGTACTCGTCACGACAACATCGGCTTCGCTCAGCGATGCCTCCAGCGCGTCGAATGCTCGCCCTTCGGCTTGATAGCGATTTTGTAGTTCACCCACACGCAAGGCGTTTCGCCCCACAATTACTAGCCGAGCACCGGACTGTTGCAGGAGTCGCGCAACCAATTCTCCCATCTCCCCGGTGCCCAACAGGACGACCGTGTGTCCTGACATTTCTCCAAATATCTGTTTTGCCAAGTCGAGTGCCACGGTTGGCACCGAAACCTGGCCGGAACCGACTTGCGTTTCGTGACGCACTCGTTTAGCCGTGCGCAGCGCACGCGACACAACGCGGTGCAAATGATTTCCAACCGTACCATGCTGACGTGCCAGCTCAAACGCGTCCTTAAATTGGCCGAGTATCTGCGGTTCACCGACCACTAGAGAATCAAGTGAAGAAACGACACGGAATATATGTCGAACTGCTGCTTTCCCCCCGTGAAGATACAAGTGGCCGTCAGTCTCCGGTACTCGACCAACAATCATGGCGCGAAGTTCATCCGTAAGCGAATCCAACGGAGTTTGGGAGTCACAGGCTGCAACCAGTTCGGTTCGATTGCAAGTGGACAACACCATGAGTTCAGCCACGTTTTGATAGTTACGCGCCTGAATAAGTAATTCGATGGTGCTCGGCGCATCAAATGCTGTGCGTTCCCGCAAAGCTATCGGCGCGGTACGGTGCGATAGACCAACTACCGCAATCACTACCTCACTCCAATGAATGCAGGGGTGAACACATAAAGCACTACGACGAGGAGACTTACGACGGCACCTGTAATATTCCCCCAGGCAATTTTGCGGCCTCGCCAACCCGCCAATGGCCCCACTACAATCATCGATCCGGCGAGTAACCAAACTCCGTAGGATAGGCCAATTCGCATAGCGTCAACATTGCCGAAACGGAGACGATTTGCAAAGGCGGCTCCAGTAGTAACTCCCAATGAAAGAGGTACGAATCCTATGAGGAGTAACCGTCGCATAAGGGTTTCAAGGGGAAGCAGTCCCGGTAATTGACGTTCCCCCGCGTCTGCCCGTTTCAGCTTCAGGCGTGATGCCTGGATCAAGTAGGCCGCGCCGACTCCCGCAGACAGCACAAATAGACCCACGCCCACGACGTTGGATGTAATGTGGATGGCTAGCCAGAGTTTTGGCAGTTGCGGAATTACCTTGCCGCGGTGCATAAATTGCGCCGAAATGAGGGCAACCAGGCCGAGCGGCGCGACCAAGGCGCCCAAGGGCTCAATTCTAACTTTGCTGGCCAATGTCAGAAAAATGCCGACCGTTACGAGTCCGGTCAGACTAACCGCAAATTGAACCGACGTTACCGGACAAGTGTGTGTTCTGATGCTCCCTGTTACGATACTCAGTAGGTGCAACAAAACACCTGCCAGCATCGCAAGCCTTGCAACTCTCAAAGACTCGGGACCTGTTGAGCGTCGCGCAACTGCCAAATAGTATGCGGTGGCAGCTATCGCGTAGGCGATTACTGCCAGCAACAAGATTGTATCAAGGACGCTCATTGGCCGCGCTCGGTCAATCAAGTGTTTGCATCAAATACTGTGCCAGCAAGGCTTCTTCGCTCTTCGGGAGTGGATCGTCACGCAATGCCGGGGTTACTGCGCGGTGCTCGGTGAACGTTCCGACAGGTGAACCTAAAAATCCAGGCACGACTTCGTAGGCATTTTCCCCCAAAATCATGGAAGT
This sequence comes from uncultured delta proteobacterium, assembly GCA_963835565.1. Taxonomy (GTDB): domain Bacteria; phylum Myxococcota_A; class Polyangia; order Polyangiales; family Polyangiaceae; genus FEN-1139. Next base: position 141,326 of record CAWIGY010000026.1, read on the forward strand.
CTCGAGGATTTCAGCTCCCAGCTCGGTGAGATAATTGACACTTTTCACCCTCCCGACCAAGTCAAACACGTCTTCCGTTCCACTCACCTCCTGCAGAACGCGGACGGCCTCGACCACATGATATCGCCTGTTCTCCGCCTTGATAACTAATTCTCTGGCGGAAAAGTCGATTTTCGCTTCTGCGAGCCATTGGTCCAGGGCTCGTTGCGGAAAGAACACGCGATTGGGAGCCATAGCTACTGCTTTGGATTAAAGTGAACCGTCAGTCTAGTACCCTTCGCGCGCCACCGCGCGATCTCCGACCACTATTTCCTTTTGGGATTCGGCAACAAACGCGGATGCACTATAGCGTGATACTTGCAGGATCCGGAGCTCACCGATAATTTCTTCGGGGAAGTCCTTTTCATCTCGGCGCAATGAAGTCGTCCGTACTTCCGCAGGTTTCGGTGAGTCGATACGAATACTGTCACGCGCCGAACGAGTCGACGTCATCAGCGACTTTCGCCAGCTGTCACCACGTCGAATCACGAGCAATCGATTACCAATTGCCAGTCCGTCTTCGCTGCCGCGATCGATGAATACTAGCTGATTCTGGCCCATATAGACATGTGGATGCACGCTGGTGAGCACGTGCGCCCAGACGGTCTTGGCACTCGTCGTGGGTGGGACGATTCGGTAACGACGCTCCACATCACCGATTTTCGCTCCACGCTCAATTGCGTCAACAGCTTCAATGATTTCCGCCGACGCAATTTTCCGTTTTGGATCAAAATCAGTAATCTTGACGGTTCCCTTGATTCGTACAATTTCCCCAGGCGGCATTCGCGCGCCATCAACAGGTTCTGGTTTCCTCAATGATTCAAATAGAGTGATCTCTTGCCCAATCTTTGGCTCGAATGCCGGCGCGCATGTCGATATAAACGTGGTTGCCGCGGCTAAGCAACATTTGCTCCTCGCGAGCACCAATAACCTCACCCCATGTGTCCTTACTGGGATCTCCAATATACGCTTCATCGCGCAAAAATAGCGTATCTGGCGATACGGGACTATGTGCACCCGGCTTATTTCGCCGCCCGATGCAATGAGCCTGATTGACCTACAAGACCTTTACCACGACCCGAGTCGCCAACCTGCGCATTGCTTCCTCGGCTTAGACGTAACTGATCCCCGGGGTAAATCCAGTTTGGATTTCGAATATCGGGGTTGTAGCTCCACAACTTCGGCCATTGCCAAGGATTCTCAAAGTAATGATCGCTGATGTCCCACAAGGTATCGCCGCGCTTCACTAGGTACACTTCGGGAACGTACATCGCAGCGGCTCGACCCTGTCCCGTAATTGCAATTGAGCCTTTGCTTCCACGTACAACGCCCTCCCCGTTGTCTGGTTGTCCCAAATCAAATGTATCCGCCGCCGAACTCGTGTCGGACGATGGCCGGGAACTCGATGGCAAGTGAGCATTGGGATCTTGCCCGAACGAAGGCATGCCGAATGGCGGAACGTACACGGCCGATGTGGAAGCATTGGTTCCTGCGGCTGCACCGCTCGGCAAGACGGGCGCGGCCGCTCCGTCGCCAGGAGTTGGCGAGGGAACGGTTGGTTGTGCGAGCGCAATGGTTGAAATGAGCGTGAAATGAGCGAATAGACAGCGCAGGTTACAAGATGAACTCGAACGGTCATTGGGGCGCACCATCAGTTGACGCAGGCGAAAAAGTACCTTGATTTCCTTTAGATGCACGCGATTTGGATTGAACCGTTTGCCTCACAGGCGCATTGTTCTCATTGGGCGTACGCGCTTCTACACGCGAGCCTTCACCTACAATCGTGAGTCTTCGCGTGTCTTCGACGACCCCTTCGTTTGGCGACTCGGCATTCGAGGACGATTCGGCTTTTTGTCCGTTGGGTACTACTCTCACGACGGGCAAATCGGGCCTTTCTGCGCTAGCAGCTGGTGGTCGATGATCGGTGCTAATTCCAGACCGAATCACAGCTTCAAGCGCTAAAATGCGCTCTTCCAATCGGTCACAATTGGCTGAAAGTCGCTTAATCCGTTCCTCGTGTTCGCGAATTTGGCGGTCGGTGGCGCCGGATTGGCCCGCGCAGCCTTGGGCAATTACCAACAGAGCTAGCCAACTTCCGAATCGCATGGGTGCCCGATCGTATGCCGGGCCGAGGGACCGAGGCAAACTACTTCTTCTAAGTCTCAAGTTCACACTTACACCTGCACACCTGCCAATGTGCCTACCGTTTGCCGGATGCTTCCGAATATCGTGAAATGCCCTTTAGCTAGTTCTCGGCGAAAAATGCGTTTCGCCGTGAATTTTCGGGGTTTTGGCTGATTTATTGTTGTTCTATTTCTCACGGTACCTTCGGTTAATTGCTCGCAGAAACGCACAGGTCTCTGCTCTTTTCCGGGATTGTCTTGTCCCGTGGCGCGCCGGGGACCGACCCTGCGCGTGGTCTTTTGTTGAGTATTTTTCAAGGGTTCTGAATATTTCTTCGGAAACTAGCTACGTCGGCCGGATATTCAATAATCGGCTTCCTGGCAACTGGACGACATCGCGGGGTCAGGGTAGCCTCATAAATGTGGCGTCCATTCGCGTGCGTCGAATCCGGCCGAAGCGCCGTATTAACCTGAAGAGAACGCTCTTCTTGTTGCCCAATATGGTGACTTTGGCTAGCGTTTTCTGCGGGTATAACGCGATTCTGATCTTGGCTCAGGCCACGCTCGGTGCGGACGCCAGAGGCAGAGCCGCGGTCTTACTGTTGTTTGCCATGTTATTTGACCTGCTCGACGGTCGAGTTGCGCGTCTCACCCGTACCCAGAGTAGCTTCGGATTGCAGCTGGACTCTTTGGCAGACGTCATTTCATTCGGGGTGGCGCCTGCGCTGCTCATTTACAAGTCAGCTCTGAATCGATTCCCCGTCGCGGGATTGTTGACGTCATTTGTATTTGTGGCTTGCGGCGTCATTCGGTTGGCTCGTTTCAATGTCATGTCAACCAGCGCCTCGGGAGAAAAGAGCAAACCGGGCAGAACAACTGTAGGGCTTCCGATCCCGCCTGCGGCGGCCGGGCTGATCGCGTTGGTGGTTGCCCGACCACGAGCTACATCCGAGATTGCCGATGAGCCGTTTGCGCAGATTGCATTGGGACTAACGTTGCTGTTGAGTTTGTTGATGGTATCTACGGTTCCGTTCCGTTCCTTTAAGGATTTCAAGCTCAATACCTCGACGATTTTGCTCGTCTCGTTCGCGGTTGGTTCAAGTGTATTCGTATGGAGGCACTTTAGCGTTCATTTGGTATTGGTATGGTTGTTGAGCGTATATGTCGGCATAGGAATTCTAGAATCTTTTCGAGTTGTCGCTGGTCGTGGTCGAACCCACCTTGCCAACGGCTCAGTACGTCCGCCGGCGGAACCTTGAATAGCCGGCGACTAGTTGACTTCTCACTCACGAGCGTGCGAGCTGGATTGCATTCTCGAAGTGTTTTCAGGAATTGGCTGATCGTGTTAGCGTTTCTGTTTTCCTTCGCGTGCCGTCAAAAACCCAAAGAGAACTCACCAGGGGTTGCTGCCCAACCTCAGATCGAATTGACGGATACAACCAAGGATGTACTCCTAACTTGGATTGACGATGCGGGCGATTTTCACGTCACGCAATCGATATCGGATATCAAGGACGCAAACAAGGAACACGTACGCGTGGTTTTCACGGCCAAGGATACCGTAGATCCTGAACAGGTTTTCGTGGCGGATCTGCGCCAAAAAGATGCTAAAGACGGCTATCCCGTACACTCAATTCCACGTGGCGCGTGGGAAGAATTAGGGGCAAGCCACCGAAAGTCACGCCTGGAAGCCATTGACGTTCCAGCGGCGACAGTACCGGACGCGGGCAAAAGTACCGCTGATGTTGTGGCTGTCATCTATGGAGCAGAGTGGTGCAAGGCTTGCCACGAAACCGCCCATTACCTCTCAACTAAAGGCGTGAAATACGTGGAGAAGGATGTCGATAAAAGTGGCACGATTCAGGCTGAGCTCCAGTCCAAGTTCGCGCGCGCCCACGTTTCGCCAACATCGTCAATTCCAGTTACGGACATCAACGGCCGATTAGTCGTGGGATTTAACCCGTCAGCGCTGGACTCAGCTATTGCCGCCGCAAAGACCTCCCGTTCATTATGAGCTGGTGATTCGCCGCAGCCGCCGTAGTTCGGGCATCATTTTTGCCACGAATGCAACCACCGCCAATGTCATGCATCCTCCGAATATGACGCTTGGTACAATGCCCAAAACACGCGCAGCCAGTCCCGATTCGAACGCCCCTATTTCATTGCTGCTGCCTATAAAGAAACCATTTACAGCTTGAACACGCCCCATCATATGCGGGGGCGTCTGCGTTTGAACCAAAGTCGCGCGCAAAATCACGCTCACATTGTCAAAAGCACCACTGAGAGCCAATAACAACAACGACAACAGCAGGCTGTGTGAGCAAGCAAATAAGATCCAAGTTGTTCCAAAGGCGGCGACCGACCACAGCAAAGTTTGACCTGCGCGCTCACTTGGGCGACGATGCGCAATTAGAACCGCCATAATGATGGCACCGACAGCAGGAGCCGTGCGCATTAGCCCGAGTCCAGCCGGCCCAATGCGTAAAATATCGTGTGCGAATGCGGGTAATAACGCGATCGCGCCTCCAAACAAGACGGCGAAAAGATCCAGTGATAATGCTGACAGGATCAAGCGATTTGAGAATACGAACTGTACGCCGGCAACCAACCCAGCAGATCTGCTCGATATGACCTTGGGCTGGATCTTCGGGTCACGGACTCGATATATGGCAACGAGTGCAGCCGTGAGCAGCAGGGCAACAACTTCATAGGCTAAGCTTGCACCACCCCAAGCGAAAAGCGTTCCACCAATAGCAGGCCCCACAACCATCGAAAAATGGAAGCATGAGCTGCGCCACGTGGCGGCATTTTCGTAAGTGTCTCGGGGAATCAACTCGGTGCCCAGAGCTTGTGAAGCGGGTCGTGAAAGCGCGCGCGAAAGCCCCGCCAAGGATTGAATGGCGTAAAAGGGCCAAGCAATTAAGTTGTTTGATGAGCGAGAGATTAGCGCCAATAGCGCCGCTCCAAGCAGCGACACCGAGGTGGCACCTATCGACAAAATGCGACGATCCCAGCGATCAGCGGCCCAACCGCCCGGTAACGACAAGCCTAGAAAAGGGATTGCCTCAGACAAACCTATCCAACCGAGTGACATCGGGTCATGCGTGCGTTCGTAGACCTGCCACCCCAAAACCAGACTTTGCATTTGCGCGGCCATGGTTGCCATAGTGGTACCTACGAGGAGCAATCGGAAATCAGGATATCGCAGTGCTTTATAGGGATCGTTACGGGCGGAAAGGATCATGATGCGGCGTTCAACGTTATGGAGCGCTAGTCCGCATAATCCGAATGTCTATTTATGCAAGTCCCGGTGACATTATGGCCTGTCGCACCAAATAATTTCTGCACACCGACGTACTCCGTTTCCCGCTTTCACCGGCTCCAGCTAAGGCCTGCTACCACCGACCGCCCCAGCTGCGGCATTGTGAGTTGTTTGAACTCAAAACCAACCGGAAGGGAATAATGCCAGTCAAATAGGTTGTATACTCCGGCATAATATCCAATTCCCGATCGTTCTTCGTGCCCTGACAACACGATGTCCCACAGAATGGCTGCATTGGTTTGCTGCTGCGCTTCCGCATTAATCGGATCGTAACGGGTCCAACGTCGATCAATATATGTCCAGCGAGTTCCTAGCAGTAAGCGTCGATCCAAGATAGGTGCAAATGTGCGAAGTGCGATATTTTGCGTCGGTACATTGGAGACATGCTGGCCGTCAGTGGTTTGATTTAGGGTTACGAGATCTGATATTGATTGGCTTTTCAGGAAGGTTGAGCGTTCCAATCCGTAGTTGGCCTCAATCATCCAACCTTGGCGCCAATCACGCCGAATTGATACGTCTGTACCGAAGACAACCACCGGCAAAGCCGTATTGACGAATTGCGACGGGTTGCCTGGTAGCGAGGTAGCCTGCGTATCAATCAGGCCGCGGACAGTGTTACCCCAGCTCGATATTGTAGCTACGACCGTCGGCGAAATTCGGTGGCTATACTCGACCTCCGCAGAATAGATCACTTCTGGTTTGAGAAGGGGGTTGGCTACTTGAGTTTCTCCTCCATCGTTGTAGTAGAGTTCATAGACGCTGGGCGCTCTGAATGCGCGACCCGTAATGAACTTGAAGTTGCCGCTATTCCAAGGTTTCACTATTACCGCAAGACGCGGATTCACGGAGCTGCCAAACGTTGAATAATGATCGAGTCGTGTGCCTAATGATACGCGAGTCTTCGATGCAATCTCGCCATCCAGTGATACGTATGTGGCAGCTACAGTAAATGGCTTGGATTTTTCGCCCACATCATAAAGGACGTAGCCCTCATTGGTGTGCGTGGCTTCGGTTACATCAAAGTGCCATTGAAACTCGCCCCCCCAAGCCAACGTTGTTCTCGGGGTGAGTTGGTACGTGACGCGTTGCTCAGTGCCGACCCAATGACCATGGTATGTGTCAACCTCAAAGCCACCGTTTTCCGGGTCATGGGGATATTGTCCGGAAAAGATGTACCGATTGAGGTAAGAGCGGGACAAAAATGATAATGTTTGTGAAATTGAAGGCTCTGCCTTTAGCTCAAGAAAACCGCGAGTATCACGCTGTTGGGAGCGAGGATCCCCGAAGATAGTTTCGAATTGTGCGCCGGGGTATTGTTTGGCTTGATTGTGCAAGAACCACGAGGCTGTGAACCATTTCCACTCAAGGCGACCTCGCAATGTCCCCGTATGGAAGCCGTCCACACCGCTGGCCACACCGGGAGTTCCATTCGGGGGTGTCACGTTGGAGTATTCTGGAATGAAGTAGTCAAAACCTTGACTGCTAGCTGCCGATACACTCGTCCACAGCGTGGCGTTGCGGCCTAGAATAAAGTCACCACGCGTACGAAACCGTGACACACTCGCATAACTCGTGTTAACCGAGGTTTCGACCGAATTTCGCGTGACGCCGCGGGTAACCACATTGACCACTCCGGAGAATGCGGATGTTCCGTACACAACCGAGCCCGGACCTCGCACCAATTCGATACGATCGACATCTCCCAGATCCGTCATGGAGTCGTAGCCGATGTACGCCGAACCAATCCAATTATCATTGGTTGCCATTCCGTCCTGGAGTACCAGCACTCGGTTGCCGTAACTGCCTAGGCGTCCCAGGCCTCGAATGCCAATGCTTACGTAGGCGCGGTCGTCTGAAAAATATACGCCGGGCCTGCCTTTCAGAGCCTCCGCCAGCGTTGGGTATGCTAGGCCTGCAATTTCATTGCTGCTAACTAGACTAACGCTGCTGGGCGCATCATCGGCTGACTGAGTTCGACGCGAGGCCGCAATAACGGCATCATCGCTAGTCAATTCCACATCGAGTCGCGTTTCGCGATTGCTCTCGATAGCAACGTCCTTTTTCACGTTCCGATAGCCCGCTAAGGAAATATTTACTTGGTGCGAGCCTGCACTTACAGTCGTCAGGCTGGGTGAAAATCCGACAATTCTGCCATCTACCTCGACAAGGGCTCCTGGTTCATCCGTGCGGACAACTAGGCTGCCTACCAGAGGCGCAAGATTTGGCTGTAGCTCCCGGACACGTTCAAAGTCGACGTTGACGGTAATCTCCGTCGGGGCAAATCCCGGCCGCGTAAAACCGAGTTTTTGCTCTCCTACCGGCAAGCTAAGCTCGCAGGGCAAGGCACATGCAACCTTGGAATCCGCTGAACCAACGTGTGCGGCGACCGCGGGGTCGCCTGAAATGTGTACCCGACCGCGCAACGGGCTAAGATTCACGGTTATTCTTGCCGTATTTCCTTTGGTTGCAATGGTGGACTCCGACACGGATGGGTGATGGCCCGCCAACTCTACGATCACGCGATAGTTACCGGGCTTCACTGCCAGAACTCGGGGAGTGGTGCCTCGAGGCCCAAGATCCTTGCGATTGAGATAGATGGTCGCTCCTGGTGGATCAGTGACAACTTCGAGCAGCGCAACTTGAGGGCGGATACGATTAAGTTCCCGCTGAATCGTGATTCGAGCCTGGGCATCTGTCTCAGCGTATAGTGCGGAATCATAAGCACGATAGGCTTCAGGATATTGGCTAAGGCGTTCGTAGGTTCGCGCAACATTAAAAACAACATTGGCATTCGGTACTAATCGGTTGGATGCCAGGAAATGTTCCAGCGCTGCGCGATACTCACCTCGATGATATGAAATTGTGCCTAGCTCGAATTGCAGATCGGCTTCGTCGGCAAGGTCATCCGCAATGGCAGGCCCAGCTTGAAGTATTATCAACAGAAGTATTGTGCCAAATGAACGATGCCGCATGATTAGCTGCCCACATGCTATCCGAGAGCCCGGGAATCCGTTCACAGTTTTGGTCCCAAACCCTTAATTAGCGTCAGTCTGCGGAACCTCGTCGGCGCTCAGGTGGCACATTGCTAACGCTGGGGCCGTATGTCAGACGGTGCGATCTGAGCACCGGTGGAGGGAGCGCCGACTGTACCTGCGGATTCCGGTTTTGATGGCACCCCAATTCGCGTGGTCTTTTTCTGCAATGTGGACGGACTCGGGGCCGTGGTGGACACAACAACTGCGGATGCAGTGAGTCTAGCAGTGATTAAGCTATCGTGAACAGTGTCGCTTTGGAATGCAACAAAGGGTTCGAAGCCCACCTTTTGAAATACGAATTTTCTGGGTGACGATTTCACGCTAAAGCGCTCGACCGAAAACGTAAACGGAGTACTACCAAGCAACACTGATCCGTCCCACACTTCGGCTCCGGACGGCACCGAGTCAAAAACTATCGAGAAGCGCCCCTTGTCTTCAACTTGGCCGGAACTTCCCGCTGCCTTTATTGAAATCTCTTGCGTGCGAAGGCGGGTAGCCCTCAATTTCCAGATTGCGCCAGTCATAAAACCCCCTAGGGCGAGAAGCAGCCACGCGAATCGACGAACTACGTGTTTCGGCAAGGATACTACGCTGCGTCCCGCACGCGGTTCGGCTTCAAGGCCTACTGAATTCAAAGTGCGATCAGGCTTTATACCGTCGCCGCTAGTTGCGTTCGATGAGGCAATAGAGCGACGGCCACTTGGTGTCTGCGAGGAAATCAGTGTGCTGGAATCCGCGCCGGATTGACTCACTTCGAGTGTGCCGGACCCGGGAAGCAACGCGCGACCGGTACTCGCGGCATTTGGCGAGCCGAATGGGCGTAACGCGTTGGCCAATGCGGTGACGGAAGCAAACCGCTTGTTGGGGTCTTTCTCAAGACACCTTAGGACAATTTGCTGCAATCCTTGGGGTATTTCGGGCACGAATGCGCGTAACGGTGGGGGCGTATCAGTGACGATTGCCGCGCAAACGGCCGGAAACGTCTCTGCCTCAAATGCCGTATGACCCGTTAGCAATTCGTATAGTGTCATACCCAATGCCCAAATATCGACTCGATGATCGATATCTCGGGCATTGCGAACTTGTTCTGGTGACATATACGCGGGAGAACCGACCACCTGTCGCGTGGCCGTCAAATCTCCTTTATACTGAGCTGGATCTTGTACAGCAATGCGCTTGGATATGCCGAAGTCCAAGACTTTCACACAGTCTGATCCATCGCTGCGCTGAGTCAGGAATAGATTCGCCGGTTTCAGGTCGCGATGCACTATGCCGTGTTCATGCGCTTCAACGATAGCGCTGATTGCTTGCAGTATCCAGTCCACGGCCTGTTCCGCGCCAATGGCTCCTGACGTTGATATGTACGTACTGAGGTCATGTCCACGGAGTAACTCCATAACCATGAACGGCACGCCAGAATCAAGCCGACCAACATCATAAATTCGTACAACGTGATCGCTTTGCAGTGACGCGACTACGCGACCTTCGCGCAAGAAGCGTTCGACTGCAGCGCTGGTCGTTTCTTCGTCAGAGGCTAAGACTTTGATTGCTACGCGATGACCCAATTCCTCGTGTCTTGCAGACAACACGATTCCCATTCCGCCAACACCTGCCATACCTTCTACACGGTATTTTCCGTTTACGAGTTCACCAACGGCGGGGACACTTGATAGCGGCGGAGGGGTCTGGGGCCGAGCACTCACGAGTCAATCCTTCCCTGCGAAATCAGGTGAGCGGCAAAAGATGACTAGAAACGTCATCGGTTGATTAGCGAGCAGGCATAGGCGCCAACTGCGGGACCCCACGTTAACTTGACTCAAGCAGCGATTATATCATTTGCCAACATTTGAAGCTTTATACGGCCTACCCGCAATTAATCCTGCCCTGGAATTCCGCTGTGTTGTTCGGAGATAGTGGACGTATACCTGGCGGCCGGCCCTCAATGGGTACTTTCGTGGTGAGTCGGAGCAGTCAATATTCGTGGGCCCAACCGTTCACTTCCGCTGCTCACTGAGCGAAACTTCAGAGTCTTTTTGCGGCAGGCAGACTACCTGCATGCTCCTTGCGACCGTCTATCGGCTTCAGGATAGACCAGTTAAGAAAGGAATTCCTCACTGTTGTTGCCACGGTGCTTGCCGCTCCAAATTGAACCGTCGAGGCACGGGTTGCGCACATCATATATCAGGTTTGTCGCTTCCGACATCGTCCAGGGTTGCGGGCGCCAACAAATCCGCATTTCAGTTTGGAACTAGCCGGCAATTATTGAATACCGATGAGGTCGAAATCAGGCCGATCGGTCGTGGTACTTGAGGGCATTACTCGGCGGTTCGGGAGAAGTTTAAGTCGATTACCCCCCAAGGTACAAGCGCAAAAATTTGTTAGGCAGGTCTTGATACTGCCAAGTGGTTGGGTGTACCTCGGGTATCATAGCGGCGAGTGTGCGCACGGCAAATTCAAAGCGCCCGAAGTACTCCCCGATCACCGGTTATTCTGCTACCGTCAGAATGTCAATCAATGACAAATCTGACCCCGTCAGCCACGGGTACGTTAGAAAAAAACCCTATTTTGCACCTGCTTGTGTCTGCCCTGGAACACGAGTCGTCCGGTACGCTTGTTATTGAAACACCGCTTGGAGGGCGCAGTGCTTTACACTTAGCTGGGGGAATTCCCACTAAGTTCAAGACAGCTGAACCGATAGAAAGGTTTGGTTCTGTTTTGGTAAAGCTCGGATGGCTCGAGGAGTCAAACAGTGAAAAATCATTCGAAGCGGCTTGTTCATTGGGCAAATTGCACGGTGAGTACCTTGTCGAAATCGGAGCATTAGCGGCCGACGTAGTCGCTCGCGGATTGCGCACTCAAATGCTGCGAAAGTTGCAATGGGCGTGCAAATTGGCGCCGTCATCGGTGTATGGTTTGTACGAGGGTCAGGACTTTCTGGCGCGCTGGGCGGGCGCAGGTACGCCAATATCGCCCCTGCGCGCCGTCTGGCAACTTGCGCGCGACATGCAAGAGTCAGTATCGCTTTCGAAATTGATAGAGCGCTTTGAATCGCAAATATTGCGAATTCATCACAAAGCGGTACTCGACAAGTTCGGATTTGATGCCGCCGAACGGGCATTGTTTGATGTGTTGAAAGCACGACCTCAAACACTTACCGAATTGATACGTCTGAACATTCTACCCGTGCCAAATTTGCATCGCGCAATCTACATTTTGGCGTTAACGCGCCAATTTGAGTTCGGTACCAGCTCCGAACCGATGGGTCTTGGATCACACTTTGATAGCATTCACGAGATTCTTGGGCAACGGAAGTTTCGCTCTTCAAGGCCCGTCGCAATTGCGGCAAGACTTGCTGTTTCTCCAGACGCTATCAGCGCGAACGTGCATGAGTCGACTGCGCCAACTTCAAATGAAGTCACGGCGAGACAAAAACAAAATCAGGAAGTAATCGAGAGGCGCCATATCCTGCAAAATTTATCCGCGTCACACGAGCAAATGGACTTCTATCAGCTTCTCGGAATCAACCGAGATGTAACCACGGATCAAATCCTGGCAGCTTTCTTTCAATTGGCTAAGCAATTTCATCCAGACAAGTTGGGCCCCGAGCTGGTCGACATGCATGATGTAAGCGCACGCATATTTTCACACCTTACAGAAGCGCAGCAGACGCTATCCGATCCACGGCGACGCGCGGAGTATGACCGACAATTGACACACGGATCGACTCCCGCTGATTTCGAGCAAGAACGCATCCAGCTGGTAATACATGCAGCAACTAGTTTCCAAAAGGCCGAAGTGCTATTCAAGAAGAGGATGCTGGCCGCGGCCGAACTTGAAGCCAGGCGTGCACACGAAAATGACCCGGAGCAGGCAGATTATCTTGCACTGCTCGCCTGGATTCAGGCTAGCAAACCGAATTCAGAGGATCAACTTCCGCAACTTCTTGATCAGCTTAACGAAGCAGCAAAAATGGGACCGGAAAGTGAAAAGACCCGTTTTTACAGGGCCCAGGTGCTTTCACGCCTCGGTCGGCACCGCGAAGCATTGGCAGATTACCGATTTGTTGTGTCGAAAAACCCGCATCACATTGACGCGCTAAGAGAAATACGAATCTGGGAAATGCGCCGAAAAGGGCAGGAATCTTCGCCGCCGGCCCGAGGCATAGGTTCACGGTCAAGTTCGTCCGTACCTAGCGCGTCAAGGCGACCTTCCGATCCACGTCACCCCGCGCGCACATCGACAACACCGGCTCCGAGCAATCGACGCTCTCAAAGCCTTACGCCTAAAGGTGGAATGTTCAGTAAGTTCTTTAAACGTTGACGCCCATTTGGCAAGTGCAGACCGTTAGGATCAATGAGATGGGCCGGGAATGGGATTTGTCATGAGAGCATTTTGTCGAAGTGATTCATAAACTGCAATTGCCACGGAATTGGAGAGGTTTAGGCTGCGCACAGGCCCAGACGTTGGAATTGCGACAGTATTGCTTAGACGTTGACCGAGCAGGATCTCATCAAGGCCAACGCTTTCCTTGCCGAAAATGAGCGCATCACCCAGGCGCACGTGAATCTCGAACAGGTTTCTTTGAGCACGTCCACTGAACAACCAAGATTGCGAAAGGCTACCATGGTCGGCGAGACTAAGCTTGTGCGCCGTAGTCTCAGCTTCGTCGAGCGTGTCATGCACGTGCAGCTCGACTAACGGCCAATAGTCGAGCCCGGCACGCCTCACGGCATGGTCGTCAATTCGAAATCCCAGGGGCTTTACCAGATGTAGAGCACAACCGGTCGCAGCACAGAGTCGGGCAATATTCCCAGTGTTTGGAGGAATTTCCGGTTGTACTAGGACAATATGCAACGGACGCAATTGGGCAACGGTACGGAGCCGTTGATCGGGCGGCAATAGCTGCGACTTCATGAAGGTTGATTCAAAATCAGCACAAACTGCGGAATTCTGCTGTCTTTGGTGCCAATGCCTCGTGGAATAGCCTTGTCGCGATTGAATTCGCTGGCGACCCGCTTGTTCGCCCGCGATCGGCCGCGAAGTTCGTGATAGTAATTTGGTCCGACGCTTTGAGTTCGGTCGGATTCTGTACCACGAAAATCGTTTGACTCAGATTCAAAAATGGAACCTTTGGTAACCGAGAATAGCCCAGGCGCTGCGGGACCTAAATTGGTTTCAGAGTCATTTGAGCCCGTTCCCTCCGGCTCTCAAGTGTCCACCCGATCGGGGCTGAAGACAGCACTTGATCAGAAACGACGAATCGAACAAGAGGAATTGGTCAGTGACGTATTGCGTCTGCGCTGGCTGAGTCTCATCGGCGCTATCGCTTGGTTGGCGTTCGCTCTGCAGGATTGGATGGTAGTTTACATTGGGGGAAGGGGACGACTATCAATCTATTGGGGGATACGCGTGGCGGGACTTGTGCCAATTGGCTTGACCTTTTTGAGGTTGCGTAGTCCCCGAGGGTTCACTCGCAAGTCATTTCTAGCGCTAGACATCGGCATATTCTCAATCATTCAAGCTGGTATTAGCCTTATGTGTCTTGAGTATGGAGGGATATCCAGCCGATATGCGAGCGGCGTGATCGTGGCACTTATTGCCCGAGCGTCTGCGCTAGCCGCTCCTTGGCAACGGGGAATGATCATCATTGGGATACCACTTACCGTACACCCGCTATTCTTCTTGATTTCCGGCCTATTTCTGCCTCATTTAAGTGCTCAGTTTGCCGACAAAAACGACTTGTGCATTTTTGTGCAGAATGTTTTTATGTCTGTTGTCTCCGGCGCCATTTGCGTTTGGGGTGGCCATGGAGCGTGGGCGATTCGGAGGCAACTCTTCGAAACCCGCAGTATTGGGAAGTACCGTCTCAAGAAAAGCATTGGGCGCGGCGGCATGGGCGAGGTTTGGGAAGCGTACCATAGCGGGCTTCAGGGGAATGTTGCGCTCAAGATTTTGAGACCTGATCAAGACGCAAACCCAGAAGTCGTACAGCGATTTGAACAGGAAGTGGCAGCCATGTGTCGACTGACGCACCCCAATACAGTTCGCGTATTCGACTATGGCGTCACAGAGGACGGCATTTGGTATTACGCTATGGAATTATTGGAGGGGCAGACACTATTCGAACTTATTAGATTGACGCAACGATTGGAGGTTAAGCGCGCACTATACATTGCTCACCAAGTCACGAGGGCATTGGCGGAAGCCCATAGTCGCGGAATTGTGCATCGAGACATTAAACCCGAAAACGTATTCATTACGCAGGCGGGCGGAGAACCCGATTTCGTCAAAGTCCTGGACTTTGGGATTGCAAAACTTTCTCATGAAGCAGTGAATGTTTCATTGACTCGCACAGGCGCAATATTCGGCACGCCCACATATATGTCGCCAGAAGCTGCCAACGGTTGACCCATGGATTCGCGCTCGGACGTGTACGGATTGGGGGCCATCCTATATTGCATGTTGGCGGGCCACCCGCCTTTTCAAAGCGCGAACGCTACCGAATTGCTGATGGCGCACGTGAACACACCACCCAAACCATTAAGCGAAATATCCGGGCTCGAAGTGCCAGCGGACGTGGACTCGCTCGTTCTCCGATGCCTGGCTAAGAATCCAGATGATCGATTTTCCGACGCTGGCCAATTGGCACAGGCCATTAACAAGTCTACGCAACTAGAAACCCACCCGCTCGAGTCTTACTGTTCGCCCGCTAATCGGAGTCGCCGGCGTCGATTCTTGGACTGGTGTTTGGCATTCTTCCGCGCGCACCGTTTTCGATCAGGCTGCCTGCGTGCTTTTCTTAGCATTACCAACATTGGACAACGTCGGTAGCAAAGACTCTCACGGTTAGCAAAGGTAGATGTGGGAGCTAGGCAAGACTGCCCGGTCGTAGCTCGGTCGGCCCGCAGTCTCTAAGAAGGAGTCGGTCCTCTTTGAGACCTGATGCGACTGCAGAAACGCGAGCGTCGTCTCTCACCAGGGAAATCAGGGCCCCCATCACCTCCAAGTACACAACACGGTCCAGCTCCCCTCGGAGCAATTCCACTCTGAGAAAAACTGCGGCCGTCTGGACAACATCACATAGGCAGTAATTCCGTACTTCCTGAATTTTCCCCGCGTGCACCATAGGTCCAACGTCCTTACCCGCAACGCCGACTTTTCCAGGCATGCCGATAAGCTTGGCCACGATATCCAATTTCGCGGGTTTTGCCGCTCCGAAGTCCGCGAGGTAGTCCATTAGATCTAGGTGGCCTTCTGGCGAAAAGCGGTACCTTACGTCCCGACTGGAATAGTAGTGCCTTAACGTGACTCCATGCCGTAGGCATCGTGCCGCAATTACAGGCATATCGAAACCGCGACCATTCCAAGTGACCAATATGGGGCGTCGTTCTTCAAGAAACCTCGCGAAATCACTTAGTATTTCAGGCTCATCCTTGAATTCACCCAAAACGCCAAGTTTCCGAGGGTTATGTCCTTCGTCTAGCCAGAGTGCACCCAAGACCACAACCTTGTGGTGGGGCGGAGCCGGCAGCCGCTCGGCTTCACTGGATTCTTGTATGGGCAGTTCCGGATCAAGAATCGTTTCAATATCGATGACCAGATAGGATTTGGGCACGGGCCGAGCATGCCCGAGCCGGGCGCTTAGGGTCAATCGAGCTGGCACGCCAAGGGAAGTTCAACTACTTTCGAGTTATCGAAGCATGACCTTCCTGCGTCCTATCCCGTTTGCGGCTTTGCCCTCCTTCTGGCTGCACCTCCCGTCCAACAACGTGAATGGTCGAGGAGCCCGAGGGCACGATGGCTGCGCTGCGAGTAGACGCCCTGCCCTATGCGGAGCACATGGCCCGAAACACTCTTGTTATCAATTGCGACATTCGAGAAACTCGTGTTTGCCTCATTGAGAACGGCGTCATTGCCGAATTGCATGTAGAACGCGCTGCGGTTCGCGGTAGTGTTGGTAACATCATTCTCGGGCGTGTAACTCGCGTGCTGCCCGGAATGCAGGCAGCGTTCATTGATGTCGGCATGGAACGGGCCGCGTTTCTACACGTCGAGGATTTAATTCGCCCCGACGATTTTGAAGCCTACTTGGACAAGGATGAGCCCCGCGAAGTTGGACCTGCGATCAAGGGCGAAGACGGACCGATTTTCGAACCCCAAAGCGTTTCAGACGACGACGATGACGGCGTAACGGATCCGCCGACTGACCAGGCAGAGGACCCTGATCCGGACGACAGCGAACTCGACTCATCGCCGAATGAAGCAAATTCAAGCCCCGAGGCTAGCTCTTCGGACGAAGCAGCAGAGCTTCCTTTGACGGCTGAGACATCTAACCTGGAAAGCGATGAAGCAACTGATAAGGCGAAATCCGATGAGAGCGAGCCAACCGCTGTAATACCTTTCCAGGCTAAATCAGTCGCTTTTCCGGAAAATCGCAATCGGAAACGCCGGCGTCGAGGTCGCAGTAATGCAAAGCAACGCGACGACAAGACTGCTGAAACGCGAAAGACTGAGGTCTCCGACCTTGCCAAGCGCCCCGACGCTCGTGAGATTGGTCGGGATCGCCGCAACAGAACCATTGCATCCCGCACGTCACGTGCGATTCCAATTACGGAAGTCGTAAAGGAAGGCGACGAGGTAATCGTTCAGGTATCCAAAGAACCGATTGGTACGAAAGGGGCTCGCGTGACGAGCCACATCGCATTGCCGGGGCGTCATGTGGTCTACTTGCCAACCGTTGACCACATTGGGATATCGAAACGAATAGGCTCAGCGAAGGAACGCCAACGCCTACGCCTAGTAATGGAGTCACTTAAGCCCGAGACTGGCGGATTGATCGTTCGTACTGTTGCCGAGGGATTGACCAAGAAGAACCTGAAAACGGATATCGGATACCTAATTGCTTTGTGGAAGGAAGTATCGCGAAATAAGCAAAGCGCGAGGGCCCCCGCGACCTTGTACTCCGAGTTAGACCTGGTATTAAAGACAGCGCGTGACCTATTTACGGATTCGGTTGAACGGATCATTATCGATGACCGTGAACAACATGCACGACTGGTGCGGTTCGTAGAGATGTTCTTGCCAGCGCGCGTGCAAGATATTGAACTTTACTCTGGGGACGAGCCGATTTTTGACGCTTATGGGATTGAAGACGAAATTGGTCGTGCCTTGGGCCGAAAGGTACCATTAGCGAGCGGTGGATATTTGGTCATCGACCAGGCGGAAGCCTTGGCTGCGATTGACGTGAACACGGGACGATATGTGGGTAAGGGCAGCAAGGACCTCGAAGAAACCGCGTTGAAAACGAACTTGGAGGCGGTCGCAGAGATCGCCTATCAATTGCGTCTGCGCAACATAGGTGGCCTGGTCATATTGGATTTGATCGATATGGATCAGTCTTCCAATCGGGAAGCGGTTTGGCGAGCCCTGGAACAAGCCTTAGCCAAGGACAAGGCGAAGACAACAATCAATCGTATCAGCGATTTGGGTTTGATCGAGATGACTCGCAAACGTACTCGAGAGAGCCTGACTCGCATGTTACATGAGCCTTGTTTTTATTGCGATGGCACCGGCCAGATCCAGTCTCGAACTACCGTGGCCTACGAAATATTAAGGCAGATTCGTCGCGAACGGCACAATCTAAAGGGTTACAGCGTTGTGGTCAATGCGCATCCTGCGGTTGTCGATTTGCTTCAATTGGAAGAGAAGGCTTCGGTTCAAGAGGCCGAGCGTCGTTACATGCGTCGCATCGAATTTGTAGCGCGACGGGAGTATCACCTGGAGCAATTCGACTTACAAGGCAGATAGGTGGTCGCGTATGTTTACTGATCGCGGTCCGCGTCGGCTTCATAAACCATAATGCTGCCGTCACGATCCGATGAGAAGAAGAAGTGATTGCCATCAGGGCTAAGCCAGGGATCTCGGTTGAGAGCGGTTGAATTGAGGTTACCGTCAACTAGTACTGGCGGCGCAAACTGTTCATTACTGGTCAAGCGCCATGTGCGCTTAATATCACTGTGAGTGCCGTCTGGCTGCTCGGCGTTGAACAGCAACATGGTGCCGTCATCCGTCAAGAAACCGTCCACCAGCAAAACACTAGAGTCGGCCAGTTCCGTGATTGGCTTTGGAGCCATCCAATCCGCATTTACCGACAGCCGAGTCGCCATCAGTAATTGATAATTTCCGCTTGAACCATGATAAGACATGGGCATTTGAAGCCCATGGTTACCCACAGGCCGTGGAATTTCGTACCCTGATGTGTTGAGCGCAGTGACTGGCGTAGGATCAGCCCAATCGGAGTTCTTGTCGGGACGCGTAGAAACCCAAATGTCCATTCCTCCGGCACCCCCGGAGCGATTGGATGCGAACCAAAGCGTGAGACCGTCCGCGGAGATCGCGGGGCTTGATTCTTCGCTGGTAGAGTTGACGTTGGGTACAAGCTCGGGTTCGCCGAATGCTTCCTCAACGCTGGGTCGCTTAGCCAC
This sequence comes from uncultured delta proteobacterium, assembly GCA_963835565.1. Classification (GTDB taxonomy): domain Bacteria; phylum Myxococcota_A; class Polyangia; order Polyangiales; family Polyangiaceae; genus FEN-1139. The sequence continues at coordinate 160,329 of CAWIGY010000026.1, forward strand.
CCAAGTGTCATTGTTGTTGCTGAGGCTGCCCGCTCTGTTAGAGGTAATATAAATTTCGAGCAGATCGCCAGTCAGAGTAGGATTTTGGCTGGGGGTTCCGAGCTCCGTCAATGCACGCGGAGGACCAAAGGGTCCAAATGGCGGACTCTCACGGCCCAATTGGACATTCTCGACTTTTGTGCAACTGCAGAGCATGCTGGCTAATATTAAACCCGCTGAGCCTCTCCCAAAGAGAGCACATTTGCCGCAGATGCGTGGGCTTTGGGTTACCATCAGACCTTGCTGTAACCTTGACTCAAGCGCCATGACTTGTTGCTTCACGCTCTATCGGGGTGGATCGTCGGAATTAGAACTCTTGGCGATACGAGCCGCGCGACCGACGTACGGGCTGTTGGGGTTGCTCTCAACGAATTGCTTCGCCATCGAACTTGCGCGCCCTATGTCTCCCTGTTGCGCCAATGCCTGCATTCGCAACACAGAAGCTTCTTGTTTGAATGCGCCCTTTGCAAAGCGATTGGCATACGTATTTAGTGATACCAAGGCGTCTTCGGGCTGGTGCGCTTGGATCGCATTTCTCGCCAAATCCAGGAGCCTTATTTCTTCGCGTAGGTCCGGACCGTTGTTAATTCGATTACGTTCCGAGGAAACTGAATGCTCTTTGGGACGCAGAGGATTTGGTACCATTGGAAGCCAACGCCGTATCGGTCAGCGTAAGTGGCGCAGTCGTATCTTGTACCTTGTCTGCTGGCGCCGGCGTTACCGCCGGAATAACCTCGGCAAACTCATTTGAACCACGGAGCGAGTCTTTGACAGAAACGGAAGCATAGGTCTGTAACGTGGTCGGCCGCTGACGTATTAGCTTTTCTGTATTATGCACCCCCATCAAAGTGCCAAGGGACACAGCCAGAAGTGTCAATTTCATGCTCGAGATGCTCGAAACTCGCGCAGCCAATGACGTCACCGATAACCCCAATCCAGTTCGCATCTGGGACGTCACAAATGAAGCGGGCCGCTCATCTGCCGCGCTTTTCAACAGCCAACGTTCAAATTCGTTGCTGTCGCCACCATCCAGAAGTCGCCGCATTTTTGTCACGACGCTACTCCACGAAACGAGGCTCTGCGAACTTTGGCGACCGAGGATCGGAACACATCACGTGCCCGTCTCAGTCGGGAGGCGGCCGTTCCGATGGGAATTCCCAACAGGCGAGCAACTTCAGGGGCGGACAGGCCTTCGAGCTCGAATAAAACGAATACTGTTACAAGGTCCCGAGGCATAGCTGTCAGAACATGGTCCAAGAGTTCAATCGCGCGATGACGATCCGCAAGTTGCTCTGGACCTGGACCGGACTTCGCCCTAAGGTCTAGGTCGTCCTCGTAAACCCAGCGACGATCCGTCCGTGAGACGGTCCTAGCTAGCCGCAGTGCAGTTCCGAACAGAAAGGCCCTTTCGCTGCCGTATTTGATGCCGTCCAAGCGCTCGGCGGCGATGAGGAATGCTTGTTGTGTCATATCGGCAGCACGCTCACGATTCAACCCAAGGCGGCGCAGGAGCCGCCAAACGAACTCGTGGTTCTCGTTGAAAATTTGTTCGAGCCGTTTTCTCCCTTCAATTGTTACTCGTACAATGGAATTAGGCTCCGGCTCCGATATTGGTGCCTGGTCTTCGAGTCTCCTCAAGCCTAATGCAGGAAGCATGCTGTACCGATCACTCGAATTGTAGCCCCAGACCGGCGACGCCGCTAACGATTACCGGCGGTACATTATGAAATACGTATGGTTCGAAGCCAAATGAGTATCTCTTGAGAGCCAAACCACTTGTCGGCGCAAGAAATAACTCAAGGTGCCCCGTTGGATTCCAAGTAACTTCGACTTGAACATCTGCTTCGGCCCAAGTGAGCGTTTCGGTCAACGGTACAAAAGTTCTGGCACCCCCAGCGCTTAGTTGACCGTAACTGCCTGCAACGCAAGGTCGGAAACGAAGCGACCCGTATCGCACAGAGTAAGGGCAAAGTGACAGAAGAACGTCGTTCAAACGAAAGTTCGCGGTTCCGCCACGGGCTAAATAGGCGTCGCGACTGAAATGCAACCCGCTTATCCGAATATGTGGAGACCAGGGCGAGGGTCTTACCCAACTGAACTGGGCCGAGGCACCCCAACCCCACATGACACCCGGTGCGGGGCCCGCGGTACCGGCCAACGTAGCGTCGGCACCAACCTCAATGTGGGTGGGTAGCTCTCTCGGTGATTGGACGCGGGGCTTAGGCTTTGGTTCGGGACTCGTGGAGGGTGCGCTCGAGGCAGAGCTCGATGCGACAGGAATCGAAGGTGGGCGGACGTCGGTGCTGACATGTTGAATGGCGTCGGGGTCGAGGACCATAACAGTCACGAGTGCCAACCCGTCAATGACTTCGTCGCAACTTCGAGCTGATATCTCCCGTGACAAGGGCTCCTGATCGGTTTCGATAAACGACACTCGCCCCTTCCAGATACTGCCATGCCCCTGGATCGTTACGGCCAACTGCTTTTTCGCAAGCGGGTCAAATTGGATGCGCTCGGAGCGCCCTCGAACTCGGTCGGCAAATAGAGACTGATCGGCGCATTCGGAAGGCGCCACGTATTCGAATTGCACCGGAACGGTCAGTAGTGCGGGTGGACTCACAACCTGCGCCTGTACGACCGCAATGCCTCCCAGAATACTCACACCAAATGTAAGCCACGCGAAGAGTCTTGTGCTCTGCCGAAGTGAGTCTATTAGGTAAAGCGGCCCAATCACCCTCCTTCAATTTAGCGGGGAAGGAGAATGGGGCAATGTTGCACGATATGCTTGGTCCTTTGACAGGGTCGCGAGCATCACAAAGGGGCCGATATGCTCGCTATTTTTGCGAAAAAAATAATTATGGTCGCGGCCCAAATTCGGGGCTGATGGCCGTTGCGGGGGAGTACTAGGTCGTCGGCGACTTCAACGGGGGACGCAATTGTCCAACAATGACAGTCCATGGCAGTGGGGTGCGGATCTCACTTATGTCCAAGGTAGTGCTGAGCCATCGAATCAGGCCCGCGCGGCTAAAATGCCGCACGTGGCCCGGAGTATTTCCCAAATCCCGCCAGTATTTGCCACGCAAGAGATTGAGCAATCGCCAAATAGGCTCCCTCGGCGCGCTGATTAGTACGGTCTGCCCCGACACGCGGCAAACCTCAGCCAACCCTCGGTTGGGGAATTCGAGATGTTCCAATACCTCGCAGCACACCACGAGGTCGAAACTCCCATCCCCAAACGGCAAATCGTAGATGTCGGCCTCTGCAAAGATGATCTGCTCATCGAGCCTGGGGGTGAGGTGCTCAAGACTCAAATCGCAGGCCTCGAAAACCTTTGGTCGATGCGCAAGTCTGATTAAATGTTGTGCTAAATGCCCCTCTCCGCACCCGACTTCGAGCACCCGCTCTGGACGCACGGATAGGTACAGCTCGGATACTGCGTCAAGAAAGCCCTGCATGAGCCAGCGGGCAATCGGGTTGTGCGTTCCGTACTTGTCGTAAACATTGCCCACAATTACGGACGAAGCTTGACGATTCATGGCGACTTGTTTGGCAACCAGGTAAAAGCGCCGGTTGTCTCGACATTAGGCGGCGACTGGTTTTGCGAGGCCGAATTGGTTCGAGCTTCGAGCAGACGCACACGACGCAATGTTTCTTCCAACAAACGCCGATTGGCAGCCAATAGTTCACTCAGAAGCGTCATCAGACCCACGAGAAACGCCAGTATAATGCAGCCAACGCCTACCACTAAGGACTGCGTGTGGCCGCTGTAGGCCGGATTGTGAAACCAGAAGTACAAGAACCGGGCAATGCCCACCGCTCCAAGCATCAAGAGACCAGTGGCCAGCGTGGCGAACGTCTGCACCGGACGATACATGGCATAAGCTCGAAATATGACAGGCCCGGCACGTCGCAAATAGTCGGGAATTGACCGGAACAAATGCGACTTGCGGGTACTTGGGTTAGTACCCACCGGCACGTTCTGAATGACTAAACCGACTCGCCCTGCTTGAATGATGGTTTCAAGCGTATAGGTAAATCCACTATGGACAAACAGGTGAGCCGCCGCGTCGCGTGTCATGGCGCGAAACCCGCTGGTTGAATCGGCGACCTCAGTGGCGGAAGCATTGCGCACTAACTGTGAACCCCAACGCTGCAGCAACCTTTTTGTGAATGAGAAGTGGGCAAGCTCATCGGTTTTTCGATCACCCACGACCAGGTCAGCGTCACCTCGCAGGAGTGGCTCAACCAACCGCGGTATATCTGCCGCGCAGTACTGATTGTCCGCATCCGTATTTACAATAACGTCCGCGCCTAGCCGAATACTCGCATCAAGCCCAGTCATGAACGCGTGAGCCAGACCTCGGTTGCGAGGGACGCGAACGATATAGTGAACGCCCGCCTCGCGGGCGACGGTGCTCGTGCCATCCGTACTGCCATCGTCAACCACGAGCACTTCGATTCTGGTTATGTTCGGTATGCTTCGCGGCAAATCAGCAATGGTTGCGGCAAGATGCTGACTCTCGTTATAGCAGGGGATCTGAATGATTAGCTTCAATGCGGAGCCTTTTTCCGTAGCGGAACTTTCAAGTCTTGTCAATCCGCGTCTGCGAGCCTGATAACCTGAGCTAGTGGCGCGATTCCGTTGAATTGCTGGGTCCTTCGGACCGGCCGCTTTGCGGCCATCGCGCCACTAGATTCATTATCTTGGGCACTCGCCCAAACCCAAATTCGCTCCGCCGAATTTCTAGTACCTCGCTTCAATAGAATCGAGGTACTAGTCTCGGGCTAACTTGCCGATTGTAACTGCTCACGGAATCTCGAAAGCATTCGGCACGCGACTACTACTTCGTGCCGCCGACGTAACGGTGCGAACCGGGGAGCGGCTCGGAGTAGTCGGGCGCAACGGTGCGGGCAAAAGTACGCTCGGGCGGATCCTCGCGGGTATCGAAGCTCCCGATCAGGGGCAAGTAACTCGCCGTCGCAATTGCCGAATTCTGATCCTCGAACAAGTGCCACACCTTGATGCGAACTTGACAGCCGAGCAAACCGTTGCCGGTGGCCTGCAAGCGTGGACCGAAGCGGCTGAGCGACATCGTCAAATTAGCGATGAGTTAACCACTGAGCGCGGTGACGTCGCTGCGCTGATTCAAGCCCAATTTTCAGCAGCCGAAGCCGTGGAGCGCTTGGGTGGTTGGGATCAGAGGCACCGCGTCCACTCATTGCTGAATTTGTTGGGGGTTCGGCACGTGGACAGCCTGGTGTCTCAAATGAGCGGAGGCGAGCAGCGACGCGTGGCGCTAGCGCGCCTGTTGATTGCGCGACCCGACTTGGCAATCTTGGACGAACCCACGAACCACTTGGACGCCGATACGATTGAATGGCTCGAACAGTACTTACTGGAGCAATACGCGGGCGCCCTATTACTGATTACCCATGATCGCTATCTGCTCGATCGAGTCGCGACCCGAACCGCCGAGATATCGGACGGCGAACTATACGTTTTCGAGGGTGGGTATGGCCGCTACTTGGAGCAAAAGGCCGAGCGAGAGGACCTAGTTGCGCGCACCGAACAGAACCGTCAGAACTTTCTACGTCGTGAACTGGACTGGCTGCGCCGCCAGCCCAAGGCTCGCACAACCAAACAGGCCGCGCGAGTGGAACGCGCGGAAGCGGCATTTTTAGTTACCAAGCCGCGTCAGCAGAAGACGGCACAGCTGACCGTCGAAGTGACGCGGGCCGGTAAGACTGTCCTCGAGCTAAGGGGTTTGAGCGTGGGCATCAATGGCCGCCTGCTGTGCGAACCGTTTGATTGGTCGCTAATTGCGGGCGAGCGGATAGGCATCGTGGGGCCCAACGGAGTGGGAAAAACTACGTTTCTTCGAACATTGCTCGGGTCGCATGCCGCCCAATCGGGCGCCATCATGCTTGGAAAGAACACGAAGATTGCCTACTTGGACCAGCAGCGACAGGGCTTGGATGATTCTGGCACCGTTTTCGAGAATGTAATCGGCGATCAATCGCGCATCGAATTGGGTGGGCAGGTCATTGAGTCTTATTCTTATCTCGAACGCTTTGGCTTTACCCGCGACCAATACCAGCAACCCGTAAGTTCGCTTTCCGGGGGCGAACGCGCGCGCGTAGCATTGGCGCGACTGTTGCGTCAAAGTGCCAACTTGTTGGTTCTGGACGAACCCACCAACGACCTGGACGTGCCCACATTGGGCGCGCTGGAATCCATGCTGGTCGATTGCGGAGCCACTGTGTTAATAGTCACGCACGATCGCTGGTTGCTCGATCGAGTGGCAACATCGCTCCTGGTCTGGTCAGGGAAGGAACAGAGGGTGACGTTGCACGCCGGCAACTTCACGACCTATCGACGCTTGCAAGCCGAGACTCAGGCGCAGCTGGAGTCGGCTCCCGACGAGCGCGCGAAGCAGCGGCAAAGCGGGCACAGCGAAGCGTCGCGTGCCGTCAAAGCCAAAGGCCTGAGCTTTACGGAAGCCCGCGAACTCGAGGGACTGCTCGACTCAATCGAGGATGCAGAGCAAACGGTTGCAGCATTGACGGCACGGCTATCGGACCCTGCCACTTACGCGCGCGGGGGCACAGCAGTGTCTGAGCTCCGCACCACGCTGAACAATGCTAAGGCCGATACCGAACGATTGATGGCGCGCTGGGAAGAGCTGGAGAATAAGCGATCGGAGAACTGACTGCGGCCGCAGGGGCTGGTTCTGCTTCGGGAACTGCCACAGATCCTGCAACTGCTCCGGAACCCGCGGCGGCCACGGGAACTGGTTCCGCTTCGGAAACAGCCGCTGTCACCGCAAACGTGCCCAGTCGGAACAGGACAGGACATCGCTTTCAGTTTAGCTACGGGTCGTTGACAGGCTTTCGAGGGGTAATGCCATCAGCAAAGTGGACAGTTTGGTTGACAGTTGAACACCTGTCTACGATGGGCCCGTTGCAGTCGCCGGCTCTGTAACTGTCACAGGCACTGATTCAGGAGCCGCCACGGCAACTGCAAATCAACCGCCGCTTCGTGGATTGTGCCTGCCTTATAGCGCGCTTTTCCTGCCAACGGGCGTGATTGCAATCAGTTCACGGCTTGCCGTTGTCATGAAAACTGCGCCTCTGGGGGGCATGCAAAATCCACAAAGCTCCTCGGTTTTAGAACATGCACTTTCCGTCGTTGCGTTGGCGCGGCCAATCGTTGAAACCATTCAGCGGAAGGATCGTGACCTTGCGTCACAATTGCATCGTGCGGTGAGCAGCATCGCCTTAAACATAGCGGAAGGGTTTGGAACCGTCGCGGGTAACGCGCGGCTTCGCTTTGAAACCGCTCGCGGGTCGCTGAATGAGGCCCAAGCGGGCATTCGGGTTGCGGTGGCTTGGGGGTATGTTTCTGATGACGCCGCTAGCGAAGTGCTGCAATCCATGAACGTTTTGGGTGGGAGGGTTTACGGGTTGGTGCGAAGGTAAGGGTTTGGCTTTGAGTATTCCTTATTTTCGCACGTTATTACCTAGCAGCGTTCGGACATCGACTGGTGATCGCAAACCCGGGCAGCTGCGATGCGTCGCCGGCTCCGCTAATTGCGGCAACCTCAAGCCGCAAATGACCCGAGTCTTGATCGGGAATGGACAGCAGGTTCTGCAGGAGAATATAAGTTATGGGGACGTGAGAGCTGAGCACCACTGGAGATGACTATGAACGTCGAAGACTTCATGAAGGGGGCGGGGGTTCTGGGCTCGTTTGCCGGGCTGGCCTATTGGACTGGTCGCTGGTACAAGGAATGGTATTTTGCGCAGTTCGGGATCACGTACGAAGCCCTGGGCTTTGACGTTCGATACTACCTCTTTGGGTCCTGGGCGACGATTGCTACCGCAATTTCCGTCTTCATTCTTGTTGCTGTCCCGTTTTCGATTGGCTGGTGGCGCTTTCCAAGAGCATATTTGGCCATTGCACTTCTTCTATCTACGGCAGCTTTGGTCGTTCAGATACGTCATCCGCTGTTCAGCCCGAAAGGTCCACTATGGAGGATTGTCTTCGGCTCCCAGGATATCGCAGTCTGGGTCTGCGGTGTGGTTGCCTTGATTCTTTTTGTTGTTGCTCTTATCCGCAACCCGGACGCTACGTTAGCATTTCAGCGAGCCTACTTTTCATTTGGAGTTCCAAGGATTGTCCAGTGGATTGCCGGATCCGTCTTGAGTTGCGTGTATCTCGCGGCAATGGGATATGCGGTCGGTAACTACCACGGCCAAGCTGCGATCTGGGACGGCAAGATGAACACTAGGTGGGTCAAATTCGAAAACTCGTGGTGGATTTTCGCGGCACGCCCAAATGTCGATCGCAACTTTATCTACGATCGGATAAATCGAAAGACGAAGGTGGTTAAGGACGCCGACATTGTCGAATGGGACGGGCCCGTCACTCGAGAACCGAAATGAGGTACTGTTGACGGGAGCCGCATAACTCAGAGCCACAGCTACCAAGTAGTCCAAAGCGGTTCGCCATTGTGTCGCCCACCAGAGACACGCGCGTAAGAAGGGGGTGCCGGTCGGAGTCTCCACTGTCAGCGCTGCACTGGCACGCCATCGCGTAGTGGCGATGCTGGCGTGGGTGGTGGCGACCAGCGTCAACCTACGGCTGGACGCGGCCACTGCGTTGGACGGAGTTGCGCTTCTGTTGACAGGATGGCCGGCGCGGCAAGCGGCGCTCTAACCTACGCAGGTTGGACATCACTCAACCCATCGCAACCCATACTCAAGCGAGTATTTCGCGGAGCGGCAGACGCAGTCATCAATACGCTACCGAAGCATCCGCTGCACGTTGCGTATCAACGAGCAATTGCCGCGGGAACGAAGCCCAACCTGGCACGTCTGACGTTGGCGCGCCACCTAGCGGCAGATCGTCTGGCGCTGGCTGGCGAAGCTCGTGAAACTCGACTTCACCGGAGGCAAGCCGTGAGAATACGCCGTCTGGAAATACTGAGTGGAGGTGAGTGTTCAGATTTAGGACGATCCAAATCGATGCTGCATCACGAGCGCTCCGAAACGAATCTTGGTCAACCCATCCTCCCGCGCCCGCTCGCGTTGCCAGCGAAACACCTCGCTGATGAAAAGGTTAATCATGGCACCAAAGGCATCAGCACGACAAGCCAACAAAAGTCTTAATTCGAAAGGCACGCTCAATAAGGCCACGGAAGCCGCGAGCCGACGCGGTCAGCCGAGGCCGAAGCTGCAAGTGGCAGCAGACACAGAAGGCCGAGGCCTGATGCGGGCTTCGCGAGCACCTCCTAAGCCGTCACGAGGAGCGTGCGCGCAGTGCGCCCGCGACGAGACTACCGCAGCAAGACTTCTGTTCTTCGATTTGCGTCACTCGACGCCGTGACCGCGTGCCATCCTGGCGGCAGCTGTGGTTCGACCCAGGCCCAGATGTGCTGAGCGTCCTCGGGAGTCAACTCGACGCGGGGTGCGGACAGCACGGCGCCGCGTCGATCTGGCCGAAATGCGCCGTGAAGTCGCAGTCCGTTGGCAAGTTCCACGACCCAAGGCACGTCATACACCTCGTGACTAGAATCAAGGCTATTCGGATCCAAAGTCTTGTCCGTAACGTACTTGGCTATGACGGTAGTTTGACCTAGGGCAAGCGAACCTTTGTTCTTGGGTACCGTCAGTGTCAGGGCGGCGAATACAGCACGCTCTCCCTTATATAGTATGACGGTTCCTTGGCTCAAGTCCAAATCGATCCAATGTCGATTGCCAACGGCAAAACTGGGCCAATCATTGCGAAGCCGAACGGCCACGACGTCCGCTTGTTGAATCCAGCTACCGTCCTCGAGTGCGTAGTAACTTGCGTCACCTAACGTTCTTGTTTTGTGTCCAAGCGACAAGACCGAATCCATATTCAACGTTCTTATTGGCGTTGCTTCCTCCCCATTCAAAAGCCAGCTCTTGGCGTGGTCACTCACCACAAAAGCGATGGGCATCGTGAACTGACCTGCGTCAATCTGCACCCCCTTACGCGTGGGTGGCCTGGCGGCTTTCAGGTCGTCAACCCGCACAAACATGCCCTGTGTCATCAACGCCAGTTTCTGACGCTGATCGGACTCATCCAGTGCCTGCCAGGACCCGACGATAGCAAACGTTGCTGACGGGCGTAGCCTTGCGATGGGATGCACGCCGTCATTCGGCTCCGCGTTCGGCGCAAAGATTTCGGTTGCAACACGAGCCTGTGCGTAGGGGTAGGGCAGAGCTTCGTTGAGTTTTGGCGACAGGCTCATCGCCGCGAGCGTCGGATGACTAAGGTCCATCGTGGCGCCTTGGCCGACGCAAACAAACCCCCTCGGATAAATCGAGTACCAGCCCTCGGGGCAGTTCTGTTTCGAGACTGGCTGCGCGGATCTCGCCACTTGAGCTCCTGCATGAAGCCAACCAATTGGACGCGACCCTCGCAGAGGCTTGTCAAATATCGGAGCGAGAATCGGCCAACGCCCCCAGTTTAGGGCCATTCGGTGGGGGCGCTTGCGCGCCAAGCTCGTCGCTTGGGTCCCCACCCCGGGAAAGTCCACGACCCGTGACCCTATCCCACAGGTTGTCACAGCCGCTTGCGGCATACAGCGCCCCAAGCCCGAGCAGCGCGGGTGGCAAACATCGCCGGCGGAACATGGACGCTTGAATGCCACGTTCCCGCCAGCCAGGACCACTTTTCGGGGTGGATAGACGCCTCTTGCTTGACCCGGAGCCCGGAGTCAACGACAAAACGATTTGTGCACTTACCTAACGGGAATCCTCGCAGCCGGTGCAGTCCTGTTTGCCGCTCCTATTTGAAATGCCGGCACGCCGTGCGTTGGGTTTTCGTTGGTGACCCGCTCGTCCGTTCCGACGTTTTTATTGTGTGGGTCGTCTGGGCTCTGGCCCAGCCAACTGCATTCTGAAAAGTTGACTCAAGATGAATGAGTTCTGGGCTTTAAGTTCACTAACGGCAATCCTCGCAGCCGGTGCAGTCCTGTTTGCCGTTCCTATTTGAAATGCCGGCACGCCGTGCGCCTGGTTTCGTTGGTGACCCGCTCGTCCGTTGCGACGTTTCTATTATGTCGGTGTTCCGGGTCCCGACCCGGAACACGGCGTCCGGAAAAGTTGACTCAAGATCGACCAGTTTCCTGGCTTAAGATCGTTGGCGCGCTACTAACGCTGGCGTTGCTTACAGCGACAACACCGCTCTACGCCCAGGCATCCAAAGACGAATGGGACGGCGGGTTCAATGGCCCCAAGGCAACTCGTCGTTCGAATGTAGTCATTGGCCTTCGAGTGGCACCGACGCTCGGTTGGGCCCGCGGTTACCCCAACGAGGCCAGCATGATCGACGACCCGCAATATTTGTCCAACACACATACCGGATGGGGAACGGATGATGCTTTTTGGATTGGCGGCGCGCTGCGCGACTGGTTTACCTTTGCCATCGGTGCCGAGGAAATTAGCTTTAGGCGCAATTCCTTGACCGCGTCTGGCGGCGCATTCACTTTGCGAACAGAAATCTATCCCGCTTGGTCGCTCGGTTGCGCTTGGCGCGACCTTGGAGTTGCCATGGATTTTGGCCTGGGAGGAATGAAAATGACTCGCAACGGCGCTCCGCGCGCTGATGGGGGTTCCGTGGGCTTAGCGGGCTTCGAAGTATTCCACGAGTTGCTGCGTCGGCATGGCTTCGCCTGGGGACCCGCCCTAGGATACCGTCAGGTCTTCAGCCAGAGCCTGACCGCGAACATCACTGTACTTGGGACTGCGGGCTGCGTTTTATTCGGGGCCGTAGCGATTATTTTGCCGGCCAGCGTCCGCTAATGACCCTGTCGCGCGCGCCATAGTCCTTATGACGGGCTACGTCAGCATACCCACGAGTTGCCAGCAGTTCGTGCACGGCCGGCGCTTGATCAAACCCAACCTCAATCGCCAAAATCCCGTCGGGCTCCAGCCATTCGGGTGCCTCCTGTACGATGCGGCGCGTGATATCGAGGCCGTCGATTCCCCCGTCGAGCGCCAGTTTGGGTTCAAAATTGCGGACCATGGGATCGAGGGTAAGCACATCGCTGCTGGGAATATACGGCGGATTGGCCATGATCAAATCGAAGCGCCCTCTGGGCAAACCACTGAACAGATCAGCTTGCCACCAGGCGAGCCCTAGAACGTTGCCCACGCGCAAGGCATTATCCTCAGCGACTTGCAGTGCCTCTTCGGAAATGTCGGCACCGACGACAGTCCAGCCAGAACGATGACGGGCGAAGGCAATTGCAACGCAACCGGACCCCGTGCAAAGATCTAGGGCCTGGCCATGCGCGGAGCGAGGGCGACTGCGCTCGAGAGCCACCTCTACCAGAGTTTCCGTGTCCGGTCGCGGAATGAGCACCCGTCGATCGACTCGGATTGCAATGCCGTAAAACTCGCGCTGCCCCAACAGATAAGCGATGGGTTCCGCCGCGCGGCGGCGTCGTAAAAGCTCGCGAAATCGATCCAATTCGCTCGGACCTTGGAACCAGCTCGGGCTGCACTATCAAGTCGATGCGCGTCATTGCCAGCGCATGCCCGAGCAACAACTCAGCTTCAAGTCGCGGCGAGTCAAAACCCCTTCGCTCTCAGATCTTCGGTGGCCCACGTCAAAAGCCGTCGAATCGTCCAGCCATCGCTCGCGACGCTGGGTTGGCTGGATTCACTCATAGGTTTGTCCGTATCTGAGCGACTCTATCGTTCGGCTAGTGAAATTCTCGACTTGAACTTTCAACACCTTTTCTCCTGAGAAGTTTGAGAATTTGCTTGTTGTGTGGGTCCGCGGGTCCCGGCCCGCGGACGGTGACCCGCTAGATTGTATTTGAAGGGAGCGCCTCACATTCAATCCCCAGACATCGACAATGGTGACCAAAAAGGGTCCAAATGCGAATTTCGCCGAGGCAAGCTGCTGGGAGGGGGCCTGCAGCTAACACGGGGTCTGCCGCAATTTCAAGCTCAAGACGAGCACGCTCTTCGTCGGTGCTGGCCTGGTTGAGTTCTTCAAGGCGCGCTTGGCGCTCGTTGCAACGGCATCCGGTTCTTCGATGCGCCCGCGGGCGACCAGCTACTGCGATCATTGCAAAGGTACCTTGGACAGAGCCTGCGAGCAGCGCGAACAGCGCTCCGTGCCAACCAAACCAAGCGCCCGCAAGCATGACGAGCTTGGCGTCGCCTAGGCCCATTCCAACCTTTCCGCGAATCTTACGATACAGAACGTCAAAGGGCAGCCAGATACCGAGGAACCCGACCGCGGCTCCAATCAGCGCAGTCTTGATATCCATGCCCGGGCGCAGTGACGCGGTAGCTAGACCGATGACCGTTCCACCGAGCGTGATGGCGTCGGGCAATACCATATACTCGAGATCAATAAACGCGGCCGCAACGAGGCCCAGGCCCAAACTCAGGTGCAAGACAAAAATAACAATCAGCTGCCACCAGGGCGTATCAGCCGGCAAATCCCCGACGATCATTACGATCAGCGCCCAAGCGTACAGTCCCGCAATCGCTTCAACCAACGGATAGCGCGGCGAGATACGAGCCTTGCAACAGCGTGCGCGACCGAGCAGCATAAGCCAGGACAAAATCGGGATGTTGTCGTAAGCTAAAATTCGCCGACCACATGCCGGACAACTGGAGCCGGGCCAAAGCAAACTCTTGCCGCGCGGCAGTCGATAAATGACCACATTGAGAAAGCTTCCGAGCACCAACCCGAGCACGATGGCAACCGATGTCACCAGCTCTGGGGCAAGTCGACCAATGTTGTCACCGCACAACGCTTACAAAAATCCAGGTCTAATACCAGCTAGGTTTGGGCTTTTTCTTGCCTTTCTGGCACGTAAACGACACTAGTAGCGCGATTCCATCGAACCGATGGGTCCTTTCGGACAGCCGCATTTTGCGGTACGTTCGGTGGTCCGCCATGGCCGGTCGCGAAGCTCCCTCCACCTTATCCCTGAGCCGTTACACTGCGGAAGCCAAGGCGCAAGTATCCGGTGCGCAGGCCTTGGCTGACGATCGCAAGCAGCTTGAAGTGCTTCCCTTGCACTTATTGGTTCGACTGCTCGAACGCGCGCCCTCGGTCGTCGAGGTCATGCGTTCCGCTAGCGTGGACGTCATCGAATTGAGCGCCGCCGCGAACCGCGCATTGCAAGCACTTCCTACCGGTGGCGAGCCCGCCTATCTCTCCGAGGCCATGCTCGATCTGCTCGAGCGCGCCGAGCGCAATGCGGACCGCCAGCGCAGCGCGCAAGTCGGACTTGACGCGTTGCTCGACGCGCTCAGCCAGGAGATTCGTGGACCCGCCGGAGAGCTGCTCGGTGCGCACGGGGTGATGCCCGGATCCCTCCGGCCACATTACGCGATATTACGCCGCGCCGCTGCGGCAGGGCCGGTAGCAGCCGTGAATGTTTCGAGCTTGACACGCGATTGGGTTGAGCAAGCGCGAAAAGGCCTTCTGGATCCCACGATCGGCCGCGACACAGAGCTCAGGCGGCTCTTGACCGTGCTTGAACGTCGCACCAAGAGTCATCCGCTGTTGGTTGCGGAACCTGGAGTGGGTAAAAGGGCGTTGGTGGGGGCATTGGCGCGCTGTATCGCCGAAGGTGATGTCCCGACGTCGCTGGCCAGTGCGCGGCTGCTCGAACTCGACCTTCCGCGCTGGTGGCTGGGGCGCGATTGCGTACAGACGTCGAGGAGCGAACCCGACAATTGTTGACCCAACTTCGTGCGCAAAAGGGTGTCACGGTTCTCGTCCTGCAAAGCCTCGATCAACTCTTCGCACCCGGGCAAAATAGCGGTGGCGTAGGGGAAGTGCTCAAGGCTAACCTCAATCAAGACGAGGTGCGACTGCTCGGCACGGTAACCCCCGAGGGTCGCCGCCGACTGCAAGAGAAAGACCCGACATTATTGCGTTCTTTTACGACGATCGAGATCGAGGAACCCACGGTCGATCGTGCAATTGAGATCGTGCGCGCCGTGGCGGCGCGTTACGAGAATCACCATCGGATCACCATCGAAGAGAGCGCGATTAACACCTGCGTGCGCCTGGCTAAGCGTTACCTGCAAGATCGCTTTTTGCCCGAGTCAGCCATCGATTTGCTCGACGAAGCCGCCGCCACTCGACGCGTCGAAACCGATGGTTTGAACCCCGATGATGAAGCCGCTATTCAGCGGCTAATCGCGCTGCGCGCGCAAATTCAATCATTGTCCTCGGGGCAGGATTCGGACAGCCAGGCCATGCTGCTCCGGCTGCAGGCTGAAGCGGGCGAGCTTACACCCAAAGTTCAAAAGCTTCGCAAGGAGCGCGACGGCCGTCGAGGGATGGTTGTTAGCGTTCGCGACCTGCGCGAGCAGCTCGAAAAGTTTTTGGCCGAACTCGGCCAGGCCCAGTCCGAGAAGAACTGGGCTCGCGTTGGAGAGCTCGAGCATTCAGTCCTGCCACCATTGAAAGCGCAACTATCCCAGGCGGAAGCTCAGGTCGGTTCGTCCGAGGCGACGCGCCCATCCTTACGCGAACAAGATGTCGCTCGATGCTTGGCGCAGTGGACGGGCATTCCCGTGCAGAAGATGCTTGAGGCCGAGGCAAAGAAGCTACTATCAATGGAAGAGCGGCTCGGTCAGCGCGTCGTGGGTCAAACCGAAGCCGTACACGCGGTGGCGCGTGCCGTGAGGCGGGGTCGCGTAGGCCTGCGCGATGCCAAACGCCCGATTGGCAGCTTTCTTTTCTTGGGTCCCAGCGGGGTTGGAAAGACCGAATTAGGTAAATCCTTGGCTGAGTTCCTCTTCGACGACGAGCAAGCGTTAACGCGCCTCGACATGAGCGAATTCATGGAGCGGCACATGGCGCAGCGGCTGGTGGGCGCGCCGCCGGGCTACGCTGACAGTGAGCAAGGCGGTTTTCTCACCGAAGCCGTGCGCCGTCGTCCCTATTCAGTGCTTCTATTCGACGAGGTCGAAAAGGCGCATGCCGATGTCTTCAACTTGTTGTTACAGCTACTCGATGACGGTCGGCTGACTGACGGTCGCGGTAGACTCGCCGATTTTTCCAATACGGTTGTGATTCTAACCAGCAATATTGGCTCGGAACTCATCTTGAGCGCGGCTGATGCAGGACTCGAGTCCGAAGCTTCCATTCTCGCCTTGAAAGATCAGCTGCTCGACGAACTTCGAAAATTCTTCCGTCCGGAGTTGTTGAACCGTATCGACGACGTTGTCGTGTTTCGGCCGCTATCTCGCGATGGCCTGCATCGGATTGCGCAAATTCAAATGGCCGAGCTCCAGCGTTTGGTGAAAGACCAGCAGCTTTCTATCGAGGTAGAACCCGCCGCACTCGAGCAATTGGTAGAGCTCGGCTACGACCCAGGCCTGGGTGCCCGCCCGCTCAAACGAGTCATGGCGCGCCTAATTCAGGATCCTCTGGCGGAGGCGCTGCTCAGCGGCCGTTATGGCGCGGGCCAGACCATTCACGTCACCCTGACTGCCGAGGGTGAGCTAGCGTTCGGGTCCTAGGGCCGTATCCAGGTGAGTTCTTTATGGTTTTCCGGCACGTGGACACCCCAGGTCCCAGAAAAGTCGATCTAGCCGGCCCGCGTCGATTTTCGTCCTGGTCCGGGAATATAACGAGGGCTCATCGGTTTTTTCCCGCGCCGGCTGGCATCAAAGCACCGGATTGATTCACGGGTTGACAGGGATCTGACCGTGGCTAGGATGCCGCGCCCGAGGGTAAGCCTGGGGCCCCTCGGACTCGAGGGAACAACCGGTCCCTCTCCTCTGTCTACTTTGCTGGAGTTCGGATGACTAGCGACGTCATGATAAGCGCGAGTGGACTCACGAAGCAATTCGGGTCTGTTCGTGCGCTAGACAACATCACCTTCGACGTAACGCGTGGCGAGGTGGTTGGGTTTCTCGGTCCTAACGGTGCCGGCAAGTCCACCACAATGCGCGTTTTGACCTGCTTTCTGGCTCCCACGGCTGGGTCAGCCACGGTCCACGGGTTTGACGTTTTCGAAGACCCTTTGGCCGTACGACGCAGCCTCGGCTACCTGCCACAGCGTGCCCCGCTCTACGGGGATATGAGCGTGCAGGAGTATTTGCTGTTCGCCGCGCAAGTGCGTGGGATGGACGATAGCCGCTTCAAGACCAGGCTCGCCAAGGTCATCGAGGTTTGCGGGTTGGCCCAGACATTGGGCAAGCAGATCTCCCACTTGTCCCACGGCTACCGCCAGCGCGTGGGCCTCGGACAAGCGTTGATTCACGACCCGCCCATTCTCATCTTGGATGAACCGACGAGCGACCTTGACCCGAATGAAAAAGCCGAGGTGCTTCGCTACATCAAAGACATCGGCCAAAATCGCACGATCTTACTGTCGACGCACAACTTGGCCGAAGTTGAAGATTCCTGCGCGCGCGCCATTATCGTGAGCAAGGGCCGCGTCGTGGCTGACGGCGCCCTCGACGAAATTCGTTCGACTACCGGGCGCGTTCGGTACGTAATTGCCGTGGACGAACAGTCCGCCGAAGGGACGCACAAGCCCCCGAGTGCGCCTGAGCTGCAGCAAGCCTTGGATGCTCTCAAAGGCGCGCGGGGTTCGCGCGAGTTGCCGACGGACGAAAAAGCCCATCGGTTCGAATTGTCCGGGGCACATGATAGCGATCTTCGCGCTGAGCTGTACAGGCTCATGGTGCAAAAGGGCTGGACGCTGCTCGAACTACGTCGCGACGCGCAGAGTCTAGACGCTGTGTTTCGTGAACTGACGCGCGGCGATGAAGAACTCGATCGCGGACGGCCCGCGATCGACGATGATGATGCCGACGGCGATGCCGATTCGGCGAAAAATTCCGACGACCAGGAGTGATGGATGTCGCCGATGATGACAATCGCGAAACGAGAGTTTCGCTCCTATTTTGATTCCCCGCTAGCCTACATTGTAATCTGTCTGACGTTCTTCTTGCTCGGGCTGGCGATATTCTGGGTCGGTGCATTCTGGAAGGTCGATCGAGCCAGCATGCACCTCTTGTTTCAGTATATGCCCCTAGCCCTGGCCATATTAATCGTCCCCGTGGTGACGATGCGATCGATGGCCGAAGAGAAGCGCAGCGGCACCCTCGAGATGCTGATTACATTGCCGGTCAAAGACAGCGACGTGATCTTGGGCAAATACCTGGGTGCACTGTCACTTGTTCTCATCCTCGTCTTGGCTACGGCTCTTTACCCACTGGCCATGTTCTGGGCACCTTGGAATCTTGGGCCTCTGGATATAGGACCTATCTGGAGCGGCTACCTCGGCTTGGTCCTGTTCAGCGCTACCGCCGTATCGATTGGGCTTTTGGTTAGCTCCCTGACGGAAAGCCAGGCTGTGGCATTCTTCGTCACGTTCTTCGTGTTGGTAGTGCTTTGGTATATGGGCACGGCCGCCGAGTACGCGGACAAAGAATGGCTGGCGAATGCGTTGATGTACATGAGTTTCCAGTCGCGGCTCGAAGGCTTTTCTACGAGGTCTCATCGACACGCGTGACGTAGTATTCTTCCTGTCGGCCATGGTGCTAGCTCTGGTGATTTCATTCCGCGCCCTCGAACGGCGCAGGTGGGTGTGACAATGGCGACGCAAGAAAGAAGACGGACGGTAGCGACGCAAACGGGTTTGTACTTATTGGTCGTGTCGGCCATTGCCATCGTGGTCAACGTTTTGTCGGCAGGTGCCTACGGACGTATCGATACAACGTACAGCAAACGTTACACACTGAGCCAAGGTAGCGGACGTCTGGTCCGTAACCTCAAGGAGCCGATTCAAATTGATGCCTACGTTACCCGTGGTCTGGCTCAGCTTGACACCTTCGTACGCGACTTGACCGACCTTTTGAAGGAATATCAGCGGGCGAGCAACGGTAAGTTCAAGTTTACGCTCATTGAGGCGAACACCGACGAACTACGGCAACGTGCCAAAGATGCCGGCCTTGAACCGATGACCTCGATTGACGCCAATGCCGCCTCAGGCGACAAGGCGGAAATCGCTCAAGGGTACATGGGCATTGTGCTCAAGTACGGCAGCGAAAAAGAAGTGATTCCGCAAATGGCTCCGGTATGAGCACGGGGCTCGAGTTCTGGATCACGAACAAGATTCGAGAAGTCTGCGACCGCGCTGAGAACATAAAACACCAAATTGGGGTTGTCTCCAATAAGGATGAAATAAAGCTCACGGACAACAATCTGCTGGCTCGCCACGGACAGCGGGGCTCACCCAACCTGCAAACTATCTTGACTAGCAATTTCCCATTTTATTCGTTTGCCGACGTCGATCTCAAGGATGGAAATGAGGAAATTCAGAAAGATTTAGCCGGACTCATTATCACGCAACCGCGCAAGACCTTTTCCGATAGGGAGCTACGACGCATCGATCAGTTCCTGATGCGCGGGAGTAAGGCCCTGGTCATCTACGCTTCAGCGGTTACGCTCAAGCCGCAAGATGCCAGCATGGAGGCTACGCTCGACCTGCATGGGCTTGAGAAGTTGACCCAAGGTTACGGCCTGGACATCAAGAAAGATGTCGTCATGGACTATGGGGCTCAATTCAGCTTCATCGTTCCTACCGGTACCGGCCAATTTGTGGCCATTCGTCACCCGGCAATTGCCCGCATTGTCGATGACCCGCGCGCGGACGAAAAAGAGAAACTTTTGGATACGTCATTCGCTGGCTTCTTCCGCATTCCGGAGTTATCCTTCCCCTTCGCTTCGTCCGTAGAATTGCTGCGGAACAAGCAACCGATGGACGTCGAATTGAAGGTAGTCGCGCGCACGACGGCACAAACCTCGGTAGTTACGAGTGACACCGTGAACTTGAAACTAAAGCCCGATTGGAAACCGAAACCTCCATTCAAACAGCAGGCAGTTGCGGCCTACGCGAAGGGCAAGTTCAAGAGCGCGTTTGCCGATGCCAAGGATGAGACGATTACCGTCCCTGAACGCTCCGAGCAACCGTCACGCGTGTTAGTTGTGGCTTCGAGCGAATTTATTACGAATCCCTTTGCTTATGCCGGCAACGGTCAAGAAATGGGTGGGCAATTCCAAATGCTTGGCGCCGTCGGCGGGGATCAACTGCTGCAGCAGGTCGCGCAACCCTATGCCGAACGGTACTTGATGAATACCATCGTGTCCGTGAAAAACACGCTAGACTGGATGACTGGCGATTCCGATCTTATCGAGGCCAGCGCGAAAATCATCGGTGATCCGAACTTGACATACTCGAGTCTCGGCAAGCTCAACGTACCAGCCGACACCGATGAGAGCACCATGAAACGGATGGACGAAGAGTATCGTGCCAAACGCCAAAACCTTCAGAATTCGGTGCAGTGGACGCTAACCTTGGGTGTGCCCGTTCTATTCGCCCTATTCGGAATCATGCGCTGGCGTCAACGAGGCAGCCTAAGGACTCGCCGTGCTGCCTAATCACATTTGACAAGGGTAACCCGGCGGGAATTGGTTACAGCGCTGATCACCCGCCGCCCTCCAAGAGGAACTGGATCATGGCCATGAGTACAGAGAAAAAGCTTGGAATCGCCGTTTTGATCTTGCTGGGGCTAGGGGGCGTCTTGTACCTGCAAAAGCGCTCCGAAAAGCGCGAAGAAGCGACTTATACGCTGCAATCGACCAAGAACCAATTGCCCAAGTTCGGCGTCAGCGAAGCCCAATCCAAAGATGTGGACCAGATTGCCATCGAACAACCGGCTGGTGATGCAGGCAAGGGCGCTAAAGTAGTCCTAAAGAAGGAAGACAACGAGTGGAAGCTCCTTGAACCGGTCAAGGCCAAGGCCAATTCGTCAAACGTCGATTCGATTTTGGACAACTTGAAATCACTGACGCTCAACGAAGTCATCAGCGATTCATCCGATGCCTACGCGCAGTACGGAGTCACCGATAGTTCGGCCGTACATGCTGTCTTCAGCAAAGGCTCTGACGTGATCGCGGATCTGTACTTTGGTCACGGCGGCAGTCGCGGACAGATGGTTCGCCTCGCTGGTAAGACTGGGGTCTTCGGAGTCAAGGGATATTCGAGCTACCTTTACACGCGTGAAGCGAAACAATGGCGTGACATGACGCTGTTGAAATTCGACGAATCGAAGGTCAAAAGCGTGGAGATCTCCAACGAGCACGGCGCCTTCGTATTTGCTAAACCGACTGACAAGGAGAAGAAGTCGAACGAAGCCGACAAAGATAAGAAGGCCAAGGAAGCCGATAAGGACAAGAAGGGCAATTGGTCGGCGAAGTTTCATAAGGGCAAGGCGGGGGCTCTCGCGGCGATTGCTCGATTAGATTCCAGTAAGATCGACGACATGATCCGTGCCTATAAGGATCTTAATGGGCTCGATTTTGCTCAAAACAAAGGTCCGGTTGACACTGGTTTGGAAACCCCTTCGGCTACCGTGACATTCATCATGGATGACGGCGCTCACAAGGTCCTAAATATCGGTAAGACAGCGGAGAATTCCAATCGCTGGGCCGCGGCTGCGGGCAGTACGGAGGCCTTCACGATCAGCTCATACGCCGCCGACTGGATTACTGGAGACCTCGAGAAGTATCAAAAGGCCGAGGAAAAGAAGGACGACAAGAAGAAGGACAAGAGCTCTTCTGCTTCAGGGAGTCCACCACCAGGAATGGGCGGGCCGCCGGGCATGGGTGGACCAGAATAAAGAGCCCGCGAGTTCTCGCCGAAACGTGTGGTCCACTACAACTAATTAGTCGACGGGCAGACGCTGCCTGGGCTGTATGCCGAGGGCCCCGCCTTATTATTTTGGATCTGAATGCTATTCGGGTCTGCGACGGCGACGTTGTAACCCCAACCCGCCTTACTAATAAGTCCCGCGTAAGTACCATCCGGGGTCATATCGAGATAGCCAACCGGGCAGTCGAAATTCGTGGCGCCTCCCCAGGACCAAGCCAAAAAGCCTGTTCCAGTTTCTTGGGCCACCGCCAGCAATGTTGAGTAATCGAAGGGTGTGTTGGAGCAGCCGGGCTGTTCGTAACCCGAAAATTCTCCGACTATTAACGGCAATGCGGCCTGCTGCGCGGCAGTCAAATCACTCCTGATCGCGTCAGCCGTGAAATATGACGACCAAGCGTTGACGTTCAACAGTAAATTGTGATTAGGGTCAGCTGCAATCATTGCGAGGCCCATGCTTTGCAATGTATCGATGTCCGAGCCCTCAGTGGGTGCGTCGATGGCCAACGGGACATTGATGCCCGCGTTCCGAATGCGGGCGACAGCGGTTTGGTAGTTTGTCGCCCAATCACTGGGAGATTCGGCGGTCGTCAGATTCTTTTCGCGCAGAGCAATGATGAGCCAATGCTCATGCTTCTGCATTACGCTGACCATGGTTGGGCTGGTGGTTGTGCTCGTCCAATAGTCAGCGGCCATCGAAACCGTTGTGGTCACATGGGGATTATTAGGATTATTCGGATCATGGCTGAAGACGTAGATGATCGGAATCAATTTCCACTGCTCCGCATTCGTGAGCGCAACGTCAATCTCATCGGCGGTGTCGGTCATTTGCCAATACAGGCGCACTGAGTTTGCCTGAGTCTGGGCAATCTGAGGGAAAACGGAACTGCCGGTATTGCCAGGAGCAGGAATGAATGTAATCATTTCGTTGATGCCACGCAGGACTACGGGCTTCCCGCAAGGGTCATAGAGCGATCGGCCCTGCACGAAAAACGTCGGGCTCAAAACACCTGTGTTCGAATTACTATTGTTCGTATTCTGGTCGGCGAGAAAGGTTGTCTGAAGGTTTACGTCGCCACAGCCAAACTCTGCGGTCAGGAGCATCAATGCCCCAATTACACGATGACCCAAGCGTCGATATTGCAAAAGTGTCTCCCAGAGCCTTGGCGAGAAGTCCGAGCGAATGATGGAGGTTCCCATCGGGCGCCGGCCCGTCAAGCCGCGATTCGCAAGGAATTGGCTAGTGGGCGGCTTGCCCCGCAATGCCGTGCTAAGCCTGCCGCGCGACGCTGTGACAGAAAATAAAAACTTTGACCAGGTCCCGGCCGAGGCGGCAACTAAGCACGTGATGGTTACCGCTGCGCAACCAGACCCCCGGTGGTCGAACGTTCATCCTTTTCCGAAGGAGCGCTTTAGCGACGCAGAACTAGTTGCAGCTGTTTCTCAGGGTGATCATGCGGCGCTGGAAATAATCTGGAATCGCTATTCGAGTGCAGTGCGGTCAACGTTGTTCTCGGCTTTGGGGCCCGATCACTCCATTGAGGATCTCATCCAAGACGTGTTTATCAGCTTTTTTCGCTGCGCGGGTCGATTGCAAAATCCCTCCGCGGTGAAAGCCTATCTTTTGGGTTCTGCTGTCCGCATTGCCGCCTTCGAGCGACGCACGCGAGGCCGGCGTTCAAAATGGCTCAATATTTTCAAGCAAAGCGGCGTCGACTTCGATGAACGCCAGTTGCCTGATGTGGGACAAGGTGACGTCTTGTCCGCGCTACGCCGGGTCTTGGATCAGGTTTCTGAGCGGCCGCGCACGGCATTTATTCTTCGCTACGTGGAAGACCTAACGGTTTCAGAAATTGCAATTGCAATGCGAACTTCCGACGCTACCGCTAAACGTGACGTCGCGAGAGGTCGCGCGAGAGTTCTGTTGTTGGCATCGCGGGAGCCTACATTGTGCGATTTTCTAAAGTACTTAGGGGGCAGTGAGTCATGACCTCGCACGAGCGTCAAGGGGGAGAAGTTCAGGCAATGGCCGTCGGCAAATTGCTGCGCAATGCGGCGGTCGACTTTGCCCCGCCCAATTGGGAGAAACTCGGTTTTGAGCGCCTCTTACGCTCTGTAAGCGTTCTACGCCAATCCGCCATTGGACGCGCCCGTTGGCGCAGCGCTGGGCTCATTGCTGCAGCCTTTGCGGTAATTGTTGGCGGGCTGTGGTTGTCCGTTACACACCCGGTCACAAAGACTGTTGCATTTAGAGTCGATGGGGCGGACCTCAGCAATCCAAATTATGTCGTCGCTCCTGCGGACGGCTCGGCGCGCATGAAATTTACGGATGGATCTTCGGTTGAACTTGCGCCTACAGCGCGGCTGCGCATTCAGCAATTGACAGCCCACGGTGCCTCAGTCGTTCTCGAGCGCGGGCGGGCGGTGACTAGCGTTGTGCATCGATCCGGCTCGAATTGGAAATTGTTAGCAGGTCCCTTCGAAATTTCGGTGGTCGGAACTCGATTTCAAACCGATTGGGATCCAGCGAGCGAAGCGCTTACGGTCGATTTATATCAGGGCTCGCTACAGATTGACGGGCAGCGTTCGGGTGAATCCGCTGTATTGCAAAAGGGTCAGCGCTTTCGAGCCGTTGGTCACAAAACGAGTTGGAGCATTTCGCCCATCGATGAAGTCAGCGAGGCTGCCAACAGCTTCGCCGCTGTCGCAGAAGCATCTCGGCTTAAGCTCGAATCAGCCGAACCCGTTGCCTCAACCGCCGCGTTCACGTCGCCGGCACGGGTCGCATCAGTTCCCGCTTTTTTATCGCGTCCAGCCACGCCGGATTGGGCGTCAGCGATGGCCAAGGGTGAATTTGCCCGGGTAGTGTCCGAGGCGGAGGCTCGCGGAGTTGCCACCTGCCTTGACCAATACAGCATCTCAGATGTGCGTAATTTGGCTGATGCGGCGCGCTACACCCGTCATTTCGACCTGGCCGAACAGGCTTTGGGCGCGTTGCGGCGGCGTGCACCGGGCGAGGCGCCAGCGGCAGCCTACCTGCTCGGGGCATTGAATGAATCTCAGGGGCGCAGTATGGCTGCACTTCGATGGTACGAGCAGTGCGTGGCGGAAGCACCGATGGGGCGCGTCGTGTCCGAAGCACAGGCCGGACGGCTTCGAATGCTAATTGCCACCAATCAACTCGATGCAGCCAAGACGGCGGCTCGCCAATATCTCAGCGAATATCCTCACGGAGTTGGCGAATCAACCGCCCGCAAGGTCTTGGAACGCCGCTAATCAGCAGCTGTATACCGTTTCGCTGGTTGCGCACATTTTGTTTTTGCGTAAGTTTTTTGTTTGCGCTGGTGGCTCGGGCACAGCGCGTTATCTTGGTGTGCCCGCCCGAGGCTGACGCAACTCTCAATGAAGCATTCAATCGCTTGCGCGGCGAACTGACGATGCACGGCTTCGAGGTGGAAATTCAAACCGCCGAGGAAGCCATTTCACCGGAGAATCTAGCACTGCGGGCGGAGAGCGGTCACGCGGTTGCTAGCGTATCCTTTGTTCGCAACCAGGCCTTTACCACGGCTGATATCAAAATCAGCGATCGTGTTACCGGCAAGACCTCGATTCGCACCATTGCTACCCCCGATGGAACCGACGCGGCCAGCCTGCTTGCGCTTCGCGCAGTTGAATTGCTAAGGGCCAGTCTTCGCGAATTCGGACCCCAATCGGAAGCCCCAAAGGACATTGTGGGAGCGTCGCCGCAGCGCGCGAATCCAACCATCACACAGTGGGCAGCAGTACCGGTTCCGCAGCGCCCGCCACCGCAGGTGCCACCCAATCCACCCTCCCAGCGGTCGCGCACTATCTGGAGCCTACGCGCTGATGCCGTTGCGGCGACGCAGTTTCCGAATCCCACGTCGGCATACGGATTCGGCGCGGCGCTTGGACTGTCTATGGGTTATCGATTCGAGCCCCGCCTGATACTGGCTGCTCCCTGGTTTGGAGCCCAATACGCGGCGAGCCACGCGACCTCGCAGTTGCATTTGATCAGCGGCTTTGGCGAAGTTGCTTATTTGATTCCAGTCGGTTGCCGACTGGAACTGCAGCCACTGGCAGCGCTTGGACTGGCTCACGTTACTACTTTCACGAACACCATACTGCCCTTTATGCCGCTGAACGCCATCAACTTGGCTTTGATGCCCAGTATGGGATTGGGAGTGAACGTCACGCTGTCCAAGCGTTGGTTCTGGAATACGAGCACCAGGGTTGCGGTCTTGTTGCCGCACATAGCGCTGTCGGTAGACAGCAGGCAATTTACGTTCGGGTTGCCAATGCTGATGGTGGCAAGTGGAGTTGGGATGAGGTTTTAGAGAGGTAAGCCTATGCAGTTTCTGTTTGTGATGGACTCAGCCGAGTCAATGTTGCCAGATAAGGACACCACATTTGCGTTCATGCGGGGCGCTATGGCCAGGGGGCATCAATGTTGGCATTGCCTACCAAGCGGTATTACAACAATTGGTAACCAAATCTCAGCTGAAGCGACGCCAATTGTCGTTAGCGACTCGGTACCGCATGTCAATCTGGGCATTGTTCAAGAGCTCCAAGTATCCCACATCGATGCCGTCTTTGTGCGCAAAGACCCGCCCTTTGACGCCAACTATCTATACTTGACGCAGCAACTAGATCTGATTTGCACTTCGTACGCTTGTAATCAATTCCCCACAAGGTTTGCGTGACGCCAATGAGAAGTTGTTCGCACTTCGTTTTGACAGGTTCGTGCCAAGAACGATGATTTCATCGTCGCCCAACAAGTTGCTAGAATTCTTGGAGCAGTTAGGTGGGTCCGGCGTCCTGAAACCACTCGATGGCGCCGGCGGATTTGGTGTGGTGCTATTGCAATCGCACGATCCCAACTTGCGTGCGCTTGTCGATCTTCTGACATTGGAAGGCAAGAGGAGCGCTCTGCTTCAGGAGTTCTTGCCGGCAGTAGAGCAGGGCGACAAGCGGGTTCTGCTGCTGGATGGAAAGCTGCTGGGTGCGATTCGCCGGGTCCCAAGAGGCAACGACATTCGAGCTAACATTCACGTGGGCGGGTCGGTGGAGCCCACCGAACTGACGAAACCTGAGCGTCAGATGATCCACGAAATTGGCCGCGAATTGAGTGATCGTGGACTATGGTTCGTCGGGTTAGACCTCATTGGAGGCCGTTTAATTGAGGTAAACGTCACTAGTCCGACCGGCCTGCAACAACTGGGAAAGCACATGGGGCGACCGATCGAGCAGGACGTTATTGCCTGGGTCGAGGCACGGAGTCAGGAAATAAAGCGTGGTTCGTCAGGTAATCGAAGCCATTAATTTGGCCCTGCTCTGTCGTTGCGGGAGGCTATTCGGATGGCGAAGCAATGCGAAGCTTGCGCAGGATTAGAACTTCGCGGCAAGAGATCGTTGGGGGCCGGGCGAATTCGGAATTTGCTGGTGGGGGGGCTGAAAGAAACTGACGGCAGAAGGTCGTTGGTTACACGTCGAAGTCCTGTCGATCGAAGGGTCTTTCCACCAAGGCCCGAGGGACGTCGGTTAGCTGTTGGAAGGCGAACCATCGACCGCGATACTTGAATTTATTTAGAGGCGCTTCGCGATGGAGCGTTGCACCATACGCTGCAGAGCTCGGAGATTGAACGGCTTTTCGATTCGCGGATTGGGAACTTGCGCCAGAAATCGCTCAGCCGAAGCTGTGAACGCGCCGCCGGTCATGAACACGAGCCGGGCTTCATAACCCGGCCGATTAAAGCGAAGCACCTGGTAGATATCCATCCCGGTCAATTCTGGCATCATCAAATCGCAGAAGACCAAATCAAAACCTTGATCCTGCAACAGTCTTTTGATCGCCTCGCGGGGACTCGTATAACAGGCAACGTCATGCTCTTCCTCAAGCATTAATCGAAGTGCTCGTCCCACACCCGGGTCGTCGTCGATGACCAAGATCTTTGCCGAACCCGTCTCCGAGGACGGCGGATTGGAGGATTGCTGACTCGAGGGAGGCGGCGGCTCGGTGGTAGATGACGGCCTTGTACAAGGAAAGGTAATCATAAGCGACAACCCCTTACCAAGAATTGACTCCGCCTTAATTTGTCCGCCCAGTTGATCAACGATACTGCTGCATACACTTAAGCCAAATCCTGCGGTACGGGCTTCATCGCTTGAAGCAAAGGGCTCAAAAAGACTTCTGAGCTGAGTTGCATCTAGTTCGACGCCCTCGCATACAATCTCAATAATGACATTCTGTTGCTCCTCCGAATAAAGAGACAAACGCACTTCATTAGTCTTGGCAGAGTCCTCGGGCAAAATTCGGATCGCGAAAAGGACGAGTCCCAGGCAAACTTGTTCAATTCGAGATTCGTTTGCTACTACCGGTGGGACCCGCTCAAATGCGATAGTTAGTCGCCCACGGTGATGCATTTCGTTGCCAACAATTTCGACCACCGATTCGAGCACCGAACTCAAGTCGATTGCCCGAATTTCACTGTCATCTGTCCTAGCTAAATTACGCATACGCTTGACAATACTCGCCATGCGTTCGGCACCTTCGCGCGCCTCCGTCATTCGGGCCAAGGCGTCTGCAACACGGCTCGCGTCCCCAGCTATCAAAGGAAGTTTTTTGGCTAGATGATCCAGATTTAGGAGGACATAAGTCAACGGATTGTTCAGGGAATGAGCCATGCCCCCCGCCAACATGCCAAGCGAAGCCAAACGATCAGATTGCAATAAACTGGCTTCCGATCGTTTCCGTTCAGTTATATCTCGTCCAAATGAAAGGATGGCACTTGCACCTTCGTAGTCAATACCTATGGAGCTTAGTTCAATCGAAAGAGTTTCACCATTGCCCAGGCTGAGACGACATTCATACGGAGGCACGAGTTCACCTTGCAATACCCGATGGGACCATTGCCCGACCAGTGGCTGATCGTCTTGGTGCACTAAGGCCAAAATGGCTTCTTCTCCAGCTCGCTTCGGGCGATTTGCAGCAATGCCAATGCAGCTGAATTTGCGTATACTACTTGGCCGCCACGGACTATCCACACACTCTCAACAAGTGATTCGACTAGTGACTCGAATCGTTCCTCAGAACGCCGAACGGCTTCTTCAATTTCGTGACTCGAACGAGTATCAGAAACAACTGCAGCCCAACAGTTCCGCTCGGAACACGATGCGGCAGCGGAAACTTCCACAGGAATCGCCGTATCGGCCGGTGACGTTACTAATGTCTTAACCGGCTGGGATTGGAGCCGGGCATCAGAAGCGATCGTTAAGAGCGGGTCACGCAATAGTTCTCCGCGCATGCTTTCGCCACTATTGGTTATTCCAAGCAACTCTGCAAAGGCATCGCTCATCCACTGAAGATCAAAACTCTCGCCCGCATCTTTGGCCACAACAGCCGCAATATGGGTCCAGCTAACTGAATCTAATATAGCTTCAGCGATATTCGGTCCAGACACGGTATCGGCTGCTGGCATCTGCAAGTCGGTCTACCCTTGAGAATAGCGTGACATGTCGCTTGACCGCAGATTGCCACGGGCCCAGGCTTTCGGAAACAGTTGTTTTCCTCGCCGACCTAAATGCCTCCAATCCACGGCTCAAGAGTGGGTTTAATTCGATAGCAATGTGACGGCGAGCAAGCGATTAGCGCTGTGGCCACTCAATGTCATCTTCCGTTCCTAGTCGTCCGTCTTGCCCCGATGACAGCAAGCTGAATTGGCCACCTTCGGCGCACACCAAACGGAGAGTGCCTCCCCAAGGATCTTCTCGTTCGACATTCGCGTCCAGTATTCCCTCGTGAATGAGGCCACCGATCGTGGGACAGCCATCAGGGTTCTGCTCGCGCCAGCGGCTCGCTGCAACGAGTACCGGCTCTGCCAGCCGGGCGATAGAATCTCGATTGTCACGTGCCAAACTTGGTCGCGCGACTAGAACTACTGCAATACACATGCATCCAAGGCCCAAAAGGCTAAGGCAAATCTTCACCATTCCGAGCCGTTTTGGATTCGTTGGTGTACAGGTCACCATGAGTCCTCAAGACTGCAACAGTCGTACCAAGCACCGCTTCTAGCAAAACTCACCAGGAAACTTGGTACGGCATTCTACTGGAATTACCGGCCGGTGACGCCTTGTCACTCAACGTATGGTGGCTCACAAACAGGATGCCATTCTGGCACAGTGACAGTGTTTTCAATTTACAGCGTTGCCGAAAAGGCGGACGAGGCGTAAGTGGATGGGCTATGTTATTGCGGCTACTATTAGCGGCGCTTGTCATCTGGGCTTGTACACCAACGCATGCCAAGCGCCGTGTGGACGGCAGCTACGCAATTAACTGCAATTCGCAGAAGGCCTGCCTAGATCGCGCCGACAGGATTTGCGGAGAAACCGGCTACACAATAGTGGGCGGCCGCCACGATCAAAAAATCTACGGCGTGCCTGGCAATCAAAAGCTTGTAGGGAAGGATGAGCTGTATATTCTTTGCAAGCAAGACGCGCCGTCGGATGCGCCGGATCCGGCAGCCGGAAGTTGGAAGCTTGAGCGCCCCGATAGTGGCGTGGCCTTGCGGCATTCGCCAACCTCCAAGAATACTGTGTGCCGACCGGGAGAAACGCAACGCTGCATCGGTGCAGCCGCTTGTGAAGGGGGCCAAGCCTGCGCCGCGGACGGGACGAGATTTGGTCCTTGCGATTGCGGTGAGTCTTTAAGCGGTCGCTCCAGTCAGGCAGCTAGCCTAAATGACGCTGGGCCCCGATGAAGCTTTGAACGCAAACGTTCGTGCGCGCGTTACTATTTATGGACCAACCACTGTCAATTGATTGTGCCCCGGAACGATTCCTCCAGGAAATCATTTCAGGCTATCACGGTTTTGACGCAGACCTATTGACACGCTTCGACTTTGATGCGGCCCTGTGGCTTGAGCAAGTGCGTGCTGTTCGCGAGCATGGACTCAATGAATCGTCGGCTCAGATTAGCGATGACTTCGAGCCGGCAGCGGACTTGCGCACGGTCAACTATGATGGTCGGTCGGATGAGCAGATTGCTCACTCGATCGGAGTGCAAGCCTTATCCCGTGGGGAGGTAGCGGTTCTCGTATTGAATGGAGGCCTCGCGACACGATTTGGCGGAGTGGTTAAGGGCACGGTTACCGTTTTCGACAACGTAAGCTTTCTCGGCGCAAAGATCGGCGACCTGCTTCGAGCTAGATCACTTTTTGGAAAGCAAATTCCAATGTTGATAATGAATAGCTTTGCAACACGGAACGAAACAGCAAATCACTTGAAATCGCATGCTCACTTCGGCATCGAACCAGAGGAAATCGAGTTCTTCGACCAATCAGTCTCAATTCGCTTAACCGAAGCAGGGGATCCATTTTTCGGCGCCGACGGGCAAGCGCGTTACTACGCACCGGGGCATGGTGAATTTTTTCAGCGGCTTCATGCCTGTGGTCTATATGCAAAGTTGGAGAGCCGGGGCATACGCTATTTGGCATTTTCGAATATCGATAACCTGGGCGCAACCCTTGATCCTTTGCTGCTAGGTCTGCATATTGCGAGTCATTGCGACACAACTGTAGAGGTAATAAAGAAGACGAGAAATGCTGGCGGCATATGGGACTTGGGAGGCGCTCCAGTGAGAATACGCGGACAATTGCAGGTAGTAGAGGGGTTTCGATTCCCCGCGACAGTGCCACCCGAAGCGCTCCTGGATTTTCAGACAAACAACATGTATTTTTCACTGGACGCGTTGCGTGATCCACCGATATTGCCACGCTATATGGTGAAGAAGCAAGTGGAGGGTCGCGATTCAATTGGTTTCGAGGCTATCACTTGCGAAGCGAGTGGTGTTCTACGTCCCGGTGGCGAAACATGGCTTTCCCTAAACTTGATTCGAGTGCCCCGCGAAGGGAGACGTGGTCGGTTCTATCCAATTAAGACCCAGGATGACCTTGCACGTTCGCGGACACAGATTCAGGAGCGACTGTATTCTGGATGGGCACTACGTGAGCGTGAATCTAGTCGCTAGGTCCAGAATAATGCATACCACAATCGAATCGCGAATTACGCAACTTAGCGGGTGGATGTAAAGTCCGTTCCCACGTCTAATTATTGTGGGTCAGTGGGGCCCGCCACCCCTCCCCCGCACAATCAACGGTGGTTGTTCGTTGCAAAGATCTGGGATTTGTCAGGTCTTCTTGGTCTTGCTCCCGAATTGTGACGGCTGATTTAGGTGCGCCGGTTGAGTGCATTAGCTATCTTATTTCGCCATGGCGATATTCACGTACCAACCAACAATGCCCCTAGCGGTAGAGTCAACATCCTACCGGTTAATCACCAAAGATTACGTGTCCTCCTTTGAGGCAATGGGAGAATCTTTCGTGAAGGTCGAACCTGAAGCAATCAGATTACTTACCTACGAGGCCATGCGGGATATTGCACATCTGTTGCGTTCGTCGCACTTAGCTCAGTTGAGCGCAATCTGCGCTGATAAACAAGCGAGCACAAATGACAAATTTGTTGCTCTGGAAATGTTGAATAACGCGGTCATAGCGGCAGAGGGGGATTTGCCGCAGTGTCAAGATACCGGTACGGCAATTATTGTGGGCAAGAAAGGCCAATACGTTTTCACGGGAGCCGACGACGCTGAGGCAATTTCCCGTGGCGTGTTTGATGCATATTCCGCACACAACTTGCGATACTCACAAGTTGCACCGCTTGATATGTATCGCGAAGTAAATACCGGAACAAATTTGCCTGCGCAGATCGATTTATATGCCACCGATGATGACGAGTATCACTTTCTCTTTATGGCAAAGGGCGGGGGAAGTGCCAACAAGAGTTTCTTATATCAAGAAACTAAAGCATTACTTTCACCCGAGGTCTTGCTGCCATTTCTCGACGACAAAATTCGGAGGCTTGGGACGGCTGCATGTCCTCCCTATCATTTGGCAATCGTAGTCGGCGGCACTTCTGCCGAAGAAGCCCTAAAGGTCGCTAAGCTTGCATCAGCACACTTTCTTGATTCATTGCCAACTCAGGGCAATCAGACCGGCCACGCTGTGCGTTGTCCTGACATTGAGGCCCAATTGCTCACTCTCACACAGCAAATGGGAATAGGCGCTCAGTTTGGAGGGAAGTACTTCTGTCATGATGTGCGCGTGATAAGACTACCCAGACACGCCGCGTCTTGCCCGGTTGCCCTCAGCGTGTCGTGTTCCGCCGATCGACAGGCACTCGGGAAAATCTCCCGTCAAGGTGTCTTTCTGGAGCAATTGGAGACTAGTCCTGAGAGATATCTACCAGACATCGGCGTAGATGAGTCGTTAGAGTCAGTGATTAGTCTTGACCTGAATAGACCCATGCATGAGCTTCGTTCCATACTCTCGTCGTATCCAATTCGAACTCGCCTGTCGCTGTCGGGCCCGATGGTCGTCGCACGTGACATCGCCCATGCCAAGATCAAGGAAAGGCTCGACCGAGGGGAGGGCCTTCCTCAATACTTAAAGGATCATATTGTATATTATGCGGGGCCCGCAAAAACGCCACCTGGATACGCGTCCGGCTCTTTTGGTCCAACAACCGCCGGCCGAATGGATTCGTATGTCGAATTGTTTCAGTCGAATGGAGGCAGCCTCGTAATGCTTGCCAAGGGCAATCGTTCTTCTACCGTAACCGAATCTTGTCGACGACACGGTGGTTTTTACTTGGGAAGCATTGGAGGGCCCGCGGCGCGGTTGGCGAAGGAGTGCATCAAGAAAGTCGAGACTATTGAGTATCCCGAGTTGGGTATGGAAGCCGTATGGAAAATTGAAGTTGAAAACTTTCCCGCATTCATCGTAACTGACGACAAAGGAAACGACTTCTTCTCAGAATTTAGCCGCCCGAGGTCATTGTTATTGGTGCCTTGAAATACACGCTCCATTCACCCCAGAGTAGCTCTCGGCGAAAAGGGCGTTTAACGGGGAATTTTGAGGTCTTCACTGATCAATTGTGGTTCTATTTCTCACGGTACCGTCGAGTTGATCACACTCTCTGCTCTTCTCCGGAAATATTTTGTCGCGTGATGCGCGAGGGCCCGACCCTGCGCGCGACTCTACGTTGAGTATTTTCGAAGACGTCTCGGCGACGCCTAACCTTGGGGGGTCGGGCGGCGCTGCGTACAGGCCTGACGCGGGTAGGTCAGGTTGGCAAATCCATGGCGAGATCTGGCCTGATTATCGCTAAAACGTCATGGTTGAGTGCATTCGGCTCAGGTGCTGCTAGCAACTGGCGGTCGATCGAGAAAAGGTAAGCACTTGAAGATGTTTAGGACCAAGAATGTGGAGGAGTGTAACCATGAAAGCGCCTTGGGTAACGTATCGTCCAGAAATCAAAGTGCTAGACGCCACGATTCGCGACGGCGGCCTGATTAATGACCACATGTTTGAGGACGGTTTTGTGCGTGCGGTGTACGAAACTTGCGTGGCGGCGGGCGTTGATTACATGGAAATTGGATATAAGGGCTCAGGCCGTGTGTTTGACCGTGACAAGTTTGGCGAGTGGAAATTTTGCACTGAAGACAATTTACGGCGCGTACTGGGAGATAGCCCATCCGTCAAAGTTGCGGTCATGGCTGACGCCGGTGGAAAAACTGACTATCGAACAGATTTCTTGCCTAAGGAGAAAAGTGTAATCGACTTAGTTCGCGTCGCTTGTTACATCAATCAAATTCCAGAAGCGGTTGATATGATTCGTGATGCAAATGACAAAGGCTATGAAACGACCTGCAATATCATGGCAATCTCGACATGCAGCGAAACAGAAATCGATCAAGCTTTGGAGGAAATTGCAAAATCGCCATGCACTACCGTGGTCGTTGTCGATAGTTTTGGGTCCATGTATGGAGAGCAAATTGCCAGTCTCGTTGAGCGATACAAGAAGGCCCTGGAGGGCACCGGTAAAGAGGTCGGGATTCACGCGCACAATAACCAAGAGCTGGCATTTGCGAATACAATTGAGGCGATTATCCACGGAGCGAATCGTATAGACGCCACAATGGGGGGCCTCGGTCGAGGTGCGGGCAACTGTCGCATGGAGCTGCTGCTTGGATTCTTGCGCAATCCGAAATACAATATTCGATCTGTGTGGAAGTTGATTCAGGACCACATTGCGCCACTGCGGAGAACAATTGAATGGGGACCTCTGCCTCCCTATGTGATCGCTGGACAACTGAATCAGCACCCCCGCGCGGCCATTGCATGGCTTGCAGGAGAGAAACCGGATGCCTGCGGCGACTTCTATGAAAAGGTAATTGCGGATATCTAGCGGGGCTTCGAACCGTCCATGTGTGATCTAGAATATCGAACTTTAGCGAGGATTTAGGCTCGGTTCTTGGACCCCCTACCGAGCCCGTTGCGAAATAAATAGTGGCCCAAAGTGCCACTGGCGAGCGGCTACGCTAACCGTTCGCCGACGGAACTTCGGATAAACTCAGCCACCAACGAATACCGATTCTACACTTTCGAATATTTCACGAGCACGTTGAAGCCCAACCTCTGCGATGGCCCGCCGAAGTTGGGCTTCAAGGGCGGCGGATGCCGTAAGTACTGAGGATGCTGGCTTGCGGCCATGCCTCGATGCTGAGGGTTGACTCGTGCTTGGTGCGGGCACGGAACGCGGGGGCGCAAAAACGCCCTCTTTCTTGGCTGCAGCTCGAATGTTGTAGACATGATTTACGGTAACTTTTAGGCCGACCTTTTTCGCCGCTTCGACCACATCCTTCGCACTCATTGATGCTGGCTGGCTTCTAATGTACTCAGCCTTGGCGCCGAATTTTCCACTGTTCTTGTTACTCGACTTTTTTGCTGCCATATCATTTACTCCTACTGAAGACTCACCGCATTCTGCGACGGCCGTAACGTTCAGCATAGTCACGCGACTTTCGAATGCATTTACCAACCGTGTAATGCCCTACTTCCACCGCGTCGTCAATCACAGAATGCGACGTATGCTGATGAAGGCATGTGTGTTTCGTGAGAATCTGGTCACACTCTCTTACTTATCAGTGCGTTTCGGTATTTCCCCTTTTTTTCTCCGGCACTGGTTCAGCGGATCGCTGTTAGCGGGCAGCGGGACCCCCCAACCCACACATTCAAGATATCGGGAATAGTTCGTCCGGTCACAAGGCAGAAGCAAAACGCCCCAGTCGTGGACGTTGCCAGGAACCCATAGCGCTGGTTTGTCTTCGGAGGCAAAATTGACAACGTGCGCATCGTGGCCCGTTTCGTAACCGCAAATGGACATTGCATTCGGATCAACTGGGGTTGAGCCGGTAACCTACAATAGATGACACCGGTTTTGAATGTGACCGCAACCAAAAAGACGAATGCTAGAATATCGTGCAATCAGATCCATGCGGTGCGCTGATCTAAAACTGGTGTAGTCATTATGACGGAACTCGAACTTGATCGAATAGTTGGCTTGGCACGGGGATACCAATAGCCCCGAATCCTACTGACCGCAAGCGAACTTGGTCTGTTTTCAATACTTCAAGGTGCGTCTTTGACAGCCGAGGAAATTGCAACACCTTACTCTTGGGACGTCGACGCTCTAAGCGCATTGCTCGACGCATTGACTGTCATGGGATTCTTGGAAAAGAGGCTTGTTCGGTCTTCAGTCTATTCCTACGGATACGGTCAATCTAGAACTATACCAGCTATTGACAATCCAGGCCATCAGAGCGACTAAGACGGTAACACCGAGTTGAACGACGTAGGCATAGAAAACAAAGCCCGCCCCCGTGGCAATCACAACGTCTGCTCGAAAATAGAGCGCAAGACCTGCGTAGAGAGATAGCTGGAAAGCCCCGAAATATCCAGGTGCATTTGGGATGACAACTCCCAATCCGAGTACGCCCATTGCAACCCATGCTTGCCCAAGTGTGGCCGTCGTCAATCCACAACCTCGCATCAGCCACATCAATAATGCTGCATTCAAGACCCAATACACAACCGTCATCGCGAAGAAGGGAACGAGGTAACGCCACATGGGCAGGAAACTCAAGCCCGACGCTGTACGTGAGATTGCCGATGTTATCCACGCTGCGGCTCGAACGGAAACGCGACCAACGGTACGTTCAATGGTGCGGTGCGTGAATTCTCGCGACCAATAGAATAGTCCGAGGAGCAGAAGCAATATGGCGAACATGGTGAGTGCCGCCGTCGTCGCGCCGGGAACCAACGCGACCGGTACAGGTAATGCACCTATGTGGTCAGGCAGTGGAACCAACCACTTGGTACTAAATAAACTAATTGTCAAAGTTGCTGTTAAGAACAGTTCCATCCAGGACTCGTTCGGCTCCCACAGTGCCGACGGCTTCCCACCAGCCTATACGGTTCCGTTGACGAATTAACGTCGGTCGCACGGCCTCGCCCAATCTCAATGGAAGTAAGCAGAGCGCTCCGAATCCGATTAACGATACAGTAAGCACTCGCCAAAGTGGAATAGGTGCAATCGGGGCAAGCAAGTAATGCCAGCGCAGTGACCGTACCAGTAAGACACAGATCCAGCCCATGGAATAGCCGATGACTACAGCGGGCGAGACCTTTGCAAGGACAGCGCCTGAGGGAATTACAGGAAACCCACCTCGCCATAACACAACGGCAAACAAAAGAATTAGAAGAACTGAGCCTAAAGCGAGGCGCCAGAGTCGAGCTGTCTGCGAATTTGACAAGTGATTCAGTGGCTAGGGATACGACAGGCCGAAGCGATATGCAAATACCGATGTTTATGCTTCGCCCTGATTAATCGGGAGCCAAAAGCTGCCGATTTATCCGATCCAAAGGCAGCAACTAGCCGTGGTTTGCCAAATAGGCTACGAATGCTTAGTCTGGTTTGACAGCCATCTGGATTTCATCCTAATCGGACACTGGGTCAGGTGTCATGCGACTAAATACAAGAGGTAGCGCAGTTTTGTTCAGTGCAACACTTCTTAGCAGCTTCGGTTGTAAGAGTGTTGAGCGATTTGACACGGGGTCTAACGGCGCATTCTGCGGCGAACTGGTCGGCGGAACTGGCCCCGACGGACTTTCCGACGCGCTCATTCCAGATGGCAGCACGATAAAACTGAAACTCGCCCTGACCCTAAACAGTCAGCGTTTGGCAGACTACCCTGGACTTCTAACCTCCAACGATGCTTCAGACGGTCTTTGCGCGGGACAACCACTTTTTTACAAGGCCACTTTGCGAACAATACAGCCAGCGTTGCGTGACGCCGTCGCCTCAGTGCAAATTACCCCGGACCATAACCAAGACATATTTACTTGGGTCGATTCGTCTTGTCAGGGGACTTTTCTTATTATTCTATCTCTGATGGACAATGGCACGGTCGAGTTGCGTCTGTTTAAACCGTGGAAAGAAGCAGATGCAGGGGCACCGGCGAATAGCCGAGCGGGATTCGGCGTCTTTAGCCTTACGCGCAGTGACTCAGGTTGTGGGTTTTGAGGCGAAGACGAGTGTTAGTCTTAGGAATTGAAACATCTTGCGATGAAACAGCGGCAGCTGTTGTAAAGGACGACGGCATGGTGCTGTCGGATGTCGTGCATAGTCAGATCCCATTGCATGCACCTTACGGAGGTATAGTCCCTGAGCTTGCCTCACGGGATCACATGAAGAATATCCACCATGTGCTTTCCCATGCCTTAGACCAATCAAGCAGTACCCTTTCGGAGATAGACGGAATTTCCGTTACCTGCCGTCCGGGATTATCGGGCGCCCTTTTGGTGGGACTCCAGCTAGCCAGAGGTTTGGCTTGGGCTACGAATAAGCCCATCGTCGGCGTAGATCATTTGGTGGGACACTTATTGGCCGTATATCTTAAATATTCAGGTTTGCCAGCAAGTCAACCTGAATTTCCGTTTGTTGCGCTCCTTGTATCCGGTGGACATACGGCATTGTATCGAGTCGATGGTCCCGATTTGTTCCAGATCCGGGAACTGGGCGCCACGCGGGACGATGCCGCGGGTGAGGCGTTTGACAAAGTCGCAAAGTTGCTGGGTTTAGGTTACCCCGGCGGCCCAATCATAGATCGATTGGCTCGCGAAGGGGATCCAACAAGAATTGTACTTAGCCGACCGATGCCCGGGCGTGATTCGTTTGAATTCAGTTTCTCGGGTTTGAAGACTAATGTCATGCGTCATGTAGCTGAACACGGACTGCCCCGTGATGGTGCAGAGCTGCGCAATCTTTGCGCTTCATTTCAGCATCGGGTAGTTGAAACCTTGGTCCGCAAAGCTGTACGAGCGGCACGTTCGGAACGAGTTCAATCACTTGTTGTTGGCGGAGGGGTTGCCGCAAACGCTGAACTCCGTGCAAGTCTGCAACGGGCCTGTGCTCATCACCAACTTCAGCTATTTGCACCGCCCTCACAAGCATGCACAGACAATGCTGCAATGATCGCGTTTGCGGGCAGCCACCGATTGCGCCGAGGGGAGACAGACGCATCTTCACTGGTAATGAGCCCACACACGGCTCTTCGTTCGGTGACTCGAAAGGGTCCGGGACGTCGTAGGCGGCCCGCCTAGCTTCATTTTGAAGACATGTCTCAAACTCAGATAGTACAGAACGCAAATGTGCAAAAATGGGGAACGACGAGACCCCATGCGCCGACCCAGCAAATAATCTAGTTCTTGGCGAAGAATGCGTTTCGTCCGCAACTTGCAGTGTTTGCTTGTTCTATTTCTCACAGTACCGTCAAGTTGAACGCTTGCGAAAACGCGCCAGTTAGACCTAGGAGTTTTTCGCTGGCAACTGTCTACGGAATCATCAACCAGTAGATTCGATTGTAGAATCGGCGGTCTGTACTACGGCGGACACGAGCTCCTTCTCCGGCGGAGGCACGGTCTTCACCGTGGGGCCGCTCCGGGACGAGGGACGGCGGGACGAACGCCTTTGAGACGGTGGTGAATTGTCGGTAAGTTCGTGCGGCGGTTCAGCTTGCGAGGCCGCGCCAAATCGCAGTGCGACGGTCATCTTGGTACCATGCAGGCGTTCCGTAAGCGTGCCGGCCAGATTCAGAAGTTGCAATTGTGCGTCAGGCTGAAGGTCGCGACCGGTAAGCAGCAGCAATTGCCCGCGCCCGTAACGCGCCATGTGCGTCAGTATTGATTGGGCAATATTTAACCGAGTTGACAGTACGTCGCCGCCAACGGCAAAGTCCGATGGAACAAGAACAGCCGTTTGAATCTGCTGATCGGAATCACTCAGGGCGTCTACCTTTGAATGGCTCGAGCAGAGAATCGAGTCGATATTTCGTCCGCGGCCGACACCAGCACAACGGTGTCACTAACTTTGCCTTGACAGTACCCCAGCCAAGACGGCAGCGGTGCACCATTTTCAACAATTACGAATAACACCCCCGATAACTGCATGAAAAACTCCACACTTGACGAACGCGAACTGCTTTTACGACGTTCGGCCAGTATACACTTATTCGCGGTAGGCAACCGTAGAATACGACCTACCACGTCGCGCTTCTCGTAGCCCATGCGCCTTAGCTCGAAAACGGACAAGCCCGATGCCGACTTAAGGGAAATTGGATGCCTTACGTATGGAAAACCCGAAACTCGAATGTTCACGAAATCATCATAGAAGCCGCGTTTGAGAATGGCTCCCCTTGTGCGAAACTGTGGCCTGCGTTCGCACCCGCGTACGCAACATAATTGTGCGTCACGAAACAATTGCTCTGTTCACAAATTCAGCTTTGACTGTACGCCAACACGTTGAAATGAATGTGGAGCAAATTCAAGCATGTGAGCCGGTCCGGTACGCTCGCTGAGTTCTTAAAATCGCCACGGCGTGAGGATAGAAATCGGAATTCTAGGTCAAGTGTTTCCGAGTGGGAGCGCAACAAAAATATTAGATCGTGCATATTGATTAGGTGCGGTGAACGGTCGCTACCGACTGGATCATGTCGGCGCGCATTCGCAGGAAATCGCAAACCGGTCAGCCGTTACTCAAGCCTCGCAGATACGCCGACACATGGGTATCAAGAGTACGATATTGACTGTTCGGCCAGCGCACCTTGAGGTTATCTCGACGACGAAAGACATAACAGTCGCAAGCTGGCGTGGTATAATTCCGCCGCCTTGAGTCGAAGCGTGATTTCGCCCTACCTACAGTGCGGTTAGCTGCGCAGAATCTGCATTGTAGTTGGTGCACAATTTCTAATCGACGCGGGGCGCTGAAAAAACCAGTTATCCTCGGATTGTCCGAGATCTCGTAACCCACCGGAACCTCGAGCAGCGCCGCAGCACTTGCGTGTTTTCCCGGTTGCTCGCCTGGGTCCTTCCCGTTTGTTACGCGATCGAGGAAGCACAAAATCCGGAAACCTCGAAGATACGTTGACTCCGATTACCGCAGGCAACCGAATTCTGGGCTCCGGTGGAGGCATGCAGCAATGAGTCAACAGACGTCGATGGTCGTAGACGGCAATGAAGCCGTTGCTTCGGTTGCGTACCGAGTGAGCGAAGTTATTGCCATCTATCCGATTACGCCAGCGTCCAATATGGGTGAGTTTTGCGACGAGTGGGCGGCAAGACAACAAAAAAACCTCTGGGGTTCGGTACCGACAGTGGTCGAAATGCAATCAGAA
Organism: uncultured delta proteobacterium; assembly: GCA_963835565.1. Taxonomy (GTDB): domain Bacteria; phylum Myxococcota_A; class Polyangia; order Polyangiales; family Polyangiaceae; genus FEN-1139. Next base: position 201,759 of record CAWIGY010000026.1, read on the forward strand.
GGGGGAGCAGCTGGCGCAATCCATGGAGCCATTCAAGCGGGATCTTTAGGCACGACGTTTACTGCGTCGCAGGGTCTGCTGCTGAAGATTCCGAATATGTATAAAATTGCGGGCGAATTGACGCCTTTCGTGCTGCATGTGGCCGCGCGTACTTTGGCGTCGCATGCCCTAAGCATTTTCGGTGATCATTCGGATGTCATGGCGTGCCGAATGACAGGGTTTGCGATGCTTGCATCATCGAGCGTCCAAGAGGCACACGATATGGCGGCTATCGCGCACGCAACCACGCTTCGAGCTCGAGTGCCGTTCTTGCACTTTTTTGACGGCTTTCGGACTTCGCATGAGGTGACACGCGTTAGCAAGCTCAGTGACGACGACCTGCAACATTTCATCGATGATGATCTTATTAAGGCCCATCGTGATCGCGCGCTGACGCCAGACCGGCCATTTCTTCGGGGGACAGCGCAGAATCCCGACGTTTTTTTCCAGGCGCGGGAAGCCTGCAACCTCTATTACGATGCTTGCGCTGAGCTCGTCGAACGAGAGTTTTTGAAATTTGGCGAGCGTACGGGGCGAAAATATAGGCTCTTCGACTACGAGGGAGCGCCGGACGCTGAGCGCATCGTCGTTATCATGGGGTCGGGGGCTCAAACCGTACGGCAGTCGGTGAAAGCTCTTGTAAAACGCGGAGAGAAGGTTGGTGTCGTAACCGTTCGATTGTACCGCCCCTTCGGAACCACGCAATTTCTAGCGGAACTGCCAAAGACCGCCAAACGAATCGCGGTGCTCGACCGAACAAAGGAGCCCGGAGCGGTTGGCGACCCATTGTTCCTGGATGTAATGACAACATTGGCCGAGCACTGGACGGGGACCATGCCCCTTGTTACAGGTGGGCGCTATGGGCTGTCGAGTAAGGAGTTTACTCCGTCGATGGTCAAGGCCGTCTTCGACAACCTGGCTGCTGCCGAACCCAAGCGCCGTTTTACGGTCGGCATTGTGGATGACGTAACGCATTTGAGTCTGCCCGTTACTGAATCCCTGGATGTGCTGCAGGACGTGCATCAGGCGCTGTTTTACGGCCTGGGTTCTGACGGAACCGTCGGTGCCAACAAGAACACGATCAAGATTGTTGGCACGGAAACGGACATGCAAGCGCAGGGCTACTTCGTGTACGACTCGAAGAAGTCGGGCACGATCACCGTGTCACACGTGCGGTTTGGGCACGGCAACTTGGATGCTCCGTATCTGATCGAACAGGCCAATTTCATTGGCTGCCACCAATGGGAATTTGTCGATCAAATCGACATGCTCTGTAACATTCGTGACGGCGGAACGCTGCTCATCAATAGCCAGTTCTCGCCAGAAGATACATGGAAGCATCTGCCCACCGAAATGGCCCAGCAGATCATCGAGAAACACGTCAAGGTTTATGTGATTGACGCGTACAAGGTGGCACAGCAAGCAGGTCTCGGGCGTCGCACGAACACCGTGATGCAGACCTGCTACTTCTCACTGGCAAATGTTCTGGATGCCCAAAAGGCCATTGATGCAATCAAGCGCAGTATTGAATACACGTACGGCAAGAAGGGCGCGGAGCTGGTGAGAAAGAACATCGCCGCGGTCGACGAAGCCGTTGCGAACATGAAGAAGCTAAGTGTACCCAGCAGCACCAACGGCCACCATAAGCGCCCCCCCATTGTCACGCCACGAGCGCCCGACTTTGTTCAGCGCGTGTCGGCCGTGATTCTGGCTGGTAAGGGTGACCTATTGCCGGTGAGTGCATTTCCCGTTGACGGCACTTGGCCCACGGCCACTGCTCAGTGGGAAAAGCGCAACATAGCGCTCGAGATACCGGTGTGGGACGAGAGCATCTGCATTCAATGCAACAAGTGCACCCTCGTCTGCCCGCATGCAGCGATTCGAGCCAAAGTATATGACGATGACGTGCTAGCCAAGGCTCCCCAGGGCTGGAAGCACATGACATTCAAGGCCGAGCCTTTCAAGGGCAAGAAGTACAGCTTGCAGGTGGCAGTCGAAGACTGCACCGGTTGCAGGCTTTGTGTGGAGGTGTGTCCGGCTAAAGACAAGAGCAACCCCCGGCACAAGTCGCTCGATATGGCGCCGCAACGGCCATTGCGTGACGCTGAGCGCGAGCGCTATACATTTTTCCTTTCGATTCCAGAAGCGGACCGGAAACTTGCCAAGCTCGATGTCAAGGGTTCCCAGCTATTGCGGCCGCTATTCGAATATTCTGGGGCTTGCCCGGGCTGCGGTGAAACTCCGTACATTAAGTTGATGACCCAATTGTTTGGTGACCGGGCGATCATCAGCAACGCAACCGGTTGCTCGTCGATCTACGGCGGCAACTTGCCGACCACGCCATACGCCATCGATGACAATGGCCGAGGGCCGGCCTGGTCAAATTCATTATTCGAAGACAACGCGGAATTTGGCTTCGGATTCCGCCTGAGCATTAATGCGCACCAACAATACGCGAAGATTCTTCTTCAACGCCTGGCAGCGCAGGTTGGCGAGTCGCTGATAGACGCATTGTTGACTGCAGAACAAAATAACGAAGCCGGTATCGAACAACAGCGTGCACGCGTGTCAGAGCTTAAGAAAAAGCTTGTCGCAGCAACACCCAATCGCGACACCAAGCACCTGTTGAGCTTGGCCGATTACCTCGTGAAAAAGAGTGTTTGGCTCGTCGGTGGTGACGGGTGGGCCTATGACATCGGCTACGGTGGGCTGGACCACGTTTTGGCGTCCGACCGTGACGTCAACATACTCGTGCTCGACACGGAAGTGTATTCGAATACCGGCGGGCAGGCCTCGAAAGCCACGCCCATTGGGGCTTCGGCTAAATTTGCAATGGCGGGCAAGGCGACGCCGAAGAAAGACTTGGGCATGCTTGCGATGGCTTACGGTCACGTCTACGTGGCGCAAGTCGCGTTTGGAGCCAAGGATCAACAAACGCTCAAAGCCTTTGTGGAAGCGGACGCACATCCTGGACCTTCAATTATTATCGCATATTCCCACTGCATCGCGCATGGTTTCGAGCTGTCCCAGGGCTGCAACCAGCAGAAAGCGGCCGTCGATGCCGGCGGTTGGCCATTGTACCGCTACGATCCGAAGCGAATTTCTGCTGGTGCGCCACCCCTGGTTCTTGATTCTGGACCGCCCAAGGGCAGCCTACGTGACTACATGTTGAACGAAACACGGTTCCGTATGGTCGAGAAGATGGACCCGAAACGTTTTGCGTTATTGATGGAATACGCCGAGCGCCATGCCAGAAGACGCACAGAAACGTACGAACAGCTGGCAAAACTCGTAGTGTCGGCCCATGGCGGGACGCAACCCGCGGTAACTACTTCCACATCGGAGGAGGCTGAATAATGGATCTCTCCACGAATTACCTCGGTTTGAAGTTGAAGCATCCCATAATCCTCGGCGCATCGCCCTTGGCGCATGATGTTGACGGAGCCAAGCAAATTGCCGATGCCGGTGCGTCTGCCATTGTGATGCACTCGTTGTTTGAGGAGCAAATCCTGCTCGAGAATTCGGCGTATCAAACTCACGTCGAGGCACATGAAAACATGAATGCCGAAGCCACAGATTTCGTGGCGAAACCTAGCGCCTACACGATTGGCCCCGAAGAGTACCTCGAGCTATTGCACAAGTTGAAGGCCGCTGTAGACATTCCCGTAATTGGCTCGCTCAATGGGGTCACCAATTCCGGTTGGTTGGACTATGCAAAGCGGATAGAGCAGGCTGGAGCGGATGCGCTCGAGCTCAACGTGTATGCTTTGCCAACGAATTCGAAGGAATCAAGCAGCATGCTTGAGTCGCGGACCCTCGAAATGGTGCGCACCATTAAGCAGAAAGTGACCATTCCCATCGCGGTGAAACTTTCGCCATTTTACACTTCGCCCGTTTCTTTCATCTCGCAGCTGGAACACGCAGGAGCAAGTGGGTTTGTGGTGTTCAACCGCTTTTACCAGCCGGACATCGACATCGAGCAACTGGAAGTCAAACATACGCTCGAGCTTTCGACCCCTTCAGAGTTACTGATGCGACTGCGTTGGTTGGCTGTGCTAAGTGCAAACGTCAAGGGATCACTGGCCGTCACTGGCGGCGTCCACTCGGCAACAGATGTGCTCAAATCCGTGATGGCCGGCGCGCATGCGGTCCAGGTGGTGAGCGCAATTCTCCAACAGGGCCCAGGATGGATCGAAAAAGTGCGCTCGGAACTGGAGCAATGGCTAATTGCGCACGAGTATGAGTCGCTGTGGCAAGCCCTCGGCAGCATGAATTTGTCACGTTGTCCGGAGCCGTCGGTTTACGAGCGCGCAAACTATATGCGTGTGCTCGGAGGATGGACCAGAGCCAATCTGCATTGGTAGATAGACTAGCCAACCGCAAGAGCAGAGTCGCCGACGGGTCTGGCTCGAACTAATATGCGCTGCAGGATCGAAGCATGCCTCGACCCAGCGATTCCATTGGGAAATTCCTTTGAAATGCCGGCACGTGGCGCCGCTGCATTGCGGGGCATCGTTCTGGGGTGGTCCCGCTGCGCTTCCGTGATTACCCTGGAGCCAAGATGGATCGTCGAATTGTAAATGTGGGCCTTGTCCAACAAGCTAGCCAGCATGACAAGTTGAAGAACGTGACCCAAGCTTGTGACGGCATTCGCAAGTCGGCTCGCCAGGGAGCTTATATCGTGGTCCTGCCGGAACTTTTTGCAACGGACTATTTTTGTCAAACGGAAGATCCGAAATTCTTCGAATGGGCAGAACCTCTGCAAGGCCCGACGGTTACCGCCGTCGCGGATGTAGCACGCGAGCTACAGGTGGTCGTAGTTGTGCCCTGGTTCGAGCGGCGAGCAAAGGGGCTCTATCATAACTCACTAGTGGTTATTGGAACCGACGGGACTCCCCTCGGCGTCTATCGAAAAATGCACGTCCCCGAAGACCCGCAATTTTGCGAGAAATTCTATTTCACGCCCGGTGACCAAGGCTTCTCGCCGATTCAAACGCCTGCAGCTTGTTTGGGCACACTCATCTGCTGGGACCAATGGTTTCCCGAAGCGGCAAGATCTATGGCGCTGGCCGGTGCCGAGATTCTGGTATATCCGACTGCGATCGGTTGGATGGCATCGGAAAAGGAGGTTCTTGGTGAGGCCCAAGTGGATGCCTGGCGCACCATACAACGCGCTCATGCTATCGCGAACGGGGCCTTCGTGGTAGCGGTCAATCGCGTGGGGCGCGAATCGTCGATGATCGGCGAACTCGAGTTCTGGGGCCATTCCTTCGTTTGTGATCCGATGGGTCGAGTAATTGCCGAAGCCGGGGAACAAGAAGAAGTACTCGTTGTGTCCTGTGATTTGGACCTAATCACCGAACAGCGTCATTGGTGGCCATTTTTTCGCGATCGACGCATCGACTCTTATGACGGGCTACTTGAGCGTTGGATCGATGTGAAGGATCGCTAATGGCCAGCTTGACTGATGCGCGCCGTCACGCCAAAATAAAGCCGCCACAGACTGGCGAGGTCAGACAACTGGACGAGGCAAGTCCGCTGGCTCTCGGTTGGCGAATGCCGGCTGAGTGGGAACCGCATGCTGCAACGTGGCTTGCGTTTCCTCACAAGCGGAGTGATTGGCCCGGTAAGGCCGACGCTGTGATTTGGGTGTACGCTGAAATCGTCAAGCAACTCACGCGCGGTGAGCGAATCCGCTTGCTGGTACGTGATGCGCAAGAAAAAGCCCGCGCGCGTTACCTGTTTGGTCGCGTGGGTGTCGATTTTAGGCAGGTAGATTGCGTGAGGTGCGACACTAATCGTTCTTGGACGCGGGATTATCTGCCCAATTTCTTGGTTCATGACCCAAAGGGAGCGCACGGCAAATCACGTTCGCTCGGTGCTGTTAAGTGGCGGTTCAGTGGCTGGAATAGGTATCGTGATTATCAGCTCGATGATCAAGCAGGTTTGCATGTCGCGAAACAATTTTCCGAGCAGTCGTTTTACCCGCAAGCAATTTCACGGGGGCGCTCGATGCGTGTCATTCTGGAAGGAGGCTCAATCGATGTCGATGGCGAGGGCACACTGTTGACGACCGAAGAATGTCTACTTACGGGTCGCCGCGCCAGACACAGGGCTTTGGGACGCTTAGAGAGTGAGCGACTGTTGGGTGAGTACTTCGGCGTCAACCGAGTGATTTGGTTATCAGATGGTATCGTTGGTGATGACACCGGAGGACACATCGACGATTTCGCGCGTTTTGTGGGTCCTGGCACTATCACCTTGTGCTCTGAAAAACGCATGAGGGACCCCAACTATCGGATTTTGGCCATGGCCAAAGAGCGCTTGAACGCGGCGCGAGATGCCAAGGGACGTCGATTGCAAATCGTATCTCTACCCATGCCAGAGCCAGTCGCGGATAGGCGAACCCGTTTGCCGGCAAGCTACGCTAATTTCTACATTGGCTCCGAATGCGTCCTGGTCCCCACGTTCAACGATCCGCAAGATAGACGGGCTCTTGGGATTTTGTCCGAAATATTTCCTGAGCGTCGCGTCGTCGGAATCCATGCGGTAGAACTATTGCTCGGGCTCGGCACATTGCACTGCAGCACGCAGCAGGAACCGAATTGCTAGTCGTCTTTTTTCGCGCGCGCACGATGCAGGCGCTTGCGAGAATGGGGGCTTGTCCAAGCTAATGAAATTAGGATGTTCCGGCTCAGTTGCCGCACCGGGTAAGTTAGCCTAGTTTAATCAATAATATTACATAGTTATAAAGACTCGGGGCGGTGCTTTCTGTTGGCACATTTGTGGACGCGAAGCCAATGAAAGGCTATGCCTCCGGCCGTCGCGCGCACGAGTGGCGGAATTGGCAGACGCACCGGATTTAGGTTCCGGCGGGGCGACCCGTGAAGGTTCAAGTCCTCTCTCGTGCACAACTCGGAAATCAAACGTGAAAGTGTTTCGAGTCCAAAGGGTCAAGCAGGGACCACTACCGATTCCACTACCGAATCGGCGAATCCGGCCAAGCAGAACGCAATTGCGCAGCTTGCCCGTGCAATCGCATCCGCTGCCAAGAATGGTGACACTGAAGCAGTGCGAGTCTTGGCTAAAGGACTTGAAGAAATGGTCAGCCCCAGTCGCCAGCACGTGGGGGAAGTGATTGACCTCACGACGGCCCGGCGGGGCAAGTCGTAAGAAGCCGGGACCCGCAGCGCGCGGCCACACAACGGTTGACCGAGCAACTGAAGAGACGAACGAACAGGGCAAATTCGTTACCTTCGGATTCGAAGTCGTTCCTGCCACCCCGGTGCAAGCAGAAACGTTCGAACAGCCAAACCCGGCTGCCTGTAAGCCAACGCTTGACACAGTCTTAGAACTGCTAGTCCAGGCCGCCGATGACTGCTTGGAGATCGACGTCGCCAATTCAATTGCCGTTCGTCTAGTACTACCATTGGAGTACCTGATAACGGCAGCGACATCTCGAGACGTCGCGGAACTTAAGAAGATAGGAACACAAGCCGCGAACTACTTGGATTTAGTACTCGAGGAAGAGTCGAAAGTGATTGTCGACATGCGAATCAAGAACGCACGTCGCAGAGGGGAGGAACCGAAGGGCGAGTTCTTCGAACACGCCCATGCTACCCTTATCACAAGAAAGCACGAAGTCAGCTACCTCTGCCGCCTAGTCGGACGTGCCATTGAGTTTGCAGACCAATTGATAACTCGCCACGACATGTTCCCGGTAAATCTGAGCCTATCGGCGGAGGAACTCGCAAAGTGGAAGGAATCGTTCGAGGGATCCGAAGCGTGGAGACGCCTATTTGCTGACTACGCTGAGAGATTCTTGAGTAACGGGATTGTGCGGTGTCGGAATCTCAAGGCAAGGATGGCCAACCAAGAGCGGAAGAAATTGCAGGGTGACTCGTCGCGTTCCGAGTGCAGCCGAGATGAGGTAGTGAACAGAATTTCCCGAGCGGCGGTGAACATTAATCGGGAAACGTTGAATAGCCACATTGGGGCGAAAGAGGTTCTTCAGGTATATCTCAACGCGATTGGCATGGATCGCGTTGACAACTATCTTCGACCGTAGTCCAGCGCTCAACGGCTCCTCAAAATCGCAAGTTTGAGGAGGGGATGGCAAGATGGCCTATCGGCTTGTTAAATAGAGCGGCCGACGCGCGCATATGGACAAGCAGCGCGTCGGCCATTTTCGACGTGACTAAGTATAGCTCTGAAAGCGAAAACTGCCATTCAGACGCCCTGCGCGCTTTGGCTAGGGCTTTGGCTCCGTACCTTCGCCAAGAGCTGAATCTTGACGGCCATGGTCGTGCTGACGGGTGGATGTCACACCGGGACACACCATCGCCACGGCTCACCATGGCGGCATGTCGGTCCGGCAAAATTCCCGGAGCGAAAAAGCTCGGCCGAAAGTGGGTATTCCGCGAGGAATCCTGGCAGGTCTTTCTGGAGGTACAAGCGGCACCCCTAGATACCGTAGGCGCACGACCGCCGGCCCCCACAGCCAATCTCGCGGACGATGAACTGATGGCCGAGGTCCGCTCCGAACTCGGACTTGTCCCCTGCAATCGGGTCACCACGACATTCCGGAGGTAATAGAAGTGTTTTCACCAAAGACTGAGCTACGTCAATTAGAGCCGCAAGAAGGACGAGCCCAAGAGCTCCTGTTACTCGCGTCGTGGGATGGCGCGAGCTGTGCGGGCACCAGTTATCGCAAGAAGGCGCCCCGTGTCTCGCGATGCAACGTCGCCATCGAAGATCACCCTTGGACTTGCAAGCTACGCGAGTGCCCAGCTTGTAACGGACGAAAAGCACGAATGCTCACGTGTAAATTTGTCAAAACTATTGATTCAATGAAACACCCGGTTCTCGTGTTGGTCACTTTACTGTCTCACAGTCTGGATGATTTGCGGGAGACGATTAGGAGTTTCCGTCGGCTTTTCGGGCGATTCCGACGAGCGAGTCTTCGATCAGTGACCAACGCGGTAGGCATGATTGAACCGAAATTAGGGGAAAACGGACAATTCTGGGCCGTGCACGCGCATGTCGTGCTTGACGTAGGCGGCTTGCGATGGGGCGAACTTCGGGAGGAATGGCGTAAGCTAACGGGCGGTCGCGGACGGTTTTTAGAGGACCCTCGACTAGTTGATAGGCGGCCTGTCTCCCTGGCTGCGTATATCGTGTCTGGAAAAGATGCTTGCCCAGCTCCTGGCACCGTGGCGCCAGCCAATCTCGATAGGCTCTGGAGAGCTCTGTACCGGGTACAATTGCCGATTAATTGGGGGCCGCACGTTAGGCGAGGGCGACATCAGAACTGTAGGTAACTGCGCCTTGTTTAGTTGACATCCGAACCCAATTGTCGCACTCCTAAATCTGCAACTCGATTGCAGATTTAGGCGCAAGTACCGGGTACTGCCCGAGAGGCTGCTTTTTCCTCGACGGGTCGAGTGGCCAGCAACACGTTGATGTTGGCATTCTGCTGAGTGGGACGTGTGCCGAATCATGATAGTGTTTCAGAATGGCAGTGCGGAAGGCCATTTCCATGCGCGACGGTCAAACCACTGTCGGCTCTTTGATCGAATATCTCATCCGGGGCCACCTGCGCGACGAACCCCACCTCAATTGGCCCCCGAACGTATTCGCGATTTGCGCATACATTTTGAAGCTATCTGGCGGCTACGTGGAGGTCCTCCGCGAATGGCCACCGCAACGGAAGCTAAATTCAGCACGTTATTCCAATGGCCATGACTGGTCCGCCTGGATTCGCGAGGCTGCACGAGAGTGGCGAAAGGTTGCAACTAGCGAACGGCCATTGCCGCGCAGTGTAACAAATCTTTGGAAGCAGGTCGTCAACGAGGCAGATACGCCGATCAATCTAATCGCCAAAAACCGGAAACTTCTCGTAGCCCTGCTTCAGTTGATAGCAATTGCCGACGAGGCATCCGCCGGAGTCGGCATTCCTCAGCATGAGACATCGGACACAGTCTACCGTCGTGCATTGGAGCTGTTGGTCGGGATTGGTTCCGACGGGGAAGCCACTCTAAGTCCCCTCGTTTCTCCAACACAGCTACGAATACTGCCCAAGCAGCACACCCCGCGCGGAGGACTTACGCTTCGCTCGTTGACGCATCATCTTGCGTTGCACGTTGGTGGCGAAGTAACTCCATTTTGGCACACGGTACCGCAACCGACGAACAATCACAGTGTCAATTTGCTAATTGCGCCTTGGCCCTTGAAGCTGCGCCCAAATCAGTTCCAACCAGCAAAAGGAACGCTCCGCGACATGCCGCCTGAGTTTGGGTTCGTGGAGTTCGAACTTGACGAGAATCCTGGACGAGTTGCCAAATGGGTCAATTCGTTGGTGGAGGAAGCTAAGCGACTAGGTGGGCGGGTCGACGGCGTTGTATTTCCTGAAGCTGCACTATCGCATAACGAATACTTGCGTGTACGTAAGGTAGTGCTCTCGAAAGGGGCATTTCTTATCGCTGGAGTGCTTCGCAAGCCACGGAACAAGAAGGCGGCTGAGAATCTCGTTATGTTCGATGCCATGCGAGGCGGAGTAACAATGAACATTGAACAGCGGAAGCACCATCGCTGGCGCCTCGACCGTGGACAAATTGAGATGTACGGCTTGGGTGGCAGCCTGAATCCTGCGTGTGATTGGTGGGAGCACATCGTTGTCGGGAGGCGTGAAATAAACTTCGTATCGCTAAATGCACAGTTCTCGTTGTGTTGCCTCGTATGTGAAGACCTGGCACGACAAGATCCCGTTGCCGAACTCGTTAGAAGTGTAGGGCCGAATCTCGTGGTGGCATTGCTTATGGACGCGCCGCAATTGGGTGTTCGCTGGCCTGCCCGCTACGCGACAGTGCTCGCAGATGATCCGGGTTCATCAGTTCTTACGGTCACGAGCGCCGGGATGGTCGATCTAACAAGACCGCCACGTTCCGCGAGATCGTCGCGCTCAATCGGCCTGTGGAAGGACGCCCGCTCTGAGTTTGTCGAATTGGAACTGCCGACCGCTGCGTCAGGTCTGTTGCTGAATCTGTGTACGGAGACAGTCGAAAAATGGACGGCCGACGGTCGCGGTGACCTAGGTGTTTCTGGGTACCCCCGGCTGGGTGGTGTTCATGCTGTCGTCTTGCGGCCCGACTAATTGCGAATTGGCGGGAATAATTCACGTTTCAAACGGGGTATTCCCGTGACGTTGACGCTCGGGCCGCCGCGGGTTATAGGTCTTATGTATGCAGAAGCCGCTATCCGGTCGTGAGGCCTCGGTACTTGCTCTTTTGGCGCAGAGCAAGGGGCTATCCCCGTCCGAAAAGCAGCGTATTTTGTCAGCTTTGAATGGGCAGGCCCTCAAGATTGCGCGTGTGATCGTCGGTGACGAGAAGCGTCCGGCAAGGTCCTTTCAGGTCGCGGCCGAAGGTTTCACTTCGTGGGCTAAAGGCATGCCTCCGACTGGCGGTTGAGTCGCAGATGCCGGAATTCGGGTTGGCCTCCTAACAATTGCTGGCAACGTCGGCTTCAGGAATCGTCGCGTGAAGTGCCGCGCAAACTGTTTTTGGCCACCACTTCGCACCCTTTGCAGTAGGAACTCCTTTGCGATTTAGTTCTTCCGCAAGCGAGCGATGCGTGTAACCACCAGCATTGTACAACTGTTGGACGAGGCGCACGGTTTCGAGAGCGCCAAGATCAATCATGTTTGGGGCGCCAAGCTTCCTTCCCTGCGCCTTGATTTCGGCCAAAGCGTCTCTGGTGCGTTCGGAAACCATGTCGGCCTCAAGCGCGGCAAAAGTCGCTATCATTCCGAGCATTGCGCGACCGGTCGGAGTTGCGGTGTCGAAAGCTTCGGTGGCTGATGAAACCGGTAGTCCGTAACCGTCCCGGTCATCAAGCAGCGTCCAAAGCAGTCGTTGGCGCCTGGCTAGGCGAGAAACGCTGTAGACCACGACAACGGCGCCAGGGTTTGACCTCACGGCGTCGATCGCAGATTGCAGGCCCGGTCGTTCTTCGACGCCATCGCGACCGCTGAGCCCCTCGTCGCGGTGCACCGCAATGACCGGCCAATTCATCCGTTCAGCGTGGGCTCGACACTTGGCTTCTTGAGCATCCAAGCCTATTCCTTCGGCAGCCTGCCGAGCAGTCGATACGCGAAGATAGATGACGGCGGAGGGTTTCGAAACCAGCTTAGTTTGCCTGCGAGCCATAAGAACACCATAGCACGCGTGAGTTTGGTGTTCAAGGTAGTTTGGTGTTTATTTGGTGTTCAAACCACATTGATTCTGGTTTGTTCAGTGTTCAACGGCCGGAGTTCAGAACCAAAACGACCGTTTCGGTGTTCAGAGCTGCGCGGCCCGGTAGCCGCACATGCACCTAAAATGCGAGCCGAGGATTGGACCAGTCCTAACCGTCCCAGAGTCAGTATTGGCCATCGTTCGCTATGGCTCAACGTCGGGGTGTGCCCCTCTATCGAAGGAGGTCTTCAGGGTCTAAGCCCAAGGCATCCGCGACTCTTGCAAGTGTTCGCAGGGTTGGCGCTACCTCTCGCATTTCGAGCTTCTGCCAATGACGCCAATGCATGTCGGCCCTGTGAGCAGCTTCTTCGAGAGTCAAGTTCGCCCCCTCGCGATGCTTCCGAAGATTCGTAGCGAACCGTGCCACAAGCCGAGTCTCGGTGGCTGACGGTTTTGGCACGGTGCGAGGCTAAGAGGGTGCCAGGTTGACCACCACGCCAAGTTTGGCGTATTATGGACAGAGAATGGCCCGAGACTCACACTGCCGATGCTGAGCCTCGAACGTTGTGGCCGTGGAAAGCGACGGACGGTTTCCGTGGAATTGGGCGCGATTGGCAAAAATCTCTCCACTGCTAGGTCGAATCAGCTGAGCGGGCCCTTCGTGGTGAGCAGCCATTACGCGCTCGGCGACATCACAATTGGATCATGACTGCAATGACCGAGCCAAAGGCATTTACACCAACTGAGTTACCCAACGGGCATTGGATATTGGCGAGGAAGTGTGCCGATGGAACTTATGAAGCACCACGAAGTTGGAGCACCGACACGCGCCGCGGGAGCTTTCACTTGATTCACGACGGCTCTGGCGGCGATGGCCTTGGCGAAATGCATGGCGTGCCTGTGCGGGGCACGTTGAAATTTGTCAGTGGCTCGACAGAGCACTTCGAAAGTCGCGATCTGGCTGTTCAAGCACTGGAACGATTATGATCGGACGCCTTCAACGAAATGTGTATTGAACATGCCTCCCTTCGCAATACCTGAGGAATTCATGCGAATATTCAAACGAGCGCGGCGCCACTTGGATTTCAACTAACAACGGCACTCAAGAGGCAACTATGATTAATGTCTAAAATACGTGACAATTCTCATGATAGCCCCATGTGCGCCAGCGTGCGGCAATTCCAATGACGCGGAGAGCAAGACAAACACAGGCGGAGCACTTAGCAGCGGGGGTGCCATAGGCACCGAAAGCAAATCGACAGGGGGAGCTTCAAGCTCAGGTGGCAGTTTGAGCTTCGGGGGCATCTTGGGCACCGGAGGCACATCGAACTCAAGCGGTGCTGGGCCAACGGCCACTGGAGGCTTTCAAGGTCTGGGCGGAACGAGCCCGACGGGCGGGTTACCTAGCACTGGAGGCAAGGCAGCAACTGGAGGAGCGGCACCGACAGGTGGCAAAGCAGCTACGGGCGGAGCGAATATGGGAGGAACCCCAGTAACAGGGGGAAGTCCTGGAACTGGTGGAAGTTCCGGTGTAATTCCGAATTGTCCAAGCGGAACGCCCAGTCTTTGCGTGGCTAGCATTGCTCAGTGTTACGACCAAATGGAAGGGGCCATATGTAGTTGTGGTAGTACTGGTACTTATGACGTTTGCTACTTCCCGGCTACGGGAGGAAGTACTAGTACCGGTGGTAGTTTTGGAACAGGTGGGACGCAATCTATAGCAACTGGAGGTGCTCCAAGCACTGGTGGAATGAAAACTACGGGAGGAAGCCCAGCCACTGGGGGACAGGCTGCTACGGGTGGCTTGCAAGGAACCGGTGGGAGTTCCAGTTGTGTCGATACGATTATTTCGCAATCTGGATCTGGCTCCAGCTTGGTTCTGACCTGTTGGTGTTGTGCAACAACGTATACGGCTGCTCAGTCTCTCACATGTGTTGGGGCAGATTGGGCTTGTGATAACTTCTCTTGTTGTGGAAATGTGAGCTAGGTTCAATTTACGAAGGGGGCGACAATGCTTGCTGCCGACGTTGGACGGTACATGTCCGTTCATGGAGTTGAGAGTTTAGCAATCACTACGATTTCCGGAGTCTGGCTTGGAACGATGGTGAAAGCCAAATTGCCTGAATAAACAAGTAGAACTCCCTGGGCGCCAAACGTCGCCCCCTCGTGGTATCCTTTCGGCGCAATACCCGGAAGATCACGCGATGACGTCCACGCTCACTGACAATTACGCGCATCGACAGCTCACGACAGCCTTATGCATTGTGTGGCACAGGGCAAGTGTTCCTCAACCGCATTGCATCGCAGCTAGCCCTATGGTTTTGGGGAACAATGGCCCTGCGTAGCGGTCACGGGTCAGGCTCGGGAGTACCTCGCATTGAGGTCCTGCCCGCTGATGAACTGCCCGCGGGTATTCCCGCGTCTGCCCGTGAATCGGAGCCGGCCGATCGCGTCGAACGCGGATTGTTTGCCCGGGGCAATGGGTTGGCCGCGGAAGGGGGGCGTGCCAAAGCTGGCCAGACTCGACTAGCCCGCCGGCTAAGCCTCTTAGGATTGCCGGAGGGGGCGCCATTTGCACCGTACAGGCGTGCCGCTTCGGCCTTTCGTCGATTTCAAGTGTCTCGATTGGCGTCAACTGTTGGCGCTGGCGAGTGCGGACCTGCGCCGGCTTCAATCGTCGCAACGGCGGCGCTGCAACTTGCATCAAGTCGATACCTATTCGACCGGGCGGCGGTTGGCGACTGTGATCCCAAGGCACTGGAGCTCGCTTCGAGGCTCGCGAACGACAGCCGCCAGAACTTGTTGGCGGCACACGAGCTCTGCGCGAGAGAGGCCAAAGCGCGACCGCGCCAAAGCAAGCCCGTTTGGCAGCAAATTGTCGAGTCTGCAGAACCCGAAACTAACGTGCCTGCCCGCCCCTCGGAAAGTGCCAGATTTGCCGTCAAGAACTCACTGGCTGACTCGACGGAACGCGCCAAGACACCCGATTCGACTTCCAGAGACCGAGACCAGTGACTGAGTCAATTCAAGCTGTCCGAGTCCGCCTTTTCCAGACCATGGTCGCTCTGGACGCAACACTCGTGCCCCTTGGTCACCGCGAGCTTGCCCCGGCATGGCGCGAGGCCTTATCAAAGTGGTTACGCCAGGGACTCGCTAGAACGTTGGTGGTCAGAAAAGGTCGCCGAATTGGGGCGTCAACGGTTATTGCCCCCCGACTTGCGGTTTCATGGGTCCTTTGCGCAATGCCGACGCTCCGAATGCCCCCAGGGGAATACGTTACGATCGGATTTGTATCCGTTGGACGGGAAGAAGCCGGTGATCGGCTTTCACAAGTCGAGGCTGTACTAACCGCGCTCCAGATTCCGTTCGAGTCGCGTCCAAGTGTGGGCGAAATTGAACTTCTGGAAATGCCGGTTCGCTTCCGAGTTCTAACGCGAAATTGGCGGACTGCCGTGGGCAAGACGATAGGGTTTCTTTGGTGCGACGAGGTTTCACGCTGGGAAGATGCAGACACGTCGGCAAACCCGGCGCGCGAGGTAATTGCATCACTAATGCCCTCGACGGCGACGATTCCCACGTCTCTCGTCGCCTTGGTTAGTAGCCCTTGGTCAATTGATGATTACCACGCCGAAAGATTCGACATGGGCGACAGTAAGGACCAGACCACTTCATTTTTGCCGACCTGGGTGGGCAATCCAACGCTAAGCGAGGAGGATACTCACGGTCTTGAGCCTGACTTGCGTATTTGGTCCAGAGAATACGCCGCTATTCCGGGTGCAACAATCAGCCAAGCACTTGACCCCTCAGATGTAGCTGCGGCTTTCGATATGATGCCAGTAACGAGCCCAGGTCGAGGGTTTCTCTGCATTGACGCTAGTTCATTAAGAGGCGATGCATTTGCATGGATCGGTGGTCATGAATCAAGCGCTGGCATTGTTGTCGCAGAAGTGGACGCATTCGACGGCGATTCACTTCGTTCGCACACCATGGCAGATATCGTAGAACGTATTGCGGCTCGCGCTAAAGCATGGGGAACGACCACAATATTTGGCGATCAACGTGAGGCGGCCGGCTTGCAATCGTTGTTCTACCAGCAGGGAGTAAGCCTTTACACTTACGCGTGGAGCGACACGAGCAAAGAAACCAGTTTCACGTTGCTGCGGCGACTCCTACGCGATCGCAAGATCTCGTTGTGCCCGCACGAGCGGCTGCGAAAGCAACTGATCGGATGCAAGGCACATCTGATGCCGTCGGGCCGCACCAGGTACACGACGAACGGCCTGGACTACCTGAGCGCGCTAATTACCTTAATGCATGCCATTGACGACACCCGAATTTCAGTCTCGCCAGTTGGATTGGTCATCGGCACCAGTACATACGAAGAATTTGACGAAGATGATTATTACAGCCGAGGGGGCGACGCTTGGGTATTGGGGCCGGAGCAAGCGCCTCGACCCATCGAATACGACGAACGACCGAGCGCAAGGTATATCGGAGGCGCGGCCAAGGGCAGCATTACACCCAATAATCACCGGAACTGTGCGTTTGTGGTTCGGTAGCTGTATTGACTCTGACAGCTTTGCCGTTCAGGTGGCACTGGTAGCCCCAGATCTGAGCGCAAGAGCCTCCACGGCTTTCGGCGAATCGGCTGGAATCATGTTTGGTGCTTCGCAACATGGACACCCCTTGCACTTGGTTGTTATACGCCACAGTGTGTAGAAGACGCCCGGTAGGAGCAGAAATAGCCACAAGATCACTTCCGTGAGAAAGGAACCCTTGATGGTCATCTTCGGGTAGCCAAACGTTCCGCAATGTGGACAGTAAAAAGGCTGAGCCTTAGCCATTCAATCCTCCTGTCAAGTTCCTGGTCTTCCCAATCATGTTTCGGTGTTCCGCCTGCAGCCATGCCGTGCCGACGCTTCGGCAGCTACCAACGACGAGCCGGCGGGGGTGTGGTACGAACTTTGGTCGTTCTGCTGTTCCGTCCCGGGCCCAACGCCAATAGTAAACCCCTGTTCACCCAAATGCAGCCTCCAATACTACTTGGAGAGCAAACCGAACCACGTATCATTAGTCGGAGTCAAGACTCAACTGCTGGCCAGAAGTGCGCAGCTGGCCGGCGTGTCTTGCACAAGCGAGGTAGTCAGCGGTAAATGAGCCCTGATACTTGCGGGCGCGCGCACGACCTAAGAAGGATTCGAAATGCCAAGAGCAGCAACTGGAAACGCTGTCAAGCACGGTGACAATTGGTTCGCCCGAGTCGCTATTGGACCCAAACAGCGCAAGGCCGTGTTGCTGCCCACGTGTCACGATGAGGAATCGGCGCACGCACGGGCGCGACTCTTGGCGGATTTGGTTAGCGAGCTTCGAAAGGCCAAGAAGGCGGACATGATTCCGCAGATCCTTGAGAAAATACCGAAACTTGAGAGTGCAAAACTTAATGCGTTCGTGAAAGTAATTCGCGGCTACGCTGCCGGAACGGAAATCAAAGCAACGGGCACAGAAGGCGACCGGGTGACTTTTCAGAGTCTTGCAGAGCGATGGACCAACGGAGAATTGGTCCGCGAGTTTCCGGGAATGTTGCGCGAAAAGAGAACTGCAAAGGACGACGAATATCGACTGAACAAGTGGGTCTATCCGATACTTGGCCCCTTGCCTTTGGCGATGATTACACTCGACGAGTATGAACGCTTATTGCGTTCGCTGCCAACTAGCGGACTTTCTCCCGCATCTCGACGTCAGATTGCGCAGCTGGTGCGGCGAGTGCTTCAGATTGCCGTTTACCCCGTGCGTTTGATTCGCGCCAACCCCATACCGCCGGGAGCCCTGCCACACAAGGGGCCCGCAAAGGCACGAACCTACCTGTTTCCCCCCGAAGAACATGCTTTGATGCAATGCACGAAGGTCCTGCTCGTTTATCGATTATTGTACGGTTTCTTGGCGCGCGAAGGAATGCGAACAGGGGAAGCTGTGGCGCTTCAGTGGAAGCATGTTGATTTGGAGCGTGGGGCAGTGCGAATTGAAGTGGACAACAAGACTAACGACTACCGAATGCGCTCGCTTGATAGGGACGTAACCGCAGCCCTGCGTATTTGGAAACTATGTCTTGAGAAGTCGAGACCAGACGATCCGATATTCCCCGATGAGAACGGGGCTCAACTGAAGGTCGATCATTTGGCAGACCAGATGCGAGCGCACTTGAAAGTCGCGGGCATTGATCGGCAAGAACTGTTTACCGGCACGGAACGACGCCTTCGTTTGCGCGCTCACGATCTCCGCGCCACGTTCGTGACGCTTGCGCTCGCTGCGGGAAAGAGTGAAACGTGGATCGCCGATAGGACTGGGCATCACTCCAGCGCACAAATCGCAAACTATCGGCGCGACGCCCGGACGGTCCAGGAATTGGGCTTCCAGGGATTGGCTCCACTAAACCAAGCAATTCCCGAATTGCAGGCAAAGGGTAGTAGGAGCACGGGAAGCGGTAGTGCCCCTGCGCGAGGTGCCTCGAAACGCCCTCGACGTGGTCCAGATATCCCGCGCAAGACGCGATTCACGGCACGTCGGGACGCGGAAACCGCTTTTAGGTTCCGGCGCCGAGAGGCGTGAAGGTTCAAGTCCTTTCTCGTGCACTGAAACGGAATCACAAGAGAATTCCGAATCGTCTACGAAGTCCGCAAACCGTGTGGACGCGGTCATAGACGATTGCATAGACGATTCGACGCGAAGAAGGTTGGTTGCCGCATTGGCCGACGGACTGCAACGGATGTTAGCGGAGGGGGACGGCGAGGGGGCAAGGGTTGTTCTTCGGGCGCTCGAGGATGTCGCGGGGCTGATGCAAGATGGGCGTGCGGCGCGCGCGACGGGTGGGGAGCGGGTGCGCGATGCGATACCGGAAAGTGACGAAGGCGAGGGCGACCTGCCAAACGTCACGAGCATCGAGCGGGCGCGACGGCGCGGGCCCAAGGATGGCAAGACAGGGCGCTGAATCACGGTCCGCACTCCTCGCCCACGCCTCACAACCACCCCTTACCGGGGTCCTGGCGACAGCCGTGTAAAACCTACGGTAGTGCGTTCTCGGCCTTTCGTCGTGCGTTGGCACCGCGGACATCCCAAACGTCGTCACATGCCTGATGCGCGCGACGAATCAACGTGATCTTAGCCGGTAGTGTACGTTCTTAGTCTGTTGGGTTGTCAATTCTATCTATGCGACGATTGATCCTCGCGGCAGACGGCAGGACAACTTGAGCCTGCGTGACGTCACCGTCACAGTCTTTGTACCAGCCTGAGATTGTTACGTGAGCAGTGTCGTGCTTGCCAGACGCCACTAGTCCTCGTTCGGACCATCGGTGTTCAATAGTGGACACAGAAACCAAGGGACGTAGGCTAACAATTACTTCAATCGTATCATTCGCCATCGCAGCACGGTCCGCGGGGCTCGCAGTCCAGAACATCGATTCGTTCCAGCCAGACTGGAACCTAGTTGCCACCTCTTCTTGTGTCCACGGATGCGAATGAAATGCGCCAATGGGGTTGATGTCGCCAACATCCAACCCCGACCAGGCGACGTGAATCAAATGTTCAAACGGGTCCGGACCAATTACGTGTTGTTCGTCGCGCTCTTCGATGACCTGTGTCGCGATCGCATACTGCAGCAGGAAGTCGTCCCCGTCGCGCTGACCCCAACAAAGCCCGAGGCACTCCATGCTTTTTGTTGGCGTCCCGTCGTACGAAAATTGGTAGAGCGGTTGAGCAGTCAAGAGTGCTGTAGCCCAAAAAGTCTCTTCGATAACAATTCGCGGCATTTGTGCCTCTGCTAGCGTTGTGGATCTCGAAACATTAGCACTTGGGGTAGTGACCGCGAGCGTGTGATTTTTGGCCATCTTGAAGGTGGAACGGAATTTAGGCGCCGCAGTCCCCTCAACAGCCAGAAAAACGTGATCCATTTACGGCCAGCACCGAGCGCCTCGAGACCTCCACGGTTCGCAGAACCGCCGAAAACACGCCGGATCGTCAAAGATGGCCATTTTGCACGCCTTCGCGTTCACCGCCCCGTGATAGCTTTCGGCTAGTGGCTCTCCGAACGCTTCTCCAAAGTACGACAGAAACGGTCCAAGATCTAATCTTGGCCGCGGAAGAACGTTACTGGGAGGCTCTTGAGCTGATCGTCCAGGGACGTCCCTTCGCGGGTATCTATTTGGTTGGATACACTGCGGAGATGCTGCTCAAGACTGCAGCGTTCCGTTTCGATGGTGCGCAGCCTGGTGACTTTGTTGCACCGCGACTGCGGCCCGCGAAGTCCTACGGTGCCAACGTCTTTCCGACCATCCCATACGAAAATGCTCACTCCCTGCGTTTCTGGGTAGCTTTCCTCGAACAGAAGCGCGTGGCAGCGGGACTGCCGCTCCCAAATGCGCTTAATGTTGAACTCACTCGACGTGTCAACCGAGTTCATAATACGTGGTGGGTCTCCATGCGCTATCGGTCGGCGGCGGTTGCCTCAATGGTGTCCGCCGCCCAGATGGAGACCATCGACCTGCTTGAAGATGTTGACTGGTTGAGGAAATACCATACTGACCTTTGGAGCTAGACCACCATGTCCTTTCGTCGAGCATCAGCTAAAAATCAGCCACCAACGGCACAGGGTTTGGAGGATCGCCTGTATCACGAATTCGAGGTACCCAACCCGGAAGAGAATGCCCAGCCGATCATTGTTGCTGAGCCACCCGACCCGGCACCAATTGCCAGGCTATTCGTGATCTGGGACGATTGGGGCGATCTTAGCCAACAAGATCGCTCCGAGATAATCATGAACGCATATATTCGCGCGAAAGGGCAGCAAGCAGGTTTGCGAATCAGCGTCGCGATGGGCCTGACCTCGGCAGAGGCGAAGCGCATGGGCATTGCATGAGCTTATTCGATTATGAGGCAACTCAAGGGGCTCGCTAACTCCGGGCTGGCGGCTTTCCCTGCTGAAGTGTCGTGGCTGCCGCGCGCCGTGGCTCGTCGGATTCGCAAATACTGCATAAAACTGGTGGCTTGTGAAGCCCCTCTGGCCTAGTAGTATACGTTGGACAGGTTCTCGGGCACGGGTTCCTGTCAGAGCTTCACTCAACGCTCCCGGGAACCTGCTTTCATTATGAAACATTCAACCATTGCATCAATTTCTTTGATTTGATTTCTCGGTCTCACCGCTTGTAGGGGTAGCGGGCCCTAACGCGCGGAAATTTACTCTAACAGCCTGGAAGCCCGCGGCGACGTTGTGAAACGTCAACGATTTCGCTCGCTTGTCGCCGCTACCGCATATGCACGTGGCCTCCCCCGGCACTTATCGTTTCTCAAACAAAAACGATGGGTTGGTGAGCTAGTTCCCGGCGAAAAAACGCATAATTTCGGAAAACGCCGGACGTAATCACGGGCCGCACGCGTGAGGAATCGCCGTCGCAACGGGCACGCAAGGCTTGAATGTCTTGGGTGGATGCAATTATGCCAACTTTGGGCGCACCTTCGCCTTGCCAGCGGAGATTTCTTGGCGGTTGGCGTGCAGTCTCCGAGGACTGCACAGCTCAGGCGGCGCGGGCGAGCAGATGTCGGGCAACCACGAGCAGATTGCACGCAAGCACGGATGCCGAAACGTAGGCTTTGAATGATGCCCATCCGCTCCAGCAACATCGTGTCAAGTCAAATCCCCGTTTGAGAAATGAGATGATACCTTCAACGCCAGCTCGGAAGTTGCGCAGCCGTCGATAGACCCAAGTGGACTTGACCATCTCGGATATTTGTAGATCGCGCTTCTTGGCAAAGGCCACATCAGTGACACCGAGCTTCTTGATGTCTTCAAGATTGTCACGACAAGCAAATCCACCGTCGAAACTCGCCTGCCGTGGTGGCTTGCCGAATATCTCGCAGTGCCGTTCGATCATCTTGACAGCGAGAGTCGAGTCAGCGGGATTGCCCTGCTGCACCACCACATCGGTAATGATTCCTGAAGCCCCCGCGGTCAAACAGATCTTATGCCCGTATAGCACCTCACGTCGATCTTTGACGATGATGTCGGTATGCGGTTCGAAGATGGAAACTATCTTCTCGGTTGCCGGTACCGTCTCGCCCTGCAATACGCGCCGCTCGGTTTGCGACACCACCCGAGCCGTCAGTTCACCATAACGCCGCAGTTCGGATGCCAGCGATTGGACTTTTGCAATCGTCATGATGTCACCGGCCACAACCTGGTCCAGCTGCTCGGCAACGCGCTCAGCTTGGGCAACCGTCTTGGCGGTCACCTTGAGCAGGTCCCGATAAAGACGCACCCGGTCAGAGTTGCACTTGGCATTGAGAATTCCAAGCGCTCGTCGCTTGGCGCGCCGACTGTGGTCAGAGAAGCGAATTGCAAACGTGTCCCGGGCATCTCTCATCAAGCGTGCCATGACGCGAACGCAATCAAACAGAAGCGACGAATCCGTCGGATGATGAATGTTCGATTCAACGACGGTGCAATCGGTACGCACCTTATGACCCAACTCAATGCGTTGCCCTGCGCAGAAAGCAACGAGCTTGCGATTGATCGTTTCCCAGGTTTCGGCGCGGACGTGCTTGATGGCTTTCTGAAGCGTCGAGTGCTCGGGGGTAGCGTCACCAATTCCCAAACGACAAAACCAGCGATAGCAATTGGAGTCAGCCAGGTGAAACGACAACTCCACGTAACTCCAACCATTCATTTGCTTGATGAGCAGAGCACGAAGAACCTGCTCGGCCGGCAACCCTTTGCGTCCCTTGTTGGGTTTGAGTCCCCATCGAACCAAGTCCGCGTGCACCAGTTCGGTGACCTCCGGCAGTTGGCCGAGCACCTCGCTCATCTGCTGCAGCTCGCGGGCATGCTTGTGGGCGATTGGGGCTGGCATCAGGGGTGCTTGCTGAGCTATCTTTTCGCGCATCGGGGTTCTGCTTTCTTCAGTGGTTTTTGCGAATTCACCGAGAAAACAGATACCCCGACCTAATTATTTCCATTGTCCTCCACAATAAATTCAGCATCTTTCAAGCTGAATTCGTATTTTTCGCCGGGAACGAGCTAAGAGTAAATTTCCGCGCGACAGGGGCCGCTACCTCTACAGGGACCGAGAGTAGAAACAAGAGTTGGATGCCAGATCCTGAACAAGATGGCCGCACTGGGAATGCCTGCAAGCTACCGAGCCGACTGATCCCAAGACTGGGACTGGAAGCCAAATCGCCGCAATCGGAGTCATGTACCAAGGCATCTTCGAGTAGACAACGGAACGGCTATTACTGGTTGTCAGACGTAGCCCAGCTGCGTCGTCAAACATTCTGGAGCACTGGTGATGCAATTGCACAACTGGCAGTTTTTGGCTCAGAATGCAGTAGTCTTCATGCGGCGATGTCATCGCGCGTAGCGGCTATTCCTCGCTGGCAGTCAGAGCACGCAATGTCCCGGTTGTGCTCAATTCGGTTCCTTCGAGCCTCTTGTCGCCTTTCGGCAAGCTCATCGGGAACAGCCTCGCCACGTCCGAAATACATCTCGTCGGGTGTCTGGCCGCGGAAGGCGCTTTGTGGCATCGTTGCATTGTGTTCGGTCACGTAGAACTCGACGAGTTTTCGCAGCGTAGCCATGCGGTCGAGATGGTTCAAGAACAACCACTGGTGTTTCAATGAACGCCACCAGGCCTCGATCAAAGAATTGGAGAAGCTGACATCGATCTGAGCGATGACCCGTTCCAAGATGCCAGCTTCGAGCAACTTGTCCACTTCCTTGTTGAGGTTTTCCACGCCGGAGTCCATGTATACTTTGGTTTCCGGCTCACTCAGACGTGCCGCTGCTTGACTGAGCACGAAGCACGTGTTTATCGGATTAAGCCTCTCAGCAACCGTCCATGCCAAGATCTTGCGCGAGAAATTGTCAATGACTGCGTGCAAGTAGGCTTTCGTACCGTCCAATAGCTTGATGATTGTCACGTCAACATGCCACGCTTCATTGGGCGCATTCGCGCGCAACCCTACTATCGGCTTCGGTGGATGCAGGCGCAACCGAGGTCGACCCCATCCTTTCTCTCGGATCAGCTTGGCCCATGTGCTTGGATGCGCAAAGACTTTGCCGATGCGCTGCGCGTGCAGAGCAAGCCCACGAATTGACATGTGCCGATACTGCTTCGACTGAACCAGGTCGCCGATCGTTCCGACCTCCTCGTGCGTCAAACATTGCGGTTTGGACCGAAGACAACTCGAGCGGTCATCCAATGAACAATCTGCCTGACTTCCTACCCAATCGTGGTAGCGGGCTGCGGACAGCCCGAGGACTCGCCGGGCTGCCACCAAAGGCATAATCTTTCGCGCCCGCTCAACGGCACTGAGCAGTTGTCGCTTCCCCTCGGCATCTGGAATTCGGATGCGATCGACCTTGAACCCAGAAACGCGCAGCAGAGCCAACACAAGCCGCAGCACCGCTGTGAGCATGGACACTCGCTGCTCCAGTCTCGCAACTCGGTCCCGAAGCTGCGTTTCGGCCTCGCTGTCGTCATCGAGCGTCACGACCTCCCCAAGTCCACGCCGAATCCAACTCAAGGCCGTAGCGTGGGATCTCAAGCTCTGGAAAGAGATCGGGATTATCGGCGGCGATAATCTGGGCCTTGACTCGATGGTCGTAGCTGCGTCGTTCACGTTGCGTCATCGTGCCTGGCCAGCTACTCCCGACCGGCTAGTATGGGTAATCTCCCGTTGGAAGAAAAGTCAATCATTACGCGATGTGCAACTGCATCGCTCGGGCTCTAAGATGTCCAACGACGCAGCTGGGACATTTCTATCCAGTAAGAATGTAGTAGGTTATGATGAGCGTGAGTGGTGCGCTCATCATAACCGTCCACAGTACAGGCATGTTCGATGGAGCCGAAGGACGAGGGAAGTCCGGTACAACGCCGGCGCTGTTCAGGCGGTCATACAGACTCGGGTGCGTGCTTCGTTTTGGAAGGACGGCGGGCACGAGAAACGCCTCATGTAAAGCCAGAAGAGCGCGTGCGTAATCGCCGGCATTCTGCTCGAGTTCGTGGGCGTTCCGGTCAGCAATCCGTTCCTTGGCGACGCTAATGCGAAGAAGGATAAACCGTGAAGCGAAGATGGCAACAAATAGCACAACGAACCCAAGCAATACCTCGTCCGGTGGTGTCAATGAGATTGTGACAACAAGCGCCAGCGCCAGTACTCGCGGAAGTACGCGCAGGAACTTGACAGAGGCTCCCTCCTGTAAGTGTGATAGCTCGTGGTGTGCGACAGCAATGAGGCCCTCAGGCGACAGTCGCTGCAGCGCCCCCGTGGTGAACAGCACTGCTTGTTCGAACGGCAGCGCAACTGCATTGGCCTGGATTGTTCTCAATGCCGCGCAACGCACACTGGGTGCTCGATTCCTGATGCTTGTCATAAGGTATTCGGGAAGAGGTTCCAGAAGACTCAGTAGACGCATTAAAGTAGTTGCCGCCGTGATGGAAGCAACCGTTACGACAGCCGCAAAAACCGACGCCACTATGCGAAGTCGCAACTGCAGACCCAGCCACGGGTCACTACATTCCGGAGTTTCTTGTGCGGTGGTTCGTCATGCTGGATTTCTCTGCAGTTCTCGGGTCCACTGGACTATTCACGCTGCTTGATCGACCGTGGCTGCCGGTGCTTCCGATGCCATGCACATCTCGCATGTGACGGCCCGGTTGGTGGCCAAACGTTCTACTCGGGCTGCCTTTCGGGCGACTGCGAGATCGATCGGGATGTCCGCGCCTTGCCCGAAATACACTTCGTCCGGCGTCCGGCCCTTTAGAGCGCTATGCGGCATCACCTCGTTGAATTGCTGGGCGTAAAAACCAACGAGCCGTCGTACGGCCGCCACGGTATCGAGCGTGTTCAAATACAACCATTGGTGTCGGAGCCCGCGCCACCATGCCTCTATCATCGAGTTGGATTCGACTATCTCAACCTGCGCAAGCACTCGCTGCAGGATGCCACCGAAAAGGAATTCGTGGCGCCACCGCTCTCGAAAATTGATCCATTTGTGCTGGGCCGAATTGATCCGGGCTGGGATCGGGAAGTCAGTTAGTGTTCGCAGTGCTCGCGGAAATGGACCCGTGCATAGTGACGTGCAAATAGAGAAACCCCACCTATCCGGGCCGATTGCGAGGAGGGCGGGGTTAGGGCAAATGGTGGTGGTGGTGTTAGCCGTCAGTTGATCGAAGCGAAGGGCCGTCAATTCGCAGGGTGTGGCACAGATGGCGCAGCCGGCTGAGCAAAGCGCTGACCATTTCTTTTTTTCCTAGAAATTCGTACCAGGCATCGTAATCGAGATTGGTCGTTATGATGGTAGAGCGGCGGTTGTACCGCTCCTCCATCAGTTTGAAGAAGGTGTTGCTCTGTTCGGGTCGAAGATTGAGATATCCCATCTCGTCGATCACGAGCAAATCGATCTTGGAGAGGCGGTCCACGAGTTTGCGCGTTGAGCGGTCGGCGAGCGAGGCGTACATTTCATCGAAAAGGTCCTGGGCTTTGATGAAGAGCCCCCGGTGCCCGTTCTCGATTGCTTTGAGCAGCAACCCCACCGCCAATCCCGTTTTGCCCACTCCGGGCTCTCCGATCAAGACGATGTTGCGGTGCTGGACGATGAAGTCGAGTTCGGCCAGTTGCTTGACCGTAGCGATTGAAATGCCAGGTTGCCGGTCGTAAGGGAAGGACTCGATGGACCAACGCTCGGGTAAGTGTGCCTGTTCGATACGGTAGGTGACGGCTCGCTCTTGGCGGTATTGTTCTTGTTCTCGCAGCAAGCGCGCCAAAAACTCAGCATAACTGGGATGCGCCTTTTCGGCCCGTTTCAACTCTCGTTCCAGGATCTGACGAATCTTTGGTAGCTTGAGATTTTTGAGTAATTGGTCCAGGTCGTCATTCATCGGTGCACTCCGGGTCATCGGGGTTGGTGTCATCGCGGGCCTTTTGGTGATCGGCATTCGGCTCGGGCTCAGCCTGGGGCAAGCGAAAGAAGTCGCCGGCGATGTCTCGAAGGACCATGGTTTCGATGCGTGCCAAGTCGAGCAAACCGTGTTCAAGTGCCGCTGTGGCAGCACGCAGCAGCGATGCTTTGGGATAATCTCGCCACAGTCGATGCAGTATTCGGATCGGTCGCACTGCGCGCCCACCGTGGTGCTTGTTGAGAGCGTCGAGTAACGGCACCAGCTCCGGTGCAGCCACGCGCAAGGTCGCTTCTTCTGGCAACACAGCGGTGTGCTGTTGCAAGCGCCAGCGACCGTGATAGCGGTGCTCGGGCAACGTGGACCGGTCCCAAGATCCTTGGGGCCGTCGGGGATGCTCGCATACCAAACGATGCCCATCGAAGATGCGGATTTGGTCCTTGGTTTCTCGTACTTCGAGGCGTCGCCCAATTAGATCCACAGGTACCGAATAGCGGCAGGTGTGCACATTGACGTAGCCCTCCAAATCGACAATTCTCTCGTGGAGCTGGTAAACTTGCGGGACATGCAGCGGTAGTGGGCGCAGTGCGAGGCGCTCCGCTTGAAATAGATCCACGGCTCGCACATGACCGAGGCTTCGGCGCGATATGCCGTTGGCCTTGTCGCACCACGCGCGCAGCTGGGTATTCAAATCGTCCAGATCGGAAAATGAGCGGCCGGGGTAAAAGTTGTGCTCGATATAATGGAAGCGCCTTTCAACGTGGGCTGAGCGGTTTGCATCGCCGAGCTCGTGCGCCTCGAAGTGAAATCCGAAGCGTTCGCCAAAGGCGACCATCTCGGGAGCGATGACTGCATGTTTGCCGGTTCCGCGTGCGACCACCACACTGGAGTTGTCCACCATACAACGGCCCGCTGCGCCCCCCAAGTGCACGAGCGCATCGGTCAAAAATACCTTGCACCAGAAACGGGTGAAGTTTGGATATGCTTGGGCAAAGATCATTCTGGAGTGGCACAGGACCAGCGAGGCGCACTGCAACTTGCGTTTGCTCTCGCCCACCATCACCCCGTGCGGGGATGTGTCGTGTTGCATCTCCTCGGCCGGAGCAAATGAGTAATGGCCAACAGGCTTGGGGGGCTCGACTCCAATGTGGTGGCGGCGACAGAAGCCCGTGAGCGTGGAATATCCGATGTGGATCCCAATGGCCTCAAGCTCTTCGTTCACTCGTACCAGGTTGCCCTGGCAGCGCAGGTGCAAATCGCGGATTTGATCGTGGTACGGCAACGCCGATTCCAGTCGCTCTAGGCTGGGTACGCGCGCATGACCATCGCGTAAAACGCGGCGCACGCTGTTGCGCGATACGCTCAGCGCCTGGGCAATGGCACGCACCCCATGCCCTTCAGTGGCAAGACGTAGAATCGCGGCTCGTGTGTCCAGTTCCAGCATGGCATTCCTCCAACCGTGGTGAGCAAATAGCGGGCAGGTGTTGCTCAGTGGTGACCTGCAACGCCTGGTAAGCATCGCGAGCGGCTGCCCAAGCACGGGTCAGGTCCCGCGTCGGTTGGACAGCAAGACCTAGGGCACCCTGGAGCACGACCTTGCGAGCGCGCCAGCAGCGCTGGCTCACTTCATCAAGCGATTCGATCAATCGTTGCTGTGGCGATTGCTCCCACGCAGTGGCTGGCAATTCAGCAACGCGCTTGGCCCGCAGATACAACAGCGGCTCTTGCACTAACTGTCGCCGTTGCGTGCTGTCGCCGCGTCGGTAGCCGGTGTACAGCGCCTCGTATTGCCTGACACTGAGGCGCTCGTTGCCCAGCTGCCCCAGCAGCTGCTCACAATGTGCCTGATTGGCCCGAGCCAAAGGCACCAGATACTTCATGGCTGCCTGGGCACTGAGCTGCCCGGTGCGAATGCGTTCTTGGGCCACCGTGGGCAACGTCGCTACCAACGCCAAGCGTCGTGACACCCAGCTGACAGTCCGTCCCAGCTCGTGAGCGATTCGCTGTTGCGACCAGCCATGTGTCTCGATCAATTCGCTGACAAGCCAGCCATCTTCTAAAGCATGACGCCGTGGTCCACTCTGCAACAGATGGTGCCAAAGCAGCGCCTCGGCCTCGCCCAAATCCAAAACCTGCACCCGGATTATGTCGTTGCCCAGCCGCTGCTGCGCTCGAACACGCGCGTAACCATCTATGACGATGAAGCGATTCGGATCGCTGGCAACCGCCACCACCAGCACTGGACTGCGCTGCCCTTCCGCAAGCAGCGACGCACACAATTCGGCATCGCGCTCGGGCGCCGCCATGCGAAGCGCTGCGTAACGCAGATCCAGTTGCCCAAGTTCCAGGTCCATCAGCGCGGCTAACCCTAGGGCGGCCCCTGCGCGCACACGATGGCGTCTCGCGCGGCCCCACTGACCTCTCTGCCGAATTCCCCCGTAATTGCGCGACGATGCGACCGGACTGCGTCTCGCGCCCAGTCCACCAGGACTTGTGCGGATTCCTCAATGATTACCGCTACCTGCAGGCCCACTGCGTCTCGCGCCCGATCCCAGTCCAGCTGCCGCAACGGGTCAACTTCGACCGCCTGACTTTCCACCGCACCTACCGTCACTCGATGCAGCTTCGCCCGCAGCCTCGCCTCCTGATCGTAGCCAGGGTGACGTCCGTGCCACGACTTACACGCCCGGCGGTGTCGCTCCCGCTGGCAATTCGGATCACTACAGGTGTGCTGGCGACCTCCCGCCCGCCGATGCGGTTGAAACCATCGGCCACAGACTCGACAGGGACGCTTGTGAACCATCCCCTATCGGTGACGCGATCGCCGACCGACGACACCCTCGTTGACCCGAACCGCTGCCAATGGCCTGACCTGAATCTGATGTCCAACACCCGCCACGACGCTGGTGTCTTTTCGCTCGCTTCGCCTGACCTGACCGTTCCACCCCGCGCTCACCGAAACTGACCCGGGTCCTTCAACCCGAGCGCTTGCGCCTGGGTCCGTTTACGCGAGCATCAGTGGGTCAATTCTGATGAGCGGTGAAGTCAACGGTGCCGTTTACGTTTTCGACGCCACTATCTGTGATTACGGATACCGGCCCCGTTTCACTACGTAAGTGCTTGGCGGCTCCGGCCAGTACGAGACAGGTCGTTGACGGGCTGAGTTTCTCAGCGAGATGCCAGGCCAGGATGCGTCGGCTAAAGTTGTCCAATACAGCGTGCAGATACAGCTTGGTGCCATCCAACAGCCGTAGGACCGTGACATCCAGGTGCCAGATTCCGTTTGGCATCCTCGCCCTGAGGCCAACCTTCGGCTTGGGAGGATAGAGCCGCGCGCGAGGGCGGCGCCAACCGCGTGCCCGGACCAGCCTTGCCCACGTCGAAGCTGAAGCGAAGACCTTCCCAGCGCGCTGCGCGTACACAGCAAGAGTGCTGGTCGGCATATGACGGTACTCGATTGAAGTCACCATGTCCTTGATCGTGGCGGTCTCCTGCGCTGTCAGTTGTGCAGGATGAATTCTTGGACAGCTTGGGTGGTCAGTGAGCCCGCAGGTCGCATCCAGTTGTCGCCAGGCGTGGTAGCGCGATGCCGACAGACCCAGGACTCGTACGACCGACTTCAGCGGTAGTGTCTTTCTGGCTACTTTGATCGCTCCTAGCAACTCTGCCTTGGCCTTGCCGTCGGGGAGCCGGTCACCCTTCAAGCGGCAACCTGTAACTCGTACCAGGACGAGCAGCAACCGCATGACGGATGCCAGAACCCGGACGCGGCGCTTGAGTTTAGCGACCTCGGCGTACAGCTGTGCTTCGGTTCGTGAGGTTGTCTCGGCACCGAGCGCCGGTTTGAACTCGCCTCGCAGCCATCCTGCGGTTGTAGAGCGGGGGACCTTCAGCTCGGGAAACAGGTCTGGGTTGCCCGTGGCTCGAACGAGCTGGCGGACTCGTGGATCGTAAACGTTTCGGCATAAGGTGTCAGACTACGACGGGGTCACCCAGATGGCGTACCTTCCAGGGAATGCCCGTGCGGATCGATCCGCCATCATGGTCGATTTCTCTTGTGATTTCCAGCGCGTCGAAGCATCGCACAGCAATCTCCTGGATGTCCTGACGCGC
>CAWIGY010000027.1:0-81258 GCA_963835565.1 uncultured delta proteobacterium
GCGCGGACTGGTACGCCTGCTACCAGGAGACCCACAGCCGGGGATTGTTTGCGGAGCTTCGGCCGGGCCAGGACTATAACGAGCGCATGGGCGCAAAAATTAGGGCCCGCAGGAATTGCATGCTGATAGAAGAAGGGATTCTCATCGGTGTCGGGGAGTCCCTGCAGGATATCACCGGAGACCCTTTGCATCGATGCGGGAAATCGGCGCCGATCAGGTGCGGGTCATGACCTTTGTGCCCCAGGAGGGAACACCGATGGCAGGCCGCGCTGCCCCCGATTCCACCCGTGAAATGGTTGTAATCGCGGTGCTGCGCCTGGCCTTCCCGGATCGTTTGATCCCGGCGTCCCTCGATGTGGGCGGCCTCGCCGGCCTTAAGATGCGGCTGGATGCCGGGGCCAACGTTGTCACCTCCCTGGCGGTCCCGGGCGGGGCCTTTTCGGTGTCGCCAACAAGGTTCTGGACATCGAACATGCCCGCAGGACCCCGCAGGCGGTGCGGCCTATTCTGGATGCTGCCTCGATGCGGCCACGCGGGATGAATATTGCGGGTGGGTCCGGAAACGGCGCTCCGGCCCGGCGGCATGCAACATCGCGCATGGACTCGCCTGCTGATGGGAATCGGCAGGGCGGCCATAACGGGGGCGGCTCGATGAACAATCCGGATACCAAGCCGTGCGCCAAGCGCTATTACCGAAAGCGGGTCAAGCTTTTTCGGCTGCTTCACAAGATGAAGCTGTGGACCTCCCGGCGGGGGATTTTGCACGGGATAAGGAGCATCGAAGAAATCGGCGACCAGGTGCTGATAACCACCCATTGCGGCAAGATTTTTCTTGTGGCCAATTCTTCGAACAGCCGTGCTGCGCCGCGCGACCTGCGCAACAAATGGTTCAGGAGCGTCTGCGGCTCCTGCGGAGTTCCGCAATGGAAACTTGCCAAATATGCTTCCACCCGGTTCAGTCGCCACTACGGATCGACCCTCCAGCCCGAACCGGAAGCTCAAAAACCGGAGGGAGGCTTAGGACCATGCTGATCGCCATCGCAGGTGGAGCCCTTCAGGGAACCGAGGCCGCATATCTGACGCACCGGGCGGGTGGAGACCTGCTCATCGATCAAAAGGCCCATGCGCCCGCCTCGGGCCTGTGCGATCGATTTCTCCGGGCCGATGTCCGAGACGAGGAGTCGATACGGCCGCACCTGAAAAGCGTGGATTTGATTCTTCCCGCCCTGGAGGATTCGGGAGCCCTCTGCCCTGACCCGTTTGTCGGAAAGGACGGGTATTCCACTGGCTTTTGATCCGCACGCCTATGGGATCTCGTGTTCCAAGCAGAAATCCAACCGGTTGATAGAGGGAATCGGCCTTTCGGTCCCCCGCTCCTGGCCGCAATGCCGGTGGCCTGTGATCGTCAAGCCCGACCGGGAAAGCGGCAGCAAAGGCGTGGAAATCATATTGGACTCCAGGGGTTCCCGAGCTGCGCTTCCAGGGAGAAGAGGTCCCTGAAGGCTGGGTCGCTCAGGAATTCATCCAGGGCCCCGTATTCCCTTGAGGTGGTGGGACGGCCCGGAGATTACACCACCCCCCAAGTGACCGATGTGCACCTGGATGAGTTGTACGACTGCAAGGCGGTTTGCGCTCCGTCGGGGCTAACCGGAACAGAGACCCGGAAGCTCGAAATTCTTTCCCTGCGGATTGCGGAGGCGATCGGCCTCAAAGGGATCATGGACGTGGAAGTCATACCGGACGGGGACGCCTTCCTTTACCATTATCGAAATCGATGCCCGCCTGCCTAGTC
Source organism: uncultured delta proteobacterium (assembly GCA_963835565.1). GTDB lineage: Bacteria > Myxococcota_A > Polyangia > Polyangiales > Polyangiaceae > FEN-1139. Next base: position 1,793 of record CAWIGY010000027.1, read on the forward strand.
AGCACCCACGGCCTGTTCGGTCCACCGGTTTCAACATGGTAGAGCAGCTCGGGGCGGTATTTGTCAAAGGCGACATGTCCCGGCTGCCCGGGAGCGGCCCGAACGGTTCGTTCGCTATGAGCATATACTGGTTTCAGGAGGCATCCTCAGGTTCTGGGGCGAGCACATCATGTCCACGGCGGGGCCGCTCAAAGTGACGGCCGATTTCGGCGCCGACGAAGCCATCACCGACTACCGGGAAGGAAGCTATCATCCTGCACGCTATCATTCATGCTTGCGAAAGCCCGGATGAGCTTTCCTTGAGAAGGAGAAAAACCTTGGAAGCCATCAGGCGCAGGTTCAATCTGGGGGACCTCATAGAACTTATTTAGCCCAGGCGCCCTGGCCTCCTGAAGGACAATATGACACGGCTGAATATGACAGACATCGATGGGATTGCTTCTGAACTGGATGAATACGACCGCATCCTGCTTTCCAAAACAGGGCAGACTCTGCTGGGCATCGCCTGTAGCGCGGTCGGCATCGATAAGGCGGAGGCCGTCTCCAAAATGAAAGGCTGCAGAGTGGGAATCGTTTCCACGACATGCGGCGGCGGAATCATCGGGAATTTTGCCGAAACGCTCCGCGCCATAGCCGATCATTTGGGCTTCGATGGCTTTGTCGCGGACGCGCATGATGTTGCGGGGCTGGCGAAAGTGTACGAGCGAAAATCCGAAATCATTCTCCTGGCCGACGACAACCGGTTTATCGCCATCAACACCCGAACCCGCCGTGTCATCGACAATGGAGAGGCCACGGGAAGAGGGTTTGCCGCCGGGTTGTGCCACATGGCCGGCGGATTTGAGGACCGGGCGGTTTTCGTGATCGGCTGCGGTCCGGTGGGCCGAAGCGCAGCTATTGCATGAGCCGAATGGGGGGCGAAGGTGTCATTATACGACCTGGTCCCGGAGCGTTGTCGCGATCTGGCTATGGTATCGCGCCTTCCCCGGAATGAAAAGTTCTTATTGCGAATAATTTGAGGAGCGGTGTTCGTGAACATGACTGCATCATAGACGCCACTCCGGTGCCGAATCTGATCGATGCGGCGGTTCTTGGGCCAAAAGTGCTGGCGCGGCACTGGGCGTCCCCTGCGGCTTGACTGTCGAAGCCAGGGAAATGCTGGAGATCTTCTGCTGCACGATCCGCTGCAGATCGGGGTTGCAACCATGCTGGCTGCGGCGAGCGCCGAATGATTTTCAGTTAGTATCAATGGTTGAACTGTGACAACAAAGGAGAGCGTATGGCAAAAATCCTCACAAGGACCGGTGACGGTTACAAGGTCGAAATGACCGAGGATGAGGTCAGGAGGGACATTGAAGAGGGGACCAACGACGCTCCCGAACGGGCGGGCATTTCGCCTTTGACCCAGGCTGAAATGCAGTATCTTTTGGACCTGTACAAGAACCCGGACAAGGTCGTAGGGGTGGAGTCGGGCAAAGAGGTCTGCATGAGCTACGACAATATGGCTTCCAAGATCCGGCGCGCCCACATGATAGTCAGCAGGATTCAATCGCTGCATGTGTTTGAGCGGGCACTGGGGGCCGACACCCTTGAACTGTCCCACATCGACTACAGCTATAAGCAGGTAAAGCCCATCGTCGGGTTCGAATCGGCGGACATGGATCTGGCGTGAACGCGACGGTGGCGCCGATGTTCTACGGAGCCATGCCCAATCTCGGCCTGTACAGCCAGCCGGACGGTCCATGCCCTAATCCTGCGGATCTGCTTCCACACGGTAAAGTTGAGGAGGCAAAAAAATCCTACGAACAAGCCGTAGAGTTCTCCGTGTCCGATATCGTATACGTGGGATCCCAGATGTATGAGGCCGGGGTGGACGGCATCAATATCGACACGGTCGGGGCGGCCGGAGACGCAGACTTTCTGGCGGCCTTGAAAGCAACCGAAATACTTCGAAAGAAGTATCCGGATCTCGGAATCGAAATTGGCATGGCCGGTGAATTCGTCCTTGGCATGCACGGGGCTCTCACCTACGACGGGGTTCGTCTGGCAGGCCTCTACTGCCATGATCAGGTCAAGCTGGCTCAAAAGGCGGGCGCCACGATTTTCGGTCCGGCGATCAACATCGTCACCAGCGGGTCCCTGCCCTGGAATGTTGCCAGGTCGGTCACATTCACCAAGGCGTGCTCGGATGTGTCCGAGATACCCATCCACGCCAACCTGGGAATGGGGGTAGGCGGTATACCGTTGACCCTCACCGTTCCTTTGGATGCCCTGTCGAGGGCGTCCAAAGCCCATGTCGAGATCTGCAGATTGGACGGGTTGTAGGTTGGCGTCGGCGATCCCTATGGGATGCACGCTGCTCACGCACTCGTTTCGGGGATGGGCGGAGTGCGTACTGCCGGAGATCTGGTGGCGCGCATGCAGCTGAACCGGGGCATGAGAGTCGATGCAGCAAAGAAGTACGTCGCCGATAAACTCGGGCTTCCCGTGGCCGATATCGCCGATCCCATCATCATGGGTGAGGTGAGGGAAGACTTGAACATTTTCCGGATTTCCGAGGGGCAAGGCACGGTCAACGGGATGGCGGCGAAATTCAACATCGCCAAACTCCTCGATATGGACATCAACTGCGTGAACCTCTTCAAAAAACGAACGGGCATCGGCCGCGCAGAACCTTTGCAAAAGCGGTAAGGAAGGGGGGGCCGGCTAAGGGAAGCTTGTCGCCGACTATATCCGAAAGCGGGTGATCGTGTGAATTAGATGGTGTTCTTGTCCCGGTTTGGGCATATACTGTGAAACAAACCCACAAAGGAGGTGCCGCTGCGGGAGAAAGAGAGGAAGAGAGAGTCAACTGTTTCAGCACTGATCCAAAGACCTAACGAGAACCTTATTGAGCAGCACTAATCCTCTGCAAAGGAGCTGCAAAGATGAAAAAGTGCGTGTTATTCGGTGTGTTGGTTCTTGCCGCCGTTCTGGTTTTTGTCTTCAGCTCGGTCCAGGCGCAGAGTCCGATTAAGCTCAAGACCTGCTGGATGCCTGAATTTGAGACTTTCCTTCCTTGGCTGGCTCACCAAAAGGGCTGGGACAAAGAGGAAGGCCTGGACTTGGACATACTCTTCGACTCCGGCATGGCTGAGCTTGAAGCCCTTCCGGCCAAGCAGTGGGTACTGGGCATGCACCGGCGGGGTGCCTATGGTCGTAGGCGCGCTGCGTTACGACGCTTATGAGATCGGCCTTGCCGAAGACGAATCGTTCACCAACAACGTTTACGTTCGCCCCGACAGCCCCATCCTCAAGACCAAAGGCTTCAACAAGAATTTCCCCGATGTTTACGGATCTCCCGAGACCGTAAAGGGAAAGAGCATTCTGGTCACCACCGTCTCCTCGGTCCATTACGCCATGAGCTCATGGCTAAAGGTCCTGGGGTTAAAAGACAGCGACGTGGAGGTCAAGCAGATGGACCAGTCCTCCGCCGTAGCCGCCTTTGAGAAGGGCATCGGAGACGTGGCGGTGCTGTGGGCGCCCTATTGCTACGCGGCTAAAAAAAGGATGGAAAAAGGTCGGCGATATCAAGACATGCGGCTCCGCAATAACCGTGGCCATGATCTGTGACAAGGAATTCGGGGACAAGAACCCGGAGACCGTTGCAAAATTTATCCGCGTCTACCTGCGCGGCGTAAACTACATTCAGTAAATACGGCAGCGCGCCCGAAGTGGTCAAGCTGTATCAAAAATTCATGAAAGACTGGGGCGGGCTGAACATTACGCCGGAGCAGGCCAAAGAGGAGATCTTCTGCTGCACGATCCGCTGCAGATCGGGGTTGCAACCATGCTGGCTGCGGCGAGCGCGGAATGATTTTCAGTTAGTATCAATGGTTGAACTGTGACAACGAAGGAGAGCGTATGGCAAAAATCCTCACAAGGACCGGTGACGGTTACAAGGTCGAAATGACCGAGGATGAGGTCAGGAGGGACATTGAAGAGGGGACCAACGACGCTGCCGAACGGGCCGGGCATTTCGCCTTTGACCCAGGCTGAAATGCAGTATCTTTTGGACCTCTACAAGAACCCGGACAAGGTCGTAGGGGTGGAGTCGGGGCAAGAGGTCTGCATGAGCTACGACACTTGGACGGTGGTCCCGCTGCTGATGTTCCTTGCGATATTCTACTTTGGTTGGACCAGCTATGACTATTCGCGGCGGGCTCCCCGTGATGCAATGGTGGTCAAAGTCACTGGTCGACAATGGATCTGGTCCTTTCAATACCCTAACGGAAAACAGACGGATAAGTTGTACGCCGTGCTCGACCGTCCGATGAAACTGGAGGTAAATAGCGCGGATATTCTGCACGGCTTTTACATTCCCGCATTTCGACTCAAAGTTGATGCCGTTCCCGGTCGCACGAACACGACGTGGTTTCAACCTACGCGACTAGGTTCCTTTGACATTCAATGCACAGTCATTTGCGGAGTCAATCACAGCGCCATGTTGAGCCATGTTGAAGTCGTTCGTGAGAATGAATTTCAAGGCCTGGTACTTTGGACCCGAAGGAACGCCGGAGCCGATGGTGGTTGCGGCGCTAACCGCTCCGGCACAAGCCAAAGAACCAGAAGCAGTAGCGCTGATGCGGCCGAAGGGTTGCCTCGGATGCCATTCTATCGATGGTAAACCGATGGTAGGTCCCACTTTTCGAGGTCTCTTCGGAAAGCTGGAGGAGGTAGTGAGCCAGAACGGTGTGGAGAGGATCACTATGGATGACGAGCATTTGCGGCTTGCCATTTTGGAACCTTCGCGGGAAGTCGTCCGCGGCTATCCAGCGCAGATGCCCACAATTCCAATGGCTGACGACGAACTCAAGAGCGTAATAGCCTACATCAAGGAGCTCAAGTAACGTTGAGAACCAATGAAAACCCAACGCACGGCGTGCCGGCATTTCAAATAGAAATAGCGAACATGGCCTCAGCGGCTGGTAGGAGTCCCGTTAGTCATTGGCTTGAGTTAACCAAGTTTCGCATATCTGCTGTTTCCACGCTGACGGCGGCAACCGGATATGTGGCGTATAGCCGAAGCGTTAACCTTGCGCTGGTTGGCGCCGTGTCCGGCACATTGCTAATGGCGATGGCCTCGTCAACCTTGAACGAGGTGCAGGAGCGCGAGATTGACGCGATGATGGACCGGACTCGCGGGCGTCCTATTCCGGGTGGGCTGATAACGGTTCGCACTGCGTCCGTTGTCGCATTCATAATAGCGTTTTTGGGCTGCACAATTCTGTATGCGACTCGGGGCGCGGCACCTGCGCTCCTGGGGCTGGTGGCGATGATCTGGTACAACGGCATCTACACGCCATTGAAGAAAATGACTGCATTTGCTGTCGTTCCAGGCTCTGTGATTGGTGCGTTGCCTCCGGCAATTGGATGGGCCGCCGCCGGTGGGAGCCTCGAGAACCCGGCCCTGTTATCGCTTTGTTTCGTCTTTTTCGTCTGGCAAGTTCCTCATTTTTGGTTGCTCGCGCTTCGGCATCAAAATGACTATGCAAAAGCCGGCCTTCCAACATTATCGCGCCACTTTTCTGCACGCCAAATCTATAGGCTAATCTTCACGTGGACTTCGGCTAGCGTTGCTGCATCGCTGCTGCTGCTGGTGTTTCAAACGATTACAGGTACCGTGGGTGCGGTAGCTGTCGGCTCAATGGGTGTGTGGCTCCTTTGGAGATTTGCCTTTATGCTTCGCGCCGCCCAAGAAAATCCGAGAATCTTCAGCGCATTTATCGACATCAATCGTTATGCTTTGGTTATCATGGCCGCGGTGGTATTCGATGCGCTCGTCGGACTGTGACAAGGAACTTACCAGCTAACGACCGCCGCTAGTCCTATTGCTTGGCCCGTGACCAAGGGAATGACCACCCATCGCTCAGCGGCACTGTTCTCGTTTTCATCGCGAAAGGCTAAGCCTACGCTTCGTCCAACCGCGGCTCCCAGAAGCCCGCCCGAAATTATGTCCGACATCCAATGGTGATCGCCCAGCCACATGCCCGCCGCGACTCCTGCGGTCGCAGCGTACGCCGCATAACCTAGCCATGAACGACCGAATTCGACCGTGGAAAGCGCAGTGGCAGCAGCAGCCATAATGGCTGTGTGACCACTAGGCCATGCAGTGCCGTTATTCCAGGAGAACCAGTTGAATCGCCGGGAAAATTCCGGATGCTGTAAGTAATCAGGTGCATTCGGATCGAGCCCACCGCTTGGCCAACTGCGACCGGTGATCCACTTCAGGCTGGTCACGGCTAGGAGGGAAATGCCCATAGCTTGCAGCATTGCCGATGCGGGCCGCACCGTTTCGCAGTTTTGCGACGAGAAAGCGATTACGTCAACGCTCGCGACCACAACGGCAAGCACGTACGGAGTCCAAACGCTGATGGGCTCAGCATTGGGACGGCCATGCAAATCACGTTGGGACACCAGTCGCAGTTGGTAGTCAGCGCCGGTGGGTGCCAGCAAGAGTGGTGCGGCAGTCGATCCGGCCACGAGGGCCAAGGGCAAGGGCGATATAAAATGTTCGGCTGAGCCCGACAGTCTTGACCAAGGTGCCATGCTCTCGCAAGCGCGACAATGAATTGATGCTGCTATAAGCAACAGGAAAACTGCGAACGCCAGGCGCCACCGGGAAATCTTTGTTTTAGGCGGCGTCCGGAAATAATGGAACCAGAAGTTCATGGAAACCCAATGGAAACAACGAACTTGTTATCTGTGGGCCATGGCGCATGTTGACGGGTCGCGGGTTGAGGAGATTGCAGAAAAGTTCGCTCTGTTGGCACCGACGATGGACGAGCGCCAGACGCGACTCTGGCTGGCCGCCGAGGCGAGGGCTATGGGTCGCGGGGGCATTGCAGCGGTCACCGTGGCCACTGGGGTACTTCGCAAGCGGATTGGTATAGGTATTCGAGAGCTTGAGCAAATGGCACTTGAGCCGCCCCGAGAGCCGCCAGGGTCTCAGCGAATCCGACGTCCGGGTGCCGGCCGCAAGAAGCTCACGGAGACCGATGGCACCTTGGTCGCTGATCTCGAGTCAATCATCGCTCCAGAAACCCGTGGCGACCCCGAGTCACTGCTTCGGTGGACGACAAAGAGCGTTCGGAAGTTGGCCGCTCAGTTGTGCGAGATGGGCCATGAGATCGGGCGTCAGAAAGTCAGCGAACTGCTGGATGCGCTCGGCTACAGCCTGCAGTCGCTGCGCAAGACCCGCGAAGGGGCTTCACATCCAGATCGCGACGAACAGTTCCGACACATCAACCGCAAGGCCCGCGAGTTTCAGGCCAAGGGTGAGCCAGTGATCTCGGTCGATACCAAGAAAAAGGAGCTAATCGGTGACTTTCACAACAAGGGCAAGGAGTGGCAGCCAAAGGGCAAACCGGAGCTCGTGCGCAGCCACGACTTCATTGATCGAGACCTCGGTAAGGCAATTCCGTACGGTGTGTACGACGTCACGCGTAACGAGGGATGGGTCAACGTTGGCATCGACCACGACACCGCCGAGTTCGCAGTCGAATCTATCCGCCGTTGGTGGTGGCGTATGGGCCGCTACGCCTACCCAGCCGCCACGGAACTGCTCATCACCGCCGATGCTGGCGGCAGCAACGGCTATCGCACGCGGCTGTGGAAGGTTGAGCTTCAGAAGTTTGCACAGGATGCAGGTCTGCGCATCACCGTGGCCCACTACCCACCTGGCACGAGCAAGTGGAACAAGATCGAACACAGAATGTTCTCATTCATCACGCACAACTGGCGAGGTCGCCCGCTACTCAGCGTACAGACAGTCGTCAGCCTGATTGCCAACACCACAGCGACCACCGGCTTGAAGATCAAGGCGGCGATCGACACGCGTGCCTACAACACTGCAGTTGACATTTCCGACGACGAGTTCGCGGCCATCAACCTGAAGCCAAGCCGCTTTCATGGAGATTGGAACTACGCGATTGGCTGATAGCTCCACCACGGATCGATTCTAATATTGACGGACGCCGCCTTAGCCCGCAGATGCATCCGTCAAGTATCTATTCTCCGACCCTGCGCGCGACGATTTGCTGAGTATCGCTTTTTGGAGCCTCAGAGTCCTTCGTTGACAAAGTCGGCTTTAGAACCATCGATACCTGGTTACCACGAACCCGCGACGATTCCGTGCCGATCAAGACAAATACGAACGCCCTAGCTAACCCGTCCCGACTACCGCTGAGTTGTCGGTGCAAGTGCCGGCCGACGCAGTGGACCCCGATGCTGTGCACGTGGCACCCGTCACGACGATGCAAACCAGGCCCGGGCAAACCCCGGTTGCACAAGCCTGAGCAGTCCACGCCGCCGTAATTGCCTTCATGTTTGCGATTGCCTGTGTCTGAGAGCTATTGACGAACGTGTTACACGAACAACTGAGGCTGTTTGGGACTTGAAGGTCGCACTGCGTCGCAGACGTGGGGTCACATTCTTTGGCGATGGCGAGCTCATTGGCATAGGCCGTCGTCAGTTGAGCGCAGGTCAAGCCACTGTACCCACTTGAGCCACCATTTGCGGAAGTTCCGCCGGTAATTCCCATCCCACCAGAAGCAGGTGCGCCACCCGAAGCCGGCAGTCCTCCCGTCGCAATGCCACCACCGTTCGGCTTGACGCCCCCGGTTGAGCTGAGGCCACCAGTTGGCTTGTTGCCGCCCATCGCAGATGCACCGCCGTTGACACTGGCACCGCCGGAAGCTCTCGACCCGCCCGTTGGGGTAACGCCGCCGGTTGCACTTGCACCGCCGATGACCTTAGTCCCACCGGTGGCTGATGTCCCGCCAGCAGGTGAGGTACCTCCTGTAGGTGAACTACCACCAACGGCCGGACGTCCCCCGACAGGCGCATTTCCTCCCGTGTGATTCGAGCCACCCGTGCTCACGCCGCCACCAGTATCTGCGCCTCCCGCTGCGGAGATTCCGCCCGAACTGGACTCACCACCGGTTGCTGCTTCACCCGCTGCGGACCCTCCAATGGCGGCGGAGTTCCCCCCCTGGCCCGCACCGCCTTCGCCGGTGCCTCCGATGGCCATTGTATTGCCGCCAACCTCACCGCTGCCTTGGGTAAATGAGGAACCGCCGCAGGCGACGCATATCCCAAGAGTAAGACCCAGTGAACAATGCCGCAATACTACCATAACTAAACCTCAACTTGCTTTCGCGGAAGGGCAACCATAATCATGACCTAAATCCGGATCTCAATCCATCAGATCATTGAATTCTGGGGCTGGGGCCAGAGGTTGCAGGGTCATCTAGGTTTGCATTGGGTCTTTCGTGAATGGGCCGTCACTTGAACGTGCGCATGATGTAGGCAACATTTGCCGCTCCTATTTGAATTGCCGGCACACCTTGCGCCCGGTTTCGTTGGTGACCCGCTCGTTCGTTCCGACGTTTCCTTTTGTGTGTGTTTTCGGGGCCCTCGACCCCGAAAACTGCGTTCTGAAAACTTGACTCAAGAGCAACGAGTCTTGCGCCTCAAGAAAACTAGTGAGTCAAGCCCCTGGTGATTGGCCCCTAGCTCGCCAGCTGGGGAAAATTGAGAAAATTTTCAGAAATTGGGGTACTGTGTGTGTTTATGAGCTTTGTGAGCTGGGTCAGCCGGGTGCTAATTGGCAAAATAGCGGCCGACGTGCCACCAGCGATTCAAGCCTGTGAAGCTTGTCGCGAGGAGTCTTGCGACGACGAGCAAGCGAGTTCATGCAGCCAACGACGCCAGGCCGAACTCAAAGAACGTCAGCATCGGGTTCGCGATAAACTAGAAGCATCACGGGACTCCAAAGACATTGCGTCAAGTCTGAAACCCTTCGAGATTACGGCGCAAGATGAATGAGCACTGGGCCGTAAGGTCGCTAACACGTGGTTGGGAACTGGACGCCCAGGCTTGCTCCGTTTGCCCCTAATGTTCCCGTGACCGTGTGGCCCACGATGTCGGTCAGAGTTATTTGCGTTCCCGTTGGGAGCGTTACGCTAAAAGTCCACATTCCATTCGAGAGAGATGCTGTGTACGTCGTCCCGTTTACAACAGCGGTCGCGGTTGCGATGGGAAATGCTACGTTCTGGAAGTAAAGTTCGCCCGAGTAGGTGCCATTGTACCCGGCAATGATATTGCCCGTGACCGGGCAGGCCACCGTCTTCCAGCTGACACCGTTGACGTCTTCTGAGGTGCTGGCGCTCATTCCCAGGGCAGTTCCGGCAGCGGGACTGAGGTCGATATGTCCAGAGCCGCAACTGGCGCAGTTGTTGACCACCGTCGCGACGATGGTCGTGCTTCCACGCGTGATGCTCAAACACAAACCACAACTCGCCCCTGAGCCAAAGTTCGGAACCGCCACCCAATAGGATCCGGTGGAGATGTCTGCGACTTGGTCGTTGTGACTGGTGTTACATGCGTCGCCGCTGGAGCTCCCTTCCGTGCCGCAATAGCCACAATTCGTCTTGTAAGAATTTGTACCATTGCAAGTTCCCTGGGATGTGCCCTGACCAAAATAATAGCAAGTGAGCTCACCGCTGCTATCGGTCAGGCTTCCACTACCCGTATAGGTACACGCGCCAGCGCTACTGCTGGCGCCGCCAGTGGCTTTCGAACCTCCAGTGGCCGCGCCACCCGTCGCTGCGCCACCCGTGGCTTTGGTTCCACCGGTGGCCGCCGTGCCTCCCGTTGCTGCCTTGCTTCCGCCGGTACCTACCGTGCCACCCGTAGCTTTGGTTCCACCGGTGGCTACCGTGCCGCCCGTCGTTGCCTTGCTTCCGCCGGTTGCCGTCGTGCCGCCCGTCGTTGCCTTGCTTCCACCGGTTGCCGTCGTGCCGCCCGTCGTTGCCTTACTTCCGCCGGTACCTACCGTGCCACCCGTCGTTGCCTTGCTTCCGCCGATTGCCACCATGCCACCCGCTGCGTTCATCCCACCCGTGGCGATAGCTCCGCCCGTTGTCGCAGCGCCTCCGGTATTCATGACTCCACCCGCCGTTGCCAGGCCGCCCGTGTTCGCCGCCCCGCCATTGCTCTGCCCGCCGCCGTTGCCACCAGCGCCGGTCTCGCCGCCGATTGACGTTCCACTGCCTCCGGCCCCGCCGTTGCCTTGATTCGGGTTTCCCCCGGCGCTTCCCGGCGAACTCGTATCACTGCCGGAACAGGCCCATAAAGTGAAGCCCAAAACCAAAACAGCTGACCGAGACCCCGGAAATGTTTTCATAGTACCTCGCACTTTATGTATTTGACGCAGTGGCATGACCCAATCCTAGCGGCTCAGGTTTGCTCAATACTGGCTCGGAATATTCACTCCCGCAACTTGCGCCTGTCCGGACGATATCGTTCGAAAAGAGATGGCTCAGCGGTGAGTGACTTTGGAGGAAAAATCAGATATCAGTGGATCATATCTACTCAACCGTAGTAGTAGAAACTTTCAATCGGTGAAGGTTTGATTGGCGTCAGACGCAATGCTTCTTGTTTCGGGTCAGCCCATTGTGCAAGTGAACTGAACTTCCAATAATCTAGACTAGTTTGGCGGACTATCGATGCGGGTAATTGGAGTGGAGGTATTCATGCAATCAAGAGGCATCTTTCAATACTCCATCACGACGGCGATTAGCCTAGTGATGACGGCCTGCGGGGGGTCTTCTCAGCCAGCTAAAGATCCAAGTACAGTCGAGGATTCGCCACCGGCAGCACCCACACAGTCTGATGAGCCCACAGCGACCGGTTCCGGCGTCGATGCGGAAATGCAGTTTGAAGACAAGGGCGAATCCACTAAGGCAGACCGAACCCCGCCGCCAACACCAAGCTATAAGCCTACCGCCAAGGTTAAGCCAGAGTCAACGCCCTGACTCGGCGGTCCGTGACACAATACGCCTATGTTACCCAGGTGTCTGGCGGTCATCCTCGTTGATTGCATCACGGCTTGTGCGCCCACGTCCAATGAGCAAAGTACTCATTCGGCTAATGATGCACAAACTCAGATAGACGATCCCTTCACCGCGTCAACCAGCCGTCAAAAGCTCGAGGATACTGCCGGTCGTCACCAAGAATCCGGCGCGAAGCATTCCTCAGAACCGCCCATCTCGGGCAATGCCGTTGAACTCGGTGACTGGTGTGCCGAGCATGGCATTGAGGCGAGTTTGAATGTCGAACGTTGCGTCACCACGACCTTGGGTCCGCGTCCAGATGACATGCTCTGGTGTTCACGCCGCGAAGAGCTCGATGATAATCGGGTCATCTATTATTTGGCTCTCTATCGTGCTCAAGCAAAGAAACTTCAGAAACTGGTTGAACTCAGCTACGCCACGGGTCCAAGGCCGATGGAAGGTCGAGAGAACGACTCAAACTATTACGTAAAGTTGGCAATTATCGTGGCAGACGACGGAAAGTCCTTCGAAGTGAAGGATGAGGCAGGGCTTGGTTGTGAGGATGGAATCAAACGCGTTCACGACGACTTCTCCTTCAATCCGAGCCAGGAAAGGACTTTGGCGCAGCTCGTGACTAGGGTTTGCTCGGTGCGTGGTAAATACTCCGCCGCCGGTCAACGTATTAGTCGTCCTTAAAGCGGCAAAGTCGTGGCGTTTGAGTCAAGTTATCGGAACGCAGTTGTCTGGGTCAGGGCCCAGACAACCAGCACAATCAAGACATCGGAACGAACCTGCGGGTTAGAAGCGAAACTCTAACGCACGGGTCGCCGACGTCTCCATCTGGATAGGTGAGCTTAACGGTACCAGCGGCGAGGAGTCCCGTTAATCGTCCTTAGGGCGGAAAAGTCGTGGTGTTTGAGTCAAGTTTTCAGAACGCAGCATAAGGTGATATACAACGTTGGTGTTTGACCTCCGCTATGCCACGCCCAAGTCCTGGCTCGATACCGTATTCTCTGATTTCAACGCCTTCCTGATCGATCACGCGGCTTGCGAGCGCAAGGCTTCGGCAACCGGGATGTCATTCATAGTGCGTTACCCCGATCGAAAACTTCTTATTGAGCCTATGATTGAATTTGCCCGCGAGGAACTGGAACATTTTCATATCGTGTATCGCTTGATCGCAGAACGCGGGCTTACCTTGGCTGACGACTACAAAGATCCCTATGTGAATGCTCTGCTCAAGCAGTACCGGTCTTCTTCCGAGGAGCTTCTGATGGACCGCCTATTGACGGCGGGTATTGTGGAGGCCAGGGGTTGTGAGCGGCTATTTATGGTTGCGGAGGCACTGGAGGCCAAAGATGCGCGCCTGTCCGGTGTCTACCTTGAACTGGCGCGCGCGGAATCGCGCCATCACGCTCTATTTTACCGATTTGCTCGCCAAATGTTTCCCGAGCAGGCTGTTCAGCATCGGGCCGCCACACTGCTCGATTTCGAAGCTCAGCTGGCGAAAAGTTTGCCGCATCGCCCGGCTGTGCATTGAGCATTACTTTGGCTCGCGCTCCTCACTCCGTGACCGGCACCGCTTCAATGGGCGCCGCGGAGCAGTACCTGGCACGCTGGGCGGAGCCAGAATCATCGGCGATTGCAGGGCGACTTGGCCATTATCACGCGAGCTTGATTGTGCCAGCGCTCGGCGAGCACCCAGACCTTTTGAACGGTTATCGCGAGCCGGCCACGCAAACCAATGGCCGCGTGCTCGTAATACTTGTTGTGAATGCCGGCACTAATTCCGCTGAGGAATTACGCCAGAGAAACGAAGTACTGCTTGCTTCGCTTGCAGCAGGCGGTCGAACGCTTATGTCTGGAGCAACTCTGGTTACCGAACCGGAACTCGACGTGCTGGTGATCGATCGAGCCAGTAAAGGGTGTGAGCTGCCTAACCGACAAGGGGTCGGACTTGCGCGAAAAATCGGTGCCGATATCGCCTTAGCGCTTTTCACTCAGCAACATCTCGAGCAACCAATCTTGTATTTCACCGATGCGGACGCTAAATTGCCGTGCGATTATTTTCAGCGCGTCATTCATCAATTGGACAATCGCACCGGCGCCTGGCTTTTCCCGTTTCTCCATGATGCGGGATTCGATTGCGGTGTTTACCAAGCGACACAACTGTACGAACTTAGCATTCGCTACCACGTGTTAGGCCTTGCCTATGCAGGTTCCCCCTACGCATATCACAGTGTTGGCAGCGCATTGGCAATCCCGATTGATTCGTACGTGGCCGTGCGGGGTGTACCCAAACGCGATGCCGCAGAAGATTTCTACCTGCTCGACAAGCTCGGAAAAGTGTCGCCTTTGCACCGTCTTAGCGGAACGCCGATTCGACTTGAGTCAAGAAAGTCAGGGCGCGTGCCTTTAGGCACTGGGCCGCGAGTGGCAAGAATCATGAATGAAGGCAACGTGCTGGTTGCAAATCCAGTAGCTTACGAGGTGCTAAGAGTGGTACTCGCGTCGCTCAATGACTTTGCCCTGAGGCGCGATGCTAGCGTTTTCGATCGCGCATTCATCGGACTACCTCCGCCGATTGCAGCTGCAGCCGGGGCCGCACTTTGCAAATTCGAACTTCCGAAGGCAGCTATGGATGCCGCCAGCAGGACGGGCCAACGCAATTTACTCCGTCGGATTCACTGTTGGTTCGACGCCCTTCGGACACTTCAATTCATGCACGCACTCAGGAATGCAGGAATCCTAGACGTTAGCTGGCAAGCAGCCATCCGCTCGGCACCGTTCGTGAACTTCTCTGGCGAGCTTGATGCGGCAACTGGAGTAGCGCATCTGGTCAACCTCGAATCGCAACTTCCCGCAAAAGTGGGGGCCAGTGTAGTTCATTCGGAGTCATTGTAGAGTAAACTGAGAGCGTGTCTGATGCAGGTTTTTTTACGTGTTCTTGCAGTCGTCAACGGTTCAGACACCCGCCCGAATTGTCACAGTGATGCCGCAAGAATGGGAGTACGGTGAAATAGTCGCGCCGTTTGAGAATCGCGCGAACCAGGCCATTCGGCTTGAAAGTCCAGGAGCGCAAGAATCACGCTCAAATACGGATTGGCCCCCATCGAATTCGATTTGACAGGGCAAGGCGTCTAGCGAATCTTTTGCCGTAGCACGTTACGTCCGTAAAAGGTCTAAGTTGACCCATCAGTTGTTCGCCAGAATTGGAGCTTCGAATGCGCGCTAATACTTTCGTCATTAGTTACCTGTTGGTAGCAGGCGTCTCAGGCTGCATGAATTCGGGCGGGACGAGTCCTTCCACTGGTGCAAGTCAGGTTGGAGGCAATCTCGGTACGGGCGGAACAAAGGCGTCGAACGGCGGTGCAGCAGGCAACGGTACCCAGGCTTCGGGTGGCGTCCTAAACATCGGTGGATCAACCGGAACTGGTGGCGCTCCATTGCCCGCGGGTGGCAATAACTCCAACGGAGGCGCTCTGGCAAACGGCGGCGCGCTCGCCGCTGGTGGCAATGCCGCGACCGGCGGCAGCTGGGCGATCGACCTGGCAACGGGTGGCGGAAGTACCATCGACCTGACGACGGGGGGTGCTTCACAGGTAAACGGAGCATCCGGTGGTGCAACGGCTACAGGCGGATCGAAATCCGCTGGTGGAGCCTCCGCTACGGGTGGTGCATCGGCTACGGGAGGCAGTTCGACGACCGCTGGCACAGGTGGCGCGACAGGTGTGGGAAGCTGCGCATCCGCGACGTATTATGGCTTCGAGCCGACTCCCAATAGCCAGAACACGGCCAATTTCAACCCGAGTACTTGGTACACCAGCTGGAAGAGCAAGTTCTACGTTGACTGTGGAGGTGGGATGGGTCGCATCGCCAACGGACAAGGCAGCGGCAACACGGTCTCGGAGGGGATTGGGTATGGAATGCTCCTGGCGGTTGGCAACGGTGAACAAACAACATTTGACGCCCTCTGGGCCTATTACAAGGGCAACGCGGACGTCAATGGTTTGATGAACTGGTCGATCAACAACCCGTCGGCTACCACCTGCAGCACGGGAAACAACAATGCCTATGCGGCCTCCGATGCCGATGAAGACGTCGCGATGGCTCTAGTTCAAGCGGATTGCAAGTGGGGTGGCTACAAAACCGGTGCGACCAATCTCATCAATCTCATCAAGCAGTACGAAACGGCAGCCGGCCCGCCTTCGTACCTGATCCCAGGCGATGCTATCGGTGGTTGGGCTGCTGGCGTCGTAAACCCCTCGTATTTCGCGCCCGGCTACTGGCATGTGTGGGCGACTTACGTCAACGACTCGTTTTGGAATCAACTCGCCACGGATGCCTACACGATGCTTGCCGAATACCAAACACTCAGTATTGCCGATCCTACCAACACGAGTTACAAGGGAGCTCTGGTGCCAGAATCGGGCACTAGTCAGGGACAAGTCAATGGGGGAGCCAATTACGGATACAACGCGTGTCGTACCCCTTGGCGAGTTATGGTGGACTATGCCTGGTTTGGAACCTCGGCGGCACAAACCTTCCTGCAAAATGTTTCGTCTTATGTTGACAGCAGAGGGGGCCTGGCTAGCCTCGCCACTAGTTACGCCAACAACGGCGCGGGAAACAGTGCCTTTTTGGGCCCGTTTGCCGTGTCCGGTATGGCGGTAAGCCAAACTACCGCTGACACGTACCTCAACGCTTGGCTGTCCGCCAACATGGATGACACGCCCTACTTCCAGGGCTCGATTCGCGGGCTATGTCTGCTGCTGGCCAATCACAATTTCCCGAAGGGCATCTGATCATTAGATTGTACCGGCCCGAATTTGACGTGCAGGGTCCCAATTGTTTCGGCACTTTGGGCCCAATTCGGCCGGTAATGCGCGCTCACCTCGAATTATGCTGGCACTCTTGCCTTCCCAGGAGGGCCCAGCTGGGTCATGCTTTTTGGCATGAACAGCAAGACCCGACCCTCCAAAACCGGAGGGAGAGCTCATGCCGGCTGAAAGTTGCGGCGTCTGCGGTGGCGACGGCCGCATCGGCAATTCATTTGGTCTTACAACAAAATGTCCGTCGTGTCACGGAACTGGGCGACGCAACAGCGAAGAATCACTGATGCGGGATGTTACCAAAACTAAAGCGTCTCATCATCGACAACCGAACAAGGAAGTGGCCGCACCCAAGCAAACTTGGCCCGCGTCACACGCCGGAGCGCTGCTTGCCAATGAGGTCCAAAACTGTCCCAATTGTTCCAAGGAAACAATGGCCAAACTAATCCGTGAGATTATTGATCATGAACTTCAACACGGAACCTGCACGCAAACCTTCATGAAGAAAGTGCGCAAGCAAATTAGACCACTTTGAACAAATCGGGAGACAAGCGGCGCGGCTAAGTTCCACAGACACCGAGGTAAATAACCAGCTTATCTTTGCTTTCGTCAACACGTAGCGCGACGTCACCATCGGACATGGGAACCGGCGACCCGATTTTCAGTTTTTGGATGGGTGCGCCCGTTGCGCGGCTTACCGCCTCTTGCCAGGGTAATTGAGGCTCCGGGTAAAGCGTAAGACAGCGTGGTGGTTGCGAATCTTCCATTCTTGCGAATGAAAAGATAAATAGTTCTGCACCATGCTCGGCGCGTAATGTTGGCGGGTTTTCAGTAGTTGCTACGTGAAACCCAAGGTTCGAATAATAGTCGTGCGCTTTATACCAATTCATGCGGATGGGCTGCAATCCAATGCACTTGACCTGGCGATCACTTCCCTCAGCCTTGTAGGCCATTCCCTTGGGACAATTCGGATCGCCAACCTTTACCAGCTCGTCAAGCTGTGCGGCGGTCGGTTTCACGCGTTTCTGGTGGGAAGCGCGCTGCTTGACAGTCTCTGCGTGCATAGCCAGAGCGTTTCGCGCAAGGTTTAATTGTTCGACCTCCTTTTCGCGATCCGCGGCCCGACAGGCCGCGAGCGCTTTGTCTACAGCGGCCAGGCTCGTATCTAGGCCGGCGGCGGAGCCCGACTCCTTTTGCACGACGATTTGGGCGTTCTGAAATTGCAATTGACACTCAATGGTCGATTTGGATTTGCAGCCGCCAGCACTGGATAAACCAAGAAGCAGGCAAGCACCGCGGCGGATAGGGTAGCTAGGTATGGCCATCGGACGGCATTAGTATGCCCAATCGAAACTCGGGTTGTTACGATTTCTTAAATAGTCGTCCAAATAACCCTAGCGGTGGCGGACGTTCACTGGCACGAGTACCCAACGCTCTCGTGAATTCTCCCGATGAAGAACGCTTGCCACCGTATCGCAATTCCCATAGACGAATTTCGCGCTGCGCGTCGATGTGTTGCGGATTCAGCTCAACGATCAGGCGAAACTCGCGCATGGCTTCGTCACCATTTCCAAGCCGACTCAAGAGTCGCGCCCGGCGAAAACGCAAAGTTTCGTCGATCGGATTCTTCTCCAGAGCATCGGTCATGATCGCTAGACATGCCGGTAGATCCGCGCCTTCACCCAACCTGCAAGCCTCAATCCAAACATACAGGGCGTGACAATCGGCCTGTGCCGGGTCGTGCTCCATTGCGAGTTTTGCCTCTGCTTCGGCCTCAATCAGCTTATGGCGCTCTAGGTAGTACTCCGCCCGTTGCATAGCGAGCACGGCTTGGAACGAGTGGTAGGCCCTATCTTGTTCATGCGGCAGCGGCGGCACGGTGTGTGCTTTCACTTCCAATGATGTCCCCGAAACTTCGACGCGCCTCCTTTGTCCGCTTCCGCTGACTACAAAGCCAATCGGGGGCTTGCGTTGACCCAAATCCAGATGACGTGTAATCGTGAGGACATACAGCATTATTTGGACAATTCGAATCGGTACGGGTACTTGCCGTATCAACGTTTGCATGTCCATCGATCCCTGAGCCAGGCATTCGATGACGCGGAACTCATTGGAGTTGAATCCAAACCACTTGGGTTGTGATAGAGGGTGCAAACGCAGTGGCCGGCTAATCAACTGACGTAACACGGAAGCGACGCTCTTGAGGTCGACATGATTGCGCGCCATGGCCCAAACGGCCTCGAGTGGTGAATCGAAGTTGGGCCCCTTGGGCCAAGTTGATAGGAAATCTACGTTTTCGTAGAGATCGACCACCGTGTCCGCCGACAACGCCGCGGCCCAGCTCAGTTTCAGGGCAAGCTGCGCGTGCAGAATTTGCGCAAGGGTTTCCTCATCCATCAGCCGCTTTTCAACCAAGTGCCTCCCGTGCAATCCTTGATTGTATCGGGCTTCATCATAAGATTCCTGCGCCGTGCGGGAATCAAGCCGCCCAAGGCTAATCAGAAGCTCGGACAGCCTGCCCACTGGCTCCGAGATAGACATTTTAGTGGGTATGCCGCGGTCAATAAAAACTGTGCTTCGCTCGCCTGCGGGTGGTTCGATTACCAGCGTGCCGGTAGCTTCTCGCGCCAAGAGCGAGATTAACACGTGCAGCAGCGGAGTCGCTCCGAGCGTAGTTCTAGCCACTGGTTCCGGTTGAGACACCATCCGTGTCGTCGAGTCTAGGGCAACGACGGCGCAGAGTCCAGCAGCTCGCCAACTTTCCGAGTATTTCCAAACAAGAGTTGTGGCCCACTGCCATGGGAAACCCCACTATTATCGGCTCGAAACGGTCGTGTAACGTTCTCGCGTCACTAATACGGGGCCCATTGTCCGCGATCCGGCGCGCCATTGCTGGGTCATCCAACTGTGGGTATTCTATCGATTTGATTCGCCTATTTCGCTCCGGCGTTGCTCTTACTGTGCATTCGCCAACCCAACCACGCGAAAACTGCGCCAAATGCGGTCATAAACGCTCCCCACCAGAGCCCCGGACGAATCTCAGCAAGTATCGTCGTGTCTTCATCGCCAAAGACCGAGCCGGCAATGACGAGCACGCCGTACACAGTGAGTATGAGCCCAACAAAAAACCAGATGGGCAGTGGTTCCCGCTCGGTGACGGAGGACGCCTGGGTCTGCACGGGTGATGTCGATGGGGCTTCAGATGAGGTGGGTTCATTCACGTTTGGTTCATTATCTGCCATGATAGATCTTGCTCGTTTCACCAAAAGTAAATGTTCAGGGCCACAACAGTAACGAGTGAGACTCCCGCCCAGAACACAGGGCGTTTGAATAGCGGAACCTCGGTTTCGTCGGGCGTTGGCGTGAGCCCTTTGACGAGTCCCTTCAGCTCTTCATCCGATTTCGGCTTGGTAACGAAGCTGATGAGCAGCGTGAGTGAGAAACAAATAACCCAAGCCCAGATGGCTTGCCAAAGGTTGCGGGTCATGTCGCTCGGGTTGTCGGAGAACGTCAGGAGCCTTGCCGCACCCGGAGAAAATAGGCTGAATTTGAAGCCGAGGAAGATTGAAAATGACGAGACCATTCCCGCTATCAGGCCCCAAAATGCGGCGGTACTGGTGGTCCGCCGCCAGAACATGCCGAGCAGCATCGTCGCGAATAGCGGTGCATTGACCCAACTGAATATCGCCTGGATATAGTCCATAATCGTGTTGAACTGCATCGCAACATAGGCGGTGACAACGGATAATAGAATTCCCACGATAGTGGTAACCCGTCCGACCCAAAGCAGGTGTGCGTCGGTCGCATCCTTCTTGATAATCGCGCGGTATATATCGTACGTCCAAACCGTGTTGAACGCGCTGACATTACCCGCTTGCCCAGCCATGAACCCAGCGAGCAAGGCCGTGATCCCCAGACCCACAAGGCCTGTAGGGTAGTAGCGGGCGATGAGCAGCGGCAGCGCGGAGTCATTCCACGGCTCGCTGGGGTTATTCGGATGCGGCATCAGCTGAAAGCCGGATCCAGGCATTCGCGCCAACCGCCAAGCCACCAGACCCGCCACCACAACGATGAACGGCAGCGCCATCTTGAAGAACGAAGCCGTGATGGGCGTCAACCGTGCCGCACGTAAGTTTTTGGCTGAAAACGCGCGCTGTACGATCAGAAAATCCGTAGTCCAGTAGCCGAAGGACAACACCCAGCCAAGGCCCATGATGATACCTGCCCAGGTAACACCCATGGCGTTGCGACTGGGATCCCCGGTCGTAGCCCAAAGCCGCCCCATTTGCTCGGGCAAGCCATCAAACACCGCCCGGACACCACCGAGCTCGATGATCCCCATGATCGACACTAGAAATAAGCCGAACCAAATCAGGAAGAACTGGACGATCTCGGTGAAGATTGCGCTCATCAACCCGCCGAGCATAATGTAGACACCGATTGCAGCCGCTGAAACCCACATCGAAACGTGCCAGTCCCAACCGAGAATGGTTTTGAACACCAGCGCCATCAGGTACAAGTTGATGCCCGACATCAGCAGCGTCATCACCGCAAACGATACGGCGTTGAGCAATCGCGAACGTTCGTCGAAGCGGTGCAGCAGATACCCCGGAACGGAGTGGATCTTACTTGAGTAATAAAACGGCATCATGTAGAGCCCGAGAAACAGCATCGCCGGGACTGCGCCTATCCAGTAGAAATGAGACACGAACATGCCGTATTTCATGGTGCCCCCGGTCCAACCGAGAATTTCGAGCGCCCCGAGGTTGGCCGAGAGAAATGCGAGACCCGCAACCCATGAACTATTGCGCCGCCCCGCCATGAAGAAATCGTCGCCGGTCTTGGTAAACCGCTTCAGATAAAGGCCGATTCCGATGATCGCAACGAAGTAAAGTACGACGATGAGCCAGTCGATGGGTGCCAGCGTTATCACAGTCATGAGAATTCTCGGAGAATGGGTGGTAACCGCGCCCTGCCCAATTGAGCGGCCATAGATTAGAACACGGGGTTTTGCGGGGTACTAGGCTTTTTTTGGTCTTTTGCGGCACCGAGAAACGATTGCCGGCAAATGGGCGCACAAGCTTGCGTAAACTAACACTCATTTTGCCGATTGCAGCGTCAGCTTGACGGGTCTCACGTGGCGGTGTTTGCCGTTGGCTGTGCCGGGGCCCAGCCAACCAACACAAGCAAAACATCGGAACGAATTTAATGAGTAACTATGGCAAACTCGATGCGACGATTCTTAACGCGTGCCGCGGGCGTGTTTTCGTCACTGAGTGGTTTGTCCGGCCCCGCCCCTTCTGCCTGAATCCGTGATGCATCAATCTTCTTGCTAACAAGGTAGGTCTTCACCGACTCGGCACGCTTTAGCGATAGCTCGATATTGCGCTCACGGGGTCCCACATTGTCAGTGTGGCCGACGATTTCGATCTTGACCTCCGGATACGCCGTCAAGGTTTCTACTGCCTTATCCAAAATTGCGTATGACGCAGGTCGTATGGTGGCTTGCCCAAATTCGAACTCGATTCCAGGCATAACCCCTGAAAATCGTTTCACAGCTTCGGGAAGTTCGTCGGGA
Source organism: uncultured delta proteobacterium (assembly GCA_963835565.1). Classification (GTDB taxonomy): domain Bacteria; phylum Myxococcota_A; class Polyangia; order Polyangiales; family Polyangiaceae; genus FEN-1139. The sequence goes on from CAWIGY010000027.1 coordinate 24,079, forward strand.
CAGCCGTCATCGTCCTGATAACCATTGAACGTTTCTGGTTGATCCGGACATTTGTCCTGATCGCCGATAATGCCATCATGATCGGGATCTGAATCCGGGCAGCCATTTTTCATGGTTCCCGCTACGTTGGGACACTCGTCTGCGGTGTCAGGCACGCCGTCCCCGTCTGAATCAGTGGGGACAGGGCAACCCGTTGGAGCGGGTCCCGCTTGATTCGGACATTGGTCATTGGCATCAATGACTCCATCTTTATCCGCATCCGCCGGACAGCCATCGGGAGCGACGCCTTTTTCATGGGGGCACTTATCGCTTGCATCCGGTATGCCGTCGCCATCCGAATCGACGGGTGCAACGGGACTGGCGGCTATGGGCTTTGATCTTCCCAATGTGAAGGTTAATCCGCAGCAATATTTCAGGACTGTGGGCAATCGATGCGCTCGTTTGAGAAGATGCCTTGGTCATAGTATCTCGCATGTCCAAGCGGGCTGACAGAAAGTCATCAAAGGGAAGTTTGACGCCTGCACCAAAGTGAAAGCCGAAATCGGTATCGCGGCCCATTTCCTTACTGTTGGCGCCCAGAGCGCCCACTCCGACCAGCAAGAAAGGAGTGATACTAGACGAGGTGAGTTGCCCGATGAAATGTCCACGGCCAGCCCATATTCCTGCGCCCCCACCATTCTTGACGGAAGCCGCGACCGTAGCAGCCTCTGCCTCAATGCCAAGGAAATGGATGGGAAAGGCTGCCAGCCTCAGGCCGAGTTCTCCCCCTGTTCCAAATTCGCGGTGGGCCACTCCCGAACCTTCCAGCGCGTGTGAATCCGAGGGAAACATGGCGCCGCCAAAAATCCCAAGCTCGAAAAGACCGGCTTCGGGGCGATAGCGAGTCATGGTGCTTTCGTTCGTAGTCGGAGCTGGCGTTGTGTTACCGACTGCGCGAGTTGCCGGAACCTTGTCGGGCCCTGTTGGTGCTGCGTCACCCGCCGCTTGTGTGGATGCCCCTGCTGGTGCGGCTGCTGTAGATTGGGCAAGTACGGGAGAAACGGTTGCAATCGGGAGAAGTATCGATAGCCAGAATCTGCTGGATTTCACGGAAGTACCTCGCATGTGGATAGATTCACAGAAGTGTATAGACTAGGTTCACAGCCGTAATCGTGTCCGTCGTTCGGACACCGGGTAGCGGCGCGTGGTCGTAGCGAAGACTAAATGTGGTGGCGAGGGAGAAACGCCCGGCGATAGCCGAGCTCAGTGCTGCGTCCCAATTGAATCGCCAGAACGTCGTATCAGCGAGTCCTTGAAGATATTCTGCACCGGTAGTCAGAGAGACGGTCTTGTTGATGCTTCCGCTATAGCCAAGAAACAACCGCGTGCTGTTACGTGTGTCGGTTTTGTCTAGTATGATTCCCTTTGCGGCAGCCACATTTATGTTTGACTCGCGACGCAAGTCATGTTGAAGGTCGTAACCAACTTCTGTCCAGAATTGATGGGGACTGGTGTCGATGAAGTAGTAAGCAACGCCTGGGTCCAGGTTGGTGCGCAAGATTAAGCCTTGAAAACGGTCATTTCGCCCCGAAAGCGACAAGAACACCGCAAAGCCAGCACCCAAGAATCGATCATAGCGCGCTTTGCCCTGCACATTCTCTAATGTGGTTTGCATCGGCACGTTGGGCGTCGCTGCGGAACTGGATCTGTTCCCGGCCAGGGCGAGGCTCAGTTGGTTTTCTTCACGGCGCGCACGGAATCGACTGGACCCCGTAAATGCCAAGAGACGAGCATTGCCGGAACTGGTCAATGCACCTGCGGACAGCTGCATTTCAGTGGCATCGTTGGCCTTGGCGTCCTTCTTGACGTCGATCTTGTCGAACCCTTCCGTGGTGACATCCGTCGAGCCCTCAGTAGCCGGCTTCGTCGTCATTAGGCCTTTGGCGGGTTCCTGCGCATTGGCTGCGGCGCTTGCGCAGCAAATGCCGAATATTGCCAGTGAGAACGAACGCAAACCTAACCGTACCTTACGCATATGAACTTCCTTTGCCCTTGATGAGACTTGCCAGCAGCGGTTTCAAAATACCTGCCGCAGCGGTCACACCAATTCACCCATCGCAAAAATAATTGCCGAGCCCCGGCTCCAATTCCGCAACGGAGCCTCCACATACAGCAATAACCGTTTGGGTGCTAGGTTGTTTCCTAAGCCATATTCCGGTGTGCACGGAATTGTCCAATTTGCATCTCGCTAAGGTTCGAAGCGAAAATAGAAGGCCGCCACGGATGCACGACAGAGTACTATCGTGCTACGCAGGACAGCGTGAAAAACGCAAAACGGTGGGCATTTTTTCGAGCTGGGGGATTTGACCAGGTTAAACTGGAGACGGGAGCCGACCTGCTGGCTCTAGAGCAGCTCGAATCAGAAATTGTGGGTTGCTCTAGCTTGCCCGACAAGCGGGCTGGAGGTGGCTCCGCGCACATTAGAATTGATCGACTCAGATAAGGACGGGCGAGTGCGCGCGCCTGAGTTGATTGCTGCCGTCAAATTCGCCTGCTTGAATCTGAACAATCCCGATGAACTTCTGAAGGGCAACAAGGAGCTTTCGCTCAGTGCTATCAATGACCAAACGGACGAGGGCAAGACGTTGCTGTCTTCAGCCCGGCAAGTGCTAGTCAACCTAGGCAAGAAGGACGACATTGCGATATCAGCGGATGATTTGACCGATCCCGCTCGAATTTTTGCCGATACGCCGTTCAACGGCGATGGAGTCGTCACCGAACTGTTGAACGGACGATGAATTCATTCGCTCGGTAATTCGGGACATCATGGACTGCATCGGCAGCGCGGCAGATCGTTCGGGGAAACAGGGGATATCCACTGAACATGTCGAGAGTTTTTTTGATGAAATCAAGGCGTATGCCAGTTGGCAAGAGGCCGCTCGAACCAACTCCGCCGTATTGCCTCTCGGCCGAGAAAACACGACAGCGGCGGCTGCTGCAGTGTCCGCAATAAGAAAGAAGGTGGACGACTATTTTGCCCGCTGCCGGTTGGCAGCCTTCGACCCGCGCATATCCCAAATGCTCAACCGCAAGGAAGAAGAGTACCTTGAGGTTGCGGCAAGAGACTTGAGCCTGAACGCCAGCGAAGTGGCAGGTTTTCCGTTGGCGCAAGTAGCTGCCGACAAGAGCCTTCCGTTATCGGGCTCCGTGAACCCAGCCCATAGTGCCGCCCTCAAGGCGCTCCAAGAAACGGCAGTGGTTCCGTTCCTTGGGAAGCGTGAGTACTTGACAGAAGCCGATTGGCTAACGTTGACGGAGCGACTGGCAGCCTATGATACTTGGTTTGCCAGCAAACAATGTCCCCGCATAGAAAAGCTCGGCGATGCGCGAATCGTGGAGATACTCGAATCGAAAGCGCGCGAAAGAATCGATGAATTGATTACCAAAGACAAAGCCTTGGAAGCCGAGGCAGCGAGCATCGAAAATGTCGAGCGGCTGGTGCGCTACAATCGCGATCTCTTCCGAATTTGCACCAATTTCGTCAATTTCAAAGACTTCTACGATGGCGACGACCCAGCCGTGTTTCAGTGTGGAACATTGTATCTCGACCAACGCGCCTGCCGACTCTGTATGCGCGTGCAAGACCCCTCCAAACATGCACTCATGGCAGGCCTCGCCGGAGCTTACCTTGCCTACGCGGACTGCACGCGACCCGGTACGGGTGAGAAAATGCACATCGTGGCGGCCTTCACCGCAGGGGGTAGTGACAACCTGATGGTAGGCAGAAACGGCCTATTTTACGACCGCCAAGGGCGCGACTGGGATGCTACAATCACCAAGATTATCGACAATCCAATCAGCATTCGTCAGGCATTCTGGGCGCCATACAAGAAGTTCGTGCGAATGATTGAGGAGCAGGTGGCAAAACGTGCAGCCACGGCCAATAATGAATCTACCAGTATGCTTTCATCAGCTGCAAGCAGCGTTGCGACGGCGGACAAGGCAGCGACGCCTGCGGAGCCCAAGAAAATCGACGTGGGTTCTGTCGCTGCATTGGGCGTAGCCGTAGGCGCCCTGGGTGCATTTCTGACTGCAGTTGTCGGGTACGCAACAGGCATTTTCAAGCTGGGCCCGCTAGCGATTGCGGCCGCCGTACTGGGCGTCATGTTGCTCATTTCGCTGCCGTCGGTTGTTCTTGCGTATATTACACTGCGTAAGCGAAATTTGGGCCCCATTCTAGACGCCAATGGCTGGGCCGTTAACGCCAATGCCAGAATCAATGTGGCCTTTGGCGCTACCTTGACGGGCTTAGCCAAATTGCCGGCCGGCTCGCGACGCGATTCGAAAGATCGTTACGTTGACAAGGGGATTCCCTGGAAACGCGTTGTGTTCATCCTTGTCATCGGAGTCATTGCCTATCGCTGGTACGAAGGAGAACTCAATCGTTTCCTCCCTCGCTACCTGCATTCAGACAGCGTCCTCGGCAAGTTTGCGCCAGAAAGGCCGTCACCGCCAGTCCCACCAACGGCGAGCAGTGCGAAGTAGCGCGGCCGGCGTGGTGGGCTAGCTTGCCGCTAGCTTGACATTCGCAATTGCGCCGCATAAGACGACTGCACGATGGGTATTCTCGATAAGGCCAAAGAAGTTTCAACAGCCGCCACAACGCGTGCAGCAGAATTGCGTGACCAGGCTACGGACGCCGCTTCCAGTGCTACCGAGCGGGCGGCTGCGTCCCTGCGCGAGCAGACCTCGGATTTAGCTGCGGGTCTTCGCGAGCGCGCAGCGACCCTATCTGCCAGTGTTACCGATGCAACAATTGGGCGTGTCAAAACGGCAATAGTCGATTTCAATGCTGCGCTGCCGATCGTCGCGCTCGCGGGTTACACGGTCAGCGAGGTGGCCGTTGAGGTGGGAATGCCGCGAAGATCGTTGCCAACTTTACGACTGCAGAAACCGTGCCAGACGAACAGGTCGAGGAGATGCTAAAGCACCACGAGGACGCGTTGTTGGCGACAATGCTCGTGCGCGCGCTGATGGGAGCGCGGAAACTGCAGTACGCAACCAGAGTTGGAAGCTTGCGACCGAAAGGACTGGCCATCACCCTTGGAATATCGCCATCGGTGGTCGTAAAGTTCGGATAATGCTCGATGATTTCATCCTGTCGTGTGAATCGGCATAAAGTTTACTCGACGAATCGCTTTCAGCCGCCTATCGTCCCGGCATGGATCAGTCGTCACGATTCCTGCATCACTTGCGAATTCTCGTGGTTGAACTTCTGGTCGGACTTGCCCTCGGCGTACTCGCATGGGAAGCGTTTGGTCGTCGCATCCTAACCTTCAAGTATGGTTCCCTGGGAAGCTCAGTGACCTGTGCTCCGGACGTAGACCGCGCCTTGGCGGATTTCGACGGAGGCTTGCGCATATCCGCCGTTGTGGGTGCCGTGGTCTGTGTCGCATTTACCCTTGCAGTTCGTCTCTGGTGGTGGCGCAGGCGGTCCGCACGCGCGGTAGACCGCGATAAGTGAGTTCTGTTTGTTAACGGGCTCACTTTATCGGTTTCAGCTATGGACGCGGACCGAAATAGTATGGCTGCTAAAAAGCCGGCAGCGGGCACAGGCTCGAACCTTGGCATAAACTAAGCCATTGGCGCTGGGCTTGCCTTTTCGCGGCGGCTGGCGCCATGGCACTGGGCACTCAGATCTACTTGCTGCGCGAGTACATGGTGGCACTTGGGGGAGACGAAGCGGCGGTCGGTCTCGGGCTGTTCGCATGGCTCGCGGGAATAGCTCTAGGTGCTGCATTGTCTCCCATTTTCACTGCCAGGCGAAGCCCTGATGCTGCAGCGGCTGCCATTGGCCTACTCGCAACAGGTGGTTTTCTCGAAATGCTGCTTGCCCGTTTGGGCCGGCGACTTGCAGCCGTACCGAGTCGGCGAGCTACTGCCTCTTGGGCCGTCGTTGTTGCTGGCCCTCGAAGTATTTGTGATTCCGGGTGCGCTGGTGGGCGTCGGGTTTGTGGCGATCGCAGCCAGTGCCACCCGGTCTGAGCCTAGCGCGCGCCAGGCAATTGGCAAACTCTATGTGTTCGAGGCAATCGGATCACTCGTGGCCGGCACGCTCGCGTCACTGGTCCTGATACCACTGATGCGACCCTACGCCGGGCTAGCGCTATTGCTCACGCTAGGGCTTGCTGCGACAATGCCCGCGGCTCGGGCTGGGCTTATCGGAGGGGGCCGTAGTCTTCCATTGCTCGGGTGTGCTCTGCTGCTCTTCGCAATTACCCCCGCCTCGACTCGCGTCGAGACGGCGACACAACGGGCGCGTTTCGCCACACTGGCACCGGGAGTAGCCTTACTCGACTGGGACGATACCCCGTACGAGCATGTGGCGCTAGGTGGCGGGGATGTCAAAAATCTTTATGCCGGCGGAATCTACGTTACGAGCTTTCCTGACGTCAGCGAAGATGAGTCGCGAGCCCATCAGCTCATGCTGCTTAACCCCCATCCCGCGCGCGTTCTGGCATTAGGCGGAATCGAGACGGGCCTGCTCCGTTTCTGCCTTAAGCACCCGGTGCAACGACTCGACTTGGTAATTCTCGATCGGCGCGCCTTTGAATTGGTTTTTCGCACTCTCGAACCCGCAGAACGCGAGTCACTTTCCGACCCCAGGGTGCATGTGGTTTTTCAGGACCCGCGCCGATATCTTGCGAGCAGCGGCGCAGAGTACGATTTGATTCTGTTACTCGAACGCGATCCGGCAACGCTCTATTTGGCACGCGAGACGAGCCAACAATTCGCACAAATGGTCGCATCCCATCTCGCACCGCGCGGCACATATGTCACGCGCTTCTCCGCAGGACCAACCGTTCAAGCTGGTGAGACGGGCCTCCTCGGCGCCTCGCTTTATCGTACGCTGCTCGAAGTCTTCCCAGTTAGTCCGAGCGGTGCCTGGACCCTTAGCCCTGTTGGTCGCCGGAAGGACAGCTGAAGCAGTTTCACTCGAACCGAGTCGCCTGGGCGCGCGCTGGCGTGAAAGGGGCATTGAATCGGACGTGTTCGCCGCAGAGTTGTTGCCGGATCTTTATCCAGCGGAACGCGTTGCCACGTTGGAGTCAGAGCTCAAACGCGCGGCATCGAAAGTCGCTGCGACTCGTGATAATCGGCCCGTGTCTTTTCTTTACGCGCTCGCGCGGCGCCAGCAGTTTGCTCGCAGCGCCTGGGCGACGATTCTCAAATGGGGCGTCAATCACCCGAGAATGCTGGGATTTGCAGGCATCGCCCCCAGCACGCTATTGTTAGTCTGGCTTTTGCTGCAGCGATCTCGTCGCGCAGCCGTCACGGCCATTGTGCACGCGACGGCGGTGACCGGCGCCACCGGAATGGCCCTCAGTCTAATGCTCTTTTTTTCATTTCAGACCAGGGTTGGGGCGCTTTATTCCGAGCTGGGCCTACTAAGCGCGCTGTTCATGTTCGGGCTGGCCGCGGGCGGCGCGATTGCTACTCGTTGGTTATCGCTGACTCTTGCCCAAGTTGCATCGCTAATTGCTGCGGGTTTGCTGACTCTGTCATTGGTAATCCTGGATAGGTTTTCATTGTCGCTGGTTGGGGTGGCGGCGATACACGGATTGCTGCTGATGCTCGCGGGCGCAGCGACGGGAACCGTATTTCCCTCAGCGGCCAAGGCTCTGCTAGATCTCGGATTCAAAACGCGTAGCGCGGCAAGTCTGACGCAGTTTGCCGATCACGGCGGCGCGGCCCTGGCGGCCCTGGTCGCCGCGGTAATTCTGGTACCAATCCTTGGATTGATTGGGTCTGCAACTTTACTTTGCGTGCTCCAAGCGCTGGCGCTAGTCGCGACACTCAATTCCAAATCCCTGGGATTGCCCGATTGCAATCCGGACAATGCCCGGCCTTGATACGATTGTCGAGGGTCACCATGCTGATGCGCCGAATCAGCAATTTGTGACAGCCGGGACAGTAAGTGTTATTGCCGGGATGTCCTGGCACATTGCCCACGTAGACAAAGTTGAGCCCCTCGGCCATTGCGACATCACGCGCGCGCGTCAGTGCGGCCACCGGGGTGCTCGCAACATTTTGCAGCCGGTAGCTGGGATGAAAACGCGTAAAGTGAACCGGAACATCCGGGCCTAGATCCTTTTTCACGAAGCGCCCGAGCTCGCGCGCCTCCTGCTCGCTGTCGTTGAGGCCGGGGATGAGCAGCGTTACGACTTCGAACCAAATCTGTTTTTTGGCGAGCAGACGCAGCGTATCCAGCACCGGTGCGAGCTTCCCGACGCATTGCTCTTTATAAAACTTCTCGGTCATTGCCTTGAGATCGATCTTGACCGCGCCGAGCACGCCGCACAGATCATTCATAGCGCCCGCCTCGATGAAGCCATTGGACACCATCAACGTGCGCAGACCGGCTTTTTTGGTCGCAGCGGCAATATCAAAGACATATTCCGACCAGACCACGGGCTCACTGTACGTGCAAGCGATCGTCGGCGAACCCAGGCGCCGCGCCGCTTCCACCAAGGAATCCGGAGATTTTGCAAAGGTTTGCACTTGCTCAGGCCGAACTTGAGAGATCTCCCAATTTTGGCAGAACTTGCATTGGATGTTGCAGCCAGGCGCGGCCAGTGATAGCGCCGTCTTGCCTGGAAGTACGTGAAAAAATGGCTTTTTCTCGATGGGATCAATGTGAATTGAGCAGGGACGCCCATACACCAATGTGTAGTATTTGCCGTCGCGGTTCTCGCGCACACCGCAGGTGCCGCGTTCGCGATCGGCGACTCGGCATTTGTTCGGGCACAGTTCACACTCAATGCGAAGCTCGCCCGCGTCCTTCCACCAGCGTGCCGGATGAGCAGAAAGCCCTGCGCTCGGGCCCGACTCCAGCGAAGCCCCCGCCGATTCATCTTGCGAAAGCGCCAGCCGCGGGCAGCAAAACGCCGCGGCGCCCGTCGCGAGCGCAACCAGCAATTGGCGCCGCTCCAGCTCAGGTTCACTCATACATCCACCACGTCAATTCGGTCCCAGCGATTTTCGCCCAATCCAAGACCAGCGGCCGACGCAATCCATTTCGGCTCGCGCTGCTCGGCCGCCAGCGACTTGAGGCCCAGCTGCAGTCGCTTTTCTTCTATGGTTTTCCAGGCGACCGTGTCGAGCGCTACCGGATCAGTCGAGACCATTACGGAATTCAATGGCCAAGCCCAACGGGGACTGCGCGCTGGCCCGCCATGGCATTGCGCGACCACGCCATCAATGATGGTCAGCCGAAGCTTATCTCTGATCAGCGGCGAAGCGGCTAAGTGCGCCACGTACGGATCGCAACCATTATCGTGATATTTATTCGGGTTGTGAATCACGCCGTACCAGTTCTTCAGACCCGCAGAAACGCCCGCTAAATCATGGTCTTTGAGGACCGCCAGGTTGATGAGCGCGGTCAGCTCGTTCACGAGAATGCCGGCAAAACACGACCCGCCCGGGCCCCATTCGCGCGGCGTCCAGTCGTAGTCCTGGTTCGTGCCTAGGCAGCGCAGTCCGTGACCGCCGCGATTCAACTTGAACCCAGCCCGCTCTAGCTCATGGTCCAAACGATCCCATATCACGATGTTCTCTTCGCGTACTCCGGCTGCAGTTAGCCAACGAGCGAGCAGTTGAACGACTTCGGGGTGCGGCGACAATCCGGGCCCAGCCAGCGTGCCGACCTTGATTCCGACGATGTCGGACGGGCGAAACAACCGCCGAAACGACGCGAGCGGAGTCGAGTCACTCGTGGCCCGCGCTATGGCGGCGCCCAGCATTGGTTCAAGCTTGGCAGGGTCCAAAGTACCACTAGCATTCTTCACATCGGCGCGTTGTGACCGGGCGACCACGGGCCGTCGCGGGTTTTTCGGATTCTTACTGCTACCCTCGGGAGCCGCCGATGGAGCGCCCCTCGCACAGCCAGTTAGGGCGATCCCAGCCATGGCCAAAAGGCCCTCTAACAGTCGGCGGCGAACACGATCGATGGTCATATCACGTGCCTGCAAGCGGCAGTTTACCACATGGGGCCGATCGCGCCCGAACCACGCGTTGGGGCCTCTACCCCAAGAACGGCGTTCTGAAAACTCGACTCAAACGCCATGACTTTTTCGCCATGAGCTCTATCTACGGTCGAATCTCACCCGAAACGAGAGCGTTATCGACTCTTTGCGCCTGCTCAGACAGACCGGCAACCGGCGGCGGCTGATCTGCAATCAATCGACAATAGGCGGCACCTCGCCGAAAATACACGACTTGTTGATTCGCCCAACCTTCGTCGCCGGGAACGTCTTTTGTTCGAGCCGATCCCGAATCTTTATCGAGCGCAGCTCTTGCACCGCTCTCAGTATTAAATACCAAGATCTCAAGATCCACGGGCGGATTCAAGAGATGCCAAAATAAGAGCCTGCGACAACCCAGGGCCTGCAGCGCGGGCTCGGCGCCGTCCACGTGCTCGTGCAGGCGGTCTGCCGGAAGATCCTTTTCTGGTGGTGCAAACCGTATGGCAACAGGTTTAGCAATCAATCCTGTCGATCCGCCCGTTGCAGAAAACTTATTGGCTGTCGTTGCCGGTGAAGTCGCTGACATCGGTTGTGGTTCAGCGGGCGCTCGACATGACATTAGCCATCCGAAAGCAGCCAGCGCGACGCACGCCGCAAATAAAACAGGGACTGATCGGAACGCCATGATGGGTCGGTCGTAGTATACCCCACCCCGGTCCAATCCGTGCCCCGACCAAAATAGTAGCAGGTGAACTCACCGGCCTCGAACTAGCGTGACGAATCTAGACTAGTTGTAACATGCGCTAGCACACGATTCGAGCCACCCCTCGACTGCCTTGCCTCAGTTCTGCCCAAATTGCCGACACTTTGCCCTCAACTCCACTCAAATAGAACGTGCCCAGCGACGTATCGACCCGGGCCACAGTCACCAAACGGATGCCACCCGAAGTTTCGACTCTGCCTTGCCAATATCGACCGTCGCCTACGATTAGCGGCGTCAGAGCGGCAATCTCCTCGAGTTCTTGCCCGTCCCCCGCGCCTGCTACCATCAAGCCTCGCTCTTCGGCAAGCACTAATGAGCTAAAATTCGCGCGCAGTACGGAACTATTGAGCTGCAGCCCTAGAGCCACGGACCATTCTTCGCTTCGCTTTTGCCGCCGTTCGCATTGCATGATTTCCTCGCAGTGTTTTTCAGACCGCATGGTAGAGCGGGGACCATTGGAATTGACAATTTCTGGTAGAAATCGACGGCTGGTTGATTCGGTCGCGCGACCCGCATGGTGTTCGACGCAGTTTTAATCTATAGATTCCCCCATGCTTCTCGGCAAGAAGATCGTTGTTGTGCTGCCAGCGTATAACGCCGAGCGTACGTTGGAGTCTACGTTCAAAGAGATCCCAGATGATATTGTGGACGACGTTATTCTGGTTGACGACAATAGTCAGGACGCGACCTTGGAAGTGGCGAAATACTTGAACATACGGCACGTGTTCAAACATGATCAGAATTTGGGCTACGGTGGAAATCAAAAGACTTGCTACAGAAATGCATTGAAGCTCAATGCAGATATTGTCGTCATGCTTCACCCAGATTACCAATACACGCCAAAACTTATACGTGCCATGTCCGCCGTATTAGCTGAAGGTGTTTACGATATCGTGCTCGGATCGCGCATTCTGGGAACGGGTGCGCTAACCGGCGGCATGCCACGGTACAAGTATGTTTCCAATCGAGCCATTACTGCCTTCGAGAACTTGCTGATTGGGCAGAAACTTTCTGAATACCATACGGGTTACCGAGCGTTCTCCCGGAAGGTACTAGAAACAATCCCGTTCGAAAAGAATTCTGACGACTTCGTTTTTGATAATCAGTTTCTCATTCAAGCTCATTATTGGGGTTTTCAAATTGCAGAGTTGACGTGCCCCACCAAGTACTTCGAAGAAGCTTCCACCATCAATTTCAAGCGCAGTCTGCGCTACGGGCTACTTTGCTGTTCAACGGCCATTCAATTTCGGCTCCAGCGTTTGGGCCTTGCGTCATTTGATTTATTTAGCAGCTAAATCATCGGTCGCGTTTCTGGATCGCGGAGGTGACCCGGCTTATGGACTTGCTGAGTTGGTGCTGAACCGTGAGCTTTGCGGCGGAAAGTAGTTTGACGGGGCCGCCGGCCTTATGCTAGCTTGCTTTGCCTTCGAAAAAAATTACCGTACTTCCACCCATGAGGTGGCGATAATGATACTAGGCTTACTAACAATCTCGGCCAAAACGGCCCCGCTGATCGGAGTCAAGCACTATGGCCTCGTATAAGGAAATTGAACGCTGTCGTGTCTGCGGCAACAAGAATCTCGTCACTGTACTCAATCTCGGACACCAGGTTCTCACGGGGGTATTTCCCAAAAGCACCTCGACGAAAGTCACATCTGGGCCACTTGAATTAGTTTGGTGCACGCAGTGTGGCCTGCCACAACTTCACCATGCATTCGAGGCCGGTGAAATGTACGGGGACAATTACGGATACCGCTCAGGTCTCAATCAATCGATGGTCAGCCATCTCACAGATAAAGTGCACTGTCTAGAGCGCGCCGTGAGCCTGAAGCCCAATGACGTCATAGTAGATATCGGGAGCAATGATGCAACGACCCTGCGAGCCTACTCTGCGAGGGATGTTCGACGAATTGGAATTGACCCGACAGGAGAGAAATTCCGTCAGTACTACCCAGAGGGAATTCGGCTCGTTCCAGAATTCTTTTCCGAATCTGCCTATCGGGCAGTCGAGAAAAGTCCCGCAATGATCGTGACCTCAATCGCCATGTTCTATGATCTCGATAGCCCCATCGAGTTTGCCAAGCAGATCGAATCGATCCTGGCCGATCACGGGGTGTGGCATTTCGAACAGAGTTATATGCCCTCAATGCTCCGGATGAATTCTTATGATACGATCTGTCACGAGCACCTTGAGTATTACTCGCTTAGCGTCGTCAGCAAGATATTGGAAGCTGCGGGACTCGTCGTTGTTGATGTCCAAATGAATGCGGTCAACGGCGGCAGCTTCGCAGTTACCGCCGCTAAGCGAACCAATCGCAGCATAAAGCCGAACGTTCCGGTAGTTAACTGGCTGCTGGAACAAGAGGACCATATGGGCCTAGGCATTCCACGTCCTTATCGGGATTTCGAGGAACGCGTATTTCGACATCGAAACGATCTGTTGCGTCTAGTTCGCGCACTAAACGCGGATGGCAAAAAGATTCTCGGATACGGAGCTTCAACGAAGGGCAACGTGGTGCTTCAGTTCTGTGGATTCACAGAAAAAGATATTTCTGCAATTGCTGAAGTAAATCCGGATAAGTTTGGATGCTTTACTCCGGGAACAAAGATCCCGATCATTTCAGAGGAACAAGCGCGCGCAATGAAGCCGGACTATTTTCTAGTACTACCATGGCACTTCAAGGATGGCATTGTTCGCCGGGAAAAAGAGTACCTCGCCCAAGGAGGTAAGATGATTTTTCCCTTCCCCGAAATTGAAATTATATAAGGCGACTTATTCTTCCATGGGAAAGACCGCGATCATAATCGGCGCAGCTGGCCAGGACGGGAAATTGCTGGAGGCATACCTGCATTCAAAAGGTTATCAACTCGCCTGTTTCGATATAGGCATGGCTCGCACCCAGGGACTTGGTTGGGACAGGCCGATCGATATTACTTGCGCTGACGACGTTTTCGAAGTCGTTGCTCATCTCCGACCGGATGAGATTTACCATTTGGCCGCAATTCATCAGTCGGCGCAAGAGTCTAGCCACGAAGATCTTGCGCTGTATCGAGACTCTTATGAAGTGAATTTCTTCTCGTTGCTCAATTTTCTCGAGGCGATTCGAATTCATTCCAAGGCATCCCGTCTATTTTATGCCGCGTCATCACACGTATTTGGGCACAGTTTCGGCAGTGATGCCGGGGAACTTCAAAACGAGGAAACCCCGTTTAGCCCCGAAACGACGTACGCGATGACAAAAGTGAGCGGCATTTGGGCCTGCCGTCGCTACCGGGAGCGACATCACATATTTGCGTCTGTAGGAATTTTATACAACCACGAGTCGAGCTTCCGCGAAGAGAAGTTCCTTACAAAGAAGGTAATTCGCGGCGTAATCCAGGTAAAGCGTGGAGGACAGGACAAGCTTGTGCTGGGCGATTTAAGTGCCAAGGTCGATTGGGGTTATGCACCAGATTACGTCGAGGCCATGCATGCCATCTTGTCGGTCGATCCAGCGGACGACTTTGTCATCGCAACTGGGACAGGACATACCGTGAGAGAATTCGTAGCGGCAGCATTTTCCGCAAGCGGACATGGCTAATTGGGAGCAATATGTCGTGGAACATCCCGAGGGTATTCCAAGGCGTCGCCAAAACGGTATTGGCGATCCGTCAAAGCTGACTCGCGCAACGAATTGGAGACCGAAAACGAGTTTCCTTGAGATGATTCGAATCCTGCTTCGTGATGAAATGCTGATAATAAGGTGAACCGATGGCGAAGACGATTCCACTTATCTTCATTCCGACCTACAACGAGCGCGAAAATGTCCAGAGACTTTGCGCTGATATTCTGAAATTGGGGCTGGACGTTGACATCCTCATCATGGACGACAATTCGCCGGACGGAACTGGACAAATTATCGACGAGCTAGCCAGAAAGTCCCCGCATGTGTTCGCGTCGCACAGACCAAAAAAACTTGGGATTGGGCGCGCCCACCGTGACGGAATCAACTGGGCCTATCAGCAGGGATACACGCAACTCATCACGATGGACTGCGACTTCACACACCCGCCTAGCTGTATTCCAGAAATTATTGAAGTCGCCCAGGCGAGCAACGCTGATGTGATAGTTGGCTCCCGCTACCTTCGAAGGGATAGTCTGTCGGGCTGGAATCCCCTGCGTCTATTTTCTGACATACACTGGTCATTTCCTAACCAGGACGTTGCTCGGAATGTCCCAAGACGCAACGGGCGGATTTCGTTATTATCGGTTGGATCAAGTTCCGCAGCGTTTGTTCGATCTCGTCCGCTCTACTGGGTATTCCTTTTTCTTCGAAAGTCTGTACATACTTTATCTAAACGGGTTTACAATTGGTGAAATTCCCATCTCACTCCCGCCAAGGACATGTGGACATTCGAAAATGGATATGTCCGAGATCAGGAGAAGCGTCGGCCTGCTTTTTTCGATTTACGCGGACACAGCGCTCAGCAAGGAAAGATTCCTGCTTGGGGACGAAATGTCACCCGAAAGCATTAACGCAAGCGCGCGCGGCCAGCCGGGGTGGGGTGAGTATCGGACCAACCATGAGCCAGGTGGGCGAATTATTTACGGCGTCCTTGCCGCACTTTATCGAAAGATTATACTATCAAACAAACGCTGACGATTTCATAAGACAATTTTTGATCCCGAATCGACCGTCCTTTAGAATGCCCATAATTTCCGTCATGTCTGTCTTTGAGCGGGTTATTGGACGCTCGTGCGAAGCCGGCCCACGCGAGGTTCTTCGGGCCAAGGATGGAGACTTGAAACGTATTCCTGGGGTCCAGATTGGTTGGTGGGCGCTGATTGCGCTGACATTGATGGGAGCGCTTGCCCTGTATACCGATATCCGGCGGCTCGAAAACCCAGTCGGTGAGAAGTACTTCGGTAGCTATTACTCGGGCCAAACTGACTTCAGCTATCCATACTTGGGAGCCCGTGCGCTATTGGCTGGGGTAAACCCGTATCACAACAATCGACCCGAATTCAATTCCCCTTATTTTTCTATCGAACACATCGACGGCGTCGATTTCAAACAGTTGTATGCGCCAGGTCATTTCATTTTGCTCATTCCCCTGGCTCGATGGTGGGGTGGAGACTGGGAGTCGGCAGCGCGAGTGTGGTTTCACCTCTTGCTGGCAGCACTAGCCGGATTGGTGATTATAACCTGGGCGCTCTTCCGACGGATTACTCAGCTTGCGCTCACGCCACTGTGGATCCCCGTCATTGCGGGTTGTCTAATTCTCAACCACGGGGTTGAATTGGGTATCGAGCGCGGCCAGAGCGACATCGTCACCGCGCTTTTCTGCTGGGGCGCCGTGCTGTGCTTTTTACGCCGCCGCGTCGGGACAGCCATTTTTCTAACCGTGTGTGGCACGTGCATCAAGGGGTACCCGATACTGTTCGCAATGGGGATGGGCTTATTCGCACTGACTCGCAAATCTTGGCGGCGGGCCATGTTGGGTGGTACACTGGCGTCGGCAATCATGGTGTTACCAGGAGTGCAATACCTGGGCGATGCAATAAAAGGGATGCAACATCGCGCCGAGATGTTCAGTGACCTTTACTATAATCTTGGCATGCGGAATGTGGTGTATTACATGAAGTCCGATTGGGCCGATAGCGGGCGGAGTATCCTCAGCGCAATGGCGCTCGGTATAACAATGTTGGCTTGGTTCCAGGCTCGCCGAGCGCTCAAGCGGGGCTCAACCTCGTGCGAGGCGCTGTGGTTAACCGTGTTTACCACTGCATCGCTGGGCACAATGATGGGCTACTCCGCGTTGAGCGTTACGTATAACTTAGTGCTCATATTACCGGGAACGTTTATCATTGTGGCGAGTCAGAAGAGACTGGGAGCTCTGATTGCGCTTCCAGGTTGGGCTAGGCATTTGCTCGGGGCGGCATTGCTTTGCGTAGTCTTCACGCTGTTCACCGGCATATTGGGGGCGATTCACGGTGATTGGAGCGCTCATATTCCAGTGACCGGGTTCGGGCTGCTCTTGTTGTTTCTAATTTTGGCACCCCTATTAATTCGCGCACGATTTCAACCACTTGCAATTTTCTAGTAAGGGCCATGGGCGGGGTATCACGTTGGAGATGCGACGGTGGGAAGAATTGGGCCCATGAGGGATTCTTGGTACCCAGGAGGTTGACTTGAGGCGTATCCCTACGGTTCAGATTGGTTGGTGGGCGCTAATCGCGCTGACATTGATGGGAGCATTTGCCCTGTACACAGATCTACGAAGGCTCGAAAACCCAGTCGGTGAGAAGTACTTCGGCTACTTTTGTTCGGGCCAAGCTGACTTTAGCCAACCATACTTAGGGGCCCGCGCACTGTTGGCAGGGGTAAACCCGTATCATCACAATCGACCCGAATTCAATTCGCCAATTCATGCTGTCGAACACATTGACGGTGTCAACTTTAAGCAGCTGTATCCGCCGGGCCATTTGATTATGGTCGTACCCTTGGCTCGATGGTGGGGTGAAAATTGGGAGTCGGCCGCGCGCGTGTGGTTTCACATCTTGCTGGCAGCGCTGGTCGGATTAGCTACCATAACCTGGGCGCTCTTCCAACAGATCACACGACGTTCGCTTACGCTACTCTGGATCCCCTTCGTTGCTGGTTGTCTTATTCTCAATCACGGTGTCGAATTCGGCATCGAGCGCGGCCAGAGCGACATAGTTACGGCACTATTTTGCTGGGGTGCCGTGCTGTGTTTTTTGCGTCGCCATATCGGCACAGCCATCTTTCTAACTGTGTGCGGTACGTGCATTAAGGGGTACCCGATACTGTTCGCATTGGGGTTGGGCCTATTGACATTGAAACGCCGATATTGGCTGCGGGCGCTGTTGGGTGGGGCACTCGCGTCGGTATTAATGGTGCTGCCAGGCGTGCAATACCTAGGCGATGCAATGAAAGGTATGCGACATCGCTCCGAAATGTTCTGGTCCGTTTACTACAATGTTGGTTTTGGCAACGTGGTAGACTACTTCAAGCCGGCTTGGGCTAATTCCGGCCGGAATATTCTCAGTGCTATGGCGCTCGGCATAACACTATTGGCTTGGTTCCAGGCTCGCCGAGCGTTCAAGCGGGGCTCAACTTCGGCCGAAGCGCTTTGGTTAACTGTGTTTGCCACCGCATCGCTGGGCACAGTGATGGGCTACTCCGCGTTGAGCATTTCGTATAACTTGGTTCTCATAATGCCGGGAACCTTCATCATTGTTGCGTGTCAGAAAAAATTGGGAGAGCTGATTGCGCTGGGCAGTTGGGCGTGGCAATTGCTTGGGGCGGCATTGATTTGTTTGGTCTTCGCACTCTTCACTGGTATACTGGGCTTAAATAACGACAATTGGAGCTCCAATGTTCCGATAACCGGCATGGGGCTGACATTGCTATTTCTAATTCTGGCTCCTCTATTAATTCGCGCACTGTTTCAATCGCCTGCTGTGTTTAGGTAAGAGCCCGGCAGCCCGCCACTCTCGGTTGTTGCTTGCCCAATCGCCGTGGCGTCGCGCTCGCCGTAAGTCGTGTTCAAGTGCCGTGATGACCCCAAGTACGTGAATGACTTACCCATGACGTGCGCCATCGGTGAGCGTCGCGACTCGCTGCTCAGGGCTAATTGCAGATCCCGAAGGTCGAGGATCCAATCGTTGCGGCGGGACTCAGCGCCAGGCAGCTCAGCGTGCCCGGACAGGCAGACGAGCTGGTTAGGCAGAATTGCATGCACTGCTGCGTCGTGGTCCCGTTAGACGTGAGACTGATGCAGCCAAATCCTTGAGCACAGTCCAGGTCACTCGAGCATGAACCACCCTGGGTGCCGGTGGATACTGTGTGGCAGCCAGTGAATCTGCGTTGCCCGTCTGGCGCTAAGTAAACGCCACAACCCCAGCCACTAGGGCATCCAGCCGATGTCAGCGGGTTACAGTTTTGGCTGCATAACGTGACGCCCGGGATTGGTATGTTCGTAGTGGTGTCCAATGTGATAACGCATAAGCCTCCGGGGGCGTCACAATTGCTGTCGCTAGTGCAGTATCGCAGGCAGCTACGTGCCCATGCACAGATAACCCGCAGCGCAGTCGCTCAGGGTCGAACAGGTGCTCTGCTCGGTACCCGGAGTGGTGATGGCGCGACAGGTGGTTCCGGCAACATCCAAATGATTGAGGTCGAGATCGCAAGCCTGCCCCGGACATCCGCTTTGAGGGACCAATTGACAGGTTTGGAATCCAGAACTCCCGCCGTTTGCGACTCCACCCGTGTTCAATGCACTACCCCCGGTGCCCAGAGCTCCGCCGCCGGCGAGCGTGCCACCCATTGACACCAACCCGCCCGTGCTCGCCGCGCCGCCGATCGCCGTGGTGCCGCCGGGCGCGAGGGTGCCCCCGCTGCCGTCATTCCTGCAGAGCTGGGTGCCTCCAGTCGAAGCGCCGCCGGCTGATGGCGCCCCACCTGCTGCAGATTTACCCCCGCTTGCTGATAGCCCACCCGTTGCGACCGAGCCGCCCGCGGAGGACTTCCCGCCGGTCATGGCGCTGCCGGCTGCGGCACAGGGGTTCGCGCCAACGCTAGCGTCTGAGTTGCTGCAGCCCTGTTCGGAAGACTGAGCGCCGCAGCCCAGCGTTGCAATGATTGCCATGCTGAGAACCCCGGTAAGTGTTCCTAAGCCATAGCTTTGGCATAAATTCATACTCGTGACTCCGCTGGTTGATGCTGGCCGGTGGGTGCTGTCTCGCAAAGCCTGCGCGAAGCTCACAATAACACATTACCGACCTGCGCGAATCCGATTGAATTTGTCGCAAAAGCAACTAATGGGAATCCTTCCGGCCGGTGACGCCAGGGCTGCTCTTTCTATTTGAAATGCCGGCACGCCGTGCGTAGGGCGCCAATCTCATTATTCTTTATCGAACCACAGATTGCGGTTTGCAGCCGAGGCGGACTTCGATACCGCCAGCGCCCAGGTTGGCGCAGCTGCAGGGGCAAAGTGAAACGCTCTTAGGAGTGGTGGGGTTGTCAAAGTACCAGCCACCATTGGCCCCACTGCAACCCCCAGCTGAAGCAGCTGCTGGAATTTCTTGTTCCGCGCCCTGGAAAGGCTTGTAGACGACTTGCACCTTGGTTGGGTCAAACTGCATATCCTGAGGCGGTTTGGGCAGCGCAATTGCAGTTGATGTTGGCGTTCGTAATATTGTCCATTGCAGTTACGAATTGGCTGATGGCCCCCGTGTTGTCCACAATCGTGGCTGCTCCGGTGCCGCCGGCCTGTGCCACGTCGTCAAGATTGAAATGATCCACGGCGACGCCAATGATGTAGGTGCGAATGCCCGGTTGGCCCGCGGTGTTGTACGTGCCGACAACTCCAGCATAGTATTCACCCACCATTTCCTGGATGTCACTGATGTTCTGGTCGCATTCCGTGGGGTAACCGTCGGTAACTACCACGACCACGGTCATCCGAGTCGGATTGGCCGTCTGCCAGCTTTGTGCGTACATGAGCGAACCCTGGATGGATGGCATCCAGGGGGTCTGACCGCCCAAGAGCGCCTCTTCAGCGGTCATGGCTGCAAGAATCTCCGGCCCAGTCGTGGCAATCGGCGCGATTCCAATCTTAGGCGTAGCATAGGTACTGGCAACACATTCCGTTGGATCATTGGGGTTGCCCGTCGCTCCGAAAAAGCCGAGCCCCACTCGCGGTGCCTGGCTGTCTGAACGCTTGGATCACCGAGGACTGCTCCACGTCGTAAGGAACTGCTGAACCCCCTGATACAGAACGTCCCAACGTGTGAGTGTGGTGTTCGAAACGATGTTCGTCATCGACTGCGTGCGGTCCATCATGATGAACATATCGAGCGGCGCCGGCTTCGATCTCTTTGCCAACGCCCGCGCATGGGTTCCCGCGTCCGCATCAACCGTACCGGAGCCTGCTGCGGCTAGTCGTCAATAGGCAGGCCCGGACAAGCTTGCGGCAGGTATTAATGAACTGCCTCCAGTGCCGGTGCTTGGGGCCGGCGCGCCTCCAGTTGCGGTCGCCTTTCCACCTGTACTAATGGCGGACCCGCCTTGACCGCCACTGCTCGCGCCTGCGCCGCCCGCCGCATCGACGGCGCTGTCGTCTTGTCCCAGTTTGACGTTGCTGCTGCATGCGCATAAGGTAAGTGCATAGGGGGCGAGAACCGCTAACCAGTGATGGATTGAGGAAGCAATGGATTGAGGAAGATTTAAGGGAATTCATCGGTGAAGCTCCTTCATGCCAGTCTCAACAGTGACATGAGTGGCCACCATCCGTGATTACGCATCAACAAATAAAGTCATGGGGCTCCGCAACTGGTCTGAACTCGCGCCAGCATGGGAGAACGTGGCCAATGCTGTTCGAAGACCCGAGCATGCCTCTGCGCCTGTGCGACCTGACCGAGTGCGCATGACGCAAATATGCGAGCGGCAGCGCGTTCCTGCTTTAACAGACCGGTCGGATACTGACGATCTTGCAGGTTGACTAGTGCAATGGCTCGCGCCGGATCTCCCGAGCGCATGGCGCGCTGCAGCCTCGCGCAAGGCGGCTGTCTCGGCCAGCAGCGGGTCGATACTCGGGTTTGGCTGAATCTGAATCGGGCAATGCGTCGAAACTGCCCACCGAGGTCCGCTTTTGAGGCGCATTGGTTGAAATATCGCGGTTCTGGCCCGCCGTGGCCGGGAGTGTTGCGAGAGCGTGCGATGGTAAATCGCTCGGGCGCTTATCACTTTGCGCAATTGCGCCATTCGAGTCCGAAACGCCACTGCCGTCGGTTGGGGATGATTGAGTCTGATTCGAATGGCGCGGTGACGCCTGCAATTGCGCCGGTTGCGCTAGTTCGGACCGCACAGTGATTCGCGTGGGCCGTGACTGCCCCAAAACTAAGGCAGCGCTGAGTCCGATGGCGCTGATGATCGCAATCTTGCCAAGGCCGACTGCGCTGGTGGCCCCCGCGGCCGCCGCTTTGGCCGCCGTGACGCCCGCGGCAACACCTGTGGCGCCCAGCCGCCTGGCTAACGCCAGGTCAACGCGCCTCTGGTCCGCCACACTGGGATCATCTCCGCGCCTCGCCAGCGCAATCAGTTGCCGCGCTTGTGAGCTCAGCTCATTCATGGCCTCGGCCTCCCTGGGGTTGGATGGGTGCGACGCGATAGAGCGGTTTCAAATACAATCCGCGCCCGTCTCAGTCGTCGCTGACATGTGGCAAGGCTCATTGCCGAGGCGGCCGCCGCTTCACGCACCGACAGCTGTTCGAGCTCTACGAGCACGAACACAGCGCGCTGTTCGTCGTCCATTTCCTCTAAGATCAAGTGCAAAAGTCGATTGGCTTCGCGCCGCTCCGCGTCCTCGGAGGGCTCGCTGCGCTCAGCGCCTGGCACGACCGCATCCGCGTACCTTTGAACACGCATCGCGTGGCGTCGTGCCGCGCGGCGATAATCCTTGGCCACGTGCAGCACTATCCCGAAAATCCACGTTCTTAGGGATGACCTGCCGGCAAACTCGCTGCGGCGCCGATGCACCACCAAGAACACGTCCTGGACGGCATCATCTAGCGCGCTGTCAGGGACCCCGAGCCGATGCAAATTGCGCCATACGCCTCTGAAGTGCTCTGCGTAGATCTGCCGCAGGTCGAGAGCCTCCAGCAGCGGCTCCGTCCGGCTATTTGTACTCACAGGTGCCTCTGCTGTCGCGAGGGCGGGGACCATCATAGAATGAGTGGCCACGATGAGACCGAATGTATCAATAAAATTGCCACTGTAGTCCTAGTAAGGCCCGGGCCCCCAGGGCGCTCGGCCGCAGCAAAACCTCGTCTCCGGCATGGATTATGTAGGCCTCGGGGCGTGCCATGGGTATTAGACCCATCCCTTGCGCTTGGAGCTGCCATGCCCGTTGAAATCGCCAACTCAATTGGGCGCCAAACACCAGCGAAAACCAGCTGATTGATCCGGTGTAAGTTTGGTCAAAGTTAACACCCTTGCCCTGGGCACTCGTCCAATCCAGCCCCGCGCAGGGCAAGAGGTCGAGCGACGCGCCTCCAATTGAATAACAACCCAATCCCCGCATCGACAGAAACCAAAAGTCTGCATAAGCCCGCGGATTGGTGTTGCTAGGTACGGCACCCGAGGAGGCAAAGCCTGCCTCGAGCCAGGCATGCATCCGTTCCTGATTCGCTCCCACGCCAGGCCATATTCCTCGAGGGGTCGGGCAAAGAGGCCCCAGCGCGGGCCCACGCGTGTTCCCGCTTGCCCAATGAACCGCCGCCCTGCCGTCCGATTGAGCCAGGAGTGGCGACTCGGGATTCGAGGACATTGTCGGCCTTAACCCCGGCCCGGGTCCTTTCGGAGCCAGCGGCGGTGCGGACGGAGGCGGCGGCAGGGTTAAATCCGGGTTGATCGTCAACGCGAGAGTCAGAACCGCAGCGTCGGTTACCGCGCGGCATGACTTTCCAACCAAGACTCGCTCACCTAGGACGCCCTCGATGTTCGTCTGTAGGGTGAGCATCCATCGCAGTGCGCTCTGACTGGTAACAGCGGCACGCGCCCGGATGAGTCGCCCCGATACTGCATTGGACCCCACGAGACGCATGACATCGGCCTGCACTTCGCTGCCCGTGGGGCAGACTGACGGTGCGTGCCAGTCGAGCGCCAGAGGCGACCGGCGGCCTTGAGCCTGCGCCGATGCAGCTAGCAGCAAAATCAGACTGGCAGCGATTTCATGGCGCAACAACACAACGGAACGCGAAGTTACGCTCGAAGTAAGCACTTAGCAAATGCTTTACGATCCTGGGTCATGACGGCACGTGAACGCGAGCTGCGGCAAGCGACGCGCCACTTCTGACCCTCGCTTAGCCCGTGATCGGACCGTGAATGCCTACCGCGTTTCGTACACGGACATTGCTGGCAACTCGAACCCGGTTAAGAAACCACCGCTGCCGCAACCAGTGTCGAGCCCTATCGCATTTTCACCCGCCCATAAATCAGTCGGATCGTCGGGCGTATACGTTGACAACTCTTGCGGCAAGAACTCCGTGTGAGTGTGGCCAAATACCACAGGCTTACCTCGGTAGTTGCGGAAGAAATCCTCCGTGCGTATCCAAAGTAATATCACCGGATCCTTGACCTCCGCGGGATGCAGGAAGCGCTCTTTTTCGCGCGGTAGCCCGGCATGCACATAGATTGCGTGCTGGTCTTCGTACCAATAGGGAAGATCGCTCCAGCCAACGCAGAGTGCTTTTGGGAAAGAAGGATCCCTGTTGACATTTCCAGCATCTCATGCTGCCGGGGCATTTCGAACTCCGTCGGCATTGAGCCACCCGTGAAACTGCGGTAAGTCGCTAGGCAGCCGTTGCGCGCGGGCAATAAGAACTCATCCCAGCCTTGGCTGCATACCCGAAGCCAAGCGTCTTCGTGATTGCCTCGTAGGCAAACTACCTTGGCCCGGGTCAGGCTGGGCAGGGCTATCAAGTATTCGATGAGTTCTCTGGAATGCGGGCCTCGATCCAGGTAGTCGCCCAGAAATACGAGCGTGTCCCTTTCGCCTAGATCCGGAAACAGGCTCAGCAGCCCTGCCAAATGTTGAATTTCCCCATGAATGTCACCAATTGCAAAAGTCCTTTCTGTCATGAGTCCCGAGCAGGGAGAGAGTCGTTACTCAAGGACGCTTCAGTCGTCTTGAAGATCATCTTCGTTGTCGTTGTCGTCCTCGGCCTCAGGAGCCCCACTTCTGGCGCTCGACCGGGCAATGGCGACTCGGACCTTCGGAGCGGCCTTCAGCGTGCTGCGAATGAAGTCGTGCACGTCTAACAGATCTCGCGGCACTTCACCCTGCTCGGTAAGCTTTTTGGCAATGATGCGTGAGACAGCCAATAGCCTTTTATAGGCGGCGCTGCTGGGTCGCGCCGCAGCAGTTTCGCGCGAACCAACTGCCTTGAGTTGTAGGCGAAAGACCATGGGGTGGACGCACATGTGCTCGGTCGGGTAAACGACCGCTGAAAGCGCCGTTGCGATTTCCCAACGGGCAGGTTCGCCAGAATAGGCCGCCAGCGCGGCGACATAGCGATCGAATCGCGGCTGGTACAGGCCTTTGCCATAGAGCAACTCGCGTACGGCAACCGCTAAATCGCGCTGCCGCTCATTGCTGACCGATTTCGGCTTTTTGAGCTGAACTGTGGGCACCAGATCCGTGTGTCCTAGCACACTGACCACTAGATCCCACAGCTGCTCGTATTGCTGACTGCCGATCAGCGATTCGAGAACCGCAGCGGAGAGCTGCTCATGCGCTTCTTCGACTAACGCGGCCCGATGCCTCGGGGACCGTTGCACAGCACCCTCGCCGCGGGCCTCCAGCACCCATTTCGGATCAAGTAATCCCGCGGGGTAAGACTCGCGAAACCTGTCAAGCTGATCGGAAAAGGTCGGCCCGCTGACTCCCGGAGTCGAAGACTGAGCCTTCGCACGTGCAGCTAGCAACCGCTGCAAGCGAACGCAGGCCGCCTTCTGGTCCGGACTCGGCTTTTCCACTTTGCGCATCAGCTCATGAAAGCCGTTGGCCATGGTGCGCTCCTCGCCATTCTCGAACAAATACGCCACGCTTTCCGCCAGTTTCCCAAGCTAGCACCCCAATCCCCCAATCTTTGCGAGTGGTGTGGGCAAAGAGTGAGGGTAAATTCGTGTTATCAGTGGATAGAGTCATGAAACCTCTTAGGAATTGCAGTAACGCGGCCGGAACACTGGTTCCATTTGTCCAAATTACTGCGACAGCGGGCGAAAACGAACACTCTCGACGATAAATCCGTCGGTTTCGCGCAACCAGGAACGTAGCCTAGCACAAGGTCGGCCTGATTTCGAGCTTTCCCTCCACAATCGAGGTTTGTGACCCGCCGCGAGCCCTGTGTGAGGCACTTTCATCGGCCCTGGTGTCCACGTGCCGTCACGAAAACATGCATCGGAACGGACACAACTCATCCAGCTTGAGTCAACATTTCACAATGCAGTTGTCTGGGCCGGGACCCAGACGACCAACACGATCAAAAGGGTTTGCGAGCCTTTAGATTGGCGCAACCTCGCTTGCTGCCATCGTCGCACGCTTGTTGATATAATTGCAGCGCTCGTTTGGTGTCCTTGGTGACTCCCTTGCCCAGGGCATACGCTTCCCCGAGGCTCGAACAACCTCGGGAACTTCCTGCGTCGCAAGCGCGTTGATACAGCTCCGCGGCGCGTTTGAGATCTTTGGATGCACCCTCGCCTCGAGCTATCATCGCTCCGAGACCTTCACAACCCTTGCCGCTTCCTGAATCGCAGGCCCGTTGAAACAACTCGAAGGCGAGCTTGATGTCCTTGGGGATGTTTTTACCTTTGACAGCCATCGCCGCCCAATCAGCACAGCCGTGACCACTGCCCGCTTCGCAGGCCCGCTTGAAGAGTTCGACCGCCTGCTTTTTGTCCTTCTTCAGGCCCTTGCCACTGGAGTAAAGCTCACCGAGACCGGCGCAGCCACGGGCGCTGCCGCCATCACAGGTCTTTTGGTAAAGTTCCACCGATCGGCGCGGATCTTTGGCAATTCCTTGTCCCCGAAGATAGGCATCCGCCAATTCTTCGCAGCCCTTGGTGTTTCCATCATTGCAGGCACCCTGGTACAGCTCGACGGCACGATGGGCATCTTTGGCTACGCCTTCGCCTCGCGCATATTGCTTGGCAAGATCGACACAGGCGCCGCCACTTCCATTCTTACAAGCACCTTGATAAAGTTCAATAGCTCGCGGCACGTCCTTGGCCACGCCCTCACCACGCAAATAAAGATCCGCTAGATGTCCGCATCCCCGAGCATTGCCGGTTTCGCAGGCCTTTTGAAAGAGCTCAGCCGCAAGCTTGGTGTCTTTCGTCACGCCCTCGCCTCGTGAGTGGACTTCACCCAAGCTGACGCAGGCGCGCGCTCCGCCCGAATCACAGGCTTGCTTATATAAGCCGATCGCATGGGCCAAATCTTTAGCAACGCCTGCGCCGTGCAGATAGGCGTCGCCTAGGCTTACACAACCCCGAACATTTCCTGCATCGCAAGCGTGCTGGAAAAGTTCAAGGGCGCGCGGCAGATCCTTGGGCACCCCTTGCCCGCGCGCATAGGACTCACCCAATTGCGCGCAACCGGCTGAGCTGCCCCCGTCACAGGCGCGTTGATAAAGGGCAAAGGCTCGAGCCAAGTCCTTTCCAACCGAAATGCCCGTGGCGTACAATTCTCCCCAATCAGCACAACCATGGGCGCTGCCTCCCTCGCAGGCGCGCTGAAACAGCGCCGCAGCGCGTGGCGTGTCTTTCGCAATACCTTCACCGCTAGCGAACAGCTCGCCCAGGTCGGCGCAACCATGTGCGCTACCGGTGTCGCAAGATAGCTGAAAGAGCGCGAGTGCTTTGGCGCCGTCTTTCGGCACGCCTTTGCCTGACAAATACAATTCACCTAGTCCCGCACATCCATGAGCGCTGCCAGCGTCGCATGCCCGCTGAAACAGGTCCAAAGCACTATGCTCGTCTTTTTGAACGCCCTCTCCTTTGGCGAAGAGTTCACCCAGATTCGCGCAACCCCCGGCACTCCCGCCATCGCATGCCCGTCGAAACAATTCCTGCGCCCGCTGGGTGTCCTTTTTGACGCCGGCGCCCTGAACATATAGTTTGCCGAGGCCGGCGCAGGCGCGGCCACTTCCGCGCTCACAGGCCTTGCGGTAGAGGTCTTGCGCACGCACGGGGTCCTTGCTTAACACCGTCGCCGTCAGCGTAAATGTCTGCAAGGCCGGCGCACCCACGCTGATTGCCCTTGTCGCACGTCTGTTGATATAATTGTGCCGCGCGTCCAAAGTCCTTCCCGACACCTTGCCCAGACACGTAAAGGTCTGCCAAGTTGACGCAACCCTTAGCATTGCCGTCTTCGCAGGCGCGCTGATAGAGCTCTGCAGCGCCGCGAGGCGTTTCGGGGAACGCCATTGCCCTTCTCGTACATTTCGCCCAACGCCACGCAGCCCCGCGCATTCTTCTTGCTGCAGGCTTGCTCGAGTAATTGCCGCGCGCGAGCGGTGTCTTTAGCAATGCCCTCGCCGGTGGCGTAAGCATTGCCCAGGCCGACGCAACCGCGCTGATTGCCGTCATTGCAGGCAAGTTGATAGTACCGGGCTGCCCGCGCCGCGTCCTTCGGCACACCGTCGCCGTGGGCATACATATCAGCCACATCGGCACAACCCCCGCCTTTTCCTTCATCGCAGGCCTTTTCGAATCGAACGATGCGGGCCACTTCGCCCGTAGCGCATGCACCCAAACTGGGACAAACCACCAGGATAACAAGAAGAGTTACCAAACTATGCCTACGGTTCATCATGGCCATGTCTCCAATGTGCGAGAAAAGTCGCAATTTGGCAGGTGTTGAAATACTTGATCTCACGAAATTGCGCAACGCCTCGCGGAGAGCAACCTACGCGGTTGCAATGAACACAGCTTGACGGCAAGCTACTAGCAGGCATGACGCTTCCACCCAGGCGGTATCCTCTCATGAGTCGGCTGCATTGGCCCGAGGTTTTGCTCGCCGCGGCACTTTTGCTGGCAATCCGGGCCTGTGGCTTGCAGCGATCGACTGATTCGCTTGGCGCGCGTCAGCATGCCCAAGCGAACGCGGCTGCGGCAGGGGAGTCCGCGGGTGAAGAGTCCACGAGCCAGAACAGCCCTCGACCGGGCGTGACCGAAACGGCCCCTAAGGCCCAGCTTGGAAACTCGGCGCTTGAGTACGATTTTGAACGACCCGATCTTAAGTGGTCGTTGCCCAGCGTCTTGAATGAAATTTCCGACGTGGCAGTGCTTTCCGAGAGTGAAGTAGCCTGCGTGCAGGATGAACGGGGAGTTGTCTACGTTTACGATATCAAATTGAAGCGCATTACCGACGAGGTGCGGTTTGCACCCAAAGGTGACTATGAAGGCTTGACCATTGTAGACTCGAAGCTTTTCGTGTTGCGCAGTGATGGACTGCTTTTCGAATTGTCGAGTTTGAAACATCATCCATCCGTGCAAACTTACAACCTTCATTTGCCTTTCAAGGAAAGTGAAGGCCTTTGTCTGGACGCAAGGCACGAACGATTGCTGATTGCACCCAAGAGTCACGAACCGACCGAGATCGGCAAGGACACGCGACCCATTTACGCATTTGACTTGCGCAAAAGAGCCGTCGCTGCAGACCCCGCGTTCGAACTGAGTGTTCGCGACATTCGGCACTTTGCCAAGCATCATGATTTGCCCGTCCCGCGTCGCGTCAAAAAAGACGCGCAAGCCTTGCACAGCGTGCTGCGATTCAAGCCCTCGGCTATCGCGGTGCATCCCGTGACCGGAGAGGTGTTCATTTTGTCGTCTGTGGATCACGTGCTCGTCTCGTGCACTGAAACTGGAACAATTACGGGCTACGCACTGCTCGACGCTTCCTCGTATCGCCAGCCAGAAGGAATAGCCTTTTTTCCCAATGGCGACATGCTCATCTCCAATGAAGCGGCAGGTAAAGAGGCTACGCTTTTCATGCTTCGCCGGCGGCAGCTCGTCAAATGACACTGTGTTATGGCCCGTTCGGTTGACCGGTTCTCTGAGATTCGTTACGGACCCGACTCCCGCTTTCATGGGATAATGGGACTTCTCCCAGCCGGCGACGCATGTTTGCTATTTCTATTTGAAATGCCGGCACGCCGTGAGTTGGGTTTTCATGGGAGCCCCGGCCCAGCCAACTGTATTGCCGAAAAGTTGAGTCAAGATGAATGAGTTCTGGGCTTTAAGGTCGATAACTTGGCGCCATCGGACCCCGATTGAAGCCACTCAGAGATCAATCTCTTGTTGTCCGAGCACTAGGGTTACCTTGTTGTTGTCGTTGGCGGCACGTACAGCCTCTATGAAGCGATCTGTTTCAGCTCGCGGCTTAATTACCACTGAATATACCGCTTCCTGCATTTGTCCCTCGCCCACTGTCTCGAGGCTAATCAAGTTGAACTCATCGAGAAACTTTCGAAATACCTCAGAGAACACCTCATCATATTTGAGCGCACTCGGCACGCGGACGA
Source organism: uncultured delta proteobacterium (assembly GCA_963835565.1). Classification (GTDB taxonomy): domain Bacteria; phylum Myxococcota_A; class Polyangia; order Polyangiales; family Polyangiaceae; genus FEN-1139. The sequence continues at coordinate 53,939 of CAWIGY010000027.1, forward strand.
TGAGAATACGTTCACGAATAACCTTGGCAAATAGGCCCAGTTTCGTCATCAAAAGCACGGCCGCACAAAGGCCGATGGTACCGAAGGTTGCCAGCACGTAGAAGCGCGTCCCGCATGCCATACCGACAGCCATGACCAGAAATACAAATGCCACATCCCTCGATTCCTTGACGGCGTGTCTAAAGCGAACGACAGACAGGGAACCCACCATGGTAAATGCACGAGCGATGTTGCTGCCGACGATCAGCATGACGAACGCCACCACGGTTCCAAAAAGCACCAGGGTGTGCACAAAGTTTTGCGAGTACGACACCCCTCGGTGTGTGGCGCGATAAACCCACCCGATAGATAGCGATAACACGAGGCTCAAGAAGAACACCGTCGCCACATCCAGTAAGGTGAAGCTGGTCAACAGGTCTCCAAATCGCTCCATTTCCTTAATCAACTCACCCATACATATTCTCCTTGTGGACTAGAGCCCGATACAGTCGATCCTTGCCCACTGCGAGCGCCGCACAGTATTTACTCATACGGCTGAGATTGCACTGATGCTTAGCCAAGAGAGCGACCATCCAACGAGGCACGCGTTCATTGACTTTAACCTCCATCAGCACCCAATCCAATGGCAGAAAGTGCAAATTATTAGCCGCCCGATCGACCTCGAGCGCATGGGTTCGACCTTGAAGATGCATGTCGAAGGTTAACCGCATGCCTCGCTCATATCGACCACCTACAAAGGCGCGCCGACGATAGCTGACAATGGCACTAGGCCTGAGACGCATGGCTCTAATCATGTAGGCGATTTCGGATGCGGTGGCCGCATCGTGAGCATCGAGCCCTTCGGGAACTTCCTCGCCTGCGCAAAGTCGTTTGGCCTGTTCCAGCGGAAGGACGATGCGCCGCTTTTGTGTGGTCCGATTGAACCGCTGCTTAATCTCTACGAAACCCGTATCGACCGTTTCAATCGCTTGTCTTGGAGAAACGTAAATACGCAATCGGAGCTTACGCCTAAATTTCAGACCATCAATCTTCGAGCGGTAGGCTGCGTAGTCCGGACTGTCATAGTAAAGGCTGATGATACGGTAAAAGCCATCGACGTCGCCGTGCTCGTCGGGGTCCATAAAGTGCGCCAAATCGGCTACGAGTGCCCGGTAGCGTTCAGCCTCTATGATGTATTTCAATTCGTAGCGATTAACCACCTTGATCATGGCGCTACCGTTTGCGAAGGCACCCCCGGTGCCTGGATACGAATCTCCGGCGTCAAACGCTGCGGACTTCCCGCTTGCGCAGGCTCGGCACTCACCTGAACCCAAGCGGATCGCGCTGGGGAATCGAACCGCAACTCAAGTCTCTGTTGGCCATTTTCCAAGAACCGCAGATTCTGACGGCGACCCTCGTAATCGAAGGATACGATTACCGGAAAGGCCGAATATGGTGCGCGACAATCAACGATCATCGGAACCGTGCCGTGGTTGGCACCATCGGCAATAAGGTGCGAATGGGAAAGTTTCACCCAACCGTCTTCAGTGGGCTCCACAAATCCAAAGGGCGCCGGTCCAATAAAGGCCCGCGGGAGATCAGGATAATGACGCAATGCTGTTCTAATGGTCTGTGCGTCAAGCGCCGACAAGCCATTGAAATTGTCGCGCTGCATTCGTTGGACAATGAGCCAAACGCGGTCCAGCTCGGGTTTCGAATAACCCCAAGCCAGCATGGATATCAGCAACAGGTAGCTCGAAACCAAGATAGACAAAGCCTACACTGGGTCGCGGTCCGAATGCCCGTCTCATGACGCATCCCCGTTCAGCAGTTGAGTCAATCTCGAATCCAGCTCAGCCCAACTTGCCGCTCTCAGTACGTCTTTGCGGATTGTAACCAAATCGCCAGGTTTTAGCTGTTCACTGATTTCACCGAGAACCTTCTGCCGCCGCCGTTGCTTTTCAACTTGTTCCTTGCAGCCCACTACAAAAAGCTCTTTGCCCTTAAGGTACGCTTTGCCGCTATACCATTCGCTTGCGATATTTAGGCTCAGCCCGGTGTTATTGCGAAGTAACAGAAGTCTCTCATATTGCACGTTTGATGCGTCGTGGACAATTAGTCCTCGATTTCCGCTCGCGAGCACTACGTCGAAGAGACCCAATTTACTGCGTTGATTTGCTGAAATACCGTCGCCCTCCCAAGCAAGCAATTTAGATTTGTTAATCGCAACCTGGGACCCCAAAAGGCTTATCGCATCTCCAGCCACTTTTATGATACTGACATCATTCAACGTGGCGGTCGTATACTCAAGGTCGAGAGCCTTGGTTGAGGCATCTCGAATTATCACACCGTCTAGGGCCAGATTTTTCGTTTCCGCCACGTGTAACGCAACACTAAACTGCGCATTTTCGCTGATCGTGCAATGATTGAAGGCAATTTCAGCGGTATCTTGAAGATTAACCATTCCAGGCCAATATGCGGTGGACGTAACGGGTCGAGAACCACTCCGAAAACGCACATAATCGAATCGAGAACCGGTCGAAGCTGGACCCTGTATTGCAATTCCTCCCCAGTCCTGGTCACGTGCCTCGAAAGCAATCGGGTGTTCAGCGGTACCCCGAGCGTCAACCTTCCCCGCAAAGATGAGAGACACCCCGGATGCAAGACGAAAGGTCGTGCCGGGAGCAATCACTACGGATTGATTGGGCGCAAAGGTCTTGGTTTCGAGCACTTCGACAGCGCCGGGCCCCCATGCAATAGTTTGTACGGGTTGCTTTGCGTAACACCAAGGATGCGGCGACCGCTGCCCCGCGTCGCCAGTATACTTGTCGTCGCATGGGGCTGGATTGCTAGTCGAGAATTTGGCTTGCAAGCTTCGCCTTGGCCTGGAATTGAAAACTCGCGTCCGTTACAAGACTCTTGGCGTAAACCGTTGCGGCAACCGGCACGCAGCCGGCGGATTCTATGAAAAAGCGATAGGTTCTTGGGTCCGACACCGCTCGAACTAGGCCACGATGAGCCTGCGACGGTCGCGGCTCAAAGCGAGTGCCAGGGTAAAGATCAACAGAGGTCACAATCAGAATCACCGGTGGCCTTGGACTCTCCGAGAGCGACGATCTTGTTCCAATTCGAGCGCTCCCGTGAGGTTTGTGTCGGCAAACAGGCGCCATTCGCTCAGGGTGGCAATCAATCGGCCACTCTGCGCTTATGCGGGTCGCTGCGACAGCAGAATTGCCATTGAGCGTTACGTCCAATCGGGCAACGTTGACAACTCCTTTATTGGTCTTTTTACTCGATCAATGCTGAACCGAAGTCAACGTTCAATACTGCCGACCAATCCTTCTCTTCTAACGCGTCGGTCAAATAGCGGTTGCGCGCGCCGAGCTCGAACAGACGCGTTTCAGTGGCAATGTTCTGCAATCTGCGACTCACCGGCCGCAGTAACAATGAATAGTACGGATTGATATCCGGCAGCAGATGGTAGGCATCCCAATAAGGGTCGCGGGCTTGGTCTGGTTCCAATTTGTCCAGAAGCGCAAGGGCGCGCCTGCGAATCGATTCGGGCGAACCCGTTTTGTGCAATAATTCATATACGATGCGATTACGCTGAGTGAGGTAATCGGGCAGGAGCTTGAGTCTAAGCAATAGAGGGTTCTCGGTGCGATTGAATTCACGTTCATGCTTGCAGCCTTGATAATTCCAAGCTATTGGCTCGAATCGATCGCGGTAGGGGTCAAAGTAGAGCTGGTGATTTTCACCGAAGTCGTGTTGATCGCAGCCAAAAACAACGTCCAGAGCATCCAACTTCGCAAATTTATCTAGGTCGAGATGACGCTCAGCGTAATTGGCGAATTTCTGCATGCTCGAGTCATTGATTGCCTCGATGAGAGCTTCGAGATCCAGCCGCTGCCCAAGTTGTTGATGAATGCCTTGCACAACTTTGGTAAAGTACTCCGCCGACTTGAATAGGCTACTATTCCCGGTTTTTGCGTCGATGGGGGCTTCGCCTCCCGAGTAAATGCTGCCTTGAGGTCTTTGTGCTTGGCGCAAGAGCCCCTCGTCGGGCTGCGCCTCAAAGAAGTACACGCCCATATAAAACTTGTTCAAGAGCAACCTAAAAGGAAAGAAGTCGGGGGTCACCAAACCCAGTTCTCGAGCGATATCGAGAATGATCTCCTCTTCAAAGGGGATCGCATCCGGCGAGTTAATGAAATTGAAGGTATTTAGACCGTCGAAGACTTTTCCATCCTTCACCCTCACCTTCCAAGAGTATTGAGGATGACTGTAATGCCAATGCTTTCCACCTTGATATCGAACTTGAACATCAAGGGCGCGACTGCCTTTGACCAGCTGCCCCTCGACGTAATCCGCTGCTCCGTCATCGGGAGACATTCGGCTCGCTAATTGGTCAAGCTTCTCGTTTCGAACAACCAAACCGTAGGTGGGGAGGGTCAACTTATGCTGGGGCTCCGGCATAATGAGTCGATGCCAATCTTGTGTCAACTTGTCGTGAAGATGTAGCTGGAAGAGGCGAACCGTCAGCGGTTCATTGACATTAACCTCAGCCCGATGCCCGAAATACGCCAGGAAAGCCGCAAGCGTGTACCAGGCACACAGCAGCAGCGCTGGAAGCGAGAGAAGCAATGCGGAAGGGAAACGAATTCTCAATAATCGTTGAGATATTCCCGGTTGGCCCCATTGGGGTTCGCGAATCAGGCGCCTTCTGAGCAACCAATCATAAAGGCGCCTGGAGACCTGAACGCCTTTTTCAGCAGTTCACGGTGCAAAGCCCAGCCTAATCGCAGCCCAGAAAGTGAACGCGCTAATCAGCGCTGAGCCCGGAACGGTCAATATCCAAGCCCAAACGATCCGCCCGGCCACGCCCCAACGCACGGCGGAGAACTTTCGAACCGTGCCGGTGCCGACTATTGACCCAGTAATTGTGTGTGTGGTTGATACTGGCACGCCCAGGGATGTCGCTAAGAAAAGTGTGATGGCCCCACTCGTCTCAGCACAGAATCCGCCGACTGGCGTGAGTTTTGTAATGCGCATTCCCATGGTGCGCACAATTCGCCACCCGCCCGTCAAAGTGCCCAGGCCCATTGCCGTGAAACAGGCGAGAATTACCCACGCGGGCACATGGGGTCGGTGCCCTTGGGCGACTGATTGGTGTCCGGTGGCAATGAGGGCGGCGGTAATTATTCCAGCGGTTTTTTGCGCGTCGTTTCCGCCATGTCCAATTGAATACATCGCCGCTGATACCAGCTGGAGCCTTCGAAAATGGCGATCGATGCTCGCCGGAGAAAGGTGGCCCAACGCCAACATCACGGCTTTCATCAGGAGCGATCCCAGGACTAAGCCAATCGTGGGCGATGCAATGATGAAAATGCCCGTCTTGACGAAGAGTGGGGCATCGAGCGAACCGATCCCCGCCTTGGCGATGGCGGCACCTGCAAGCCCACCGAGCAGAGCATGGGAGGACGAAGTGGGCAGCGCCCACCACCAAGTCAAAAGATCCCAGACAGTTGCACCCACCAAACCAGCCGCGACCAGTGTAAGCGATACGACGCCGGGATGTACGCCTTTAGCAATGTTGCCAGCGACCTTCGACTCGAAAAAGAGGAAGGCTATAAAGTTGAAAAAGGCGGCCCATACCACGGCAATCCGGGACTTAACACGCCGCGTCGAAACGACAGTGGCTATTGAATTGGCTGCATCATGGAACCCGTTTATGTAGTCGAAAACGAGCGCCAGCGCGATTATGGCTACCAATACTTCCATCATGAATACTCAAGTGCAATACCTTCGAGAATATTGGCGACGTCTTCACAACGATCGGTCGCTGTCTCGAGGTTGTCGATGATGTCTCGCCATTTGAAGACGGCCATGGCATCGAATTCGCCCTTGAATAAGGTGGCAAGGCCTCGTCGGTATTCGGAATCCGCGTCATTTTCCAGTCGATTGATCTCGACGCAAAGCTTGAGCATCTCACCCGGTTGTTTGACCTTGGGCAGCAAGCGAACGGCCTTTTCAGTCGCCTGAGTAGCCTGCAAGAGCACCGATGCCAACCCGATGACGAAATCCGGGGCAGTTCTAATTTCATATAGGGCGAGGCGATTGGCTGCTTCTTCCGTCAAGTCGAGCACGTCATCAAGCGTACTGATGAGAACATGAATATCCGCTCGATCGAATGGCGTTATCCAAGTCTTATGCAAGCGAGCTATCGTGTCGTGTGTGATCGTGTCGCCTTCGGCTTCGACGCTACTCACTTGCTTGGAAATCTCGATTACCCGCTCCGGGCTGCGTAGCGCCTGCACGAATAATTCCGCGGCGCGCACGACGCACGTCGCGTGTTTCTCGAAGGCGTCGTAAAAGACACTATCTTTCTTGCTGGATGACAGACCAAACATGGTGTCGCATCTCCTGATACTACAAAAAGGCTGAACTTGACCGGAGCGGCGGTTTGGGGAGCGGACGCAAATCGGCTTCGTACTCTAAACCCGACCGGCGGAAGATTCGGCCCATTATTCGAGAGCCTTTTAGCAGCAAACACCCGCGATTAGAACTGCATTCTTCCGCAACCAGGGCGGACGCCAATTTTGCGACTTTCTCCGGGTTAGCCGTGCTTGCTCGGCCTTGCCCGCCCAACCGCCCGCGCGTGAATTCGGCAGCCTGCCACTCCGGTCAGTCAGCAATCCCAACGCTACGGGTTGTCGCCGGCACACGCGTCGCCATTGAGGGCATTCGGTGTTGGTTTTGTGCACCACTCAAACAGTCCAGTGCCATCGGGAAATCGAGCCCACGAAACGTTCATGCGTCCGCCGTCCAACGCGGTGGGCAGGCTTCCAAAAGGAGTGGAGTCAACCAGTTTCCCATCCGGATCGCTCAGACATGCCTCCTCTCCCGAGGCCGATAGCTTAAAGTTGAAATGCAAGGGCCCGTTGCCAACCGTGCCGTCTGCCCACAAGACCAAAACACCTTTGGCTGGAACCGAGACATCCGCAGGCAAGACTTGCTTGAGCGGAGCCTTGGAATTGTCACTGAGGTAATAGCCCTCAAGATTGGCTTCCGTCTGCCCGTCGTTGTATAGTTCGATCCAGTCTGCAGTCTTGCCTTTGTCGTCTGGGTACTCATAATTGGAGGACTGCACTTCGTTGATATACAGCGGCACCCTGATTGACTGCACGGGTTGCGTGGTATCCGAACCGCAACCCACGAGCACTGCGCTGATCGTCCCCACGAATAATTGAGCCCAGTCGAATTTTCGCTCGATCATTATATTGTATTCCTTTGCAATCAGTACTGTCATCGGTGACGCCGCTGCTCTGACGGGGGTAAATGTCAAGCTACCTCGGTGCCGAAATGCGTTAATGGTAACATCTCATTGGCTCACGAACGAGATGTCGTCTATCTCCACGAATCCAGTATCCGTGACGCCGGCAGGGAAAAACCCGCTTGCGCCAACCCCGACTGCCTGCGGCCGATACACGAGAGCGGTGGCGGTACTAAATACTGTATTGGGATCGTCGTGAGGAGGATTAGGACGCGTAGTTGCCCAACTGGGAATTGCGGCATTGGCTAGCTTTACTACAATCGCGGTTGGCTGGGCGGTCAATGGCACATCCCAACCCAAGCAAATGCCTTGATTGCTCTGGGAGTTATTCGGACTCGCGATGTCCAAGCGCACGGTGCGATTCTGGTCAGCGCGTGCCGTAAAATGTATTTCCGTAATGCCAGCGTTGACCAAATCAACCGACCAGCCTTGAAACGCAAAATTTACGTAGGCCCACTGTTGCCAAGCGTCGCTTGCATTCTCGCTCTGGTCACGAAACACGAAATCGATGCGCGCATCTTCGGTTCCCGAAAGTGGGTTACGTCTGGTTTGCGCCATAAGTCAGCGTGCTGGTGGAATTGCATTGCCCCAAAGGTACCCGACGCAAACGATATCGGCGTCACGCCCTCAAACCCGTTGGTTACGTCCAGCCGCAGCCCCATCGGGGTAGAGGTAACGCCATCGTGAACGGCTTGAAGTCGCTGGCGCAGCATAGCCACGCTGGACCTGAGGCTTGCTACGGCATTCTGAAACCCTTGACTGCCCGGACCGTGCGTATCAGTCGCCACTGAATCCGCAATCTGAGCCGACCAGCGATCGAGTTTGTCGTTAACCGAAGCGAGTTGGAAAGGTCCGTCCAGCAACTGCTGCACCGCCGTCAAGTAGCGGCTACGGTCTAGCAACGACAGCCCATGGATAAATGGATCACAGCCCGGGGCACGGTAATATTCACCAACGTTCCAGGACGTGTACTGAGCGTTACAGTCACCGGGTGGCTGATCCCACGGCGGCACCCAATCCAGCGGGGTCAGCGTATTATAGGTTGAATACATGTCCCAAGGTATCAACCAAAAACGATCCTCCTTTTCGTCTTGATACCAATAATAGTTGTGATTGCCGACCCAGCCCGAAACCACCCAAAAAGCCATAATGCCGTCATTAGCCGCAATTCCCCGATCCACGGCCAGGTAGCGCATCAGGTAATCGATGTCGTTGTACTGTGCAATCACGCCGGGCAGCGTGGCGTCGGTAGCGCTTGATACTGCAGTCCCAAATGCCACCATGCCGGATACATCCGGTGTGGCCTTGTTGGTCTGCAGGCATGCGGTGTAGTAAGCTGGGATCGGTCGAAGTGGGCCAGCATTCCTTGTACAGGTTGCCATTGCCGTTGCCCTGGAATCGATTATCCGTGAAGCGTCCGTCGACCTCCTCCACCATCGAAAAGACCCCAAGATAGTCACCATTGAGATATAAAAGCGCGTGTCCGGCACGCGCCGCAACCACGTTCATGTCACGAAACATTCCGTAGCCCAATCGCTCGCGCAGGAGACTGTCGTCCCACACGGACGAATTGAAGTTCAGTTTCTTCAAACCATAGAAGCGCTTGGTAGAGTCGTACTCATCGAAAGCAATCTTGCGACCAATCTTACGACAGATTGGGTTTCCGTTTGCGTCCAGGCAGTTGTAAAGCGTGCCATAGCTGCCTTTGTAATGGAACCCTACCTGCCCAATCAAATGGCCGTTTGCCGTAAGCGTGGCGGGAATGGACTGTTCAAGCTTGATATTCGCATCCAGCCACGCGACATCCGAATCGCTCGCGGCCAGGTCGAACTGCCACAGTGTGTCGTCATCAAATACGACGCTCGAATCCCACGACACCAGGGCCTCATCCCGCCCAGCATCCTCGGAGGCATCGGCCCCGGCACTTGAGCCTCCAGTGTTGAAGGAACCGGTTATTGTCGGTTCGGTTTTGCCGCACGCGATCAATTGACTGGCGAATAATCCGAGCAGCCCGACCAAAAGAGCGGCATGTGAACTGTTTGGTCGAGAGCTTCGACCTCTCCGAGTCTCGCACGTGTATCTGGAACAAGCCATTGTCGGTGTCGTTAGGATAATCGCTTGAGGAGTAAAGTTGATGAATTTCACGTCGTCGCTGGGGTCATGTCCGAGCGTGCAAATAATAGCTCAGTATTCGCGAGTTGGACCTGCCAAGGTGGGCCGACTGGTCGAGCCGAACGGCACCCAAGCCAGACCCTGTAGCCATGTCCGCTTTACCGTGCCGTGTACGGCTAGCAAGTAGCGCGCGTGAGGATTTTTTGTATGACGCTGCGACACTCTAAGCGGTACTGTCTGCCCTGGAGGTGATGCGATGACTTCGCGCAGACTCACCAAGCTCACGGTATCTTTGATTGCATTAGCGGGCGGTTTTACACTTTTGATCGACTGTGGCGGCGCCCAAACCAAGGAGCCCCAAACGCTCCCAGCGCCTGCGCCCACCAGCGAAGCTCAGGCCCAGCCCGCCGCCGCATCCAGCCAAGCCCCGGCCGACAAGCAAGCGAGCTCGAACGAAGAGAGTACCAGTAAGACTGAAGCGGCCAGTTCAGGGTCCAGTGAAACCAAAGGTCATGAAGAAGCAGCAGTGACCTCAGGCGCAAGCTGCACCAAGGGCGGCTGCAAGCTGAGCTGCGCAGCAAGCGGCCACTGTGAAGAGAACTGCCCCGGTGGGCGTTGCGACATGAATTGTGAAAAGGGCTCCAAGTGCGCGCTAGAATGCGCGGGAGGCAAATGCAAAACCAAGTGCAATTCAGAGTCGGAATGTCGCGTCCGCTGTGAAGCTGGGGGTTGCAATACAGATTGCCTAGCCGGGTCCAAATGCAAAATTACGTGTCAGGGTGGCAACTGCAATACCAAGTGTGCGCCAGGCGCAAACTGCTCCGTTAGCTGCGGAGACAAGCGCTGCAAAACCGACTGCGCAGAGGGTGCCACTTGCAACGAGCTCTGCTCGGGCGGCGCTTGCTAGCCGGAATCGTCGGGGAATCCCACGCCTGCTCGCCCCAAAAATAGGACCAGCGACGTGCCCCTACCAGCCTTGACCGAGCCGGGCTAAAAGGCGGGTCGGTAATGTCTATGTCCCGAAGCGTTGGGCTCTCGACGTCGCTGTTTCTCTTCTTACTAGCTTTAGTTGGCCTGCGCAGCTGGGTATTTGTGTGGTTCCCTCACGCCCATTTCGATTCCGACCAGGCAGTCTTTGGGTTGATGGCAAAGGACTTGATCGCGGGGCGCGCCCTTCCAATGTTCATGTACGGTCAACGCTATCTGCTCTCGGTCAGTGTTTGGCTGTGTGCTCCACTGTTTGCGGCGTTTGGTCCGAGTATCTTCACACTGAAGCTGCCCATGTTGCTGATGAACTTCGCAGTAGTGCTCATGCTCTGGCGAGGGCTACGCAGCGAGAGTTTAGGTCCTTGGGGAACTACGATCGCCATCCTACCGTTCGCGCTGCCTGGCGTCGTCGTCAGCAGCCGCTTGGTCGAACATCAAGGCGGTAATATCGAACCGTTCGTGTTCGTGTTGGCTGCATACTTCTTGCGCAATCGCCCGGTGCTGCTCGGAATACTATTCGGAGTCGGCTTTTTGAACCGCGAGTTCTCGATACTCGGAATGATCGCTCTGTTGATCATGGACGTCATTGAGGGCGTGCTGCGGGAACGTGCCAAACAACGATTGCTGAGTCTGGCCTGCTGTGGGGCAACAGTGGCCTGTTTGCGCCTGTTAGCGAAGTATTCGACTTCTTACCTCGGCAAGAGCGCGCAAACGGGAAGGCCTAGCCTTTCCAACATTAAGGGCTTCTTTGTGCAACAGCTGCCATCACTGATCGGAGCGGACCCACGCGAGCTTCACGATTTCAATATAACTAGCTCGCTGAGCGCAGGCCATTCTCTGATTTCCTATGCGCTGGGCGCGTGGCTCCTTCTAGTCATAATCTGGCCGGCCAGAGTGCAGCGCCTGCGCTGGTCGGAGTTGACCGGTTTCTCGACATACTTGACGCTCGTTGGTTTTGGCCAAGCTGCAGCGTTCATGGTGCTCACGCCGGATCCTTTCGACGCGATGCTGGTACGCTACGTGTTGCTCACATTGCTGGCATTCTCGGGGATGGTGGCTCTTGTTTGGCGCAGGCCCGCGCTACGTCCATTCACGGTAGCCCTGGTTGCCATCATGAGCCTATTCAATTTAACCGATCACGTCAAGCTGCTGCACGAATACCTGAGTGGACCGCCGCGGCACGAGCTTGAGCTACTGGCTGACAGACTGCTCACTCGCCAGGTGCGTTACGCGCGCGCTGACTATTGGACCGCTTTTGATATCGCTTGGCAGACTCAGGAACGCATTATACTTTCGCCGCGGCGGGGACAAAATGCCCGCATGGCGCGCTATGCGAATGCGCTCAATAAACAAGCGGACCAGGTGTTTGGCATCGCCAATGTACCGTGTCCCGGTGGCGAACCGGTGTTGCGCTGGTATCTGTGCCCACCACGACCGCGCACGCTAACCAGATCAATAGACGCTCGGAAATCGGGAAAACTTGACTCAAGATGAATGAGTTCTGGGCCTTAAGGTCCAACGCTATTGCCGGCCATGGTCCACAGTCCGCCCGCGGCAGTCACGACGCTATTGGCTAACCGTTCGCCCGCAAATCACACCGTTGAGCCAACTGGTCTGATTGCTCACATTCGAGTTGTAAGTGTCAGTCAGCGAGACGGCACAGGATTCCGATACCGTGGGCATGTCGTCGAGCCTAACTGTTCCATCGATCTCGAGGGCTGTTAACTTGAACGTAAGCGCATTTCCGACGCTGCTACCAAAACTGCCATCCCAGGTGAGCGGCCCGGTGAATGTCAGAGAATATTCTGCAGTTTTTGAATTGCCGCAATTCTGTAGGTTAAATGTGAGTTGAATGGTGTTAATTCCGTTGCTGGCAACACCGGTGGTACCGGTGATTTGAGCGCTGCCACTCAAGGGACAACTCGCCGTCAAGCTCTGATTGCCCGACGGATGACCCGCAAAATTCTCATTCCATATCAGCCACATCGTGTCGTCAATCGCGTAGCCGACTGCGTCATCCTGACACACTTGACCGCAAGTTGCCGACGTCGAAGACGACTGCGTGGGAGTATTGGACGTTCCGCTGCAGGCTAACGCAACTAAGCAAGTCGGGTAAATCAACCATTGCCAGGTCTTCATTCGCAGATACTCCTATTCAATAAAATAACGGGGCTTCTCCCAGCCGGTGACGCCATGTTTGCCATTGCTATTTGAATTGCCGGCACGCCGTGCGCCTGGTTTCGTTGGTGACCCGCTCGTTCGTTCCGACGTTTTGATTGTGCGGGTGTTCCGGGGTCCCGACCCGGAACCGGAGTGAAAAAGTACAGTGCGCTGTACTTTTTCACGGAGGTAGACGGTCCTCGCGAAGCGAGGAACGCCCAAAGGGCGTAGTGAACACGGCATCGGGAAAAGTTGACTCATTTGCATCGAGTCTCGCGCCATAGCTACGATAACGTCCAACTCGTAGCAAACTTTATACTGTTGCCTTGAGAGGTGGCGGCACCCCGGCCCTGCGCGCAGCTTCTTGGGAAGGATTTTTCGAAACTTAAAAGTATTTTTGATAAGAGCTTCCTAGACGTTTCTATATGTGTGGCGCATGTGGACTATGTGCTGTGAAGTGATTCGTTGTGTTCACGAATCCAGGAACTTAGGCGTTCTTTCCAAAGCTCAAGATCAAATAACCGCCAGATTTGACGTCTTTTTCAATCTCCAGCAGCTCACGGCGTCGCGCATCCTCCAGCAGCTGAGTGAAGTTGCGATAGCCGTGAAAAGTCTCCGAGAACTGCGGCTTTTTTCGCTTGAGCGTCTGCTTAACCTGGGATGCCCAAAGGTTATCGTCCCGCTCGCGAAAAAGGGCATCTACAACGTCGAGCACCATTTCCAAGGCCGCCACCTTCAATTTCTCTTCATCATCCGGATCGCGCGAATTCGGGGGTGTCGGCGCTGGATTGTTCGCTGTAACCGAGGAGGCCGCTGCTCCGGCAGAAGTGGCGCAACTGGCCGTCGTCGCTGGCGTGCTGGTAGCCACGCTCTTGTGCGCAGGCTTGACGGCGCCCGACGCCGCAGCGCGCTGGCCCCCGTTACTTCGCACTGCCTTGGGCTCGGCTACGCGCGCTTCTTTGACGCCGCGCGGTTCACGCTTCTGGGGTTCAGCGCTGGGGTTGCGGGTTCGGCCGGCTGCACCCGTGGTTCTCGCGCGGATCAATTCGTCATAGTAAATGAATTCGTCGCAGTTATCGATCAAAAGATCGCTGCTTGAATTCTTGACACCTAAGCCAACCACGGTCTTATTGTTTTCACGTAACTTGGCTACGAGTGGCGAAAAGTCACTGTCGCCGGAAACGATGACGAAGACATCAACATGCCCCTTGGTGTAGCAAAGGTCGAGGGCATCCACGACTAAGCGAATGTCAGCCGAGTTTTTGCCTGAGTACGACACGTGCGGGATCTCGATCAACTCGAAGGCAGCTTCGTGCAGGGCTCTTCGAGCCGGCTTATACCGTTCCCAATCCGCGTAAGCCTTTTTGACGATAATGTTGCCTTTGTCCAGGAGCCGCTCCAGCACCAGCGCGATGTCAAAGTTTTCGTACTTGGCCTGCTGGGCACCGATCGCTACGTTCTCGTAGTCAACGAAAATCGCAATATTGGGAGCACTGTCCTTGCCCGAACCCACAGCCCGTCGTAGCACGCCGCCGCCCAAAGCCCAAGCGCCAGCCGAGCGCAACGAGCCACGAGCTCACTTCGCCCCTGTCCTTCGGCGTGACGATGTAACAAAATCAAGGTTCGGGCCCAGTGCCGCGGGCATGTAACGCATGGGCATACATGTAATAAAAGTACCAGCCGGTTTTCGCGCTCAGCATCGGCGATACTGCGGTAAAGTACGGGCGCCACTGCTACTTTGTATTCCCAATGCGTCCGTTGAGCCGGGCCCCGCCTACTGACGTGCGGGACCCTCGGCACATTTCCCTTCTCAAGCCTGAATCGGGAGCTACTCTTGGGCACCGGACAAGTTGGGATGGAAGCAATCGCCAGTTTCCAGAACAGTCCCGGCCTTGAATACTTAAAGGAACTCAGTCGCGGATCATTTGGCGTCCTGTGGTTGGCGCGGGTGGTGACGGGTTCCGAGGTCGGACGTTTAGTGGTTGCGCGACGCCTGTCGCTTGCGCAGGTACCAGGCGCCCATGCAGACCGCGTGCTAGCCGCGGCTCGAAATTACTCAGTCTTGTCTCATCCGTCACTGGCCAAAATTCTCGGTGGTCAAAAGACCGATGCCGACCTGGTGCTGCTGGAAGAGCACGTGATCGGCGTGCCGCTAAATAAGCTGCAAGAGCTGGCTCTCGCTCGACAGACCTCGGTTCCAATTGGCGTCAGCGTAAAGCTGATCCTCGATGTGTTGCGGGCAGCGGTAGCGCTACGACAGGGCTGCTCGAATCAAAATCTCTTGAACCCTGGCCGGACCATCTTCCCTGACTCCGTCATGGTAGCCAATTTCGGAGAGGCGTTGCTGACTGGCGTTGGAGTGACTCAAGAACTCGGTCGTTGTCGGATCATTCGAGAACACCCGGATATGGCGGACGTACTGGACCCATTCGAGCCTGTCACGACGAATAGCAAGCAAGAGCTCTTCGAAGTATTTACCGCCGGAGCCATGCTCTGGAAGATGCTGGTGATACAAAGTCTTTTTAACAACTACAGTAATCAGAAGACGCTCAAACTTGTCTTACACTCGAACGTTCTGTCTGCAGAATATAGCGAACGCTTGAATCTATGTGTACCCAGGCCGATTGCTGACGTCATTCGGTGCGCGACACAGGCTAATCATGGACTGCGTTATCAGTCCCTTCAAGAAATGATTAGTGAGCTCGAACTCGTACCCTCCGCGTTGCTGAGCCATGAGTCGCAGGTTCGAACCTGGCTTGAGAGAATTGCCGGAGGTTTTTTCTCGGGCCTGCAGCACAGTTCGGGAGTCAGAAGAGTTCCGGTGGAGCTGCAGCCCGCTTCGCCGGCTAGCCCTTCTTTGCAGCGATCTTCGACCATTGACACTCTTTTGCCTGGGTTCCGCGCTCCGGTTGCGGCTCGAGTGCCGCCATTTTTTCCCACTGAGAGTGGCTATTCGCACGAGCCAACTTCGTCAGCGACAACCGGACCCGATAGTTGTCCCGCGACCGCTGTTACATCATTCGCCAACGAACCCGTCGAACCCAAGCACCGTATTCGAAAGGCTTACGTCATAGGAACATTATTGGGCGTCGGTCTGTCCTTGGGGCTGTCATACTTGGGAAGTCGGTTTAGTTCACGGACAACTTCCACGGCTTCAACGGTTGCACCCGGACAAATATCAACTAAGACCGAATACTTATCGCCGAGCGATCGGGCTTCAGCAGCCATGCTGGCCGCACCAGGGCAAGATTCCGGCGCTGCACGTCCGATGGCAAGCTCCGAGACTAGTGGGACGTTTAGTGGACAAAAGGCTAGGGCCGCAAAAGCAGTCAGTCGCGATTATTCTTTGGTCGATCCGAAAGATTCCAAACGGTCGAACGCCACAGCCTCTCCGTCGGGCACGAGCGCCCTCACTGCGCCAAGTCCTTCCCATCGTAACCGATGGGGAATCTAAAGAGCCTGTTCAATTGCGGATTGTCAAGCCGGCGGATAAAAGGCAATGTTGACCCCAATATGGATGTGAAAGACAACGATTCCGGCTCAGTTCATGTTGTCTGTGATGTCACCGAGCGCAAACGGGCTGAGGAAGCGCGGCGTGAGAGCGAGGCGCGTTATCGTGCTCTGGTTGAATCCTCCCCCGATGCAATCACGCAGACTGATCTGAGCGGCAGGGTCCTCACGTGCAACTTGCAAACCGCGCTCATGCATGGGTACGAACGTCCAGAGGACCTGATCGGCAAAAGTGCGTTCGAGCTGCTTTCGCCAGATGAACTGGAACGTGCCGCGATCAACATGCAGAAGACCCTAAAGGAAGGGATCGTCATGAATGCTGAGTATCGTTTTGTCAAAAAGGATGGTTCTCAATTTCTGGCGGAACTTAGCGCGACCGTGATCCCAGATGCGGAGGGTAAGCCCGCATCTTTCATGGCTGTGACGCGCGATATCACCGAGCGCAAGCAGACTGAAGAAAGACTGCGGGAGAGTGAAGAGCGTTTCAGCCTGCTAGCTCAGGCCAGTTTTGAAGGAATTGTCATTCACGATAAGGGTCTGATTTTGGATACAAACCAGGCAATGGATAATTTATTCGGCTACCATCATGCGGAATTTATCGGAATGAACGTTCTAGACTTAGCTTCGCCTGAATCACGCGAATTGGTCCGCAATTACTTTCTTACTGGCTATGAAGAACCTTATGACGCAATCGGGCTGAGACGAGATGGCAGCACTTTCACGGGCGAAATTAGGGGCAGGTCGATAATGTACCAGGGGAGGATGGCCAGAGTGACTGCCATCCGGGACATCTCCGAACGCAAGCAGACTGAAGCAATCATCGCTGCCGAAAAGGAACGTCTTGCGGTCACGCTACGCAGTATCGGCGACGGGGTTATCACAACTGACATCAATGGCTGTATTGTCATCATGAACAAGGTCGCCGAAGAACTTACCGGCTGGGAGTCGAGTGAAGCGCAGGGAAACCGCTCGAAGTCGTCTTTAGCATCATCCATGAAATTACCCGCCAGCCCTGCGAAAACCCCGTCGCGAAAGTCCTTTCGACCGGGGGCATCATAGAGTTGGCAAACCATACGCTTCTGATTACGCGCAATGGCACCGAACGGATAATCGCCGATAGCGGCGCACCCATCAAGGACGGCAGACGGAAAGACTATCGGCGTTGTCCTGGTGTTTCGCGATATGACTGAAAAGCAGAAGACCTTGGACGTAATTCAACGCAGCGCAAAACTAGACTCGCTCGGCGTGCTCGCTGGCGGCATTGCCCATGATTTCAACAACCTGCTAACCGGAATATTTCAGCAACGTCGAGCTGGCCCGTTCGGTGTCAAAGGATCAGGAACCACTGAGTACCTTGGGGCAACGCTTGCCAGCAATGAACCGCGCCAGAGCGCTAACCTTGCAATTGCTGACTTTTGCCAAGGGCGGAGCTGCCAGTTCAGAAAGTGACCCCACTAGTTCCATTCATTCAAGAGGCCGTGCAGTTTGCGCTCAGCGGCTCGAATGTTGCGTGCCAATTCTATTTGTCCGAAAACCTTTGGTCGTGCAATATCGACAAGAATCAAATAGCTCAAGTAATCGACAATATTGTTATCAATGCCCAACAGGCAATGCCCAACGGCGGGGCTATTGAAGTAACGGCCAAGAATGTTTCTCTTGGAGAAGATGGAAAACCCATCCCTGGTCAAAGGCAATTATGTGAGAGTTTCAATCAAGGACTTTGGGATTGGCATTCCAAAGGACATCATGCCTCGCATTTTTGACCCTTTTTACACGACAAAAACCCAGGGGCACGGCCTGGGGCTCGCTACCTGCTATTCAATCATGAACCGTCACTGGCGGTTGCATTGATGTCGAGTCTGAGCCGGGTAAAGGCAGTACATTTCATGTTTATTTGCCTGCTGCAACCGAAGGCCAGACTTGCGAATGCAGTCGCGGATTGTCAAGCATAAGGGCAGCGGCACAATCATTTTTGTGGATGATGAAGCAGCCATACGGACCACGGCTCGCAAAATCCTTGAATCGCTCGGATACGCTGTAGTGTGCAAAAATGATGGCAAGGAAGCCATCGATTTCTACATCAACGAAACCAAGTCTAATCACCAGTTTGCCGCAATGATTTTTGATCTCACGATTCGCGATGGCATGGGCGGAGTGCGAGGCGGTCGCCGAAATCCGGAAATTGGACCAGGAAAATTCCGGTGTTTGTGGCCAGTGGTTATGCTGATGATGCCGTGATGCAAAATCCCGCTGAATATGGCTTTACCGCTAGCCTATGTAAGCCATTCACGATCGCCGAGCTTTCGGAAATGCTAAATGCGCATTTGAAGAATTGAATTGCGCGACCAGAAAATGCTAGCGTAGACTTGGTTCCATGAACACCCGGTCCCTCTCATTCATCGTCAGTTTAGTTTTTTTGGGTTGTGGCGGCACGCAAACAAAAGCGACGGCAACTGCAGGTACCTCGGGGCCAAACGCCGAAAAGGATTGCTTGGCAGCGGCGGCCACCCATGCAGATCCGAAGCCGGACGCGCCCAATCACATCTCCGTATCACAAATTGTCGTGCGCCACGCGGAGCTTGCACATCCGGACGGGGCCACGCGCACACGCGGGCAGGCTTGCCTGCGCGCTCTAGAGGCGTTGACGAAACTAAGAGAGGGCGCCGAGTGGGCCGCCATAGTCAAAGAATACAGCGATTCGCCGGGGCCCAGCGCCGGCAGCCTGGGCAGCGTCACCAAAGACGACTTGGATCCCAGTTTTGCCGCTGCGGCATTTGCTCTGGACATCAACGAAATATCCTATGTGGTCGAGAGCTATCGCGGCTTTCACGTGATCATGCGAACGGATTGAATGAAACTCTTTGGGCAATGTGCGGCCACAGCAACCTAAGCTGCCGATGCGTCGAGCCCGGGCTGCTACTAGTGTGATTGTGCTCAGCCTCCTGGCGGCAGCTTCGCGTGCCAGTCAGTCCACCGCACCGAGCGCGCGCCCGCAGACGAAGCCCGCGACGACATTGGCAACTGCACCGCAGCGTAACGCGCCGCGGGTCAAGCCGGAGCTGTCGTTTGCGAAGTTACGGCCAGTTTCTGTGAGCACTATTAATACGCGTCAAAGCATTTCGACTCGGCTTTACGATGGGTCCGGACAGATTGACGAGCAGGCTGCGGGAAAGCTCGATTCGTTGCTGTGCGAGGCGAGGGATCGCGACAACTTGCAGATTACGACCATGGACCGGCGGCTGCTGCAATTGGTGTTTCGCGCAGCGTACCATTTTTCGACCTATCAAGTGATTGTGGTGTCTGCTTATCGCAAGGCTAATCACAAGCCAGAGGGGATGCATGCGCAGGGTCGTGCCATCGATTTTAAGCTGGTGGGCGTAGCTGCGCCGATTCTGGCCGCCTATTTGCGGACAATTCCGCGGGTTGGCGTCGGAATCTATACGCACCCCAAAACCCAATTTGTGCACTTAGATGTTCGCGAGCATAGCTTTCACTGGCTGGATGCCTCGCCTCCCGGGCGCCATTGGCGCGAACGGAATATTGGCTCAAAACTTCTGAATGCCCTGGATGCCCAATACACCCGACGGGATGATTGGCCCGAAGGGCTTATGCCGCCGGAGAACACACGCTAAGGGGCCTGCTCCCTGCCGGTACCGCTGGCTAGTTCTTGGATAAAATGCGTTTCGTGGCGAATTTTCAGGGTTTTTGCTGATTATTGTGGTTCTATTTCTCACGGTACCGTTGAGTTAATCGCTTGCGGAAACGCACAAGTCTCTGCTCCAAGGGCCGAACGGGCTTGGCCACAGATCATTGCATCTCGCAGAGAAACCGGTGACAATTGATGGTCGCCATGCGTTCCAGGCGGTTATTCGCGGCTGTACCGATCTCATTGGCAATCGTCGCCGCGGGCGTGTTCTTGATTGTACATCGTTCAGCCCAGTTGGGGACGCAGCCATCTTCCCGCCGCCATTCAATGCCGACTGCCTCGAGACCTGCCGAGCCTTCTCCCGAGGATGTTTGCGAGCAAAGGCGCCACGCTATGGAGCTCGAGCCGGCTTTGCCGGAACGCCTCAGCTTGAATCTGTGCGCGCTGAAGTCGTGGCACGCGCTAAGGCCGAGCCCGTCTTGTTCTTGGAACCACCGAAGGACACCACGGCATCGCCCGAGGTAAGCGTGTTGCGCGAGCGGCTGTATCACAAGACGCTGCCTTGGAAAACATTCGGTGAGGTTTATTTGCGGTATCGACGTCACCCGCGCGAACTTCGTCAAGTGTTGTTGACGGATGGCTACCTCTATGCCGAGCAGCCAGCGGTGGCGGCCTTACTTGCCAATTCGGTTGTCCTGAATCAACTATTTACTGAACGTGCAATTGTCATCACTCGAGGCAGTCAGACGTTGCACGCCAAACGAAAGAGTGGCGACTATTACTGGACAGATGGACCTGAGCGAGGCATGCCGGCAACGCTGTGGCTTTTCGATCGGGTTGCCGTTGAAGGCGAAAACCTCGGGCCGTCGAAGTTGGTCGCCTTGGGGGATATTCGAAGTAAGACTGGAGCTGACGCAATCGAAATCGAACGGCTAACACAAGGCGCAATCCTAGCCCAATTGGTCTACGGCGATTAGCGTGTTCCGGCCATCTTGGCGATTCGGCAAAATGAGCTGACTTTAGACTGCGAAGTGCTGCAGACCGAAGCAAGAGCGAAAGTGGAGTACGCACGATCTTTGGCAAAACGCAAAGCACTGGTGCTAGCTCGTCTTCGGGCGTCCATCGATGAAGAAGTGGCCGAATCCCTACCCTTCGACGAACCCAAAACCGAGGAGGGCCAGCAAGATGGCAAGTTGCGCCAAGAATGGAAGACCGCCTACCTGAGCGGGTATTTGAGCTACACGTTCAATGGTGATCGCTATCCAGTTTTCGGAGCCAAAGGGCGTCCGAGAATGCCAGAGGTGTGTGTTGACTTCATCGTGGATAGTTGGGAGCGCATGGCCGATACGCGGTGGCTCGGACGCGATGAAGGCCGCGGCCGCAAAATTGGACGAATCGACTTCGATGCGCTTGATATCGAAAATCGCAGAAGTGTCGATAGACTGATCGAGTTTGCAAGGGCCCGCCCAGAATGGTTTGAGGTACTTGAGTTCGCCGAAGCCGAACGGGTTAGGTTTCTTGACCGACATCGCTTTTTTCAACGGCTCTATGAACTCCGTGCGGAATTTCAACCGGGCGACGTAGTTGCTATCCTCGGACTGCGCGACGACGAGAAACTTCATTACCATTCCTTTTTCATTGTCGCGAATGACCCAATTACCCAAATGCCCACATTGCTCGCAGCCAACGCCGGGCGGCCCCGAATTAGAAGCTGGGAATCGGAAATGCACAGTGCCCCTCGACGCAGCATCTTGGCCAGGATTCGACCGCGACTTTCGTGGCTGGAAAGTCTCGTGGGCTCGAATGGCCCGACTTCATCGATCGCCGTTCACGGTTCCGGTACTCGCTTGTCTGCCAGTGGCCCGACGTCCCAAAAACCCACGTTGCCTCAGATCCCTGGTGGTCGTTGACGAAAAACCTCCGGGTACCTGACGCGGTACGCGTCGATGACAGAATCTCGAATTGCACGATGGGCCTTTTTAGGCGCGCTGTAATCCGCTGTCAAGGCGTTGACGAGCAGTCGCTTGATCGATGGTAGAGCAGCGGAAATTTCTCCATTGAATAGGGCTTGGTCCAGGGCGGAGTTGGGCAATGGGAAACCGTGGGCGGAGCGATTATGGCAATCCGTACAATCCATCAACCGGCGCGGTAGTTGCGCGAGCTGTTGTGGGCTCAGCGTCGAATTTGAAGAAACATAGGTCGTTTCTTGGCCGTCTATTTAGAGTAGTTGAAAACTGCGCTAACGGATCCGGTTTTCGATACCGTGGTACAGTAGTATTCCGGCCACCAAACTAAGAGCGTACGCTAATAGCAGACCTGCAACGGCCATGCTCGTAGACGTCGTAAGCCGCTGTGCACCCCAGGCATTAATCACCAACAGCACAGGGAAGTGAATTAAAAATAAGCTATACGAAATTCGCCCAAAGTAGTTGACGACAGTACTCTTAGGCCATTGCTGCATTATCCCCGTACGCGCAGCCGCATACACGATCAGCGTCGTAGCTGCCGCCACGAATAAGCGTGGTCGCGGGTTGAACGATTGCAGCCACAATGACCAGACCGAAATAGGCTATTGCCCAGGTCATCTTCACGCGCCCTTCAAGTAACTCATGCAACAGGAATCCCAGAAAATAGCTTCCAACGAAATAAATCGCCCAAGCATCAAATTGGGGATGACGATTGAACCAAAAAAGAGAGGCCAATGCCAACGGACTAAGCCATTGCAATAAAAGCCTCAATGCCCTTTGATTCGTGCAATTGCCCCGACGCTGCAACCACGATTGTGCAGCCCAGAATAGCCCCAGAGATAGCAGGAAGAGTTGAAAGTCAATGGCAAGATACCAAATTCCTGCCGTGAGTGCCGGGTAGCCTAGTATGTCGTGCAAAAATGCTGCATGCGCCAGCAATTGCCCTAGCGTGGGTGGCGCGGATATAGCTTCATCCATGATCCAATGGCGAGCTAAAGCGTTCGCGCCAATGGCTACGCCTAAACTGGCCAAATACGGCAACCCGATGCGGCGATAGCGTGACCAAATAGTCGAAGCCACGGACTTGGCTTTAAATGCCCGACTTCGACTCAGACTGCGCGCAGTGAGGAACCCCCCTAGCACAAAAAACACTTGAACGCCCATTCGCGCGTAGCGCGCCAGCCATTCGAGCAACATTGGAGCCGCCGGATAGGCATGGTCCGGCAGGGGGCCATAGAATGACAGATGATGCCAGACAATAAGTTGCGATGCGATTGCGCGGAGAAAGTCCAAAAAAGGCAATCGCGCCGAGGAACTTCGAACCCGGCTGCCAGTTTCGCCTTGGGTCAATGCTACTGAAGCAGTCCCAAAAGCGCTGGCACCAGAAGAAGAGGCTCCCAAGGAAGTCATGGATAATTCAACCGAGGAAGATAACTTAACCCCCGACAAAGGATTGCCGGGCGGCGGGGCAAGTAGAGTCAACCAGAAGCCGTTATAACTGTCGAGCATTTTTGGGAACTGGATCGATCGGGCGGACTGAATATCGCTAACCGAGCCAAGCACCAGGTTAGAAATGCAGCAGATTTTGCGCCAGCACGTGGACGATCACTCGACATGCTGCTTACATCTCGCCTTATTTTGCTGTAAAGGACGTCACGTCATGACCTTCGTCGTTTCCGATCAGAAACTTTGCCACGCTGGTTGCATTCTTATCGTAGGGCTAAACATCGAGATTAGTGTCGAGAATGCCTCAGGGCCCAACGATGCGTTTCTTGTCGCACGAAAGGTCAACACCGGGTCTCGGCTAGTATTCGACCTTGGTCAACTTCCTTTGCTGAGGCGCTTCACGTTGTGCCATCGATATGAGCCCTATTGGATGAAGCCGAAAGCCGGCACCCAAAATAAGGAAGTGCCGTCGGAAACTCAGTTCATGCTGGCGGAACTGACGAATGGCAACTGGTTACTGTGCGTACCCCTCTTGGATGACCCATTTCGGTTTTCTTTGAGGGGCCGCGACGATCAACAACTGGAGTTACTCGCCGAAACCGGTGACCCTTTTACGGTGGGTCAAGGCGGAGTCGCGTTATACCTTGCCTGCGGAACCAATCCGTTCGAGCTCGTCAAAAAGGGTGCTGTCCGTGTCTGTGAGCAGTTGAAATGGGGTCAACTTCGGCACAAAAAGCCCGTGCCAGACTTCACGGATTACTTCGGTTGGTGCACCTGGGACGCCTTCTACCAAGACGTTAGTGCTGAAAATGTCAGATCTGGACTCGAGCATTTTGCGAAAGGAGGCGTAAAACCTGGTTTCTTGATCCTGGACGATGGCTGGCAAAGCACACAATTGATGCCTACTGGGGAGTATCGGCAGACTGATTTCAAGCCCAATCAGAGGTTCAACGGCGAACTTTCATCGACCGTGAGATTGGCAAAAGATGATTTTGGCGTGAAGGTATTTCTCGTATGGCATACAATCGTTGGCTATTGGGGTGGAATTGACGGCGAAAAACTCCCCGGATATGCGGTCACGAATCAGATTCGCCGATTCGGTGAGGGCATTATGGCCCATGCGCCCAAGTTCAATGAGGATTGGTGGGGTAGCTTGGTGGGGTTCATTAGCCCGGACAGAATTGGGCAGTTCTACGATGATTTTCACGGCTACCTGCAGAGTCAGGGTGTTGACGGGGTCAAGGTCGATAGCCAAGCACTGCTCGAGGCGGTCGCGCAGGGCCATGGCGGGCGCTTGCGTGTCACGCGAGTCTACCGTGCGGCACTCGAAAAGAGCGTTTTACCCATTTCAAAGGTCGCCTGATTAACTGCATGTCGAATGGTCAAGAGACTTGGTACGGCTCAGCAGGCGTCAACCTTGCTACGCAGTTCGATCGACTTTTTCCCGCGTCTCCCCCAAAGTCACGGCCTTCACATTTACACTAATGCACAAGTGGGGTTGTGGTTTGGGGAGTTCATGCATCCGGATTGGGACATGTTCCAGAGCGGACATGAGTGGGGTGCTTACCATGCCGCGGGCAGGGCTATTTCTGGAGGCCCCATTTATGTGTCCGACAAACCGGGCGAGCATGACTTCGATTTGCTTCGAAAACTCGTATGCAGTGACGGCACGATTCTGCGCTGTGACGGTCCTGCGGTGCCGACGTTGGATTCGCTCTGCGTGGATCCTACGGTCGATGACGTATTGCTCAAGATTTGGAACCGCAACGGTAAGGCGGGAATTATTGGCGTATTCAACGCAAGGTACGCCGGCGAGGGAAAGCTCGCCTCACGCCCGGTTGCCTCGTTCAAGCCCTCGGACGTTCCGGAACTGTCCGCAGAGCGGTTCGCTTGCTATTCGCACGTGGTAAAATCGCTGACTTTGCTCAATCTGGACCAGGAGCAGTCATTGTCCCTAGGTCCGCGAGAATTTGAACTTATTACAATAGTCCCGGTCGAGAATGATTTTGCGCCGATAGGGCTCACCGACAAATTCAACAGTGCGGGTGCCCTAACTGAGCGTGACCTGGGTCTTCACCAGAACGCTGCGAGCTTACGCTGAAAGACTCGGGTGCGTTTTTGGCATACGCTAGAAATAGGCCGGCGTCTGTTCAAGTTAACGATACTCAGGCTGAGTTTGAATTCGATGAAGCTACGCACGCCTTGCGCGTTGCGATTGCTAAGCCTGGGCTCAATAGGCTCCGCCTTGCTTGGAAGTGACCTCGCTGAACGCTATTTCAGACCCAGCAGATTCTCAAGCTTGCGTGAAAACAATTCAAATGATTGCGGAGTTTCTATAATCTTTCCGGCCTGCGTCTGACCTGGGGCTCGCACCAACAGCGGAACCGATCGATCGGCTAGTTCGGCATTGCCGTGGCTAGTTCCAAAACCTGGCGTGTAACCCGTGTCAAAGAAGTATCCGGGCTTGAGCGCAATGAAATAGTCCCCACCTCGCCCGGGCTTCACTGAACGGCACACGAGCGCATCCAGTGAATCGTCTTCGGCATTGGGGCAATTCGAAGGCAACACCGTCGTATCGAATAGCCGCTCCACGCCCGGAATTTTCGCCGCTGCCGCCGACACGGCGCGTCTCAACGTGACCAGCTTGTCCCCGGCAAGGCCCTTGGCCCTATCGGTTAGATACAAGTAGGGGTCAACCAATGCTGCGATCCATTCACCCTTTCCCAAAGCCTTGTTTGCTGCGTCACGAGCAGCCTTTTCGAGCGCGGAGGGGAGTACCCGTTCGGTCAATTCACGCGGTCGCGCACCCAGCGATCCCGCGTCGTGAAACGCTTTTGCAACGGTGCGGCTCACTTCGGGAAGCGGGACTATGCCATGATCGGCAGACAAGATCGCCGACCAATGGTCAGGACCTTTGCGGCGATCGATCTCCGCGAAGAACCAGCCTAGCGACGCATCGAGCCGCAGCAGCTCATCCCAGGCTTCCCAAGAATCGGGCCCGAATAGGTGCCCAATGTAGTCATTGGCCGAAAGTGAGATAGCGATCAAAATCGGGCATTCTTTGGGGCTATTGTCGATGGCGAGCAAGCCCAACTCAAGCAGCATTCGATCGGATTCAGGGTTCGCGCGAAACACTGCGAAGGGCTGGGATGAATGGCTAGGTTGGTGCGGGAACTTCGTGCCATAAAGGGCAAAGTCGCCTTCGCCCGCCTGATCGTCGCTGGTAATTGAATGCTCTGAAACCCAAGTGGCATCCATCAACGTCCAGGGTTGGCCAATACGCGGCCTGGTAACCTCTTGTTCAATTGCCGGCAAGACCCAATCTGGAAGACGATGCACAAACGCCGTGGACGACTCAAATTGTCCCAGTTTCACATCATACCAAAGCGCCAAGTCGGGATGCCGGCCACCGCCGAAGATCGCTCCACGGTCTTTGATTGAAAATGAATACACCTTGGCCCCGAAATTCTGAGCCTTGAATCGATCGGCGACGACTTCACTCTTAATGGCCAGCGCTGATGATCCAATTGCTGACCGCTCGCCCTCAGCGGTTACGATATGCGTGGTGTCGTCCGCGACAATTGCCGACGAATGGCCGTTAGCCCACAATTCATTCGCCACGATGCCATGCTCGCGCGGAACCTTGCCACTGTAAAGCGAGGCATGCCCCGGCGCGGTTTCGGTAATGGCATGAGCAAAGCGAACATCTTGGTACCAGGTGCCTTGCTGGCGAAGTCGGGCAAAACCGCCCGAAATCGGCAGCTGCGCGAGGCGATCCTGGGCTACCCAACCGGCGAATTGATCAACGACCAGCGCCACCGTTACTGGCCCAATTCCGTGAGTTGACTTGAAATTTCCCGCCGAGGGCACAGCCGGAGTTGTGGCACTGGGAGCTGCGGATGGTTGAACGGTGCTGGCGTGGGGCTGAGCGGCGCACGCCGCTAGCCAAAGGGAACCCGCCGCAGCGATATGACGGTCCATTATTTCAACGGCAAAGGGCGCACGGAGCGCGAGTAATTGACGGAACGGGGTCGATTGCGCCGGACGCGATCCAAGGTGTGCAATTGTGCATCAATCCGTGCCTCACCCGGCAGCGGCTGGCGTCGATGGTAGCGGCCATCAGAGTCCATCTCATACACTCGACAATTGTCCAAGGCGATGGGCGTGAGGCACTCGGTCA
>CAWIGY010000028.1:0-60792 GCA_963835565.1 uncultured delta proteobacterium
GCCGCAGTTCGGGCAGACAGCGCTAGGCACGTCCGGTACGTTTCCGCAATTCAAGCATTCGTCATCTTTGGAAATTTCGTCAGCTACCTCGATGTCCTCGACATCGACCTGCGCTTTCTCGCCGGCAATGCTGGAAAGCTCGTCTCGTCCAGGAAGGATCGGGCCAGCGCGTCGCGCTTTTCGGCGGCGCCGATTCATACCCTGACGAACGACTTATTCATAGCTAGCGAAGTATATCCAAGACTCCACTTCCGTGCAATCATTGAGGGGCTTTGCAATACCTGGGACACCAACTTTTCCAGGCCTGCGTCGCGCGTGCCCACCCTATTTTTCGTGTCGGCGGGTTCACCCGAGCTCCGACAGACTCGGCGCATTGCTGCCGTCGAACAAACTGAAATCCGCCCACCGGGCTTCACTTTCGGAATTGGATGCGCTGTTTGCTTGCTTGCAGCACCGGACTTTTCGGGGGGAGTTGTGAATGGCGCGCGCCGGGTTGCTTCAGGGCGCAGCGTGCAAGCTGTCGAGAATTGCGTTAGGCTAGGCGCCATGGATCTCATAATGCACCCGCACAACCAGTTCGCCAGGTCGAAAGGGTCGTTTGCCATGGCGCCGGGGCCGCGGATGACGGTACAAAGGACAATGTGATGGTAAACCGGAGTCAAGTTTACAGGACTGAGGTGAAAGCAGTATGAGTCCTGTCGCGATACCTGCTTGGAACGCCGATGGAGTGCTGCCGCCCGTCAATGCCTCACTTCCGACTTCAGCTGAACGCTCACCATACTCAATATCGCTGACCGATTTCGTTCTGCGCTTCGGGCAAACACCCGCGCGACTTAAAGATCCTTGACGGATATTTGCGTTATCGCTCAGCGCTTGGTGCTGTCGGTCTTATCAGTGGTTTCCAGTGGTTAGATGGAAGCTTTCTAGAGAATGTAGAGGTTATCGAATCGCGCGCGCCGAACGACATTGACGTCGTGACTTTTTACCACCTGCCCGAGGGCAAATCGCAAAGGGAGCTGTTGGAGCACGCGCCCTGGCTAATATCGCCGAAAGCGAGCTTTTTTGTCGATGGATTCCTGGTGAATTTGGCAAGCAGGCCTGAGCGCCTCACGCAACTTAGTGCCTATTGGTACAGTGTCTGGTCGCATCGACGAAATCATGCCTGGAAAGGCTTCGTGCAGATTGACCTCGCTACTGTCGAGGATGCTTTGGCCGCAAACGTTCTCGCGAACCTCGGCAAGCACGAGGTGCTCTCATGAATCGACTCGACTACTTGCATATCCTGGGAGAGAAAACGGCTCTCGAGCGAATGATCGCAGAAACACCCGAAGAAGATTTGCTCGATCGCGGAAGCTTGGTCGCTCGGCTTGAGGACATTGAGGAGCGCCTCGCTGAAGGCAAACCGAACGAGCCAGATCTAGCTCGTGTGCGTCTGACTTTCAGGGGACGTCCGGTAATTGGCAGCCACGGCATTTTCGCCGAGTTTGGTGCGAAAGCAGTGAATAACTTTGCGGAGTTCCTAACTGCCATGGCAGCATCATTGGCGGGTCCGCTAGCGGCGATGGGACCAATTCCTAATCGCGACCAACACCAAATTCTTATCACCAGTACAGCTCTTGGATCATTCGGCTTTGAACTCGAAGAACATCGCACGGCCCAGATGGCGTTCGACCAGATAAGCGCGGTTGCGCAGGCACTTGATCGCACGCAACGCCTGCTGCAAGGAACACTCGGCACTGACGAAGAATTGGCGGAATCTGCAGATGAAGTGGAACGTCACGCCCTAGACAAAATGCGCGACTTTCTTCAGACCTTAGTTGAACAACGAAGCCGTGTGCACGTTGCAAATGGGCGATTCACAAGTGCGGTTCACAGACGTGGGGCAAGTTAAAACCAGTCTCGATCGTCTCAGTCAGGAGAATCTGCGTGAAGACGAGGAAATTCTCACGGGCGAGCTGCAGGGAGTGCTGCCAAAGGGCAGGCAATTCGAGTTCAAAGTAGCTAATTCAGGTCAGTTCATTCGCGGTAAGATTAGCTCGGCCATCCGCAATGCGGACGAACTTAATCAGGTCGTGCATAATCCGGCACGGATAAAAGTCATGGTTACTCGAGTTGGAGGCGGTCGACCGAGGTATTTATTGCTAGAATCGCCCCAACCAATTGATGGTCATGATGGGTAGGCATGCGTGCCGATTGCCAGGATAATGTCAGCGCGCTGATTCACGAGCCTTCGTTCAAGGCACGCGCTGGCGACGCTTTGGCTACCAAGGCGCGGTTGATTATCAAGTTGGGAAACCAGTATCAATGAAGCCAGCGATGGGCCGCGGCTCTATGGCTCCGGTCACTTCGATCTCATCATTATTGATGAAGCCCACCGTTCCGTCTACAAGAAGTATCGCGCCATCTTTGAGTACTTCGACGCATTGCTGGTGGGTCTCACGGCAACGCCCGGTCACCTTCACTACGGAGCCGCTCGACCGAAGCCACAAATTTCAATGTCATCTCCCATGGACCGAAGTTCCGCTTGGACGATTGGACTTGCGGCTCCTAAGCTTTGGGCCAAACAGAAAGCATCGCGGGCCCCCGGGCGCTGGTTGATTCGAGCTAACGCACGCCCGAGCCCGAGCGCAGCCGCACTCGATTGCGGATCGAGCTCGAGCGCACCGACGTATTGTTGCGCGGCCTCTTGCCATTGAGAGGTACGAAACCAGGCGTCACCGAGCATGACCTTGATGGCCACGCTGTCTTGATGCAGTCGTTCTGCGCGACGAAGAAGCTCAATAGCTTCATGCGGATTCGTATCGAGAAGGCGCCTAGCCCAGTTTAGCGCGTAATCCTCGCGATAGGGATTCATTTGCGCGGCTTGCGCAAAAAGGGTTAGCGCGGCGGCTGAGTCACCGAGCGTCTCGTTCACATGCGCTAACCGCGACACAGCATGGTCGAGGTGCGGCTCGTCGTGCAGCAGTGCCAATAGGCCGGTCTTGGCCGTTTGCCAATGGCCAAGCGCCATCTCGGCGTCGGCCAGAGCTTGGCGCGCGCCGATCGATTGTGGATCTTCGGCGAGCGCAGTTAGAAGTTCACGCTTAGCGGCACCCGGTTCTTGCTGCGCTAGCAGCGCGACGCCTAGATTCTGGTTCAATAGTGGCCAACGGGGACACCTAGACCAAAAGCGCCGCGAATTGCTGAGCAGCTCGGCGAGGCTCACCAGTATCGAGCCAAAGCAGACCAGTGTTGAGCCCAAGTCGCGAGCTGTCTCTAGAAAGGTTAACTGAGCGCTGAAATATCGGTTCGGCAGCTGCCGCGTGACCCAACGAAGCTAGCTGAGTTCCGGCTTCGAAGAGGTGTTCAGGATCGTTCGGGTACAATTCTGCAAGACGCTGATAATACGGCAAGGTCGTCTGGGTCTGCTCGACGTAGCGACGGATCTTTTCCCCTTTTGGGTATAAAGCTCGGGCTGGTTCGAGCTGTCCCGAGATAACGAGACCCTGGGCGTCGAAGGCGAGTTCGATTTCGCGGTCAAGCTCAGCATCAATCGAGGAGCGATGGATCAAGTAGGGGCCGGGAAATTCCCGCAGGCCGAGCAATAACTCCGGCGTCATGGCGCGGCCTCGTGATTGATGGGTCGTGTACGCAAGAAATGGCCGATCGTCGGATAGTATTGGAGCTCCTTTGGTCCAATTGCTAATCTGCTGGGGACCGGCGATGAACTGATCGAGGATTTCCGGCAAACGGTTCATGCCGTAGCGCTCAAGATCGAGACTGACAGCCGACCGTGAAAGCCGAAACTGCATCTGTTCGACGTCGATTAATAGTGGTCCACTCCCGCGCCGACCCACAAGTTTCGCGTAACCCACCTGCCCATAGGTTTCAAAACCAACCGTGGCCCACAGCGTCATTTGTGGGAATACGGAGGCAAAAGTGGCGACAACGGTCGAGAATTCTCGCTCGCTCAGTCCATGCAGGGGTAACCATTCGACCGCGATGCCGCCTTCGTTGAGTCGGTCGCGCAGCAACTGGAAGAACTCTCGCGTGTATAGAATCCATGAATCGACCGATTTTGGATGCGTAGAATCAACAATAGCCACATCGAAGCGCAGCGGAGTCGAAAGCAGGTACTGTCGACCGTCGTTGACGTGCATCACCAGGCGTGGATCATCAAGGACATGGTTGTTCTCTTCGGCGAAATAACGGGCGCCGTTGCGTACCGCCCAAAGGAGATCCACGACATCGAGGCGTTCGATGGGATGGGCCAACGCAGAGCCCGCGGCCAGGCCCGCTCCCAAGCAAATCATTACACCGCGCTTGGGTGCTGGGTGCAGCAAGGGGCCAAGGTGACCCAATAACTTGAAACTCTGATCGTGCACCAGACGCGTCGTGACTTCATTGACCGCATTCACTAGCAGCTGTCGTTCGCCCTGGATCGAACTTCTTATAACCGAAACCGTCGCGGTGCGCGCCTCCTCGTAGTAGAGTAATTGTTGATGTCGTTGGCCCACTACGGAGATGAGCATTCGCTTTGGGAGATCGTGCGGCACGCGCCAGATTGTTACCATCGTGACCAGCAGTGGCGCCCAGGCCATGGCGCTCAGTGTGCGCGAGCGAGTTGAACCGGTGAGCAGCACCAACGACAATGATGCCAAAATAACGGCCACCAACGAAATTGCCCCCTGAATCCCGATCCAAGAGATAAGCCCAAAGGCGGCACCGCAAGCGCCGAGGCTGGCGCCGAGTCCATTGACAAGTCCAACGACTCCAATCGCGTTCGAAGCTGAACCGCGGGGTCCCGCGTAAAGAGCAATCGTCGCAGGGTAGCTTATGCCACTCAACACACAAGGCAAGAACAGCAGCACCGGTGTGTAAAAGAACTCGCGCAGCATCTCTACGGAAAGTGCGTTTTCGCCGACGAAGTGATCACCCAAGCTGAACGGGTCGCGACCCGAGCGGATCACTAGGCTTGCCGCCAGGTAAAATGAGCAAAGCAAAGCAAGTGACATGCCCGCCATCGAGATTCCTATCACGCGGCGGGGATCACGCTTTGCCAGTAATGTGTTCAAGAGTCCACCCAGCGAGAGCCCCAAAAGCACCACACCGAGGAGCGTGGCAAACGCATAAGTATCATGTCCAAATACGAACGTGAGAATGCGCGCCCAGAACACTTCTGCCGCGAGCAACCCAAAGCCAGAGACGAACGCGACGACGATCGCCAGTCGCGGTGCGCCGGCCGCCACCGACCGCTCGGGCGTCAAGTCCCGGTGGCTTGCCTTGTGACCAACCTCGAGATGGGATGATGGGGAAGAACGCAGCCAATAACTGGCACCGAGGGCGAGACAAGCAGCCGTGGAACTTAAGAGGGCGGCTCGTCTCGAGCAGCCCGTGATTCCCCAATTGGCAATGCCGACAAACCCGGTAACAATGGCGGCGAGGGTCGCTCCGAGCGTGTTGATGCCATAAAGCAGGCTCACGTATCGACCGGGCTTATTGCTGCTTCGGGGTGCCGCCATGAGCAACGGCAGCGTCGCACCCATCACCAAGCACGGAAGCGTGATGAGCAACAGTGACAGCAACCATCTTACGCCAAACAATGCCCCATTCGAGTTCGACAGCGAGCCGGGCCAGGCCAATCGCGAAACGGCAGTGAACAGCTGTGGCACAAATAACGCGAATGACGCCAGCAAGAGCTCCAGGGCAGCGTAGATCCACAGCACGCGCGCGATGCGGCGAGACAGGCGCGCTCCAACAGCGGCTCCAGCGGCTATGCCCAACATAAAGCCCGCCAGCACGGTCGCAGTCGAATCCGATGAATTGCCGAGCGGCACCACCAAGGCTTTCGACCAGACCACCTCGAGCGTCAGCGATGCCGCTCCGGAACAAGTTGCCGCAATGACGACGAGACCTTGTGCCAAGCGATGTTGGAACGTCACACCACGCCTCGACCCCGATTCACTTGGGATCGTAACCGCCTGATACCCGAAGCGACCAGTAACCCTGCAAGCCCCATCCATAAGACGACGGCAATTGTTGCCGTTATCATCCAATCTGCCGGACGGAACTTCAGTTCAATTCGATGAGCCCCCGACTTTACTTGCAGTCCACGAATCCAACCGTCAACACGATAAATAGGGGCATAATTTCCATCCACCCAAGCGAGCCATCCAGGAAAATACGCTTCGTTGATGACGAACCAACCGGACTTGGGCGCGTCGATCTGAAAGGTCAATCGGTTGTGACGGCGTTCGACGAGCGTCGCCGGTAGCTCCGCGATTGCTCGTGACGCACCCTGATTGCCATCATCGGGTGTACTGGCCTTGGACTGATTGAACCCGGGCGGCAATTGAACCTTGGCGCCCAGGGGATCGCGATCTAGCGCATTCCAAAGCCCTGAGTCCGTCCGTTGTGATTCGACCTGATCGGTAAAAAAGGCCGGAGCCCGAGGGCTTGGTAATTCCAAAACATGCGATTCACGCAGCACAACCGAGTGCAGTCCAGCGGTATTCACGCGCTTATGTCCAGCACCCACGTAGGGGTGGTTCGCGGGCAATACCCAGCGCACGCCCCAGCGCCTGAGCAAATCCGGTGAATGCATGAGCTGCGAGGCCATCGTCTCGTAGTTGGCGAGCCGAAGCGGATCCATGTAACCGCGCAGGTCACGAATCCCTAGCCGCGATCCGGCGCGAAATCCAAGTCCGAATTCGTCCCACACTCGAAACTGTGCAGACTGCTGTTCTATTGTTGACAGGGCAGATTGGCTAATATTCCGCGGCAGCTCAAAGGTCCCATCCCTCAGGACATTTGATCGGGGTACAAAGGCTTTTAGTTCTGCCAGTACCACCAGTGCAATCGCAAAAGATGCCCATTTTACGATGGGACGAAAGACGCACAAGATGCAGGCGACAAAGACCAGCCCCAACCACAGCATCGCAGCGAACATATCCGTGGTCAGCGGCGATGGTCGGGCAAGTCCCTCCCCTCGCGACTTAACCCATACTCCCGCACACACAACTAGCAGGACGAACAATATGCAGCGGGCCCATGTCGCGCCTTTACGTGCTTTGACCAATGCGTCCACGCCGAGCGCCGCCAACACACCCAGCGCTACTTGAGTGAGATACAGATACCTAAATGCTAAGCGAAAGAATCTGATCGGTGGAAATGCTGCAGCCGCCCATTTTAACACGGGTGTATTGTCGCCAAGAGCTAGCAGCGTTCCCGCAGCTCCGAGCAGCATCGCGATTATTGTCAGGCGCTGCCAGAACCGACAGCAGATCCCGACGACGGCGAGCCCCGCCAAAGATGTTCCAAGATAGACGATTGCGCCCGAACTAGATGGGTACAAGAAGGCTTTTAAGTCGCGGGCAGCTAGGCTTCCGGAACTAATATAGCCGAAATCACGCTTTTCAAGCACCGAGGCGGCCGTCAGATGCGCTGTTCCCAAGATAACCGGTAAAGCGAGCAGTACGGCCAGCGCCGCACCCGCAATGCCAGTGACGAACAATTGTCTTCTCTCTAATCCTTTTGATCGATAAAAGGCGCCTAGCACTTGTGGAATACCGAAACTTGCGCAAGCCATCAGGCCGTAGAGTGCGGCGGGCGGGGAACCTGCAGCGACGATCGCTCCGACGCAAGCTCCCATACTGAGCGCGGCTGAGATTCTTCGCGTCGCTGTCCAACGGTCGAGTGCCGCCAAAAACCAAGGAACAAAAGCAATCGGCCAGATGAGCCCATAATGAACATGTTGCAGCGTGTAACAACCCAGAGTCGCCCCCAAAGCTCCAACCACGGCTGCCGGGCGCGAGACGCGTTGCTTCAGCCACGCGTACCAACCAGTACTGGTGAGCGATAGGTGCGCGAGTATTTTTAGCTGCAGCAGCATGTACGGCACGTGTCCGAGCGCGAGCCCCGCAATGACAAACAGCCAATTGAGCGGATAGAGCACCCCCGGTTGCGGGTCGAAGGCGAAGGGGAAACCCCCTCGTTCGTTCGGATTCCAGAGCGGGATTTCCCCCTGGGCGATGCTGCGCGTGAAAAAAGCCAGGTCGGGCCAATAAGCACCGGTAGTATCGCCCCAGAAATGGGCGACGTTTCGCCCGGACTCAATGTAAACGCGGTGATACATGATCAAGGGCGCAACACCCACGAAAAGCCAGGGCAAAGCCGCTTGACAGCCTTTGAGCCATCGCCAAGCGAAGTCCCCGAAGCTAGCTGGCTTGAATGTGAGACCCGCGAACGCCATATCGGCCCGTTGCCACACTATAACGTATATCGTGGCCCTCGGGCTCCCTCACTCCGAACCGCGGCACCCGATTGCGTCACTTGACGACGAACCAGGTCGATTTCAAACTTATGGACCCACGCCCGACTTGCCTGGTGCGGCCTGGTCAAGGGCAAGGTTCAACTTCAGTACGTTGACCCCGGGTTCGCCTAGGATGCCGTACTGCCTTGGGCGTGTGTTTTGCGTCACCAAGCGGCGCACCTCGTTCTCGGAAAGCCCGCGCGTTCTGGCCACGCGGGCCACTTGCAAGGCCGCATTGGCCGGGCTGATCTCGGGATCGAGGCCACTGGCTGAACGGGTCACTGCATCGGCCGGAATCGGCGCGCCCGGTGCCATCGCGTTCTCGCTTCGATAGGCCGCAGCCAGATCACGAATGCCATCATAATTACCGGGATCGTCCTTGCCGTCCGGCAGCTTCTTGTGGATCCCATTGATAAGCTTGTCCGAAGTGGGACCGAGGTTGGTGCCGCCCGATGCGTTCGGATCGTAGCCAGCTCCCGCGGCCGAAGGACGGGGATGGAAGTAACCGGGCGCGCTAAAGGCTTGTCCGATCAACTCTGAGCCAACGACTTTGCCTCCCGGCGTGATCAGGCTGCCCCCCGCCTGATGCGCAAACAGAACCTGGGCCAAGGCGGTGACGACACCCGGGAAGATGAATCCGCACAGAACCATCATGACGAACACACTGACCAGGGCGGGACGCAACTGTCTAAGCATGGTCTCTTCTCCTTTCGACCGTCTAGGCCAGATGTAGCAGCGCCAGAAGCCGATCAAGTATCCAGATGGCCGGGAACGGAACGAGGACTCCCCCCACGCCGTAGATGAACAAGTTCCGACGCAGCACCGCGGAGGCACCCATCGGCCTGTAGAGAATTCCCCGTAGCGCAAGCGGGATCAGCGCGATAATGATTATTGCGTTGAAGATCACCGCGGCCAAAACCGCGGAGTTGGGCGTGCTATGCGAGGCGCCCGGTCCGTAATTCAGGAAATTGATGGCCCCGAGCATCGGATAGGTCACCGCGAACATCGCGGGAATGATGCAAAAGTACTTCGACAAATCGTTGGCAATGCTAAAGGTGGTAAGAGAGCCGCGGGTCATGAGCAACTGCTTGCCGATCTCCACGATCTCGATCAACTTGGTGGGGTTGCTGTCCAAGTCGATCATGTTGCCCGCCTCCTTTGCCGCCTGCGTCCCCGTGTTCATGGCGACACCTACGTCCGCCTGGGCCAGGGCCGGGGCGTCGTTAGTTCCGTCGCCGGTCATAGCTACCAGCTTTCCCCCTTGCTGCTCCTTCTTGATCAACGCCATTTTCGTCTCTGGCGTTGCTTCAGCCAAAAAGTCATCCACGCCGGCCTCTCCCGCGATGGACGCTGCCGTAAGCGGGTTATCGCCGGTAATCATCACAGTCTTGATTCCCATGGCGCGGAGCTGATCGAAGCGAGCGCGCATTCCGCCCTTGACGATATCTTTCAAGTGGATAACTCCGAGCGCCTGGTCATTGCGCGCCACGACCAGGGGGGTTCCTCCGGCTGTGGCGATGCTGGTCACGATCTCGTCGAGCGGGCCTGCCACGCTCCCACCCTGTTCCACTATGAACCGCTTGACCGCTTCGCCTGCTCCTTTTCGGATCTTATGTCCGTTCAAGTTGACGCCGCTCATGCGGGTCTGCGCAGTAAACGGGATGAATTCCGCTTCGCGTTCTTGTAGCTCGCGCCCGCGCAGGCCATACTTTTCCTTAGCCAGAACCACGATGCTACGCCCCTCGGGCGTCTCGTCGGCGAGGGACGAAAGCTGAGCCGCATCGGCCAACTCGTCGATTGCGACGCCAGGCACTGGGATGAATTCCACGGCTTGCCGGTTACCCAATGTGATGGTGCCGGTCTTGTCCAGCAGCAAGGTGTTGACGTCTCCCGCCGCCTCGACCGCCTTACCCGACATGGCCAGCACGTTGTGCTGCATTACCCGGTCCATGCCGGCGATGCCGATGGCGGAGAGCAACCCGCCGATGGTAGTTGGGATGAGACAAACCAAGAGAGCCGAAAGGAGAAAGATGCTCGGCAGCACGCCGGAGCCGACCGAGCGCACGCTGTAAGCCGCAAACGGCACGAGGGTCGCTACCGCCAGCAGAAAGATGATGGTGCTTCCGGCCAATAGAATCGTGAGCGCGATCTCATTCGGCGTCTTTTGCCGCTTCGCCCCCTCAACCAGCGCGATCATCCGGTCGATGAATGCTTCACCAGGGTTGGACGTGATCCGCACGACGATTCGGTCGGAGAGGACCGATGTGCCTCCGGTGACGGCACTGCGGTCGCCTGTTTCGCGGATGACCGGCGCGCTCTCCCCCGTTATGGCCGATTCATCAACCGAGGCGATCCCCTCGATCACGTCGCCGTCGCCCGGAATAACGTCACCCGCTTCGCAAACGACTAAGTCGCCTTTGCGCAGCTGAATGGCGGAAACCCGCTCTTCAACGCGTGCACTTCGTTGGTCAGCCGGGATCCGACGGGCCATGGTCTCGGTCTTGGTCCGGCGAAGCGCGTCGGCCTGGGCCTTGCCCCGTCCTTCCGCCATGGCTTCGGCGAAGTTGGCAAAAAGGACAGTGAACCAGAGCCACAGAGTGATCTGAACGTTGAAAAGGAGGTTCTGCCCGCCCTGTAGCAGGTCCCGGAAAAGCAGGAACGTGGTCACGATGCTGCCGACCTCGACCACGAACATGACGGGATTGCGGGCGAGGTGACGGGGGTCCAGCTTTCGGAACGAGTCCAGCTGCGGCACGTCTGACGATCGTCGGTTCAAACAGGCGTTTCGGAGCGTACTTCGGTTTCTTGTAGCCCACCGTCTCCGCCGTTGTCGCGGGAACGGAAGCGGTGGTCTTTATTTGCGCTGTTGCCGACATGCTTATTCTCCAACTCTTCCGGTCGCCTACAACAGATGTCGGCCGATCATGTGGAAATGTTCAACGACCGGTCCCAATGCCAATGCAGGGAAGTATTCGAGCGCCCCGATGATGAGCACCACGGCGACGAGCAGGAAGGCGAAAATCGCAGAATCCGTCGCCAGGGTTCCGGCAGAGGCGGGCACCAGTTTCTTGCGGGCCAGACTGCCAGCCATGGCCAATAAGGGTATAATCATGAGGAAGCGCCCAATCAGCATCTCCAGGCCCAGGGTGATGTTGTAGTAGGGCGTGTTGCCCGTCAGTCCAGCGAAGGCAGAGCCGTTGTTGGCGGTAGTCGAGGCGTACGCATATAGAATTTCGGAAAAGCCATGCGCTCCGGAGTTATTCACGTTGTTGTAGGTGGCGCCGTAGTAGTTGCTCGGACTGCTGTTGTTGACATGGTTCCAGCTCGCCAACGCGGGTAGCTTCGCTTCGTCCCCCGCCTGCGCTTCGGTATAGGCCTGCGACGTGCCGCCCGGCGGCAGGTTCAGGTTGGTTCCGGCTGCCGTCCAAATCACGTTTCCGGCGAAGAGGAGCAGGATGGCTACGATTGCCATCCGCACCTCAAACTTTTCGATCTTCTTGCCCAAATACTCCGGGGTGCGCCCCACCATAAGCCCGGCGAGAAAGACCGCCACCACCGCGTACATCAGCATGCCGTAGAGCCCTGCGCCGACTCCGCCGAAGATCACCTCGTCGCACATCAAATTGAGCAGCGGGACCATCCCTCCCAGAGCGGTGAAACTGTCATGCATGGAATTGACCGCGCCGCACGAGGCGTCCGTGGTAACGGTGGCAAATAGCGCCGAATTGGCGATGCCGAAGCGGGTCTCTTTCCCTTCCATGTTGCCGCCGGACTGGTCCGCGGTCGCCTGCGTCATGACCCCGATGTCGGCCACGTTCGGATTGCCCCTCGCCTCGGACCAATAGCAGACGCTCAGCCCGCCGATGAACATGAAGGCCATGGCGCCAAAGATGGCCCATCCCTGTTTGGTGTTACGCACCATCTTGCCGAAGGTGTAGGTCAGGCCGGCCGGAATCAGGAAGATAGCCAGCATCTCCAGCAGATTCGTTAGCGGGGTCGGGCTTTCAAACGGATGCGCGGAGTTGGCGTTGAAGAAGCCTCCGCCGTTGGTCCCCAGCATCTTGATGATTTCCTGGGAGGCCACCGGACCCTGTCCGATGATCTGTTTTGCCCCTTCCAGTGTGACCGCCTGCGTGTAAGGCGAGAAGTTCTGCGGCACTCCCTGCCAGACCAGCAGCAAGGCGCCGATCAGGCAAAGCGGAAGCAACACGTAGAGTGTGGCGCGGGTGATATCGACCCAGAAATTGCCCAGCCCGTTCACCGAATGCCGGGCGAAACCGCGCACCAGGGCGATGGCGACGGCGATCCCGGCCGCGGCCGACATCCAGTTGTGGGCCGCCAGCGAGACCATATTGGAGAAGTAGCTCACCGTCGCTTCCGGCACGTAGTTCTGCCAGTTGGTGTTGGTGGTGAAGGATATAGCGGTGTTGAACGAGAGATCCGCCGTCATCTCCTTGCCACCGAAGTTCTGCGGGTTCAGCGGCAGATGTCCCTGCAAGCGCAGCAGCGCGTAAGTAAGGGTCGCGCCGACCAGGCTGAACATGAGCAGGGAGAAGCTGTAGGTCGTCCACTTCATCTCCTCGTCTTCCTTGACCCCGAATAGCTTGTAAAAGACTCGCTCGACTGGCCGCAGGAGGGGAGACAATAGAGATCGCTCTCCCTGAAAGACCCGGGCCATGTAGCTTCCCATCGGCTTGGTCAGAACCAGAATGATGCCGAAAAACAGCACCAGCTGCAGAATTCCATTCGCGGTCATGGTTTCTCCTAGAACTTCTGCGGCTTCAAGAGCACGTAGCTTAGATAAATGAGCAGGAACAACGCCACCAGGCCTGTCCAGATGTAATCAACCATGTCAGTCTTCCTCCCGTTCCAGCGCCTCGCATCCGCGCGTGAATGCCGCAGCGACGAGGAAGAAGAGAACAATCAGCGCGAGACAAAGCACATCAAACATGATGCGGTCCTCCTTCGGGACCCTACAAAGCGTTTCTTGCCCTTGCGAGGTCGTACAGAACATAGCGGGGCTGTATCAGTAGGTCGTCAAGAATGGGCAGGAGCGTATAAAGATTCTGTAAAGTTTTGGACGGCTAGGAAGTACTGGGGATCCTCCCAGCCGGTGCCGCCAGCCACACCATTTCAACCGGATGCGCTGGTAACCCGCAGAATCTGCTCAGCCAACCATCAGGGATATCGCGTCCTTCGATAGGCTATCGACCGCGGATAATATGGCGAGCTTGATGAGATGCCGGCGCGATTGTTCGATGGGCAGCTCGGAGAGCTCTGCGACTTCAAAACGGCCCTTGACGCGACCATTTTGCGTCGTAATGCGGGACCCTATAATTTGGATCCCCTCGTTGAAAAGCGCCTGGCAAACCCCAAACATGAGGCCAGTCTTGTCGGCGCTTTCGATCTCTAGGGTCGCGAATCTTCCTTCAATGTCTTCCAAGAAGCGGACCAAGGTCCCCGTCGCGGCAGGTGTTCTGCTGCCCAGGGGGGCGGGTGGCAATAGCTTTGCCGGAGCCCGTTGCAGCATGTCGATCAACAGGTCGCGGATCCTTCGAATATCTGCCGGTTCGAGGGCAACGGCGTCAAGGGGAGGCTGGCGCCGGACCCAAAACAAATCAACGGCTTCATCGCAGGTCTCGGTGGCTCGCCGAGTAAATACTTCCGCGGCAATGATGTCCAGCCCGCAAGTTACGAAGGCCAGAGTTGTGATGGCTAACAGCCCCGGACGATCGGGCGCGACCACACAAAGCGCGGTTCCAATTCGCCCAGGGGAATCAAACAGTCCTAGATTGACCGCTCGCGTACCCCGGGCCCGAATCGTTCGCGCATGCTGTTCGATGGCGGCCGCTTCAAACGTCTGGATGTAGCGCGCCGGCATCGTTGCGATGAACTTCTCGATATTCATGGGGATCGGCCATTTCGCACCCCAACGATGCCATCTGGCAGGTTTCAGACAAGTGTTCGACACGTGAATTCGCCGCGACAACTGATGCCAAGACTGGGGGACACCCGCACGGCCCACCAAGTTCTTGGTTGGGCTGCAAAAGTTCCTAGCTTTTTTGTCACAGCGGCACGGAACCGGAACTTTAACGATGAGGTTGTTCAGCCGGATGCCGACATCGGTATTGACAGCCAGGGCGGGCGGGCAGAACGTCCCGAGCGAAGGTATCGTGATGGTTAGACCTGGCGTAAGAGTCTCTCTGTGGATGGCAATCGGGGCCGCGCTCTTTGTCGCGCTCATCTTGGTGGTGCTGCGTTTCAATCAGTACTGGCAGTCTGGCGCCCAAGCGGCCATTCAGGCCAAACGACTCGACTTGGTAAGCCAAGCGCGCCTAGCGCTGGCTTCGGCGTCGGAGGCCGAAAAGAGCGCCGTCTTGGCCGTCACTGACGAGGACTCGCAGCGCTATGCGGACCAGGCGCGCGCCGCCACGGCGCAGGCCGAAAGCGCGCGCCGGGAGCTGCAGACATTGCTGCAAAAGGGCGGTACCGCGCGCGAGGCTGATCTCTTCGCCCAGTTCTCTCAGGTGTTTGTGGAGTTCCAACGCATCGACAGTGAAGTGCTCGCCTTGGCAGTCAAGAACACCAACATTAAGGCGTACGGTCTCGCCTTCGGCCCTGCCGAAGAATCGATCGGCGAGATGAATGCGGCGCTGTCCCGCATCGTGGCCAAGAGCGCCGGCTGGCCTGAATCCCGAAAGGTCGCGCTGCTCGCGCTAGGAGCGCAGGCCGCTGTGCTTCGAATTCAGGTCCTGATCGCGCCGCACATTGCCGAGGAGAGCGATAAGAAGATGGACGAGTTTGAAGCTCTCATGAATGAGCAAGCGCGAGAGGTACAAAAGGATCTGGAAGACTTGGCCGCGGTCACGAAGCTTGCCAAGGATTCCGATTGGGTAACGGCAGCTTCCGCCTACCGACGGTACAGTGCCGTCAGGACCCAAATCCTAGCTCTGTCTCGGGAGAACACCAACGTGCGCTCTCTGACCTTATCGCTGACCCAGAAGCGCAAGGTGATGTCGCTCTGTCAGGACAACTTGGCGGCACTCCAGCAGGCCATCACGGAAGAGCCCGTGTCCCACGCAAGACCAGTAAGCCCTCGCTAAAGTTGCTGTGGGGAGTCCCGTTAGCGACCTTAACGCCTAGAACTCATTCGAGTCAGGTTTTCCCGATGCCGTGTTCCGGGTCGGGCCCCGGAACACCCGCACGATAAAAACGTCGGAACGGACGAGCGGGTCACCAACGAAACCAGGCGCACGGCGTGCCGGCAATTCAAATAGGAACGGCAAACACTTCACCGGCTGGGAGGGTTCCCGTTAATCTTCTTTGCCCGCAACCGGAATTACTTCCCCGCTCACTTCATGATCGCGCAGGCGGTAGCCGACGCCAGGCTCAGTAACGATGAGTCTTGGCCTGGCGGGATCGACCTCGATTTTCTTTCTGAGCTCCGCCATGTGCACTCGAACATGGTGCTCCATTTTGGTATGCCGATTGCCCCAAACCTCCGCCAGGATTTGGCCATGTGTCAAGACCCTGCCGGCATTGTCGCGCCAGCAACACGAGCAATTTGTATTCAATCGGCGTTAGCCGGACGGCGGTGCCTGCTTGGGTCACTTCCCGACGAACCAGGTCGATTTTCAAGAGTCCGAATTCAAGCGTTTTGACGCGTCTCAGGGGTGCCAGCCGTTTGGGCGTGACGCAGCGCAACTCGCATTCTGGCCAAGAGCTCATCCACCCCGAACGGTTTGGTCAGATAGTCGTCAGCACCGGCATCCAAAGCAGCTACCTTGTCCTGCTCAAGACCGCGCGCTGACAGCACGATGATGGGCATGTGCTCCACTCGCGAAATTGTCGGGTAAGTTCGATGCCGTCGCCATCTGGGAGCCCGAGATCGAGCAGCAAAAGATCGGGATTATGGCTGCTCACCAGCAGCAGCGCCTCTTTTGCAGTGCCACCTTCAACCAAGCGATAGCCTCTTACTGTAAGCGATGCGCGGATAAACCGCCGCATTTGTGGCTCATCTTCGATGACGGCAATCAAAGGGCCAGGGGCAGTCACGGGTCAACTTCTTCCGTGTCCAGGATTACCGAGGGTGCAGCTTCGAGCATGGGAAGAGTGATGCGAAACAACGCGCCACCCTTCGGGCGGTTTTCCGCTCGCAACGTGCCGCCATGCGCTTCCACGATCCCCCTGCAAATGGGAAGGCCTAGACCCACGCCCGGGACTCCGACGTGATTTCCACGGTAAAACTTCTCGAAAACTTGGCTCTCACTTCCCGCTGGCAGACCCGGTCCTGAATCCAGCACCTCCATTACGATTTGATTATCACTCGTTCTGGCGCGGACGTAAAGCGGTGAATTGGGCGGGGTGTACTTGATTGCATTCTCGAACAAATTGGCA
This sequence comes from uncultured delta proteobacterium, assembly GCA_963835565.1. Classification (GTDB taxonomy): domain Bacteria; phylum Myxococcota_A; class Polyangia; order Polyangiales; family Polyangiaceae; genus FEN-1139. The sequence goes on from CAWIGY010000028.1 coordinate 16,688, forward strand.
AATACCTGCTCAAACAGTACAGGATCGACCGATAGCAGCGGAAGAGATCTGGGTAGCTCGATGTTCACCTCACGACCCTCAAGTTTCTTGTCCAGCCGAGTGAGCGCCGAGCCTACTATTTCTTCCAAAGGTACCCATTCACGTTTTAGTCCAATGGCACCGGACTCAAGCCGCGTCATATCGAGTAAATTGGCAACTAACTTTTCAAGACGTTCAGCCTCTTCGCAGATTGAGTCGAGCAGTTCCTTTCGAGTCGTTTCGTCCACCAAGCCGACGTCGCCGCGCAGTAGTCGTCGCAGCGCCGGTGATTGCCGCCAAAGGAGTCCTCAGGTCGTGTGACACCGCAGATAGCAAAGAGCTGCGCATTTCCTCGGCCTTGGCTCGCAGGGCAGCGCTGCGGGCTTCGTCGGTCAACTTCATGCGCTCGAACGCAAAAGCTGCCTGTCGATTGAAGGCTTCTAGAAACTCCCTCTGCTCGACGCGAAACGGCACACCCGACTTGGGCTGAAATGCGATAGCACCCAGTGACGAACCTCCCACACGCAGTGGAAAGCAAGCGGTTGATGAGCCCGGGAGCGTGTCAGTGCCCAGCCCTGCGCTCCTGCCATGCTCGAAAGCCCATTGAGCCACGACTATTTCTTTGCGTTCAAGGGCAGGCCCCAGAGGGAAATTTGCAGCATCTTCGAGGGTACCTTCGGGGTTGCAGAGTAGCAAATAAGTTCTCGCGTTGAAGGCATCTGCAGCGTGGCGTGCGACTACTTTGGCAGCGGCCTGCCGACTGTCGGCCGCACTGAGATCACGGATCAACGCATAGAGTACCTTGGTCCGCTCTTCGCGTTGCCGTGCCTCTAGCTCTTGGCGTCGCACCCGTGCTGTCAGTTCGCTCAGCAGGAGGCCAACTACGAACAGCATGGCAAACGTGAGAAAGTAGCGCCCATCAGCGACCGCAAATGTGTAGTATGGCGGAACGAAGAAGAAATCATAGGCCGCGACGGCTAGTGCGGCCGCCAAAATCGAAGGGCCCCGTCCAAAGCGAACCGCGGTGACCATTACCGCCAGCAGATACACCATTTCAACATCTGGAACGGATAAGGCTGACCGCAGTACGGCGCCCAAAGCGGTGGTGGCGGCTATGATGAACCCAGCCCACCCGAAGCGATTCCAGGGCACCGAATCCTTCACCAAAGGGGCGCGCGGTGTGGGCTGCTCGTCGCCTACGACACCGCTGATTACGTGAACATCAATTTCACCGCTGCCCCGCACAACTTCGTTAAGTAGCGACCCGCGTAGCCGATCCCTTAGCCGCGAATGGGTCGGTTTGCCTAAAATGATTCGAGTAACATTGTGCCTTCTGGCGTAGCTCAGTAACGCTTCCGAGACTCGCGTCCCATCAAGCCGAGTTACTGAGCCTCCCAAGGATTCCGCCAAACGCAAATGCGACTCCAAACGCTCACGGTCGGGATCGCTCATGGCACCAACTGTGGGCGCGTCCACGTAAGCCGCGACCCACGCGGCCCGCAACCCGGCCGCCATGCGCCCCGCCGCGCGAATCAATCGCGCCGAGCTAGGTGCCGGACCGACACAAACGAGAATATTTTCACTAGCGGCCCAGGTCGCATCGACGCCGTATTGCTCTCGGTACTGTTGGACATCCGCATCAACTCTTTGGGCGGTTCGTCGCAGAGCCAACTCGCGAAGCGCAAGTAGGTTCCCGCGTTGGAAGAAGTGGTCGGCAGCTCGGTGCGCTTGATCTGCCAGGTACACTTTGCCTTCCCTGAGACGCGTAAGCAACTCTTCCGGGGCGATGTCTACCAGCTCGATTTCGTCGGCTCGCTCCAATATGGAGTCCGGAATTGTCTCTCGTACGATAATTTGCGTAATTTGCGCAATTACGTCATTCAGGCTTTCGATATGTTGCACGTTCACTGTGGTGAATACGTCAATGCCTGCATCCAGGACCTCCAGAATGTCCTGCCACCGCTTGGTGTGCCGAGAACCGGGCGCGTTGGTATGCGCCAATTCATCAATCAGAATGAGCCTCGGTCGCCGTGCGAGCGCAGCATCCAGGTCAAACTCCTCCAAGGTACGCCCACGATACTCGACCTTTAGCTTGGGCAGTAAATCAAGACCCAGGAGCAACGCCGCCGTGTCCATCCGACGATGGGTTTCAACCAAGCCAACGACAACATCGAGTTTTTGATCACAGACGAGGTCGCGAGCCACCTGGAGCATGCGATAGGTTTTGCCCACACCCGGAGCGAAACCAAAAAAAACCTTCAGCTTGGCGCGTTGCGCTTTGGTTTCCTCGTCACGAACTCTTCGAAGCAGCGCATCGGGATCGGGCCTATGAGGTGCATCCATCATTATAAACTATCCTCAAAGACGCCCTCCCAGCCGGATTCGCCGAGCCTTCCGTTCCGACCGGACACGTTGACCATCGGAACGTTAGCCCCTCACTGCTAACCCGCAAGTCCGTTCTGGTTTTAAGCGGCCCCGGCCCGACACGAACGTGACAATTGAGTCGTCTCGATGCAATCGCGCTAATAGGCTTGTGTGCTATCTAACGAATTCACGATGCCAATCACGGGCCCGACCAGCAATCCTCCAACCACAGAACAAGAAGACGTTCGCGCCCTCATCACGGTGCTGCATCAGGACCGTCAGGCTGCCAAAGACAAAGAACGGCAAGACGGTTGGACTAAGTACGTTTCATTGATGATCGTCGTGCTCGCTGTGGCCACAGCCATTGGCTCGCTCAAGTCGGCAGCCTTTGGTGGCAAAGTGATGCTCAACCAGGCCAAAGCCTCGGATATGTGGTCGTTTTACCAAGCCAAATCGATCAAACAACGACTGACGGAAATGGAAGCACGGAGCGCTACCGGCGTTGATGCGGTGCGGGCCACAGCGGACATCGCGCGGTATCAAAAAGAGGAGATTGAGGTGCAGGCGAAGGCAAAGACCTTCGAGCAACTGAGGGACGAGGCGTCAAAACATGGTGCCCCATTGGGTTTCGCTATCGCATCACTTCAAATCTCAATCGCATTGGCTTCGGTATGCTTGATCACCAAACGTAAACTTCTCTGGGGAGCTTCAGGTTTGCTGGGGATCGTGGGTTTTGCGTACCTGATCTGGGGACTTTATGGCGTGTAACTCACGGAAAAGGGCCGTGTTGCGCCGTTACCGAAAGACATCGGAAATGCAAATAGGGTTGGATCCTCCAATGGCAAACTACTGGCAGACTCCATTTACACAAGATTGATTGGCGGCGCATACAACGTTGCAAGCTCCGCAGTTTTTGACATCCGATTGCAATTGAGCGGAAGGGTATTCACACCCAGTGGCAAACTGGCCGTCACAATCGAGATACCCCGGATCGCATTGAGAGATGTAACAGGCCCCAGCACCGCAAAGAGCCGCAGTAATATGATGCCCGATTTGCTGCGCCTGGGATGTGCAATTATTTACGGCCGCGCACCCGCCACAGTATTGCGTCGATTCGTCGGTATTGGTCTCGCAACCCGTAGTTGGGTCTGAATCGCAATTGTTGAATGGCGGAGCACATGAAGCTATCGAGCATTCGTACGAATCGTTGCAATTGGACGTTGCATGCTGCAGCGCGCAGGGCGCGCAGCCTGGCCTTGCGCAGCCGTACTTTGCCAGCCTCATGGAAACGCATTGGCCGAAACAGGCCTTCGTCCCCTCGGGGCAACCTTGGTTCAATGCGCTAGTATCTAGGGCGAGGGAGCAGGATACGACGACGACGGTCATTAGTATGACGATGAGTCGTTTTACGAATAGCGTCATCAAAAAGTGCCCCCCAGCGTAGTGAACGCGGCCTTTGGTGATGCGCTAACTCGCCAGTGTTCGAGCACCAGGGCAAGTCTTCTTGGCATTTCATTAGAAGAAATGGTCGGTCGCGTCACGTATAGAAGAACTGCGGTTCCAGCGGAAAGCACTGCGATTCCCGAGCTAAGGTCGGAATATAGGGCTTTGCGCTTTACGTCGTTGACAATAGAACTTGGACACAGCGGCTCGCAACTGTTTATGGCATCATTGCGGGCCGAGTTGGCCCGAACACCAAAATAGGTTGCTGACGCAATGGCCACAACTGACAGCCCAGCGAAAGCGTAAGTCAGAACCGGCACAGGCCTTGAGCCCTTGGGCGGCTGCAATGGCGCCAACGTCAAGGCTGGAACTGAGGCAGGCAACATCGCGGGCTTGGTTCTGAAATCGAGACGAATAATACGATTCTTCTCGCCTTGGCCCAAGATCAGCCGCATCTCTTGGGGTTGAGAGCCATTGCGTTCAAAAACAATTTGGTGTGAACCTGGGTCGAGCTCAATTGCCTTACCATCGAGTTGGCTGGTTGCGAGCTGGCCGTCTATTACAACCCTGACGTCGATCTCATCGCCGCGATCGGACTCGGCCACAACGACAATTGTTGGAATGGCGCTCTCGAGTTCATTGAGCCAGTGTAAGCAGTCGGCTCTCACCAGTGACGGACATTGCTCCTCGGCACAGATCAATAACGCCTTTCTTGACTGCAAGAGCTTTCCCTCCAATTTGAGCTCTTGCGATTGTTCGTGACCGGATAGGCACGCGTCGCGGCCGTTAACTTCGGTCGTAGGCCCTGAAACCTGAGCCCGCGCAACAGCGGCAATTACCAACGGAAGCAGCGTTCCTATCGCTCCCTCCATCCGCCTTTGCCGCCAGAGTCCTCGCATGGTCGCTTCCACCCAATCTCTACAATAGTTGAACTCGGCGTCCGCATCAAAAGGCAAGTCATCGCTCAATCTGCTGAGGATTGGACCACTCGATTCATTGGCCGAACTGGGTCTAGTCGGCCCCAGGGGAGGTTGTGTCTCGCACGATTGGTACTCAGCGGCACCTCCGGTTTTCGGGTGCTGATAACTGGTAAAGTGGTGTTGACAGTTTGAGAGTCGTTTCGCATCCTCGTGTTGGCTGAGGCGCCCGTCGAGAAGTGCTCGCGACACGAAGAAGGTCCACCATGGCAAACTACCGGCATCGCTTGTGCGTTATCGCAGCGGCCACGTTGCCGTTAGCGCTGATGGCCTGCGGCACCGGAGAAAATTCTGTCGTCGGCGATTCTAGCGGTACCGTTGAGCTCTTCAGTTGGTGGACGTCGGCTGGCGAGGCCGATGCGCTCAATGCTTCCCTCGCTATCCACAAGCAAAAGTATCCCGAGGTCACCGTTGTAAATTTGACAGGACAGGACGCGGACGCAGCCCGCCTTCAGCTGGTGCAGAAGATGCAACAAGGCAATCCACCGGACACATTTCAAGCCAATTTTGGCGCAGATTTGATGAATTGGGTGAAGGTCAACGGAATAGATGCCTCTGAGTCACCGCTGCAGCCTATCGACTCGTACGTGTCGAAGAGTAATTTCTATTCGTCGGTGGTCGACCAGGTTAGCGCTGGCGGTGCCCTGTACGCTGTCCCCATGGACGTTCACCGCATCAACTCGTTGTTCTTCAACAAGAAGGTATTTGCCGATCTCGGCATTAGTGAACCTACGGAGGGCATGACTCTCGATGAATTCAATAATCTTTGCGCGTCGATCAAAGCTGCCGGCACAGCTGCCGGTATAGTCCCTTTGGCGCTCGGGAATGTTCGCTATTGGACGCTGCAGGAGCTGGTATTCGAAATCATACTGCCGGCCATCGCTGGTGCCGACTATTACGAAGGATTTTGGCGGGGTGAGAAAGACCCGAGTGATAGCCAAATTGCGCAAACCATCGATGAGGCCCTGTTGCTTCGTTGTGGACCGAACCGGGCATCCCCTTGCGACGGTTATTTCAACATGAACGCAGATGCAATTGATTGGCAACCTGCACTCGACATGGTTCAAATGGGTACGGCAGCAATGAGTGCGATAGGCGATTGGGCGAAGGGATATTTTGAAAGCAAGGGTTGGAAGTCGGATAGTGACTTCGGTGTTGTCCAATTCCCCAGCGCAAACCAGGTCTTCGTGTACACGGTCGATACCTTCCCGCTCCCGATTGATGCCCCGAATCATGACCTGGCTGCTGAATTGCTCCAAACGTTTGCGTCCGTTGAGTCCCAAGTCGCATTCAATCACTTCAAAGGTTCAATTCCGGCGCGCTCGGATATCGATTTAACCCAATACCCCGATTCCTTTGATCCAATGCACTTGCGCACTTACCAGTCATTCCAGAACTCAACTCGAGCGTTAGCACTGGCGGCGTTATTACCAAGCGGTGAACTGACAGGCCTCGGGACTACGCTACAGCAATCGATGGCGCAAGGGACTGCCGCGCTCATTCAGACGTATCTGGATAAGAACTACGCGACGCTTTCTCGATAGCGACACTCAACGATCGAACAGGGCCTCGGCGGCTGCGTTTGGTTAACTGGTTGCTGAGAACTTGATGCGTTATTTGTCCCAAACAGCAGCGTATCTTCTCAAGGCACAGGTCACGAGAACCAGCAAAATCAAATACACCCAGGTTTAAAGCGTTTAATCCCGCGCTCGTCCATATAGTAAGGCGGGTCGCAGTCCTTCGGTGTGATTACTGAACTTGTCTTTGCTGGTAAAGAGCTGGGCCGGGGCTGGTGGGCTGCTTTTTGGGAAGCGTTTGTTGCAGGGCCGACTTGATCTAATGCTACGACTACATCTTGATCACGGTCGTAAATAATGCTCATTTGGCGGGGCGTGTAGTCCTCCGCTTGAACTGTGACAGTATGGGTGCTGCCATCACTCACGACCGAGATATTCGCTGGGTTGCCGGCCACTGACTGGCCGTCGATCAATACTCTGGCCGATGCCGGAGAGGCCGAAATCCGCAAATTGATGGGATGAGTTGTGACAGCTGGCACCGAGACTTCGATCGATGGAACCATCAAATTAGCGGGCCCGCTTGAGGCGAACACTGCCGGTCGGGCTCCGAATTTCTTGGTGGAGGCAAAGAAAATCAACAACACGCCCAAAAGAGTCAACCCCACAGTCCAAGCGACGAGTTCCCACCGGTACTTTCTTTGAGGTGACAATAGCTGCTTGGACTGCAGGCTTACGGATGCAGATGCTGCGATTGATATTGGAACACTATCGGCCCAGTTTAGCGACCCTTCGTGGGCTAGCTTCTCTTCAATGGCCTTCTTGGTTTCCTGCCGAAAATCAGTGAACAGATCAGCCACAAAAGCGCCAATCTCACGCGGAGTTGAGCCAAGATTACGTGAGCCCATATGGGCTTCAAGCTCGCTTTGCAGCTCAATGACGGAAGGATACCGCTCGCTCGCGTCGGTAGCCAACGCCTTCATGATAATTCGCTCCAGGTCCGCGTCAACATCCGGTCGCTCGGTGCGAGGAGTCGGGATCCGCCCTTCGAGAACCCGGTTCATGATGGTGGCTTCCGCCAATGTCCGCCACATTCTTAGGCCGGTCGCAGCTTCCCATAGCATCACTCCAACTGCATAAATATCCGTTCGGCGATCGACTGGCTCTCCCATGATTTGCTCGGGCGGCATGTACCGAAGTTTTCCTTTAAGGACTCCCTCTTGCGTTTCGGCCACCGATCCTGAAAGCTTGGCAATGCCGAAGTCCAGCAGCTTGACCTGACCGTCAAATGTTACAAATACATTATGTGGGGTCATATCCCGATGCACAACCTGTAGCGGCGTCCCATCGTAATCACTAAGCTCGTGCGAATAGTGAAGTCCTGACAGCGAATCGCAAATGATCTGCAAGTGCATTCCAAGAGAAAGCTTGCTGGAGGCCCGGTTGATGATATCTAGCAAGGGCCGGCCTTCTAAGTACTGCATTACAATTACTGGTAAGCCGTCTTGCTCGATCACCTCGTTGACTTGGACAATATTGGGATGATTCAATCGAGCACTTAGCCGGGCTTCATTCATGAACATGCGACGGAAGTCTTCGTCGCCAGAAAGACTGCGCTTGAGGGCCTTCAACACGACCAGTTTGTTAAAACCGCTGGGCCCTCTTGCGATCGCCAAGAACACATGGGCAGTTCCTCCCTCACCCAGTTCCATGAGGATGCGGTACTTGTGCTGCCCCAATTGCCCTTGCGCGTCTTCGACCACTGGTTTCGTTTCCAGACTCTGCTTATTAGCGTGCTTTTGGCGCAAAAGTCAGTGAGCATAAGGCCTCTTGAAAATTACATCTTTGCTTCAATTCCCTCTGCCCTTGGCTCCAAGCATCAATTTCCGCTGATTGGTGATTGCGAACCCGACCCAGACAGCAACCAACACAATAAAAACGTCGCAACGAACCTGCGGGTCACCCATGAAAACCCAACGCACGGCGTGCCGGCATTTCAAATAGAAAATAGCAAACAGGGCGTCACCGGCCGGGAGGAGTCCCGTTAGTGTGTGGTGATTGCTCTGGCTATAAACAAACTTTTGGCATAAGCCGCCCAAAAATATAATATCTCCCCGATAATGGCTGACCGCCTATCACTGCACGGAACAGAATTGACGACAAGTCGAGAACCGCTTCGCAATGAATAAGAACAATGCCAACACCGCCAGCGGTCAATTCGGATCGGGCCGGCTTTCAGGAGAGCCGCGTGCCGAGAGCGAATCACCTGAAAGTGAGCACTGGCGCGTCTGCGTCAACTGTGGTGCGCCGTCTCCCAAGACGGAATCCGCCTACACACTCATCAGCGCGCTGCACGGGTGGCGCCTCACTCGCGTAGTCAACGCGGAAGGCAAACGCACGGTTCAATGGCGATGCCCGGTTTGTTGGGCCAAAATGAAGGCCGCCCTACAGGTTTGGCCGAAGCCCAAGCAAATCGGCTAGTCCCCGGCGAACGAGCTCAAGTCCAGAAACCGCCGCATGCCCCCCTTCCTCGATCTTTTGCACGTCGAGCCTCGAAACCGACTGCGAGCCGAGCCCTTCGGTCACTTGCTCGCTTTTGCATTTGCCACCGGCACAGGAACTGAAGAATGGGAACAGGCCAAGGCCCAGCGCGATCTCGATCCCAGTGACTTTGAGTCCGCGTGCTTTTCCCAGGGCCTTGGGCTGAGCGTGCTGGCGGACAGGCTTGGTTTCACAATCGGCGGCCGGCAGCGTCGTCCGCAACGCAAAGTGGTACTGCAGCTGCTCGAGGCACCACCACGCGAGCGCGCCTCGGTCGAGCTGCGACATCGAATCTTGCACGAGCTTCAAGGGCAGGCGGAATTGAGAGGTTCCGTCGAGCGAGTTTGGCAAAGAATTGAAGCTCTTGAACAAGCGTTTCTATCAAAACAACTCGGGCAGCGATTGAGTTTCATTCACAGGCGTGTCGAGATCTTACGCCGACTGATCGAAACGATTGATGCTTTGGATTCGCCATTCGATGAGGCCCGTTCCGATCTCAATCGCATAGCCAATTGGGGCCGCGCAGTTCGATCGAGTTCCGCTTATCTCAATCTTCACCGTGTCCTAGATCATGAAGATCATCTAGCGTCTATCGACATCAATGTTCGCCTTGGTTATGACGGTCAGATTCGCAATTTGGACATCGTGCGCGTGGGGGAAAACGCCGAGAATCAACATCATCGCGCTCCGTGGCAACGAATTTTTACTCGGTTGCGGTTTTGGTTTCGCGGCTACGTCCTGCGTGAAAGTGAGATCCTGGGACATTTGGTGGAATCTCTGTACGAGTCCATCCAGCCCTTAGTGGCCCAGCTCATCAACTTGCGGCTCGATTTGGAATGGTATCTGTGCGCCCTCGATTTCCGCGCTAAAGCGGAGAAGGCGGGTCTAAGTGTGTGTATTCCCGAGTGGAGTGCCGATGCGCAGGAACCGACGCAACTTCAAGGCCTCTTCAACCCATTTTTGATGAATGCGGAGCAAGCACCCATACCTTGTAACCTCGAAAGCCCAAACGAACAAATCGTGCTTTTGACGGGCCCTAATTCAGGCGGTAAGACTCGACTTTTGCAGGCAATCGGCCTCGCCCAATTGCTGGCACAAACGGGTTTCTATGTTCCGGCGGCCCAGGCTAAGTTGACCTGGCGAACGGGGCTTTTCGTCTCGGCCTATGAAGAATCCACTGTGGATCAGGAAGAAGGTCGTCTAGGAATGGAACTGGTTCGCATTCGGCACGTGTTCGAACGTATCGATCGCAATCAACTGGTAATTCTCGACGAGCTGTGTTCCGGCACCAATCCATCCGAGGCGGAAGCGTTGATCCGGCTCGTGCTCGAATTGCTCGGCCGTTTCGGGCCGCAGGCATTCATCACCACCCATTTCTTGGAATTCGCTCGGGGGTTGTCGGAACAACCTCCAATTCCAAGAATGTCGTTTCTGCAGGCGTTGCTGGACCGGCGACAAAAACCAACCTTTCAATTCGGACCTGGCGTTGCATCGACTTCATTGGCCGCTCAAACCGCGGCCAGGCTCGGTGTCACACGGGAGGATCTGGAAGCGATTATTGCGAGAAGACTGGGCTGATCGTTAGCGTACTTATGGCGTGAGGCTCGTTCAGCTATTCCATTCACAAATGTAACTACTAGTGGCAGACGCGTCATCCCAAGTCCCGTCCGCATTGATCTTTACCCACAGCTCCGTGCTTGGGTTGTCCGGTTGCCCTGCCTCCCAATTCTGGTAGGTTACGGGACTTCCGTCAACCCAAACATAGTTGCCCACGGTTTGCACGTCATTAAGCCCTATCCAAGGACGATTGGATCCGGCTAGCGACAAAACGAAAGCATTTCAGCCTGACTTCCAATGCAGACGAGATAGCCTCCGAGTGCCACACAATCCGCCTGGGCTTCCGCCCCGCTAATCGAAGCCTGCGTGAATCGATACCAATGACCCCCAAACGACACAGCATCACTGGGATGGGACGCGCCGGTTGCCGTTGTACCTCCTGATGCGGCCGCGCCACCCGTGTTAGCAACGCCACCCGTGGCATTCGTGCCGCCTGTCGACGGCGCGCCGCCCGTCGATTTACTGCCACCCGTGGACGAGGCGCCGCCAGTGCGCGCACCGCCCGTATTGGCTCCGCCCGCGTTCGAGTTTCCGCCGCTGGCCTTGGACCCACCCGTTGACGGCGCGCCACCCGTGGATTGACTGCCGCCGGTTGACGTGACTCCGCCTGTTGCGTTAGTACCGCCGGTTAGCGTCGCACCACCTGCGGCGGTCGTGCCGCCAGTGCTTGAATTTCCGCCGGCAGTTGGCGAGCCGCCGCTATTCGTCGTGCCACCGCTTGCCCGAGTGCCACCTGCGCTCAGGGTTCCGCCACCGTTCACGGCACCGCCCGATGCGTTCGAGCCGCCACTGTGCGTGGTGCCGCCCGGTTCACTGCTGCCACCGGTTTCAGCGCCGCCCACGGAGCCACCCATTCCCCCCGTGCCGGAACTATTGCTGCTGCTGCCGCTACATCCCCAAAAGCTCAATGTTGCGATTCCAGTGACCATCAATAGCAGGCGACGCGGTTTCATGGCAGACCTCCCTATGACACCTTTTGCGTAGTCTAGCTCGATGCGCGGCAGAAAGTAAAGGGTGCCGCTTACTTGGCGCTTACGCGGGCACCAGGCGAAAACACTTGTGGCGAAAACACTTGTATTTCAAGCAGGGCTGCGGGTATTGTTGTCTGATTGTAGCTGTTTGTGTATTGGTTTTGGCGGCACGCCCAGTGTTTGGGTTCATTCGAGTTTTTGGGACACCGCGCGCGGAGCGTTTGCACAGTTTGAGGCTGCCATCAATAAACGTACCGGCAACCGGAAAAAGAGCAATATATGGCAATATCCAAGCGTGAAATGCGGGAGCTGTGGCTCGTTTCGGCTGGTGTTATGGCCTGCAGCGGCCAGCCTTCGCAGGATACTTGCGTGGTTAACAGCGCGAGCGGCGCGTCAAACTCAGGGCCATGCACCGGAGGCTCTGGCGGCACCGGCGGTACGGTTACCACCGGCGGCACGTACGCCTCGGGAGGCACTTCTGCAACGGGAGGTACCACCAGTCAAAAGACTCTCGGTCAAGACTCACTTGCCGTGCGTTTTGCGAACGCCGTTCTCAGTCGTTGGCCCGATCCGGCTACGGTGGCTTCATCGTCATCAGTATGGGATTACAATCATGAAATCGTTCTGCGCGGTATAGAGCAAGTTTATCGGTACACCTCTGATCCGCGATATCTCACTTATATTCAGAAATATGCCGATGAGTTCGTGAGCACGAGCGGAGTCATCAACATCCCCGCCGCGCATAGTTTCGATAATATTGAACCCTCAGTGCTTCTGCCATTCTTGTACCAGCAAACTGGCCTCGCGCGCTATCAAACAGCGGCAGACACCATTCGTGCGCGCTACGACACGATTCCCCGCAATGCCGACCAGGGATTTTGGCACAAGCAGAGTTATCCGAATCAAATGTGGCTGGACAGCATTTACATGGGTGAGCCTTTCTTGGCTCGGTACGGCGCGGTCTTCGGCACTTGCGGCACCTTCTGCGGCGACACAGTTGTTCAACAAACGACTCTTATCGCACAGCATGTGCAAGACACGGCAACGGGACTTCTATATCACGCTTGGGACGATAGCCCTGCGGGCAGTAAGGCGCCATGGGCCGATCCAACAACCGGTCGATCGCCCGTCATTTGGGACAGAGCCATGGGCTGGTTCGCCATGTCCCTCGTGGACACATTAGATGATTTGCCCAGTGATCAATCGGGGCGCAGCGACCTTTTGACCCTGGTGACGAGTGTTGCGTCGGCCATCAAGAACACCCAAGATCCCAGTAGCGGGCTTTGGTATCAAGTCGTGGATCAAGGGAGCCGCAGTGATGATTGGCTGGAAACCTCTGGAAGCGGCATGTTCGTCTATTTCTTGAAGGTCGCCGTCAATCGAGGTTACATTGACTCAAGTTATCTGGCCACCGCCAGCGCGGGCTGGCAGGGGTTGCAGACGCAAATAACGACGGATAGCAGTAATTTACCCACCATCAATGGGGCGGTTCAGGGGATGGGCGTGCAGAACAATTACGCCGGATACGTCAATCAAAATCGGCTGTCCAATTCCAGTCACGGCCTCTGCGCAATTTTGCTAGCCGCCAGTGAAATGGAAGCGCAGTAATCTCCGAAGACATCGCGGAGCCGAAGCAATAATCTGAATCATCTTCCCATTCCGAAACGCGTTTCCGTGCCGTATCGACAAGGGCAAGCCAAGGACTTCGTTTGGCATTTCGTATTCAACGAGACTCCTCCCAGCCGGCACCGGTTGGGAGGGACCCACTTATCCGTGCCGCAGCGACCTTAAGTCGGAAAAGTCATGACGTTTGAGTCAAGTTTTTGGCAAGGCAGTTGTCTGGGCCGGGACCCAGACAACCAACACAATCAAACCGTCGGAACCGGAGTGAAAAAGTGCAGCGGGCTGCACTTTTTCAAGGAGGTAGACGGTCCTGGTCCTTCGACCACTCCTCGGCGTCGTCGCGCAGCGAGGAACGCCCGAAGGGCGTAGTGAATGTACGTGCGGATTACCAGTGAAATTCTAACGGTTGGGCCGTCAACGTTTCCGTCGGGACGGGCGAACTAAACGGTACCGGCTGGAGAAGTCCCGTTAGACCAAACCAAAAATTAAGTTTCAATGGATGGCTGCGCAACCAGCCATGGTATAAGCCCCCCATGCAGCCGTATCGCTACCATGTGCTCGCCTGTGACCAACGAAAACCTGAGGGCCTCGCTTGTTGTAATGGCCGAAATTCCGCAGCTGTCATTGAGGCGTTGCGGAAAGAGCTCGCCGTGCGAGGTTTGCTGGATGACGTTCAGGTGACCGTCACCGGATCTCTTGGACTGTGCGAACGGGGGCCGAACTGGGTCGTGTACCCGGATGGGGTTTGGTATTCCGGCATCACCCTCGCCGACGTGCCCGCAATCGTCAGCGAACATTTCCAGCAGGGCAAACCGGTTGCGCGGCTGATGAATCAAGAGGTCGGCGCGGTCAAAGGCGAGATTACTGAAAATCGCAACCTCATGCTGGCGTCACTCAAAGCCCGGGATGCAGCCGGCGTACTGCCCGATGAGTTCATGGAAATGGTTCGCGGGTTCCAGGCAAGCCGCATCCTGCTCACGGGCATTGAATTGGATGTATTCTCGGCGGTTGCACGCAATGCAGACAACGCGACGGCTACCTTGGTGGCTAACGAGTTGAAGACGGATCCGCGCAGCACTGAGATCTTGCTCAACGCGCTGGTGGCGCTGTCCGTCTTGACGAAGCACAGCGGCAAATTCGAAAATGCGCCGCTGGCCTCCCGCTATCTAGTAGAAGGTTCAAAGGACGACGCGCGTTATGCGCTCAGACACAATCTGAGCCTATGGACCACTTGGTCCACTCTCACGGAACGAGTGAAAACCGGCTATGTCACGGCTTGGCGCGAAATGGGCAGTCGCAATGAAGACTGGACGGTTCCATTCATCGCAGCCATGCACCGCAATGCGGCGATGCGGGCACCTATAATTGTTGCTTCGGTTGGTGCCGAGGGTCTGAGCAAAGTCCTGGATGTCGGAGGGGGCTCGGGCGCCTATTCAATTGCCTTCGCGCAGGCCAACCCCAGGCTCATCGCTGATATCTTCGATCTGGCAACGGTGGTGCCGATTGCCGAAAAACACGTCGCTGAGGCGGGGCTGTCGAACAGGGTTCATGTGCGGGTCGGGGACTTGCGAAAGGATGCCCTGGGAAGCAGCTATGACTTGGTTCTGCTATCGGCGATTTGCCACATGCTCGGTCCCGATGAGAATCAAGACTTACTGCGGCGCGCCTTTGCAGCGCTGTCCCCGGGTGGGCGGATTGCCATCCAAGATCACGTCATGAACGATGATGGCACGGCGCCTCGCGCTGGGGCGATGTTTGCCATTAATATGCTCGTCGGCACCCGCGAGGGGAGCACGTTCAGTGAAACCCAGTACCGAAGTTGGCTAACTCTGGCAGGTTTTCAAGACGTCAAGCATATGCCCTTGCCCGGTCCGAATGATTTGATGATGGCAAGCAGGCCTTAACCTTCAACCCGAATACCCTAAAATATCGCGACGTGGTCACTGCCCGCGCCGGTATCGACCAAGGCCAGTTCCGCCTTGATTACGTTGGACAGGCGCCTAATGCCTTCCATGATATGTGGATCCTCCGCATAGCTGAAATTCAGCCGCAGCGTGTTGTGTCCCGTTGCATCGGGGAAAAATGGCTTGCCCGTGACGTAAGCAACATTATGGCTAATAGCTTTGGGAAGTAGTTCGGTGGTGTCAATCACTGCGGGCAATTCAAGCCAGAGAAATAGGCCGCCCTCGGGTCGATTCCACTTCACCACCTTAGGAAACTCGTCTTCAATGGCGCTTAGCATCAAGTCACGCTTGCCCCGGTAAAGCGTGCAGATCTCTTCAATATGCTTAAAGAGCATGTCGTGGGCCATCGCTTCGAAGACGCAATACTGGCCAAAAACCGAGGTGCAAATGTCTTGAGCCTGTTTGGCCAGCACCGCCTTTCGCATCAAGTTAGCCTCGGCGGCAAGCCAGCCAACCCTAAACCCGGGTGCAAGTATTTTGGAAAATGAACCCAAGTAGGCGACTCGACCTTCCTGATCCAGGCTCTTGATGGGCGCCACGGGCTCACCTTCGAAACGCAGCAATCCATACGGGTCATCCTCGATGACCAGTACGTCATATTGAGTGGCAAGGTCGTAGACTCGCCGCCGCCGCGATTGGCCCATCGTGCGCCCCGTTGGATTGTCGAACGTGGGAACCAGGTAGATAATCTTCGCACGACGACCGTCATTAGCTAGCATCCGAAGCTGCTCCTCCAAAGCATCCGGAATAATTCCTTCGGCGTCGGTGGCCACGCCTTGCACACGTGCCCTGTATACGTTGAACGTGAGCAGCGCGCCCAAGTAAGTGGGGCTCGCCGTCAAGACGATGTCGTCCGGATCCAATAATACACAACAGAGCAAATTGAGCGCTTGCTGAGATCCGGTAGTGATAAGAATGTTATCGACATCCTGGGGGGCACCGTAATGTTGGCCCATGCCTCGGGCGATGGCCGAGCGCAGACGGAAATGACCTTCGGTTGGACCATATTGGAGGGCCTCGGAGGCGTGGTATTGCATGACGTGCGTGACGATTGTTTGCATTGCCGTCACGGGAAAGGCAGCTGGATTGGGCAAGCCGCCCGCAAAACTGATCATCTCGGGGCGGTCCAGCAGTTTTAGCAATTCACGAATTTCCGACGCCCGCAGCCGACCAGCGACGATCGAAAAAAGACGTTGCACATCGAGTGTCATAGGAGCACCGAAGATTAGCCTACGAATTTTTCTGCAGTATGCCACGATTTTCCGGATCACGACGGGGTCGAGAAACGGGGGATGACTCAAGGCTCGCTGCGCTGATCGATTTTCAGGTGGCTCACCACCGTTTCGAAACGATTATCGCCTTGCAATAGCCAGACTAGCCCTTCTCGCACGCGTGCGGCCACAGGCCCGTCGGGACGATGCCCCGCGCCTGGCGCCGTGAACAGGCGTGCCTCAACACTGGCACGCGTCAGCGTCGCCACCGCTTGGCTGGCAAGTTTTCGGCAATGGTCCGTCCCGCAAACAAACAGGACACGCTGCCCGCCATGGCCTTTGAACTTCTGGGCAAGGGCGGAAGACCAAGTGTCGTAACCTCCTTCCACCAGTGCCAACCGTGACCACCAGTCACCGTGAGCGGCGACAGCGAGCACGCCCATGCTGGCCCCCTGCGAATAGCCAACATACACGCTGCTATCGACCTGTAGCACTGGCGAATACTTCTCAATCATAGTAGCGCGAGCCATCGCCAGCTCATCGGACAGCCACAGGTGGTCGGGATAGTAGTAACCACGCGCTGGGTCACGCGCGACCATTCGTTTGCCAGACAAGCAAAGTAGAGCCGCGGAGGGTCCCAGCAAATCCGCGTAGTGATTGCAATGCCAATCGGCCTGACCCCCGGCACCATGAGTAACGAAGAAGACTGGAGACGCTTTGCGATCAGCCGGCAGACGAATTACCGAAGGTTCGAACCCAGCCACCGGCAAACTCGTTGGGAGCTCGGGAGTCGGTAGTTCGTCTAGCTTAGGTTCAACAGACGCGGGCCCCGGCGGCGCCGTGGGGAGACTTTCCGAAGCAACCTCCCGGGTTTCGGGTAAGGCGCTTGGCGTGCGCAACCGCGCCGGGGTACAGCCGATCAGGGCTAAAACCGAAGCGCATTGACGAAACCAAATTACCAGGTTACCGAGAACTATGACTTCGTTACCCACGGAACCAACTGTGCTACGCCGCGAAAATTGGGTAAGTCGTGTGGGCTGGGACGTCGTTGTCATTGCCGGCTTAGGATGCTTGTTGACTTTGCCTCTATGGTTAGCACATCGCCCGCCACTTCAAGACTTGCCCCAGCACGCGGCGGCCGTGCAGGTCTTGTCACATTACGGGGACGCGCGCTGGCACTTTAGTGAGTACTTCTCCATACATCTCGGGCGAACTCAATACCTGACTGTTTACTTGGCGGCGCTACCCTTCGCCCGATTGTTCGGAGCGCTCTGGGCGATGAAGTTTATTGTCGCCTTAACCTGGGTTCTTACACCCTTGTCGGTTTTGGCACTGCTGCGCGCGATTGGCAAAGACGGTTGGCTGGCTTTGCTGGTAATGCCTTTGACTTACAATGCGCATGCCTTAACCGGCTTCGTTAATTTCATTGCCGCGATCCCTCTGATGTTCTTCGGAATGGCTTATGCTATCAAGCTGTATCAAAAGCCCAGCCACAAGTTTTCTTGGCTGCTGGCTCTGCTGCTCTTGCTGACGTTCTACACGCATGTTGTGCCCTGCGGCGTGCTCTTGATGGCGGTAATCGCCCTGGCATTTGATCGGAAAATCGGCACAATGCTCGGTCGATTGATACCGGTGCTGCCCAGTCTTATTGCTGGATTATTTTGGTTCTTCACGTCGCCGGCTGGGTTAACCCTGGCAAGAATCACCAAGCCAGCAGCAGGCAGTTTGCCTCCGCGGTTTGTTCCGCTGCCGGAGGCAATTCACGCGTTCACAGACTGGCTTACCCCTGGTATGCCTGGTGAAGCGGATCCAACGAGATTCGCCATCTGGAGTTTGCTATGTGCAATGCTCTGGGCGTTGAGCGCGTCCCGCTTGCCCGCGAGCCCCAATCAACCGGACTTTCAAATGGGTCGCTCTGCCTCCACGCGACTCGCTTTTCTGCTGCCCCTATGCATCGCTTGCTATTTCTGGCTTCCGGTCAGTTATGACTTTATCTGGCCAATTAGCTTGCGTTTCCCATTGATTGCCGCGTATCTACTGCCACTTTGGTTGGTGCATGCTCCAGCCTGGGGTCGCCGTGGTGCGGCCGTTGTTTCTACCGCCCTGGCGGCCTCGGCGCTCATGGACATGGGTCAAGCCTTTCAACAATTCGAGCACGTGGAGTTGCGTGGACTCGATGACGTGATTGCAAAGATACCTGAGGGCAGTCGAGTCGCGGGGCTCATCTTCAATCCACAGTCCAGTATCACGCGTCAAAACTCGCTGCTGCAGTCGGTAGCTTGGGTTCAAGTGGAAAAGGGCGGAGCCGTGATGTTCACATTTGCCCATTTTCCGCAGTCGCCGTTCTCATTTCGCGAAGGACATCGTCCGCCCGCGGTGCCGCCACGCTGGGAGTGGGAACCCAGTCGCGTTTTGCCTGAACGTGACTTGAAGTGGTACCAGTATGTGTTGGTTCACGCTGGGCCAGGTGTGATTGCGGTAAGCCCGAATTTTTCACGCGTCGTGCAAAGCGGAAGTTGGTCGCTGTGGCGCCTATCGAGTTTCGACAGCAATAGTCGATGAACGCACGCTCATGTTTGACGAGGCTCGCGCCCGGCCCGAAAAACGGGACTCTGACAATTGACCCTGGTTCAGCGACAGCTCCCGCCGCAATCTTGCCAAGCGCGACCGAGTGAAGGCTGAGATACGCTGGCGCTGACAGTTCACGCGCAGCAAGTGAAGCCACTTCGCCGCAAAGATCGCGCGCTTTACGCGGCCATTAGGTTCCGTGCCGCTGTGCCTCAAAAACTCTGATTTTCGAAAAAATCCCATAACGCCCCAGGGCCCGCCCCAGCGCGTGGCGATTTGCCCCGCGCCTTCGCAGAAAACGAGCCAAGTGAATAATTTTCCATCCAACGACGTGCGAAACTCGAGGGCCGGTGGGATATTTATCAGGCGTCAGCTCGATTCATGGCTACCTTGAACTAGGTACGTCGTTTGCAGTGTCCGAAGGGGCCCATCATGATGTCCCAAGTGAGTTCGAGTTTCAGGTTGGTTGGCAATGGCGTTGTGGTCATGATTGCATCGTTGGCGCTGTCCGCGGCTCCAGCGAACGCGCAGTCCGAGCCATCGGGCGACAATTGGTCGGTTGGTTCAGCGGCGGGTGACGATACTTCGGTCGGGCTCGCGGCCACGGTCAATATGCCTGTGCCGGTTGGCAATGGGACGGTGGTGCAACATTCAACGGACGCAGCCCCAACTTTACAGTCACCGCCTGATGCCCGTCGACCGGTGCAGGCCGCTCCCGCTGGACCGATGCCTGTGCCGGCTCAGGCAGCTAATTCGACAGAATACGAAGACACCGACCCCAGTGCCCTAGACGCCTTCCGAACGGATTTGGACCCCTATGGTCGCTGGCTTGATGATTCTCGTTACGGCAGGGTTTGGGTTCCGGACCCGGGCTATGTCGGGTCAGACTTCGCACCCTACGTATCAAACGGTCATTGGGCCTTGGACACGGATAACAATTGGGTGTGGATGAGCGACTTCCCCTTTGGCTGGGTGGTATTTCACTACGGCCGCTGGGTATGGATAGATAGCGTGGGTTGGTCCTGGGTGCCGGGTCGCAGCTATGCTCCGGCATGGGTTGTTTGGCGAGTCCCCACTGATGACTACGCCTACGTTGGTTGGGCCCCCGCTCCTCCCACGTATGCGTGGTTTGGTATGGAAGCATATGGGCTCGGTTACTATCCGCTGTTGCCCTTCGTGTTCTTGCCTAGTTACTACATGTTCTATCCCCATTTTGGGGCGTACCTGGTAAGAGATCGATATTTTGCCGGCACCCTGGCGCGCCACTCCGTGTGGTATTCGACGGCACCTATTTACGGTCGGGGTTACGCCAGCCCGACATTTGCGCGAGCGCGCGTGCCAGCCGGAGCGGTGCCTTCACAACGGGTCTCCGCCGATCCGCGCGCCATGTCGATGTCTCGGTCTTCAGCTAATCCGAGCATTGGAGGTCGCGGCTCTGGTTCCCCGAGTGCGTTCAATGGAGGGGCTCGCGGTAACTCGCCAGGTTACAGCGGCAGTTTTGGTTCGCGCCCCGCAGGGTTGTCGCCCGGGGCTAATCGGCCTTCTACCACGATTGGCAATGGCCGATACGCGGGTTCGCTCTCATACCGCTCGAACTCGACGGCGGGCGGCTATTATCCCAACAGCTTTGGCAGTCGTCCGCAATCGTTCGGGCAACGGTCGTCGCCCTACTCTTCAGGTCGCTCAGTGCAAAGCCTCGGGTCTTTACCCGGCAGCTCCTACGCTTCACCTCGGTATTCGTCCCCGAGCGGCTCCTTTTCGTCTCCTAGGTATTCGGGGCAGAGTGGCTCATATTCAACGCCCAGGTTCTCGTCACCCAGTAGTTCGTACTCAGCCGCACATTTTCGGCGCCTAGCAGCTCGTACTCGGCGCCCAGCCACAGTTTCTCATCCGGTGGTCACGGCTTTTCCGGTGGTGGGGGCGGTTTCCGAAGCAGCGGGGGCGGTTTCCGCAGTGGCGGCGGAGGCCGTCATCGCTAAGCTTCACGGGTGAATGCTATGTGTAAACGAAGTACTCGCATTGCTGCGATCGGATTGGTACCTCTAGCCTTGGCAGCCTGCGGCTACGATAACGGCCCTGAGACTCCTGTGTACCCGGCACAACCCGTCACAGTTGTCACCGCCGACATTGATGCCGATGCCACGATGGCCAACATTGTTCCAGGCAAGTTGGGGATGTATTTGGAATATGCAACGGGCGGCACGTGGACCGTCATGTTCACTTGCGACACGGTAACGAGCGGCCTTACTTGCCCCTGGAGTATCGACGCACTAACCCTCGACGGTTCGGCTATTTCAGGCATTAACGTTCAGCTGCTTGATAGCCAAGACGTGGTTAACCACCCACAACCTGACACTCTCACGTACGACGGTATCACTACCAACGAGCTCGACCAGTTCAGTTTCCAAGTGGGTGCCGGCTTGCCCGTGGGGTTCGACATTGCATTGCAGGGCGAACCTGACCCCAATCGATACGTATTTTGGATCGGCGACGGCGGCCTCAATCTCGGAATCTCATCGACGAGTTTCAATCTTTATCCGAATCCGGCAAAGTGAATTAAAGTAAAGGGAATTTTCCCAGCCGTTACCGCCAACCCGACCATTGTGACCAGCTACGTCAGTAACCCGCACGTTAGATTTTCGCTTCTAACCCGTACGTCCGTCGCGACGTTTTAACTGCGTCAACGTTTGGGGCCCGGGCCCAAACGTCTCATCTTCATTTGGCTAATTTGGCGTTGCCGACAATGTCAAGGAGAGATCGAAAAACTCTTTGAGACGGTCACGGAATCCCCCGAAAATGATGGGATCCGAGCTCGCCGGAATACGCTTGCCACACAACCACCCACGGGTGTTCCGCTGAAAGGAGGGCCCGTGACGTTGGCTGTCGTGACGCGACCACTAGGAGCAAACGTAACCAGCGCCTTACCCGACCCCCAAGGACCCTCGGGGCGTTTGCACACGGTCGCTTGCGAAGCCGCCACACTCAAAGCGGCGACGGCTGCGTCTTTGCTGAACCCTCCAGCTGCCGCGGGAAAAGATGCCTCCGCGGGTTTCGATTCCTTAGTGGAAGCCTTTGACTCAGCCGCGGCCTTCGCTACTGCGCTGCCGACACCCACCTTGCCGACGTTCACCGGCGCAGCCGAGGCGGACACCACGGCACTGGGTGCGGCGGCGCTGGGAAGTGCGGTCGCAGATGAAGTAGCCGAGGCCCCCGCGCTAGCGTTCGGTGGCGCCGACAACGCGGACACTGAAGCCGGCAGCTTGACAGGTATTTCGGAGGATGCCGCCCCTGATGCGTTATTGGAACTAAACTTGAGCGCGATCATGGCCCCTCCAGCGCCAACCGCTAAAATGCCTGCAACTATGCCAACAATAAGCCCAAGCTTATTCCTTCGGGGTGGCATATAGACGTCGGCGCCGGCCCCAGAAGTGGCCGCCACAGGGACGGGTTTGGGCTCCGGTTTTGGTGGCGGTGGTGCTGGCGCGGTAAGCAGCGCCTCATTTCCGCTCAGCAATAATCCACCCCCGCCCATGCCACGCATCATCGGCGAACCGGCATCGAAGGACATGAGGTCCTCCAGTCGCTTTGCAGGTGGCCCGGGCGCTTTCTTTCGCGGGCCAGCCGCTGATTGTTGCGCCGGCTTTGCGCCACCGCCGAGACCAGACTTCAACGCGTCTAGTGAGAAAAGGACACTGTTTTCATTGCGGGCGCCGGTGGCCTTAGAGTGGTCATGTCCCTCTACCTCGGAAGTATCAACGTCTATTTCTGACCCAGCCTGATCAACTGCTGCGAAAAGATCGTGCGTGCTATGAGGGCGTTTAGCCGCGAGACGTGTGGCCGCCTTCGGTGCCGGCTCGGGCTTGATTTCTTTGGGTTGTTCCGGCACGGGTTCGGCCTTGGGCTCCGCGGACGCGCCCTTGGCTGAAGCCATTTTTTTGGCTAATGCAGAACCCGGTGCCGCCACAATGGGTCCTCGCTTCTCGCCGCTTTTCTCGGCGGCCGGCGGCTTGACACTCTTCGACCCCTTCGCAGGCACGCCCTTCGACGCAGTCGTGGGTTTGATGCTCGGGGTCTTTGGAGGCGGCCTCGGAAGGTGGCAGAGGATGATTTGGCGGGAGCTGCCGCCTTGCCCATTAAAGGCGAAGCCTTCGGCGAAGCAAGCGCAGACTTCCTGGCAGATTCAATGGCAGCCCTTAGCTCTGGTACATCCGTCACCAGTACCCAGTCGCCCATGCCCTCTTTCCACACAAATACATCGTTTCCCAACTTATTCCGAATTGCGCTATCCACGATCTCCTGGGTGGTCATCGTGCGTTCTTCGGACTCACTGAGATTTACGGTCCAGGCATCAGCCTCAATCGATTCCAGTCCGGGATTTGTGGGCAGCGAGGAATGGGGCTGATCGACGGCGCTTGTGATTGGAATTGCATCACCTTTGCTGTCGGACGGTCACCGTTGCTTGGGGCACCGTGCCATCGACGAGGATTTGTGTGCTGCAGGTCTTGCAACGAACCTTAATTTTTTTACCTAAGACTTTGTCGTCCGCGATGGTGTACTTGGCGTCGCAAGAGGGACAGCTGACTTTCATGGGAGGCGTTTTCCTCGGGCCAGGGCATACCAAATGCCCAAACGGTTCGGGAACTTGGTAATTTTCGCGGAACGTTCAACTAATGGCAACTTCTGAAAACCTTACAGTCTCGACCGCCGCCATGGCCACTTCTTGCCATTTACAACCGTACCAGCCGCTTAGGTCACATTTCCGACCAAGTTTCAATTGATGGGGACCAGCGAGGCGCCGTCTTTACCGCAAAACTGGCTTTCGGGGCCATACTGGGTACCGCAGACCGGGCAAATTAGCCGCACAGGTTCAGGGGACCGAACTTCACTGGCACTGTAAGCCGAGACTTGTGGCCTGAGCTCCGGTGGGGTTTGGGTGGGCACCCAGTGGCGCCTACGCCGGGTTGCCAGCATGGCACCGAGCCCCAAAAGAATCGCTAGGGCTGCAACTGCCCAAACGAATAGCGTACGTCAACGTCTAGCGGTTGGATCAATTTGGGTAGCTCGCGCACCCACCACATTTGACACCAATGTTTTAACGGCTTTGACTTCGCTCTCGCCCGCGTCGTTAAATGACGGACTCGTCAACAGCTCCGCATAGCGGCGGGCTGATACGACGTAAACGGTGACTTGCACTGACTGTTCAGCAACTGCCGCGCTGATTTGAACTTCACCCTCCGGCGCATCGCCCCGCAAGAGCAAAGTACCTGTTTGATCAAGTTCCGCGCCGTTCATCGCATGCAATAGGCGCCAGGAAATCTTTTGCGAAATTTGACAACCGTGATCGTCAAACACCTTGGCGTGGAAGGTAAACTGCTCACCGGGACGTAGTAATTTGTACGAAGGTGATGCCTCCAAACGCGCGGCCTCCCCGGTTTGCGCGCAGGATACAATTGGTTTGTCCGGATTACTGCTGGAAATTGGCGGCGGATTTTCGCCTTCGCGCTCTACAAGCGCAAAGTGCCGGGTGCGTCTCACGTTGGCCGTACAATCTTGACCTGCAATTGCAACCTGATAACGACCCACTTCATCAAGATCTATCGTCGTGTCACTGGCCGAAAGGGTCGTTGTGATGGTTACTCGACGCGGGTCACTGGCGTGCGCTGCGGCAGGTCGTCATCCACTGACGTTGTGCAGCGGAGTGACTGACCCTTGCAATACCCGGCTGCTGTTCCCAGCAATTGTTCGATGAAAAAGGGTGACCCAGGCCATCAATGGTCAGCTCCGATCCATGCTGAGTAATCGTCACAATCCCGCCGGCGTCACTGCCGCCCACAGGACTTGGACCGCATGAGTCACCCCAGTTCGACAGAGTCCACACGGTGCGCATGACCCCAGCCGACCACCGCCCTGTCAGAGTGACGCCAGAATCAGCAAAGGCCGAAGGTGCGCTTGACAACACAAAGATGAGCAAGGACAGGCTCAACCGCATCGGGGGCAGCCTAGCACTAAATGAGGCGGTCAATCTCGCATGTCAGTTACGGACTCGGGCAACGCCAAGTCAACGGACCCCGAGCGAATAGCTGAGCGCTGGACGCGGTTCCTAGAGGGACGACCGCGCATCCACTGGAGGCCATTGCCAATACCGGGCCGGACAAGGTTCCGATAACCCGGCCCTGATCGGCGCTGATCACCGTTTGACCCACAATTGTGGTGGTTGCACCCGTAACTATGCGTGTCCCCGGCCGCACATCCATGAGCATGGGTGTAAGCGCGCTGGATTTTGGATTGTACAACATGACCGTGGGTCCGCGCCGCAGCACGATGCCGGACAGTCCTTGCGCTAGAACCTGGTCTCGATCTTCGAGCAAAATTGCGCGTGCGCCTGCCAGATCGACCAGATAGCTGTGCACGCCCGAATAGAGAACACCATAAGGAGTTGTCTCTGGGGCAACCCAATCCACGCTTGAAGTAGGAACGTCCACCTCAAGCTTGTGGATGGCGGCGAGCGAGTCCAATTCAACACTAGATCGGCCATTTGACCCTCGGCAGCCGGTGAGAATTTGCCCGTAGTCAGGCGCTACCCCAATGATCTGCCCATTGCAATTCGGACTGCTTATCGTCCGCACGCGCGAACCTTCAATCGCCGAGAGGACTCCACTCGGTTGCTTTACGACCAGGCTTGCGCCCAGGCCGGTGACAAATCCGGGTATCAGGCGTGATTTGCCGCCGCTAACCGGTGCGACCGTGATTTGTGCTCGGTCTCCGGTCGGCAAAAAGGCCGCGTAAGCTGGGATTGGGGTAAGGCATCGAGTTTCACTCAACGGGCGTTCTGGCAAGGGCCATTGCGCGCGGCCATTGCGATTGGTGTCGGCAAGTACCTCGTTTAGCACCAGATATTGCCCGGAAGCATCGAAAGCAATGCGCCAAACCATGTCACCCACTGGGACGACTTCTGAGTCTGTCTTATTTTGAAGGTCGCGCACAATCACTCGCGGTCGCTTCTCGTGAATCAGGAGTGCCAACTTCGAACTATTGGGAGAGAATGCCACGGATCGCAAGTCACCGGGTATTACGTCTGCCCGAACGTCCAAATCTATCGACCGCAAGCTTTCGCTCTGATCAGTTTCAGTGTCGAGCAACTCGGGACCATTGGCTTGGGAGAACAGGACAACATAACGACCATTTGGACTTGAGCCGAGCAGCGCGGTAATGCTCAGCATGCGAGCATTGCTACGCGCGAAATAGGGCCTGAATGCATCGCCGAGCAATGACGCCTGAGCTCCAATCTGCATGTCCAAGTTGTGCTCGCTTTTAGAATCCCCCTCTGTTTGACAAAATAGTACCCACCGACCTTGTGGGTCGATGGCGCCAACGCTCAGCGCTGCGCCTGGTATTCCAAACGGTTGATCGTGCCAGTCTTGCATTACTTCGGGCGCTGATGGTGAGCTTGCGGCAACGGTCAACTGATCGGGCTTCGTCACGGAAGCTTTTACCAGTCTCGTCTGAGGGGCGCTCGCCAATGGCGTTGCTCGACGGGAACTAGGCTGCAGCTCAGGTGAGCGCCCCACGAACTTAGGCTGCGTCGATTGACAAGACAAGACGCAGACCAGGATCACACATCGAATGTTAGGCACTCAGTTCGCGCTCGATATGGCCAACGATAGCGTCAGCAGATTGGGCTAACGGCATAAGCTCGACTTGCTTGGGGTCCTTGGTCCTTCTTGCTTTCAATTCGATCCCACCCTGTGTCAAAGATTTCTTGCCGACGGTGACGCGCAGCGGTATCCCGATGAGATCCGCATCCTTGAATTTGACGCCGGGTCGCTCATCTCGGTCGTCAATTAGGCCCTCAATGCCACGCTCCTGTAGCTCGCTTTCCAACTGCGCTACGGCCGCTTGCACTTCTGGTTCCGCACCCACTTGAACAACGTGCACTGGGTACGGCGCAATGCTCATGGGCCAACAAATTCCGTTCTCGTCGTGATGTTGTTCGACCGCGGTTGCCAGTAGCCGCGAAACACCGATGCCGTAGCATCCCATGACGAGGGCGCGGCTCTCACCTTTATCATCGAGGAACGTGGCGCCCATTTTTGCGCTATAGTGCGTTCCGAGAAGGAAGATGTGACCCGCCTCAATGCCCCGATATAGGGACAGCGGTTCACCACAGTTCGGACAGGGGTCTGAAGCTTGAACATTTCGCAATTCCGCGATGGTGGCCTGAAAATCCCGACCGAAACAGACGTGAATCAAATGAGTGTCCACCTGATTAGCACCGCAAATGCCGTCAGCAACGGCCGCAGCAAACGGATCGATCAAGATTTTACCACTATACCCGACGGGCCCGGCAAAACCGACGGGCGCCCCGGTGGCTTTTTGGACGTCTTCAGCACTGGCCATGCGCACCTCGGTCACGCCCGCAACCCGCGCCAACTTAACCTCGTTCAGCTCGTGATCCCCTCGAACGATGGCCAGGATGAGTTCGTTCGCAGCAACGTAGACTAAACTCTTCAAGAATTGCTCGGACGGTGCTCTCAAGAACGACGATACTTCCTCGATGCTTCGGCGCTCTGGCGTCGCGATACGCTCGATTGTCTGCGCAGCTGCGGATTGCGTTACTTGGGGTGCGGGCGTTCGAGCAACCTCAAGATTTGCCGCGTAAGAGCAATGTTCGCAGGCAGCAATGATATCTTCCCCGCTCTGGACCAACACCTGAAATTCCGCGCTGCCCGAACCGCCCATGGCACCTGAGTCGGCACTGACCATTCGGTAGCGTAGACCGAGTCCATCGAAGATTCTCACGTAAGCTTTGCGCATGAGCTCATAGCTTTTCCGTGCCGTCTCTTCATCAACATCGAATGAGTAAGCATCCTTCATGATAAACTCGCGGCAACGCAGCAGGCCGCCGCGCGGGCGAGGCTCGTCGCGAAACTTCATCTGAATTTGGTAAAGATTTAGAGGTACGTCGCGATAACTCTTGACCTCATGACGTACCATGTCCGTGATAATTTCTTCGTGCGTGGGCCCTAAATGATAGTCCCCGCCCTTGCGATCCTTCAATCGAAGCAACGTGTCACCAAACAGGTCCCAGCGCCCCGTCTCTCGAAACAAGTCAGCGGGCAGCAGGGCTGGAAGCAAGACTTCTTGAGCTCCGGCACGATTCATTTCCCGGCGAATGATGCCTTCAATCTTGGATAGGACGCGAGCTCCGAGAGGTAAATAGCTATAAATGCCAGCGCCCAAGCGCCGCACATATCCCCCACGCAGCAGCAGGATGTGGCTTACGCTCGTGGCATCTGCCGGAGCTTCTTTGGTTGTGGGTAGCAGCGCATTTCGGTATCGCATCAGGGAGCAGGCGTAGCACGAATGCGCCAAGACAGTCCCGTTTGGGCCAAATCTCGGCGGACTTTGGCCGATTTCTCTACTGTTCGTCGAGTGCAAGAACGATCGACTGAACCAGGGCGGGAATCGCGGCAAGAATCTCGGTGCTGAGCTTGGTCTCGTCAGTCCAAAATCCGCGGCTGCACTCCGAATAGCGTGACTTGCGCCGGCAATACTCCAAGTGCGGTTGCCAATACCAGGGCCTCCAGCAAGCCGGCTGCGTGAAGTGATTCTGAATTCACCGGTCGCGATTCGAGATCTTTCGCCGTCAAATCCAGTCGTCGAACTGTTCCGGGCTTCGCTCCAAAATCAGCCGCATCTATGATGATGACCCGCAATCGACCCTTCAACAAAAGTACACTCTCTAACCCTGCGGTACCACTATCAACTAATTCAACCTGCGGTCCCAAAGCCCGCTGCTGAAGGACTTCAAGCACAGCTTGGCCTACGCCGTCGTCTCCTCGTAACGGGTTACCCAAGGCGAGAATAAGAATCGGCGTCACTCGAGAAATTTTACATCAATTAGGTGCGTTGAACATGAAATACAAGGGTCATAGGCACGGACCAGCATTTCCAACTTCAGAACAATGTCCTCCCGGGGTTCGTCGAGTAGTGTCGGAACCAGAGCGCGCATATCAGCCTCAATATTGGCCAAATTTTGCCCGGTTGGGACGACGCAATCCGCCGCTGCAATGCGGCCTTCCTCGAGCACATAGTGGTGGAACAGGACCCCACGGGGCACTTCGCAGACACCTACACCCTCGCCGGACAGTTGATTGGGCCGAACTGGTTCCTCGATTTGAATTCCCCGAGTCAGTAGGCAATCGATTAATCCGATTGCCTCATTCACCACATGAACTATCTCGACCAACTGCGCTACGGTATTGAAGTATGGATTTGTACATTTCGGCGCTAGTCCCAATGTCTTAGCCGCTTCGATCGCATCAGCACACAGTTGACTGTGGTTCAGATTGAACCTCGCGAGTGCTCCCACCATGTAGGACTCACGCCGGTGGCGGGCGTGTTTGGCGCTCGAATGCGGAACTACGTGTTCATTAGTAAGCTGTCGGTACTCAGTAGCGGGCCAGCTGCCACCGTCGCTACTGCGCAGTTCTCCGTCAATGAACGCATACTCCTCCGGCCGGTATAGTGCTAGGTATTCGGTGTCGCGCTGAAATTCCGGAAACGGCAGGCCACTCAACAGTTCGACCGTATCATCGACATCTTCGCGCACGGCCTGGAGACGATCACGTAGCTCTGACAATTCGTCCAGTGTCGGAAACTGAGTAAAGCCTCCGACCGTGAGGGAAAGAGGATGCGTATGCCGTCCACATATCGCACGACACAGGTCACCCGCTAGCTTTTTCATGCGCAGGGCTCGATGCACGACTGCCGGAGCCGTGCGCGCCAGGGGAATTATACTACCCACGCCTAGCAGATCCGGAGCGACCAGCAGCATGACGTGAAGAATATGACTGTCTAGTATCTCCCCGAAGAAATTGAGTTTGCGCAGCAGCACTGTTTGTTCGCTGGGAACAATGTGCAAGGCATTTTCTGTAGCGCGGAGCGACGTAGTCGCGTGCCCCACCGCACAAATGCCGCAAATACGTGAAGTAATATGCGAGGCATCCTGGTACGGCCGCCCTCGTAACATGGCTTCGAAAAACCGCGGGGTTTCGACAATGTCGAAGCGGCAGGTATCCAGTGCACCGGCATTGACGTCAATTACAATATTGCCGTGTCCCTCTACGCGCGTTACGTGGTGCAGATTTATCTGCAGATTACTCACGATTGGTCTCCTTAGCGTGCCACTCGTCTAGCTCCCACGACAAGAACAAGTCGAGTCGGCTTCGAATTACGTCGGGCTTGAGACCATGTTCGGCCATAACTTGCTGCAAGGATTCAAGATTCGGGTTCGACGTGAGCCCGCGGCATCCCACACATTCGTAGCCGCGGGCGGGACATATTGCCTGACAACCACCGCGAGTGACGGGGCCGAGGCAAGTTCTGCCTTGCTGATACACGCACACGGTCTCTCGCAATTTGCATTCGATGCATACGGGATAGTCTGGCAATTCAGGACTACGGCCTTGCAACAAAACAGTCACTATTCTCAGGAACTCGTCTGGATCGATGGGACAGCCAGGAACCGTGTAGTCCACTGCAATGACCGCGCTAATTGGCTTTGCTGGGTAGCTGTCGAATCGGTGTGCATCGATGCCGTAAACGATGCTGCGGACTTCCGCAAGCGGCATCCTATTGCGGATCGCATTGATCCCAGCGATATGCGCGCACGAACCTAACGCCACGACTATCGAGGCGCGGGCCCTGATCGAGGCAAGCCGTTCTTCGTCACTAGAACGAGTACATGAGCCTTCGATAAACGCTATGTCATATCGGTCCGCATTCCCCGTTAGCGCTTCGCGAAATTCTACAATCTCAACTACCTCGAGCAATTCGGGATGCGTTTGAAGGCAGTCTACGACCGTCAATTGGCAGCCTTCACAGCTGGTAAAGTCAAAGAATGCAATCTTCGGCTTGGGAGGTTTATGGTCGCTCATACGAAAGCCTCCTCAAGTTCCTTCACCTCAGTATACGTGAATACGGGCCCGCGCTGGCAAGTGTAGATGTGATTCATTTGACAGTGACCACATTTTCCAACACCACAGCGCATTCTACGCTCGAAACTAAGCCAAAGATTGCCGTCGGCGATGCCTTTCGCTTTGCACTGAGCAATTACCGATTTGTAAATGACGGGCGGTCCAATTATCGCCGCGACCGTATTACGCGGGTCGACTTTCACCTCGGGAAAAAGCGTTGACACATATCCAACGCAAGCATTCCACCCGAGGTCCGGGGCGTCAACGGTCAGATGCAACTCGACATCACTGCGTTGGGCCCATAGACGGAGCTCGTCCTTGAACATGAATTCCGCTGGTGACTTCACACCGTATAGAATCTTGACATTCCCATAGTTGCCACGTTCGTCGAGTACTTGATTGATGAGCGACCGCAAAGGCGCCATTCCACAGCCGCCGGCTACGAGCAGCAAATCTTTGCCCCGAAAACGAGCAAGAGGAAAGCCACGTCCGAAGGGGCCGCGGACACCAACAATTCGCCCTGGTCCCATGTCGTAAATGACCTTGGTCAAATCGCCGACTTTTCTGATGGCAAGCTCGAAGGTTCCCTGACTACGACTCGGAGACGAAGTGATGCTAATCGGAGCCTCGCCAACACCGAAGACTGTCAATTGGACGAATTGACCAGGTTCGTGAGCAAGTTGTATGTCATTGGGCAACGCCAGGGAGTACAAATTCTCAAGCGGTGTGATCGCTTCGACTTTTACGATGCGAGCGGGGACTGGAACATATATCGATTCTTGGTCGCGAACCTCCTGAAGTAGCGTTTTCATGGCTGTGCAACCACTTCCTGGCCATCTGCAGTCAACTTGCGTCGCCAGAGTTCATTGAAAGTCTTGATTGGAGTAATGTGTACCAGGCAAGCCGTAGCACAGCGGCCACATCCCACGCAGCCCACCATGTCGTTGGCGTCGTATTGGTACTTAGCTTTGCGCATGAACCGGTGCTTTTGTCGTGCGGCACGCTTTTGACGGAAATTGTGTCCCCCGGCTACCAGCGCAAAGTCGTTGATTTGACAGGAGTCCCACGAACGATAGCGACTGCCGTGTTGTAGCCGCAGATCGACCTGATCCTCGATATTGAAACAGTAACAGGTGGGGCACACTTGGGTGCACATGCCACAGGCCAAGCAGATGTTTCCGAGATCCTGCCAATGGCTACTTTCGGACGCTCCGTCCACAAGTTCCGGAAGGTCGGATACGTCACAGTCCAATCGATAGGGAAAACTGTCCCATTTGTCGCGCAGAATCTGGTTTCGGCGCTCCAGGTCTGCGTCGCTGGCCACAAACATGCCGCGAAATTCCGCCACCAACTGGCGACCTCTGGCGGAGCCAATCTCAACGCAGTACTCGTCGCCCAAATCTATCATATGCAGATCGAACACGTCGGTGGCAGGGCTAGTGGTGCCCATGCTGCGGCAAAAGGATTGTTCCCCACAAGTGCGAAGACACTCAAGGCCGACAATTATTGTATTCTCACGCTGCGACCGATAGTGCTGCTCGGTAAACCCGTGCGAGAAGATCCTGTCGAATAGGCGAATCGCGTGCTGGTCACAGGTGTGTACGCCCAGAATGACCGTCGGCACGGACTCAACCACCGCTTGTACACGCATGCCACTCGTTTCATAATTGTAGAGTAATTCGCGTTGCGGAATGATGCATTTCTTGGGTGGCAGCAACGTCTGGGTATAGTTGAAGTCAATCTCGTCGACTGACTTGACGACACTGAAAGTGTATTGTCCGTCAGTCGGTTTGGGTCCGTAAACTCGATAGCGTTGCGCGAGCCAGCTAATCCAGTCTCCGAACTTTGCTTTTGGTAAAATGTTGAAAGATGACATACCTCCGGCCCTTCCGAGAGGTGAGCTCGTCGCGCAACATCGAGCCTGCGAACGAACCCAATGCGGCGCTTCTCATAAGTAAGACTTGCATCAACTGCGTCGTCAACGCGTATCCAGGCAGGCAAACGCGAAATCTTTGCGCTAAGGTCTGCTACTTTGACTATAGAGTGACGTCAAGCAACATGAATGTGGCATTGCCCCGTGGTTGGCGGGAAGACGCCCCCATAGGTATGTTTTACGCGGCCGATGGCGCGCTGCTCCGCCGCGCCAGCCAGACCAGCAGGGAGGGTAGCCATAACACCGCCGCGCAAAGACAGGTCACTTCGCCGACAGCTGCGCTCAGCCCAAAGCTACGAATACCGCGGTTGATCGACATTAGCAAAGCAACGTAGCCAATCGTGGTCGTCATTGAGCACAAAGTAACGGCCCCACCGGTTTCTGTGATCACGTGTTTGAGCTTAGCGGCTCCTTCGAAACGATAGCGCTGCATCATGTTGTGGGCGTATTCGGCACCGATTCCGATCGTGATTGGGATAGCGACAAAATTCAGAAAATTCAGCCGGATATCCCTCAAGCACAAAAATGCAGTTAGCGAACTGATCCCGAGCAGCCACGGTAAGAACACGCCAATTGCCATGGGCCTGCCCCGAAAAGCAAACAAGATGACCAAAATGGTTCCTATGGTGGACACAGTGATGGCCTTAGGAGCATCTTCGCCAATCGCACGAATCACATCGGCAAATATTACGGCGCGACCCGAGCCCTTGATCACTTCTCCGGTAGGCAACTTGACAGAACGGAAGCTGTCGGCCCAGCGCATTAAGTATTTAGCATTCCACACACTCTCGCCCGACCTCGGTGCAATGTAGACAATTCGTCCCCGGGTTCCGTCACGCTCGGTGAACGCGCGTGCAACTTGCTCGGGCAGATCCGCGATTCTAAGCGGTATAAGGGCACCTTTTGGCAAGTGTGGTTCGATTTTTTTCCAGTCGTCATCCGATATAAAGTGGTGGCTGCGAGCGCGCCCGATTCTATCGCGCATTTCCTCAATTAACGGAATCTTTGCCGCTTGGTCGCTCGGCAACAGTGAATAGATACTCACCACCTTTTCAAACGGCTTCTTGTCCGTGGGAGCCGCTTGCCAGCGCTTGTCGAGTTCAGCCGTGAGCAGAGGCACTTGGTCGATGCGATCCGTCATGACGGCCATTCCCTCCTGTCCCATCCGCCCGACTACAGCATCCACTTTGTGCGAAAGCACGCGCGTACCGCTTTCGCTGCCAGTGCTGTCGGTACGAATGTTGTACATGTCGTACTCCATCGGGTCGCGCTTCACGTAGCGCACCGAAAGCACGACGGACACAAGACCCAGCACGACTCCGACAACTGCCGTAGTCCTAGGCGCTCCGAGCGCCAACTTGGCGAACAGCACACCATAGTAACCGCGTGCGCGAGTTGGGCGCTCGCCTGCGCGGCGAGCGCGAAAGGCCGGCCATACCCGTTCACTGGCCACCAAAATGGCGGGCATGAACACGTAAGTAGTTGCCCAGCAAAGCAGCATTCCATATCCCCCAATGATACCAAAATGTTTGAAGCCGCGGAAATTCGTAATCATCAGCGAACCGTACGCGAAGGCTGCGGTGGCAGACGACGCCAGCGTGGGCAACCATGAATCTCGGTGCGCAACAAACACCGCCTGAGCGGGGAATAAGCCCTCGTCGCGGCGCGCCTCAACATAACGGGCCATGTACATAATGCCGTAGTTGATGCCATTTCCGGCGATAATACTCACCAAGAAACCGGTTGAGCTGTTCAGGTATCCAATCGTGTAATGCGTGAGACCGAATGTCCACAATAGCCCAATCAGCAGCGTGCCACCCATGGTGAGCACGGTGCGCACACGCAGAAAGAAAATGAACACACTCAACAACACGCCCGCAACACCTAACGTGCCAACCTGGCTCAAGTCTCTAATGATGGCGTCGTACTCTTCCTGACTTGTGAGAATATCGCCCGCGTAGCCAACGTGCAGCGTTGGCTCGAAACGCGTCGGGTTGACTTCGCTGACCACCGTCTTGACCCTTCGAAGCAGCTCATTGACCGCGGCGCGACCCGAAACTGGCGTGCGGATCAGGATGGCTGAATACGTGCCGTCTGCCGCTTCGTAATAGCCGCCCGGGTTGGACGCCGGAGAATCTGTGTCGGAACGCTGGCTCTTGCGCTCTTTGAGCTGTTGCTCAATCGAGTCGGAAGTGATCGGTGCTGGAGCGTCCTCTTCATCCAGCAATGTGCCATCCGCTTTGGCGATTTCCCAATCGTAACGCTCGAGAATTCGGTCGTGCGCCTTTTTTAGCTCGTCGAGGTTGGCGTAGAGTAGCTCGTGGCCTTCGAAGAATTTTTGTGTGTCCTTCACGCCGAAGTCAATGGCGCCCACCCAGTTAGGGCCGAGCGCCTGAAGTTTTGGCACTATTGCATCAACGAAGGCTCGCATCGCCATCCGATGGGTGCCATCATTGATCTGCACTAACAGGCTTAGCGTCGATGCCCCGGGCAAAAGCTTGGCGACGCGACGCATCTCGATGACGCTGTCTTTATTATCCGGCAGTAGCTCGGCAAACTCCGACTTAAATCCAAGCCGACTGGTAGCCCACGCCGTGGGGATCAAGGTCAAAATCGCGATGAATATGAAACGCCACGGGCTAGCCGCCTGTGCGCGTGCAAGACGCACCAGTATATTCGGCATTTCGCGCTCACTGATGGTGAGCATGTCCTGGTCAGTCGGAGGTAGAGGTCCTGGGGCAGTCGGCATCGAGCCGCGAAGGTTACACCAGGAAGTAACTCGTTCTTGGTGAAAAATGCGTTTCTCCGGGAATTTATGGGGTTTTCGCTGATTTCTTGTTGTTCTATTTCTCACGGTACCGTCGAGTTAATCGCTCGCAGAAACGCACAAGCCTCTGCTCCTCTCCGGGATTGTCTAGTCCTGTGACGCGCAGGGGCCGGGCCCTGCGCGCCGTCTTTTGTTAAGTCATTTTTCAAGGCTTCTGAATATTTCGCCAGAAGCTAACTAGTTCCCGGCGAAAAAACGCATAATTTCGGAAAACGCCGGACGTAATCACGGGCCGCACGCGTGAGGAATCGCCGTCGCAACGGGCACGCAAGGCTTGAATGTCTTGGGTGGATGCAATTATGCCAACTTTGGGCGCACCTTCGCCTTGCCAGCGGAGATTTCTTGGCGGTTGGCGTGCAGTCTCCGAGGACTGCACAGCTCAGGCGGCGCGGGCGAGCAGATGTCGGGCAACCACGAGCAGATTGCACGCAAGCACGGATGCCGAAACGTAGGCTTTGAATGATGCCCATCCGCTCCAGCAACATCGTGTCAAGTCAAATCCCCGTTTGAGAAATGAGATGATACCTTCAACGCCAGCTCGGAAGTTGCGCAGCCGTCGATAGACCCAAGTGGACTTGACCATCTCGGATATTTGTAGATCGCGCTTCTTGGCAAAGGCCACATCAGTGACACCGAGCTTCTTGATGTCTTCAAGATTGTCACGACAAGCAAATCCACCGTCGAAACTCGCCTGCCGTGGTGGCTTGCCGAATATCTCGCAGTGCCGTTCGATCATCTTGACAGCGAGAGTCGAGTCAGCGGGATTGCCCTGCTGCACCACCACATCGGTAATGATTCCTGAAGCCCCCGCGGTCAAACAGATCTTATGCCCGTATAGCACCTCACGTCGATCTTTGACGATGATGTCGGTATGCGGTTCGAAGATGGAAACTATCTTCTCGGTTGCCGGTACCGTCTCGCCCTGCAATACGCGCCGCTCGGTTTGCGACACCACCCGAGCCGTCAGTTCACCATAACGCCGCAGTTCGGATGCCAGCGATTGGACTTTTGCAATCGTCATGATGTCACCGGCCACAACCTGGTCCAGCTGCTCGGCAACGCGCTCAGCTTGGGCAACCGTCTTGGCGGTCACCTTGAGCAGGTCCCGATAAAGACGCACCCGGTCAGAGTTGCACTTGGCATTGAGAATTCCAAGCGCTCGTCGCTTGGCGCGCCGACTGTGGTCAGAGAAGCGAATTGCAAACGTGTCCCGGGCATCTCTCATCAAGCGTGCCATGACGCGAACGCAATCAAACAGAAGCGACGAATCCGTCGGATGATGAATGTTCGATTCAACGACGGTGCAATCGGTACGCACCTTATGACCCAACTCAATGCGTTGCCCTGCGCAGAAAGCAACGAGCTTGCGATTGATCGTTTCCCAGGTTTCGGCGCGGACGTGCTTGATGGCTTTCTGAAGCGTCGAGTGCTCGGGGGTAGCGTCACCAATTCCCAAACGACAAAACCAGCGATAGCAATTGGAGTCAGCCAGGTGAAACGACAACTCCACGTAACTCCAACCATTCATTTGCTTGATGAGCAGAGCACGAAGAACCTGCTCGGCCGGCAACCCTTTGCGTCCCTTGTTGGGTTTGAGTCCCCATCGAACCAAGTCCGCGTGCACCAGTTCGGTGACCTCCGGCAGTTGGCCGAGCACCTCGCTCATCTGCTGCAGCTCGCGGGCATGCTTGTGGGCGATTGGGGCTGGCATCAGGGGTGCTTGCTGAGCTATCTTTTCGCGCATCGGGGTTCTGCTTTCTTCAGTGGTTTTTGCGAATTCACCGAGAAAACAGATACCCCGACCTAATTATTTCCATTGTCCTCCACAATAAAATTCAGCATCTTTCAAGCTGAATTCGTATTTTTCGCCGGGAACTAACTAACGGGAATCCTTCCAGTCGGTACCGCTAGCCAGACTATTTCAACCGATTAGCGACCTTAAAGCCCAGAACTCATTCATCTTGAGTCAACTTTTCGGCAATGCAGTTGGCTGGGCCGGGCTCTAATTCTTGCTGTTTGTCTGGGACCCGACCCAGACAGCAACCAACACAATAAAAACGTCGCAACGAACCGGAGTGAAAAAGTACAGCACGCTGTACATTTTCACGGAGGTAGACGGTGCTGGTCCTTCGACCACTCCTCGACGTCGTCGCGCAGCGAGGAACGCCCGAAGGGCGTAGTGAACCTGCGGGTCACCAACGAAATCAGGCGCACGGCGTGCCGGCAATTCAAATAGGAACGGCAAACAGGACTTCACCGGTTGGGAGGATTCCCGTTAGGTCGGTAACCCGGCTGGCGCTCGTAGACCACCCCGTCTTCGGCGCGGAAGACTTCGCGAAACTCCTGATCCAAAAGTTCCCTCAAGTAGTCGTAGTCGCGAATCTTGTAAAATGGTCCGTCACGCACGACGTGGCAATCGATGATAAATTTGGGCGGGTGGCGCGCGAAGTCCGCGCGTAAATTGTCCCACGCGCCCGGCACGATGCGGTACCGAGTGTCGTGCTTGGCGTCAAGCAGGCCGAATATGAGCCCATTTAGTGGAAAACTCGCAATATAGCGTGACGCCGGTCGGCGCCGCGCATCCAGGTAAAGACCGGTTTGCGCAGTGCCTTGACCCCACATGAAGAACCGATCGTTTTCGCTCGAGTGCTGCCGAACGTAGAGCGCGGTTTTGTGCGGGCCGCGATTGCGCGCGAGGCCGATGGTGTTGACAACCAGAAATAGCAGGGCCGTGATGCCAATCCAGCGGGCGAGAAACACTGGCTGCAGAAATGGTGCCGACGGTTGACGCTTGCCCTGCCAGATTTCGG
The DNA here is from genome assembly GCA_963835565.1 of uncultured delta proteobacterium. Taxonomy (GTDB): domain Bacteria; phylum Myxococcota_A; class Polyangia; order Polyangiales; family Polyangiaceae; genus FEN-1139. The sequence goes on from CAWIGY010000028.1 coordinate 55,047, forward strand.
AAAAGAACGGCGCGGCGAGCAGTGCCAGGGGAGGCGTCAATTGTAGGAAGTAGTGATAGTTGAATTGACCATTGGCCGCGACGCCGAGCAGTGAGACGCACAAAAACATTACCAGCGAGGCGAGCTCCGCGCGACGGCCTTCCCAGATGCCATTGGTGCCGGAGCCCGCACGAATCGACAGGACTGCTCCGAGTAGCAAGGGCAGAGTTTCAGCTAGAAAGAAAATGCCGATGGCGGGAAGCTTGTGCCAGAAAAACCACGTCGTCGGTCCGAGTGGATTGGCATGGTTGCCAATCGTCCAATACCAGGCTTCGCCCAGTATTCCGACGCGTAACAACCACAGCGCCGCCCCCAGCAGCGTAATCGAAAACCCCAGTACCAACAGCATGGCGTGGAGCAGCGAGCCAGTCCAACTTAGACCACGCTTACTGCGGTAATCTCGGTGAAGCACATAGAAACCCAAGGCCGTACCGGCGATCACGGACGGTTGCTTGAGTAAAAATGCCAAGGCGACCAGCGAGCCAGCGGCAAGCAGCTCGGGGCGCAACTTGGAACGCGAACTTCGCAATGCAATGGCAACGGCTGCCACCACCGGAAGGTTCATCAATAGTTCGCCGTTGAAAGCAAGATTGGTGTAATCAGCCCATGCCATGTAGATTGCATAGGTCAACGCAGCGACGAACGCGGCTCCTCTGTCGAATAGCCGGCGCATCATGGCATAGAGCACGGCCATGGTTAAAAGCGTCCAAAGCAGTGACGCGACATGTAGGGCGAAATAGTTGTAGTCGCCGAAAGAGTCTCAAAATTGCGTCGTACAGGTAAAACAATAAAGGGGGCTTGCGCTCAATGGCGTCAATATAAGGGCGTCCGCCGCGCACCATTTCCATGGCGACGACAACATAAACTTGTTCATCGTCACAAGCCTTAGGATAGGTTAAAAGTGGCAGTCGAGTGACGAGTGTGAAAAGTGCCAGCAACCAATGACAGCGCCGTTCGGAGGCTGTCAGCCATTGAAAAGCCCCAAGCCCGGGGCTCGGCGGTGCAGCGGCTAATGGCATATTGCGTGATTCCATTGGAAGGCGATTGGAGCCGAGTTGGATCGGCGTATAACCGGCGATCACGGGATGTCAGCGTGCCGCACAAAACCCATTGATCCTTTGCACGACCTTGTCCTCTTCGGCAACGACCGTTGTAAATTGGTTTTGCGCGACCAGAGCCTTCTCGAGGTCCTCGGCCGCCAGCGCATCCGCCACTTGATTGGCGGCATTCGCCGCCGTGTTAACCATGGTCCGGTATGATTGAGAGTCCCGCGCAAGTTCAGGAGTCGTCAGGCGCATGTGATTGATTTTGTCGGCCAGCGTCTGATAAAGCCGGGCCAGCTCGCGCATGTCATTGATATTGGTCAGCTCTCCTCCATCAACTTGAGTGATGTGGCGATCAATGGCCGATAGCACGCCGTTTACGGCGGTCACAAAGGTTTCACAATCACGGCTACGTTGTCCGCGACAACCGGCGGCACCGAACGCAAATACGAACGATAGGCTCAAGGTACACCACCTTGGGTTAAACCAGAAGCTAATCGATCGCTGGCTATACGCTGGGCGCGTAGTTCTGCACGGCTCACTCGGGTCGATCATCGATTTCCTTTTTACTTTGGGTTGCTATTCGTCGCTACTGGTTCATAACTAACAATGCATTTGGGCCTGCCTTTGCAGGTCTTTCGCGGGCTTTGGCAACCTCATTTTTTCCAAGTCCGTTGAGTCAGTCGCTTGCAAAAGCGCCAAAATCTCCGTGCCTTTCCGGGAATACTTCGTTCTGTTGGCGCGCAGGGGCCCGACCCTGCGCGCGGCAGATTACTGAGTCTATTTCAAGATTTATGGGTTCTAAACGAATACTTACTAGGCTTCGGGTCGCTCGGCCGGGGAGCGATCGCTGTCCGCTCTCGCTAATCCTCTGAAAACGGCTGTCTGGAGCCATTGCAGCATTGTGCCCGGCTTTCAGCTAGATCCTCACGCAGTCATGTTGTGCTTTTTGCGGATTCGCGGTCTAGCTCTGCTTGACGATGTGTCATTGGAGCTCGCGTCCGGTCTCAACGTCATGACCGGTGAAACTGGCGCGGGTAAATCTATAACTATTTAATGGCCATGTTGCCCGGAGTACTGTTCCTGCACCCTTTCTCGACTCAATTAAAAAAGATCCTCCTGAAAGCTCAACCCGCTCCCTCATGCTGTCAAGCCCCAACCCGCGAGTAGTGCCTTTCCGAGAAAATGCTTCCTCCAGGTCGAACCCTTGTCCACTATCACGGATGGTCAACTCCATCGTTTGGCTATTCTTCCGTAAGAAGAGAAGTACCACGCTTGCTCTGCTGTGTTTGGCAATGTTGTTCAAGGCCTCCTGCAAGACCCTGTAAATTACTATCTTCAAGGAATTTGGCACTTCATGCTCCTGAACATCGATCTCCTTTCTGACGCCAATAGAGGGATAAATGGATTCATATTGTCGGCAGAACCAGTTGATGGTCGCCAGGATCCCGAGATCATCGAGCATGGAAGGCCTAAGGGACATCTGGATTCTTCGGGCTTCTTCCATTGTCCCCTGAATGATGGGGATGATGCTCTCCAATGCGGCCTCTCGTTTGAGGACTGTCGTTACCCAATTCCGTGAGTGCCGTCTCCACCTTGAATTTGGTGGCTGCCAGGGACGCTCCCATGCTGTCGTGGATTTCCTGGGCGATCAGCTTTCTTTCCCTCTCCTGGGCACTGAGGAGTGCCGTAGAGAGCTGCCGAAGATCATTCTCCGACTCCCGTAATTCAATTTCTACTCTCAGACGCTCTTCATTTTCCGCCCTCAATTCTTCATTAATTGCCGCCAATTCTTGGGTTCGTTCCTGAACTCGCATTTCCAAAGTCTCGGTCAGTTGCTGAAGTTCAAGGGTGCGCTGCCGCAAGGTGTTCTCAGCATCGGTACGGAGCTTCTCTTGCTGCATGGCGTCTAGGGCGTACGAAATGTCAGCGCAGAGCGCTTCGAGCAGGTTGACCTGCTCTGTGTCAAAAGCGCGAGGATTTGGAGTATAGAGCGTGAGTGCACCGATAACCCTTTCCTGCCGGTGCAGGGGAAAGGCGCCTGATGCCCGAAACCCATAGCGCAGGGCCCGCTCTCGCCAAGGCGCAGTAGAGAGGTTGATATCAAAGTCATCATTGATCACTGGCCGGTTTTCGCGGATGCAGGTGCCGGTTGGACCAGTGCCCAGAGCTCCATCCACTTCCACCTTGATCTCTTTTAGATAGTCTGCCGCTGAACCGTGCGATGCTGCTGGCTTCACCTGTCGTCCCTTCACTTTCCCGACCCAGACGAGTGGAAATTCTCCTTCTCCGGCGACGATACGACAGACTTCTCCAAGCAATACCTCTTCGTCATGAGTCCGGACAATCGTTTCGTTCACGCGACTCAGCACCAAATAGAGTTTCGTCAGCCGGGCAATCCGCTGCTCGGCCCGCTTGCGCTCGGTGATGTCGTGGGCCACTACCACCGCGCCTTCAGGGTTTCCGTTCTTATACGTGAATGTCATGTTCAGGACCGCCATATAATAATCTATTCTTTTAATAGCACCGTTGTCAATCCTCGTTTTCGGGCTCGGTTCCAGGGAAAACCGTGTTGCCCAACTTGACGATGTCTATAGGGTCAATCCCTGCCTGTCCTGTACCATGTTAGGTTCAGGGCCTGCCCGTAGGCAGGAGGGGAAGGCGGGGATAAGATCGGTGATTTGTTAATACAGACTGAAGAAACTTTACTCGTGTCGACGCTGGGGAAAAAGGCAGGAACTTACTTGTTTCAGCCTTGAAAGCATTCTGCTATAATGAGTCTAAAAATGGTATGTATCCCTATTTAGGGGTAACGGGAATCTGATATGCGGATTTGGACTTTTTTTGTTATCATAGTTTTGATGTTTACGGCAGCCCGAATAGTCAAGGGAGAAGAGAAGGGGAAAATGAACCAAGAGATCTCCCTGCCATCGGAAGACGAGGGCTGGAAATGGGACGGGAAGGAGATGAAATACAATTCTAAAACCCTATTCGATTACATCGATGGCGCCGCAGAGCTTTATCTGGCGTATGGTTTTCAGAATCTCACGGTTCGCCGATTTGAGAAATCGAATCAGCCTCCTATTACCGTTGAACTCTATGAAATGGCCTCTTCAGAGGATGCTTATGGGGTATTTTCTTTTGAGCATCAGGATGAAGCTGCAGGGATCGGCCAGGGATCGGAGTTTGGGGGAGGGCTGCTCCGGTTCTGGAAAGGAAAGTATTTTGTCAGCATCTATGCAGAAGGGGAAGGGGCGGATGTTGAATCGGCAATCCTCAAGCTGGGTAGGGCTACGGCAAATTCAATCCCGGCGACAGGTCCGGAGCCGAAATTGGTTGGCTTTATTCCGGGCAAGGACTTCGGACTGGTCGATAAGAGCATTCGTTATCTTAAGAGTCACGTTCTCCTGAACCAGCGGTTTTTCATCGCCCACCAGAATATCTTGAACCTGAACCGGAAAACGGAAGCCGTGCTCGCTCAATACCTTCGGGATAAACAGAAAACCCAACTTCTTCTGATTCGATACCCCGATTTGAAAGAGGCCGGAGATGCTTATCAGAGCTTCATGAAGGCTTACCTTCCGGATGCTCGAGGGAAAGATCGTTCAAAAACGGAAGACGGCAAATGGACCTTTGCCCGGCAGCGGAATGAATTTGTTCTCATCGTCTTTGGAGCTCCCACGGAAGCTGATGCCGAGGCCCTGCTCAAGGCTACGGAAGAAAAATTGCCTGGAGACATTGAAGCTAGATTCCCCTCACGCAGTCCTCTGCTCCCCTGAAGAGAGGAGGAGTTTTCATATCCCATAGAGAAAGGAGCTTGAGTCAGATGGAAGAAAAAATCATCACCCGCAGGGATTTTCTTCGAGTCGCAGCTGGAACCGCGGTGGCCGCTACCTTGGGACCAGGGATCCCGGGGAAGCTCGGGCAGAGCCAACGGCGAAAGTCGTTCTCATCCGGAATGCTGAGGCGCTGGGGGACCAGGGCAAAGTTCAAGGGGAGATCGTGCAATCGATGCTGGATGAAGCTGTTAAGAATCTCCTGGGAACAAATGAACCCCTGGAAGCCTGGCAGAAAGCTGTTCAAGAGTTCGGATGTGGTGGGGATCAAGAGTAACTCATGGCCGAAGCTGCCGCACCCCCAAAGAATTGGAAGCGGCTATCAAGCGCCGGCTGCTGGATGCAGGAGTGGCGGAAAAAAATATCGACATCGCTGACCGGGGAGTCCTCGATAATCCGATCTTCCTCAATGCGACTGCGCTGGTCAATGTGCGACCCGTAAGGACCCATCACTGGGCCGGGGTCGGGACCTGCCTGAAAAATTACATCCAGTTTGTCCCTAACCCATCCGGCCTACCACGACGAAGGTTGCTCGCCCCTGGGCAAAATATGGACTTACCCCATTGTAAAGGGAAAGACCCGCCTGAATATCCTCTGTGCCCTCACGCCCCAATTCTATGGAAGGGGAGCCAATTTCTTCGACAGGAGATACGTCTGGCCCTATAGGGGGCTGATCGTGGGGACCGATCCCGTGGCCGTAGATGCGGTAGGCGCCCATCTCCTCCAGACAAAGCGGATCGCCTTTTTCGGCGAAGACCGGGCCCTGGATGTGGCTCCTATCCATATCATGGTTGCGGATAAAAAATATCACCTCGGGGTCAGTGACTT
>CAWIGY010000029.1:0-103505 GCA_963835565.1 uncultured delta proteobacterium
TACCAATAAGTGGGTCACTTTCTAAGACTGAAAGCGAACTCGTTCTCTGATTTCCCCGCCCAGCCGGTGCCGTTGAGCTCACCCGTGCAGAGAGTGGAGTTGATCCGATTTGCTGGACGCGCAATGGTTCGGGCATACTCCGTGAGTCCGAATCGTGGCAGTCAAAAGGTTCCGACGAGACCAAACATCGCGCCTTGGGCCGACGCGCTGACGGTGGGTTGAAACTGAATCAGGCTCGGATCGTCGCGCCAGATCTTGGTGAGGCGTTCTGCCGGGGATTCGATCAGCAAAGCGCTCGCCAGCAGCACACCACCCAGCACAAAACTAATCCGCCCAAGTCGCGCAAGTCATATCGCTCCTCAGGAGTAGAATGGGATAGCTCGTACCCAATCATGACGGCACCGAGGCAAGCGCTAGCGTGCCTCCCAGAATACCTCGTATCCAACGACCGCGCCGCTCACGCGCGACCAAATATTGCAGACGTGCATCTGCCAGCGCAAAGGCATGCGCCGGGTCGCCGCCAGATTCAATGACGGCACGAAATTCGGCGGCTGCTTTCTCGCCGTCAAACCTTAAAAAGGCGAGTGAATAGCCCCCCCAAAGCGCGTAAACGCCGCCTACTGCCATGCCGAAGATTCCCCAATTGTGAGCCGCATTCTGCGAAAATCCGGGAATTCTGTTGCCGAAGTGATATTCGAGTGGCCCCGATGGCTCCGAGCAAGACGCCTGCGCCCAGCAAGCCCGAGCCCGCCAAGATGCGCTGATTGCGCTCCGCCTGCTCGATTTCGCTCAGCACTAGCTGCATCCGTAACGTATCTTCACGCGACACGCCGTACACCTCGGGCGGCCGCGACTTACGATCGGCAACGTATGCCGCAAAAGCGACCGGACCATAGGGACGTGCAAATAAATTTTGAAAGACTTCGTCAGGACCGCGTGCGTCACCGCGCGCTGCTACGGGCTCCAGAGATGCCAATTCAACGACGCCGGACGATTCGGGCACCGCGTAAACGCTCAGCTGCGCGGACGGTTCGTTCTTGCGAGCGGCTCGCTCGACAAGCGCCCCTTTCGCCCAACTCTCTGGCAAAACAAGTTCGAGGCGAGTTCCTGCTTCCGCATTAGCGTCCAGCATCGGCAAACCATCCTGGTCTCGCAAGCGAATGCGAAGCGGCGCCGCATCGCTCAGTCGAAAACGTCGCGAGCCCGTTGCGGCCTCCCAGGTCCACGATGGGCGTTTCATTGCGAGCAAAGGGGCCACGGGCGAATATGTGAGGACGCATATTGGAGTTGCGCACATCAGCCGTAGCAGTTTCGACGAAGCCGGCGAGCTCTAGGTAGCTCACTTTGCCGTCGCCATTAGCGTCTGCGGCCCCGAGCAGCCCCGAGCGCACGACGTGACTAAAAATCCCAGACTGGATCTCCGACCATTCGAAGGCTTCGCCTTCGGCGCTGGTCGAGAGGAATACGCCCACATTGGGCAGACGTGAAGCCAATGCCTTGGCGTCATCTTCAGGAGTCGCAAAGTGGCGCCCACCCGGCTTGCGCACACCGAGCATGAAAAAAGAGTTGCAGCTATCCAGAATGACGTGGGCCCGCGTGAACGGAATTTGGCGTAACCAGGCTTCGAGATCGCTCGAGGTGAAGCGCGCATCGGCAAGTTCGATGAAACCAAGGCCTTGGTCAACGTCACCGTGCCCCGCAAAGATGAAGTAGACCTGTGTTTCCTGACCGGCACTGGTTGCGGCGCGCACCTTCTGGGCAATATCGGAACCGATCCGAAGCAATGCCGAGCGCGTTGGCGCTGAAGCATGGACGCGAGTTTGAGGGAAAAGCAGGGCCGTGTCGCGGTCGAAATCTGCCAGCAAGCGAGACATTCCCCGGTGCCATCGTCTGAAGGAGTTCGAAGTAGCGGGCTGCGTCATCGTCGGCGTAGTGTAAGTCTGGCCTGCGCCCTCCCAGGCTTCGATTGTTACCGATCACCACCGCATAGGTCATTCTTGGTTTTGTTGGTTCGGCACCTGCAAGGCCCATCCAAAATAAACCAAGTGCGAGCAGCAGCCAACAATGATACAAGCGGTGACTCATGGTGCGTTCCCTCGGTTGGCCTGTCTAACTTGCACGACGATTTCCCGGACTTCAGCACCTGCAAAGCGGTGCGCCAAATTTCCTTGGGCGAGCTCTGGCTCAGACAAGCTCTCCACTTGGGAGACTCGAACCGGACCCGGATTTACGATCGTGACAATACGCATTGGGCCGGGAGCTAAGTCGTCGAATACAACGGAATTCGGGAGCACGCGCTCCTCTTGAGTTCTCGTCAATTCAGTTGCTGTGGGGTCCTCATCCGCCCGCGTGTATTTGGGCGTGATCCAGTGCACCGCATTGCGGGAATCTACGGCAAAGAGCAACACATGAGCGGTCGCGTGACCCAGGTTGCGAAGTCCTGCGGTCAGCGCCGCATCCGGCGCGATAACGTCACCCGGGCGCAGCGGCTGCGGCGATTTTGCGAGAGTGTAGACCTGTACCCCAACGTCTCGCGAAAGCGACGCACCGTTCGAACTGCCTCGCGCTTGCCAAGTACCCTCCGGCGACCTTTCGCGCGGGCCCACGACATAAATCAGCAAGGCGACCGATGCGGCCATTGCCGTGATTGCAGCAAGCCGCGCCATTGACCGAGCGCGCTTCGGCTGAGTCGCTGGTTGATCCAACCGGCGCATCACGTCCTGCACATGGGCGGCGACGTCCAGTTCGATCGCACGCGCCCCGCCCAAATCTTCGACTATCGAACGTAGCTGCCTTACCTCTTGACTGCAAGTCTGGCATTGACTCAGGTGCTCACTGACGCGATTGGAGCTTTCCGGGGAAAGATCCGCGTTGACAAAGCGCACGAGTTCGTCTTGTGACGGGCATCGGGTCCGGGTCATAGGCTCTTCTCCAGGTGACGCTTGAGCAACTTCAAGCCGTGGTGGACTCGTGAGCGAAGTGTGGACTCTTGAGCGCCGAGGACGGCTGACATCTCGTCGTAGCGGAGCTCCTCACCGTAGCGCATGAGAAGCGCCTCTCGCATCACGGGCGACAGCTGGCTCAGCGCTTCGTGAACTCGACGTTGGCGCTCCTCGAGCAGCACTGAGTCGATCTGACCTGGGGAAGGCTCTGCTCCTAACGGCGAAACGGCGTACACATGACGCTCGACTACGTGCTGTCTACGAAGTTCGTTGCGACAACGATTGCGAGCGACGGTGATTAGCCAAATCAAGAACTCAGTTCCAGGTCGGTAGCGCGCACGATCCTCCCAAACCATCACCCAGGTTCCCTGCGCAAGTTCGCTGGCCTGCTCACGATCGCCCGTGAACCTGTGACAAGTCTGAACAACGCGCCATGCGTGGCGCTCGACTAACACGGCGAAGGCTTCACGCGACCCCGCTTGCGCAAGCGTCATCAGGGAGTCGTCTTCTCGACCACTGAGCGGCTGGGCTTTTGCCGGCGCCGATTGGACGAGGCGAGGAAAAGTCATGCTGCCCGGTAGAACAACCCAGGACCGTCCCGCGTTGAAGCAAAATAGACGAAAGGCACGCTTGCTCGATGGGGCGCGCCTTTCCCCTGGGGCAAGAGTGCAAAGTTGGGACACTCATGGGACCAAACCCATCGCCTGGCCGAGAATCTTTTGACCCGACAAACTCGGGAGAGGCTGCGCTTCGAGCCATGGGTGCCCCCTCAGCCCAGCGCCGAAGAGCCAGTCCGCAAAAGACGCTGGCCGATTTCTGGTTTTGCCGGCACGCAAACGCGCAGTGCAACCATGCGAGGGAATCGTGCCGTTCCGAGCTACTTCGTAGTAAACGTCCAACTCAGATTCAGTTTTGGGCAGGCGTAGTTGCCTGAGTTCCCTGGATGATGACACAGTACGTGGTCTTGGATGTAAGCGGTGCGTTGCCGTACATCACCTGCTCGTTAGTCAATAGTTTATCGGGATCGCCGGCGCTGCCCGGCGTAATCCACTGGTGATCCAAAGTGGTGCCCGTGCAGCTGCCTACCCTGAGCTCATGCGTGGTAATAGTCGCCTTTTTCGCGTAGATGTGGATGGGATAGCCGCTTGGCCAACCATTGGGAGGCGCAGGCGGAGTCGGCCCTTCATTGGCTCCATTGAACGAAACGGGAAGACCGGTCTGCCCCGCATACGGATAAGTCGCGACGACTGTCGCTGCTGTTGTCGTTCCAGTGTTAAAAGTCCATGGTGTCGCATTTGGCGGCACTGGAACCGCTGCCCGCGCTGGCGTTGCCGTAGCCAAAGTCCCGCACCCAGGGGCTGAGAATTGGAGTCCGGTGCCAGACGCTGTCGATCCACATTTGGACAGCCTGCGTTCCGTTGTTCAAAAACGCCATGTCCTCCGACCAGTTGGTGCCCGTGTAACCGGCGGCCTTTTCGCGAGCGCCCGGATCGGCGCCCGTGAAGAGATTGCAGTCGGAAATCTCACTGTGAGCTGTGGCCTCTGAGGCGCATGCAGCCCCGGTGCTCGGCGATGTTGCCGACGTCGAGACGTTCTGAACGTAATACTGGCAGTGGTTCATGGCGCAGGTGTTGAGTGTGCTCACCATGGTGGCGCAAGGAATACCCATCGCAGCTCGGGTGTTGTTTTCTAACGTGTAAGCGTTGGAAACGTCAGTCGATACGCCGCTTGGCGGAGCGGGGCAAGTTACCGCTGTCCCGCCGCCGCTGGTAGTGCCACCGGTGGCAGTGCCGCTACTCGTAGTGCCGCCGCTCGTATTTCCGCCACCGGCAGTGCCGCTGCTGGTAGTTGCGCCACCCGTGCTCGCGCAGGGATCGATTCCGGTACTACCGCCCGCTACTCCGCAAGTGGGCGAAGGAGAACCGCTGCAGGCTGACAGCATCGCGCTCATGCTAAATAGAATTAACGCGTGCCCAATTGGTTGCCGAGCAATTGCAGTATCGCGAAGTGCTGAAGGAGTTGCGTGTGTCATTGCTCTTGCCCCTTTGGCTGTCATAGCGGGAATCAACCTTCAATTATTGATTATGGGGCCGCGCCATGTCAAGCTGATATGGTCCAGTACTTTAGGGTTAGAGCAACCCCAGCCAGATCGGCCGAATTGCGAGCGGCCGCTCGGGTTCAATGTTTCGGCAACTTCGAGCGTGCGTTCTTGATGGCAGCTTTCATTAGCGCCAGGTCCTTGGCGAGTTTGGCTTTGGCTGTCTTGAATGTTTCGAGCGCGGCTTTGTCGAAGGCTAGAATGTCATTGGCGATTTCCTTTTGATGCGCCACGACCTCCTTGAGTGCCTTATCGTAGCCGGCTTTTTCCTTGGCTGGAATCTTAGCCGCTTGACTGGTTACTTCTGACAATTCCCGATTCAGATCGGCTAAGTGTGTGCGAGCATCGGCTTTGTACGCCTCGCGGGCCTTGGCTAGGGCAGCTTGAACGGCCTTCGCGGCTTCGTCAGCGCTCAGTTGCGCCTTGCTTACGGCCTCGTCGGCTTGGGCTTTGACCTGCGCCGAGGCGTCAGCGGCTTCTGCCTTGATCGCCTCGACCTGTTTCTCGAGCGCGGCTATCTTTTCCCTGGCATCTTGCTCGGCTTTCGCGACCTTCTCATCGGCGGATTTCTGTATCTCGGCGATCTTTTTCTCTTGCTCCGCCTTGTTACACGAGACTGGCGCCATGGCAAAAAAGAGAATCAGCAGAACGTGACGAATTCTCATGGGGAACCAGCATACGCGATTCAACCTTGTGCGTACAGCGCCTGATTAGGCCTGCCTGTCGCGCCGCGGCTAACAGGACTCTTCACAGTGCGCACCGCAATCAGAGTGTGAATAGTGAGCCGTGTACCCATTCGTTTGGCTCGTCGCATTTTACACGCTGAAAGACCCGAGGAACCGGACGTGCAACCCTTTCGACGCATGATGTTACCTGGGTTCCTTCACAAGCAATTCCGGCTGGGCGGGCGCCCGAGGCTTGCGCCGCTTGACAAGTGGGTCCAATCGGCTGAAACTGCGGGCAATTGCCCTCAGTTTGGTTCCGATGTTACCAATGAAAGCGGCGAGCTGACATGGATAGCGGGTCGCAAGTCACTGATGGCGTCCGTGAAGGCGAAGTGCTGGCGGGTAAGTACCGCATCGAGCGGCGTATTGGCGAGGGCGGCATGGGCATGGTGGTTGTTGCGCACCATCTGGAGCTCGACGAGCCGGTTGCCATCAAGTTCCTGCTGCCGCAGGCTCTGGGCAATTCTGAAGCCGTGATGCGCTTCGCGCGTGAAGCGCGTGCGTCGGTTAAGATCAAAAGTGAGCACGTAGCGCGCACGCTCGACGTGGGTAAGCTCGAGAACGGCGCGCCTTACATGGTGATGGAATACCTGCAAGGGGCCGATTTGAGCGCCCGACTACGAAGTTCCGGGCCGCTTCCCATCGATCAGGCGGTCGACTTCACATTGCAAGCTTGTCAAGCCTTGGCTGACGCGCATGCCATCGGGATTATTCACCGCGACATTAAGCCATCGAATCTATTCGTGATTCGAAAGACCGACGGCAATGAGTCGGTCAAGGTGCTCGACTTTGGGATTTCCAAAGTCACCGGGGCCGCAGCGGCTGGGACTGACATGGGGATGACACGCACACAGACACTCATGGGCTCGCCCCTTTATATGTCGCCTGAGCAAATGGCATCTTCTCGCGACGTCGGCGCTGCTTCAGACATTTGGGCGCTCGGGGTCACACTGCACGAACTTTTGACCGGGAAAACGCCATTTGAGGCCGAAAGCATCACCGAGCTTTGCAGTAAAGTCCTCACGCAGCCAACCCCGCGGTTGCGCGAGTGGCGCCCGGGTGTGCCGGACGGATTGCAGGCCGTCATTGATCGCTGTCTGGAAAAAGAGCCCGCGAAGCGTTACTCGAATGTCGCCGAACTCGCGATTGCTTTAATGCCGTTTGGGACCAAGCGAGGCCGACTCTCCGCTGAGGGTGCTGCGCGTGTTCTGCAAACTGCCGGCATGTCGATGAGTGCGCTGGCACTGCCGCCCTCTTCGACGAGTGTCGCTCCAGCTCAGACGTCAGCCCAGGCGACCACCGGCACGGCTGCACCTTGGAGCCAGACCCGTCCTGAAACTAAGCGCCGTCCCGGTTTGATGATTGGAGCAACGGCCGTGGTTTTGTTCATTGCTGCGGCGGTGGCAGCCGTGGTCATCATCGCGCGCAGGCCTGCGCCGCAATCGTCGGCGGCTGCTGCCTTACCATTGGTTCGGTTGCCGCGAGCGCGCCTGCTATTGTTGAGCCAACGCAGGCGCCAGTCGCTCCAACTGCGCCGGCGGTGAGCGAACCGTCGCCACTGGCTTTGGCAACTGCCGCACCGAGCCATGCGACCCCGGACGCGGTCACCAGGACTTTACCGAGCCGCAAAGACATCAAACAAAAAATCGCCAACGAGCATGAAGCGGCTGCGCCTGCGGCACCGAAGAGCTCGCAGGATAGCCACGCCAAACCCAAGCCCGCGGGTGTGACGGATTTCGGCGGCCGTTTGTATTGAACCCCGAAAGCAGACAATTATGCGATCAATTCACAAACTCACAGTCATTGGCATCGTCATGGCGGCAACGAGTTTGGTCCCCAACCGCAGCTGGGCTGGCGCTCAAGAGCAAGCCGCGGCCGAGGCATTGTTTCAAGACGCGCGACAATTGATGCAAGACGGCAAATTCGCCGAGGCTTGTCCGAAACTCGTCGATAGCGATAAGCTCGACCCAGCCGTGGGCACGCTGCTCTACTTGGGTGAATGCTATGAAAAGAACGGGCAAACAGCGAGCGCCTGGGCAACCTTTCAGGCTGCCGCAGAAGCCGCGCACAAAGCCGCGCAACCCGAGCGTGCGCGCGTAGCCAGCGATCGGGCTAGCGCGCTCTTCGGCAAGCTCTCGAAGATCACGATAACCGTTGCCGCGGCGCGGCGCGCACCCGGTTTGGAAGTCAAGCGCGACGGCATTGATGTGGGGCAAGCGACTTGGGGTGTGGGCGTTCCGGTCGATCCGGGTGAGCATGTCATAGTTGCCAAAGCACCAGGCAAGAAAGACTGGTCGCAGACGGTGCGCGTCGAAGCTGACGGCAAAGTCGCCGCCGTGGAAATCCCGGCGCTCGAGGACGCCGCAATGGCTCAGTCACAGCCGGTTAGTACAGGGACAACAGCGATCGCCAAGCCGCCAGTCAACGACACCATGACGGACCAAGGAACCACCGCCAGCCATGGCATCACTCAGCGCCAATGGGCTCACGTTGCCGGGGGTATCGGTATCTTAGGCTTGGCGGCGGGCATCGTGTTCGGGCTCGAAGCAAACAGCAAAGAGAACCAGTCGCACAATGATTGTCTCGCCGAATGCACCCACCGAATGCAACCAGGCTGGCGTCGATCTGCGCCATTCTGCGCACAACTACGCGACGATGGCCAACGTCGCGTTTCGGGGTAGGAGCTGTGGGTCTAATTACCGGGGGGATTCTTCGCTTCACGGCGCCGTCCAGACACAACATCGAAGACGGCATCAGTTGACGTGCGTCATCTCACTATAACGCCAGTCGTCGGCGCGCAATCGTCGAGCTTGATTGTCACCGGATCTTTCTGATGGAGCCTATTATGAGGCAATTTCGATTTTTGATGTTGTTGGCGGCACTCTCAGTGCCGGTTGCTTGCTCGGTACCAGAAGGACAGCTCGTTGACATGTCGGGTGGAGCCGGAAGCGTTGGCGGCAGCACGAGCGTTGGTGGAACCAGTGCAAAGGCTGGCGGCTCGACTGCGGGTGGTGCGGTAAGCAGTAGTCCCGTGGCGGCGGTCGATATTCTGTACATGATCGACAATTCATCATCTATGTTGGATAAGCAGCAAGTGTTAGCCACGTCCGTGCCGAATCTGTTGGCACAATTGGCGCAGCCCAATTGTGTGGACGGCTCGGGACAGGTTTTGGGGGTGAGTCAATTGACTCAAAGCGGGCCAATTTGTGCCACTGGCCAGCTCGAATTTAAGCCAATCAACGATATCCACATTGGCATTGTGACATCCAGTTTGGGTGACCACGGAGCGAACTCAGTTTGTGACCCCGGCGCACCTACGGCGTATACGAATGCCAACGGCCAACCCATACTTCAACCGCCCGATGTGAACGACGAGGGACATCTGATCGGGACGTTGGCTCGCGCCCAAGCCACTCCGACTGATATTCTGACTGATCCGCAATCGCAATATGCGACCCTCCCAACGGACTCGTCCGGAAACGTATATGGCTTCTTGGCCTGGGGCAATGCGAACCTTCCGAAAGATGTCTCCCAGCAGGATTTGAATGATGCCAGTAAAATCTTCACGGACATGGTTACTGCGACGCAACAAGCTGGCTGCGGCTTCGAAGCTCAGCTGGAAGGTTGGTTTCGCTTTCTAATTGATCCCGTGCCGCCTATTTTACCGCTGGCTGCTCCGGTCAACAATTTCAACGAGCCGTCAAGGCAGCGACGACACGCTCTTGCTCCAGCGTGCGGCGTTTCTGCGGCCTGATTCTCTGGTGGCGATAGTCATGCTATCGGACGAAAATGATTGTTCTGTCCGCGACACAGACGTGGGCTGGGTCAGCGATGACGTAAGTGCTTCAATTCCCACCGGTTCGACCCCATGTGCCACCAACCCCAACGACAAATGCTGCTACTCCTGTACTGCAAGCCCGCCTTCGGGTTGCCCGTCTAGCTGTCCTAATGGTCAAGCGGCGGGCGTGGATGACGGCACGTATCAGGCCAATATCCGCTGCTGGCAGCAGAAGCGGCGTTTTGGTTATGAGTTCTTGTATCCCAAGTCGCGCTACGTGGTCGGGCTGACCAATCCGGTGTTGTGCCCGGATCAAACATACGGGGACATGGACTGCAATTGCACGTATGCGCAAACAATTGGCGCTTCCTGCAGTCCCGGAAGCCGCACAATGCCGAATCCACTCTACAGCACTACCGTCGGCACTTTGAACAACGGCTCAGCTCTGCAAGGCTATCCGCAATCGATCCCCAGAGCGGACAACTCGGCCATCTTCCTCGCCGGAATTATCGGCGTACCCTGGCAGGACATTGGCAACCTCGATGCCAACGGAAATCTTGTCTATATTCCGGTGACGGATCCGGCCTGGACTGGCGGCACGGGCGGCACTCAGCCCAACAATCCCGGCTCAACGGGAATTTGGGGCATGATCTACGGGGACGATAACGCCAACATCTTCCCGCAAGACATGCACATGATTGAGTCTATAGTTCCGCGCGTGGCGGGAGGAAATGTTGATGGCAAGTCGGGTAGCGTAGACGTGATTCCTAACAAGGCACCCTGGAGCACCCAATCAATTCCCGCCCCCGCGCCCGGTCCCGTCGCGCCTACCAACGCGAATCCCAATGGGGGTGAGTACAACACAGCGCTCGAAGACTTGGAATACGCTTGCATATTTCCTTTAGTGGCGTCTCGTGCCTGCGCCTGCACGGCAGGCTCCAACGATTACGCCAGTTGTAAGTATTTGAATCCGAATGATTGCTGCGATCAGACGTACCAAGCCGACGGGGCTGGCACCGCGGTGGGCGTACCCAACTACGACAAGCCCCTGTGCAACGGGACCACGCAAGTAGCCGCCAAGGGCTACCCAGGCCTGCGTGAAATCGCCGTGTTACACGATTACGCCGATTCGACCGCCGCGACTACGCAGGGTAATTCAATCGTCGCTTCCATTTGTCCGAAGGGTTTGACATCAGCAAGCAATAGTCCCGGTTACGGTTACAACCCCGTGACTAGAGCTATTATCGAGCGGTTGAAAGCTCGGTTGCCGAACTAAGTGGTGGACCGCATCGATCACCAGCCCGAACCTACAGCTACGCAAGAGATCACTGTTAGAGAAATAGTGCCGAAAACACGATGTTATCGTAAAGAATCATCAGATGATCGTCGTCCACGTCCTGGCTCTTAGTGAGGGGGAAGGCAATTCCCTGCACCAGTGCAAGCTCGAATTGCCGCTTGGAGCCGAATCGGAACGTGGCGAATGACACCTCAGGGCCCACATATAGCCCGAGTTCGCTCGCCTTGTTGCAGGGATAATAGGTACCGTAACTATTTCCAGTGTAATAGAATTCCGTCGTGCACACGGTTGGGTTATCGGAACGGATGCCGAGATTGGCACCGAACATCATTGTGTACACCGAGCTAAGGTTGAGCCGATATGAAACAGGCACGCCGACCAACACCACCGTATCGAGCTTGTCGATGCTCCCGAACATGGTCGTCACACCAATTCGCAAATCCGTCGAGGCTCCGAACCCGATGTTGATGAATCCGCCCAATACGCCACCGCCACCGGCATTCTGAAATTGTCCGATCCAACCCCCTACGCCTCCACTAACTCCAAAGTGTACACCCCGGCGTGCCTCTCCAACGTGGGACGATCTGGATGCGGCGGCACTGCGCGCCCAGCTTGAGTCAACTTCACCCGTCGGAACGGCTGTGACTGACTGCAAGCATTGCCCGTTGGGAGTGCAGGTTTGGTCCGGGCTACATGGTGGATTGCATGTTGATACGCAGGTTCCTTGACTGCAAACGTAACCGGACCGGCACGCTGGATAGCAGCTCGACTGCTGCGCAGGTGCATACGCTGGTTGTGCGGAGAACGTCGCGGGAGGTGGTTGCGCTTGCCCGACCGTTGGCGGCGGCTGCGGCGCGGCGGGTGCTGGTGGCCAGCTGCTGGGTGCAGCTCGTGCTCGGGAACTTTGGGTCGGGTCAACGCATTGACCGATTTCGCAAACGCGAGAACCCTTGCATTCCGAGTCTATCGTGCACCCGCCAGGATGTGTCATGGGAGCTGAGGCGGTGCCCCCAGCAGGTGATGGCTTTGCAGGCGGTGCTTCTCGAATGCTTCCATTGGCCTTCCCGAACAAACTTGCCGCCTCCGGCGACGCCACGGCCCGGTCGAGCTGGACGCTGGGGTCGAGCTTCACGGCCTCGTCGAATGCCTGCTTGGCTTTTGCCGGCTGATGCCGGCCATCCACGCGAACCACTCCGATGTACATCCAGATTCTGGCCTTGACCGGCGCCGAGCAATCCTCTCCGCAGGCTTTCAGCGTGCCGAGCAAATGCGCTTCAGCCTCGTTAAACGCACCCTGCCGATACAGAGAGTCCATAGCCTTGGCTATATGTTGAGTCGCGGCGGGGTCCTTGGCTCCCGCCTGGGCCCAGGTTGCACCAGCGACAGTCATGCTGATTAGGAGCGCAGCGAGGTTTGACCAGGTGATTCGATGGAGATTCATGATTTATTGGTGTTTCGTAGATGACGTTGGCTGAAGGTCTTCTCGGGATGATTGCTGAACGTGGAGGGTTGGCCGTCATGGGCCGGAAGTGGCGTAGCGGTCAGATAGCCGCGTGTTGCCATGGCGCCAGCCTTCGACCTTACTGAGGAACTTCTCAGAAGGAGAAGCCGGCCATTAGCTGGCCGCCACCGCGACCGTTAGGCGAGATGCCTACTCTATTCAATCGCAGCCAGGTGTCGCGTTGGCGTCGCGCCTCGGCCTGCGACTGCAGGCTGTCGAAGCCATTGCCGCCAGAGCTCAGCCACAAGGTGAGCCCGACAAGGTCAACGCCCAACCAAACCAGAC
Organism: uncultured delta proteobacterium; assembly: GCA_963835565.1. GTDB lineage: Bacteria > Myxococcota_A > Polyangia > Polyangiales > Polyangiaceae > FEN-1139. The sequence goes on from CAWIGY010000029.1 coordinate 12,627, forward strand.
AATCCGCTACGCCTATGTTCCCCTGCGTCACGACAACCTCCGTGGCAAAGCCCAAGGAGCCGACGGTTCCCACAATTAGCCCTGCCAAGGACAGCCCTGCACTTTTCCGGTAGACACCAAAAGTGGATCCATAAGGGGACACCTCGACTTTATCGCTAAACGCGGCATCCCCGGCAACTGTTATTGTAGCCTCGTGTCCAGGCGGCAAATACAGAGTGCAAGGTGTCTCACATTTTTGCTTTCCATCGGGACTAAATACCGTGTATTTGAGGTCGCTGTTCTTGGCGACGAACCGCACAGGAACTGTGCCTGCGGGTTGTCCTAGTGAAGTCTGAACGCCAGGCGCGCCGGGCTGAGCTGTCAATACCGATGCGCTTGGCGGCATATTGTTCAGTACGACCGGCTGAAATGATCCAGGTTGCTGCACGCATTGCCCGTCGGAGGTGCACGTCTGGCCCGGGTTGCATGGCGGATTACACGTTGATACACAAGCTCCTCGGCTGCAAACGTAGCCGGACCGGCATGCTGGATAGCAGCTCGACTGCTGCGCAGGTGCATAAGCTGGTTGTGCGGGGACTGCCGTGGGCATTGGTTGCACTTGCCCGACCATTGGCGGGGGCTGTGTCGCGGCGGGTGCCGGCGGCAATCCTCCGGGTGCAGCTCGCGCCCCAGAACTTTGGGCTGGGTCGATGCATTGACCGTTTTCGCAAATGCGGGAACCCTTGCATTCCGAGTCCATCTTGCACCCACCAGCATGTGCAGGCTTCGAGTGAAGAACGACGGCCGCGGTCAAGGCCGCTGCGAGGGTCACTGCGCCCCGAATCCACGAATAATACATTGATTGCGTCACTATTGCCTCCAAATGATTAACGGGACTCCTCCCGTCCGGTGCCGCGGAGCCTGCCTTTCCAATCCGAGACGTTGACGGCCCAAATGTTTGTTTTCACTGCTAACCCGTACGTTCGTTCCGATGTTTTGATTGTGTTTGTTGTCTGGGCCCCGGCCCAGACAACGGCATGCTGAAAACTTTATTCAAACACCATAACTTTTTCCCCTTATGGTCCACACTATGAGGTCCGCAAAGCTGTTCATCTAGAATAACCCGCTCGCCAACACTGAAAAATTGCCGTTACCGAGCCCCAAAGAGAAATGCGGAATGGGAAACGACGACGACGCGTTACTTGCGGAAGACTGCGACGCCGGCTTCACCTGGAGCTGGTTGCGTCCAGTGAGCATGAGAATGCCGCCGGTCACTATTGCGGCGGCGCCAGCAGTAACCAAGGGAATCCACGTACCATTTTTATCATCTCTCCAATCATTGTATGTAACACCCTGATAACCAAGGGGCAATCCATGTTGCTGCAGGCACTGTCCCGTCGCGCTGTTGGAGTCAACCTCGTAAGTCGAATAATTGTATGTGATTGGAAGGCCATTGCAGTTCCACCAACTGGCTTTTACGGCTACTCCAGCTGTTAGCAGGCCGGCGCCCAAGATTCCCGCACCCAATCCCCAGTAGAACTGACCTGATATACCGCGGCGAACCTCGTAATCTCCGCCTGTGTTGGGGACGACGATTTCTTCTGTGACCTCGCCATCCCCGGAAACTTTCACTGTCCGACGCCCTGGAGCAAGGTTGAGCGTACACGGCAGTGTACACTGCTGATCCGAGTCAATAGCACGAATTGCAAAGCTTCCTTTGCCTTGTGCAGCACTAAACCGCACTGGAACGGGTTGGATATCGTTCACGGCCAGCGGCAGGACCGCAGTGGGTTTCAGTGTTGCGGACGATGCAACCGCAGGTCCGGCCCCGGATGCGACACATTGCGAGTCTTTGCAGATTGCATCGCCTGGACAATCCGTATCCTTTTCGCAATGGCTAGCTGCGGCACGCCAAGCACAGTGACGATCCACGCAAATTCTATCACCTTTGCAATCAGCATCCGTGTTGCATTGAGCTTCAACCACTGGAGGCGAAGCGGTGCCCCCCTGAGGGGGTTGCGACTGCGTCGCTTCTCGAGCGCTTGCACTGGCCTTCGCGAGCAAGCTTGCCGCCGCAGGGGACGCAATGGCTCGGTCGATCTGGACTCCGGGATCGAGCTTCACGGCCTCGTCGAATGCCTGCTTGGCTTGTGCCGGTTTATGCCGGCCGTCCACGCGAACCACCCCAATGTACATCCAGATTCTGGCTTCGACCGATGCGGAACATTGCTCTCCGCAGGCTTTCAGCGTGCCGAGTAATTGCGCTTCAGTCTCGTCGAATGCCCCCTGCTGATACAGAGAGTCCATGGTTTTGGCCACATGCTGAGTCGCGGATGAATCCTTGGTTCCCGCTTGGGCCCAGGTTGTACCAGCAACGCTCATGACGAGTACAAACGCAGCGATGTGCGACACTTCGATTCGATTGAAATTCATGATTAGTGTGTCTCGTGAACGTAGGAGGATAATGCGTCTTTCGGTTGGCTCATTGATTGCGCAATTCCCTAAGCGCCTTCTGGAAAGTGGCGAGTGTGGGTGCGTCCAGGTAAGAAGTCTGAGGTGCCGCGCTGCGATTCTGCTTGAGCCCAATCTTGAACGCCTCAAGCGCCTTCTTCTGATTGTGGAGTCCCACGCCTCGAACGACGCCCAAATGCATCCAAATGGTTGCGTTTACGGCAGGACCACACGAATTGCCGCATGCAACCAACACATCCAATAGCCCGTGTTCGGCGCGTGCAAACTGCCCAGCAGTAAAATCAGAACCCATGATGGCCGCAATCCGCTGATTTGCCTCGGTAGCACCCATGACAGGCTCCGCGGCAGCGGCCGCCTGAGCAGCGGGTGACTGTGCCGCCGCCGCAGGCGGGGCACCTGCCTGCGATGGGGCCGGGCCTTGAGCGCCCATTGAGTCCACAGTTTCGCCCGTCGGGCTAATTTGAGTCGCCGCGGGAGCGGTGGTTGACGCTGTGCCATAAGTCGCCAGTTCGCAACGAACCGTAGGAACGCTCACGGGACGTTCCACGTCGTCCAAATCGGTTGTCGAAACCCCTGTGTACACGAGCCTGGCCGTCGGCACAGACGGTGTTGCCGGAATTACGTATTCCCAGCCAGTTTTCTGGACCCGCACAAAGAAGTGATCGCCATTGGCGTCAGTCCAATGGTTCTCGATCAATGTGCCATTTCCTCTCGATTCTCGCTCGAAGAGTTTGACAACGCCACCTTCTCGGATCAGGTGCCACGTCAGATCTTGTGGCGCACTGACTGGGCTATTGTTTGCCAGCTGGATGCAAGAGGTCGCACGATAGCTAGCCACTGCGCTCGAAGAAAAGTCGTGGTCAACTATCCGTCCACCCGACAGGAACATTGACGCGCAAGCCAGGCCGGAAACACCCGCCGAAGCAACCATAAGTTGAACACGGTGGCTCAATGACGAACTGTTCATCTTCATATTCACCGCACTCGAGAGTCGTGTGAACGTATCTGAATACTTAGCGTAATGTCGTCATTCAAACTGATGATGCCGTGTCAGCCGCGCATGCCCAGGAAACGCAAATTTTGCGGCTAGACGCTCCGATTCCGTGCCGCCACGACATAAGCAAAGACCCCCTCAAAGTTAGGGTCGAACGACATGCTTTTTATGTTACATCGGCGCGAGCTAGTTGAATTGCCGATGTAACCTGGTGCTAGACGCTAGTCGGAATCTGATACGACCCGCGCCGGGTGAGTCAATACCAACCGGACCAATTCAGCCTGCCGTCTTGTGCCTGTCTTGTCAAACAGACGCTGCAGGTGTGTGCGAATAGTCGTGATCGAGACGGAAAGCTGCTCTGCCATTTGCATCGGCTCGATTCCTTCACCCACGAGTTGCATTAGCCTGATTTCAGCCGGGGTCAGATTGAATTGCTTTTGCAGCATGACGGCCGCCCGTGCCGATGCAGGTTTATGCCGACTCGCGACTACGAGGGCGGCGTCCTCAGTGGGCCAATCAGTGCCGCTTCTGGTCGGTCCGAGTGGGGTAACTAGAAGTTTGAGCGGAAGCTTTCTGCCCCGTCTGGTGACCGAGACATTGCCTCCGGACGTCGAGTAGCTGTGCTGGCGTGCCAGCGCGGCCCCATGAATCAGCCGGGCCAGCTCGGCCGTTTCGTCAATTCTGAGCGTTTCGAGCTGACCGTTCACGATGCAAAGACCGTCACGAGAGCTACCGCCATTGCACGACCCGTGGCGTTGACGTAGCAGACGCGACCACTCGAGGTAGCAATAAACACAGGGAAAGCAAGGTGATCTAAGGCCTCGCACGCCAGATGCTCTTGGGCCTCGGCTTCGAACAGCCGTGTCATCAATTGCGCGGCTCTTACCAGGTGCGGAGCGAGGCGCTGGGCTGACTGAAGTTCGGCATTTGAGAAAGGCCCTGCCGTGCGATCCCGAAAGAGAGCTAGCCCGGACATTCCGGTTCCCGGTGGCGTCAAGTGAATCCCAAGACCGCATTCCACGCCCGTTGGGCGAAATACTTCCTGACCCGCCTTACTGTGCCGCCAAGAATCGGGGCTGATTAAGTTTTCCAAACGAACGATTTCACCGCAACGCAGCGTAGAAGTTGCCCCAAAAAAGGGATTACCTTCTGTCACGCCTAGCTCGCGAAACTTGGCTACCTGTAGCGCCGTCAAGCCGGAGAACCTCGGAGTCACAGTGAATATCTCCCTTTGCTGATCCCACGATCCGATTGTCCCGAAACAGGAACTATGGCCTTTAGTTAGCCTTCCCAGGACCGAACTCCAGAGCTCGGGCGTGAGGCTAGCGTCATAAACCTCATCGATCAGCTCGGGCGAGTCGAATCGAAGCAAAAGTACCTCTGCGGATGCCGGCAATTCACTAGTGGCGGTGCCCATGCGGTATCCCGACCAACACAGGCCATTTTAGCGAATAACATCGATTTCATAATTTTTCAAGAAGTTATCCTGTGCCTGTGCTCGAGCCTTTTTATTATTCCGAACGCTATCGTCTGTGGCTCAGTCATCCCTTGTTGGCATAAGATGAAGACCTCTTCATCTCGGTCCGTATTTGGTACACATTAGGATTGACTTATCGGTCACCAATGGCTCCAACGGTAAGAGTCGCGCAGCACATTTCGTCAATGTGAATCGCTCACAAGTTTCCGCTCCGGTTCCAACTCTACAGACGAATTCGAGTAGTTCACCGTCCTCATTCAAATGAATGACGACGGACCCACGCGAGGCTGTTATTTTCGCTGTCATGTGTAGGTCATATTCAGTCCGGTTGTTTTCATACGTTCCGGCAGCAATGCTCATGGTTGCCTTGACCGGGGCAGGATGCAGCTCCAATAGTCCCGCATCCGCATCCACTGCCACCAACTGCGGCACCGGCGAATGGGCCGTGCACAGCGGTGGGTACGTTACGACTGGACTCACCGAGCCGCCCGTGTGTTGGCAAGGATATGCGTGGACTTCTGCCTCGAACGACGGGTCAACGATCTATCCCGCAAACTTCTCAACGATTACTTCCGCCTCACTGTGCGTGTCGGGCTCGGTCGCTCCTGAGGCTGACTACAGCGGCTACGCAATGCTTGGACTGAACATCAACCAAGCCCTGGCTGCGAACTCGCCAACGAACACGGTCGTACTGACCGCTAATGGCGTAGATGGCGTAGACTTGGACGTCACCAACAACGATAACACTGCACTACGCGTCCAGATCGCGGGCCCCACCGGGAATTCCAGTGACATATGGTGCGCGACAATTACAGGCCCGAACATGAACTACCCTTGGAGCAGTTTCAACACTGCTTGCTGGGACGGCTCAGGCACAGCGTATAGCGGCCAGCCCATTCAGTCAATCGCGGTGCTTGTTCCCGGGGGCGCCACCGACGCGGTGCCTTTCAACTTCTGCCTCAATAGCGTCGCTCCTCTATAGCACGATTATCGTACAAGAGCGCTTAGGTTCGGGCAACACAGCTGCCAATCGAATTATCAACTGAAGGAAGGTTTTTATGCCATTACGTCTGTCAACAACTCTGACTTTTTGCCTTTCATTAGCGCTCAGCGCCTGCAGTAGCAGTGGGAACGGCAGCAGTAGCAGCAGTAGCAGCGCAGCGGGTCCGGCGCGGCCGCGCTTGTCCGCTATCACCGAGATGGGAGGCCCTTCAGCGACGTTCAACTACTCCGGCGACCAGCTCGCGAGCGCGACCACCATCAACAGCGACGGCACACTTAATTGCACCGCGACTTTGCAGTATAATGGCAACTTGGTCAGCACCATCACGTCCGCCTACCCAGGCAGTGACACTCAAGTCCGGATGATCACCCGTAGCGGCGACCAGATCACGGCGCTCACCGATACAGACCAGCAAGCGTCAACCACCCTCGACACGATTTCGTATACCTATACCGGCGATCAAGTCTCGCAGGAAGTTGATACTGACCCGAGCAACAGCGAGACGGACACGTACACCTATACGTATGCGGGTGGCAAGCTGTCGCTCAGAGTCGTTACCGACACCGTCGGCTCTAATGCTCCCACGGAGGAGACCACACAATATTCGTACGATAGCAGTGGCCACCTCACGAACATACAGCAGCAGAGCGGGGGAACCACCGACATTACCCTCTTTACATATGACAGCAGCGGCCATTTGACGGAAGTCGCCGAAGGGCAGGACACATACACGCTGCAATACTCGGGTGGCAATATCAGTCAAACTATCGAGCAATACAATGGCACGACGACGATCGTCAATTATACTTATGATCAGGGTGAAGTTGCAGATGTCGTGCCCGAGGCGATTATCGCGAAGAATAAGTATTTCGATCTGAAGGTCTGTCGAAAATTGAATTTGCTGACTGGCATTGGCGAGACATCACCTATCGACGGAAGCCACGCCGGTGTCATGCCATGGCGGGCGCGACGGTTAGACCGCAACAAATGGATGCTGCTCTTGTCGTTCTTTGACGTCAGAGCAATACTTTCTTGATATGGCAGACGTGTCGGCGCAGATGAATCGCGATTCGCCCGATCAGCCGATCATGGCGAGCAGCTTGTGCCCATGCGCCAAGAGGTTCGAAGCAATCGAGGTAATCAGGACCACGCAAGTGACCTTGTTGAGTCCCCGCACCAGGAATCGTTCCAGACCAAAGCGACTCTTGAAGTGAGCGTTCGGCAATTCACAAAGCCCAGCGCGGTGTCGATATAGATCTTGTGCTTGTTCGGTCTGCATGACCTCTCGCCATGCATCGACCTTTGGCTCGAAATTGGCGTTGGGTCCCGGATTCTTGGACGTTTCAGGCACTGATACCAGTGGCAATATGTTGTGGTCCATGAGATTGCAAATGCACTCGTGATGTGCGTGTCCGGCATCAGCCAAGATGGTGTGAGGGGTCTGGCCCGTGCGCTGCTCAACCTCCTGTACCATCGGCGTCAATGAGCCCATGTCTGTACCTTCGTTAGTGACACGTAGTCCCACGATGGTGCGTGGTCCACCCATCGGAAAACCTGCCGTAGCGAGTTGAATGTTGTATGCCGGACGAAATCCGCCATCTCCCATCTTCATGATGCGAGCATCACTGTCAGTGGTGGATGCGCGGGGTTTTTTCTTGTCATTGGCTTTGAGCTCATGGACGACCTCGATAGCGCGTTGGACTCGTTGCTGGTAGTCGTGTGCAGCCGCCAGACGAGCGGTCTTTTCAGCGTTCGTTGCCTCTGGGTCGTCTGCCTCTGCCATGACCGCTTTGACATGCAGCGCCGCTTGTTCGAGACACTGTTGCAAGGCTGTTTCGCTTCGGAAAGAAGGAGCAGAGGCACTGGCCCGGACGCGAGTCCCATCTTGGGCCACGAAGTCCAACTCGACCAATCCTTGCTGCAGCAATGCCCCAAGAATATCCGTCATCAGTTGCTCCAAAGCGGCTCGATAACCTACTCGAAAACCTGAAAGAGTTGCGTGGCTGACGGTCTGATCACCCACGATCCATCGGAAAGCGTCATCCGATTTGCTGAGTCGTTCGATCTCACGAGCACTGCTAATCCCTCGCGATATGGCGTACAGCCAAAGGGTCAGCAGCATCTTGACGCTGAGTCGATCGCGCCCGCAATGTCCTTGCACCGACTTTGCATCTTCAATGAACCCAGATAAATCCAGGGTTTCGACAAGCTGCCACAGAACCCGCGCCGTATGGTTCTCGGCCAGCTGATCCTCCGGGATCTGAAAAACGAATATCCCTTGGCGTCGCTCAGGTTCACGGGTCCGCACAGGCTGCTTCGAAGTCACGCACTAAAGACACTGACGACGAAGAAAAGTTTCCATGAATTGACCAGGACGGCGCAAAACTTCAAGCATACGCTGACCGATCAACCGATCTGCCTTTCCCCACAAGTCCAGCCAGGTCACTCCTCAATTTTCGACAGCTCTTGAGTGGCAACTTGCTGCCGGCAGGCATCGAGTATGTGCGTACGTCGTGGCTAATCGACCTCTGAGGGCATGGGTTAGCGGTGCTCGATTGGGGGGTGCCACGGAGGGCCTATAACGCTGTGAGAGGCGCGCCGAATTCCGGCGGATCAACAACGCTGCGGGCCCTTGGGTTATCGGCGGCTTTTCGTCAACCGGTGGAATGTCGAGCGCTGGAAACCGACGTCTTCGAAGCTTGAGCTCAACATAATAAGTAATGGGCGATTGCGGAGAGAACTACACCCCGGCCCAGATCTCCCAAGCAGGAGGCATCGCCGCAGCCTGCCCGCCCAGCAGTAGCTCCGGTCGTCGCACTGGTGGAACAGGCGGCACGGGCGGCAGCAACGGCTTGGCCACATGCACCGGCTCCCACGTGTTCCAGTCCGGCGATTATCTTTGTAACGAAATCGGCGGCAACGAAATCGAGCAGTGTGTCAACGGTAGCTTTGTCGTGGTCGCGACGTGCGATTGCACGGTGACTGACACCGAAGGCCTCGTGTATTCAACGCACTGCGGTTACAGTGACGATAGTAGCAACCGGCAATGTTTATATGGGAGCTTTTGGTGTGTACTCTGCCAGGATGGCCAACCTTGCCAGTTCCAGTAGCAAGGTGTGGAACAAGCTTGGAATTCGACAAGTTGTTCTTGTATTTGTTTTGCCGTCATGTGGCCAATAGCGTTGACTTCGGTACGCGCAAAATACTTCGGTCGTGATGTTGCTACCGCGGGTGCAGTGGGTAGAAGGTCACAATTGTGCGCTTGATGCTCGACCGCGACGTAGATCCGCGCACCCACACCTATGCTTTGCTGATCGGCAGCATGGTTCAATGCAGGAAACATGACGATGACGGCCTGCTCGGCAAGGGCACCGCGACCGATAGTTCCGTGCCCTTGACCGTGAACGGATTCTGAGCGACCATGAACCAATCACTAGTTCTTACTTCAATGCCCATTGTCAGTACTCAACCGTCGAACTTACTCGTTGCTGCGTCTTTACCAAGGAGCCTGTTATGAGGCGACTTCACCACTTGATGCCATTTCTCCCAATCTCGCTGCTGATTGCTTGCGCAGGGCGAGTGGAAGAGCCAGTGGATGTGTCGGACGGAGCTCCTGCGGTCGGCGGAACCACGAGCGTCGGTGCAACCAACACCAGAGCTGGTGGGTATTCAGCGGGCGGCACTCACACTTTGGGTGGCGCCACCAGTGCGGAGCATCAACTATCGTGGATAGCACAGGGGCAGTCAGTCAATTCGTGGCCGCGTTGGATGACATTACGAACTCATACATAAGCAGCAGCTTTAGCTGCAGCTTTTCCCTGCCTCCTGCGCCGGCAGGCATGACGCTTGACCCAACACTGGTGCAGGTCGTCTACCAGCCATTCCAGGGTGCCGAGCAAGAAATTCCGGCGGCCAAGTCAGCCGGGGGTTGCAGTGGGTCAAATGGTGGCTGGTACTTTGACAACCCCACTACTCCAACGCAGGTAATACTCTGCCCCTGCAGCTGCGCCAACCTGGGCGCCGGCAGCCTGCAAGTCCGCTTCGGTTGTTTGCCGCGAATATCAAACGGCTGAAGTGTAAATCACCGGACCCTCGGTGCATTTGCGATGGTGGGGTTCGTCACCAAGATTGTCTCTTAGCGTGTTCAACAATTAACGCATGCGTCTCCTGCCACAGTTTCACAGTGTCGGAGACCGAGGGGCGAGCGAGTGCCGTTTCGAAGAGGGATCGAATCCGTTCGTAGCTCCAGCCAGCTTCGATAATAGACAACCGCTGAAATACACGACGCGTGTAAGCATCCACTACAAAGGTTGGCATTGCGTAGGCATAAAGCAGGATCGAGTCTGCAGTTTCGGGGCCGACTCCGCGCACTTGTAGCAGTTTCGGGCGCGTCGCTTCGAGTAGCTCGCGATTGCGCTCAGCGCGACTGAGCTTGCGATCGCCTGCTACGAACCATTCGGCTAAAGTGCGAAGATATCCAGATTTTTGATTAAAGTTGCCCGCCGGGCGAATGATAGCCCGCAAAGCTTGAGTATTAGTGGAGAGTAACCGCTCAGGCGTCACAATTCGCTGTTCACGAAGCCCCCCGAGCGCCTTGCGCACATTGGTCCAAGCGGTGTTCTGTGTGAGCAATGCCCCGCAGCAGATTTCCCAACGTCCCTGGCGGGTGCGAGGGAAATCGAATTGGTCGGGATGGTAGCCGTCTTGCTCCCGTTGTCCGCGAGGGTTCACGAAGGCCTTGCGCTCGCTTTGCACAGGCCACCAACCCTGGGGTCCGTAAGCCTCCGCCATTCGGGCTATGGCTGCAGCTATTCGCGATTCCCGTGACGGGACCAAGTTTACCCCCGGGTGGCCTTAAGTGGGTCATGGCTAAAAGCACAGGCTGCGCAGAGCAGCCCCAGCGCCAGCCAATAGTAGTTGCAAAACGATTGCTTATTTAGAAAGACAAATACGATGAAGCCGGCGGCAGATGTGCTTGCAATCTGATCCATGCGCCCGAGGGTAGGCCTTACCAGAATAAAGAGTAGATACGGCAGTAAAAATGCTGGGACGAGCGCAACCGCTGGCAACTCTGAGACATGCCGTAGGCGGGCGATAACGGTCAACAGCGATAGTGCGTCGAGTCTAAACGGCTGGTGGAACTGCATAACCACTACATCACGGATGAACTCTCGAAAATGCCAGAATAGAAATGGAACAATCGTAATGGCAGCTGCCAGAGCCGCTATAAGAACTTGTTGCTTCGGACGCCTGAGTAGGGCCGTTTGTAGCAGTGGTGGCACGAGCATTACCGGAGAATACTGTTTGATGGCCGCCAAAAGACCTAGCATGATGCCGGCGAGCGGTTGCCGGAAATCGAAGGTTCGCCCTTTTGATTGAAGCAATGCCTTTCTGGTCGCCAGCAGTGCTGCCGACCAGAATGCCAAAACTATTGGTTCTGTCCAAGCTTGTCTTATCACAAAGAGCGTGGCGGGTTCAAACATCATGAACAGAACCGCCAATTCCGCAAATGCGCGATTGTGTGAAGGCGCCAGCCAACGGATAAACAGTGCGCTCAGAATCACTCCGAAGAGAATTGCATAGCGAATGTCGCCGAGGATCCTGAAAAACGGTAATTGAAACAATAAATTCAACGGCGGATAGCAGTAGCTCATCAGATGTCCGTTCTCAACCATGCCTGGACCGTAGAAAATAGCAATTTCTCCAGGCGTGTATGGAATCGGAAAGGCTGCTTCATAAGGATTGTTCCCTTGACCGAGCACCATTGCTCCAGCCTGTTGAAAATACCAAGTGTCAATTCGAGGTATTGGAATTGCGTGAATTACCAAGCAACCCGTGATTGCAAAGATGCCTACCAAACCCGCGAAAACGAGGGTGCGTCTTTGGCCTTTGCTACCGACATGAATCAAGACAAAAAGCAACGCTAGAATATGGAGGCGCTGCAGCCAGGCGTGTTCAAAGCCATCTGTCAACGAGAGCTTCAGGTAAAGTGTCATCCAGATTAGCGAACCCAGCGTTCCGATGACCAACAGGGGAAATGCGTACGTGGTGCCATTGAAGCCCGTTATCTTTGACTTCGGTCGCTGAGTGAGGGCCGCAAATACCGAAAGTAGCACCGCGAGAGTAACCGCTAGCATTGCTGACCAAACAAACAGACCATCGTAAATCGTGAGCCCACACCCTAATGCCAATGCGGCAGCACAAGACAACAGCAGCGACACGGCCATGTCCTCGCACGTCTAACGAGACGTTGCCAGCCTAATCATGGGAGGATGCCCGACCAGTGGCGTGCTTGCCTAGAACCGTCAGGACCACCGGACCGGCCGCTTCACGCCGACAAAATGCCCAGGACCCGCGCCAGGCGGGTCCTGCTTGTGGGGGCATAGAATCGAGAAACTCGATCAGTTGATGGGGATCTGCTGGGCGGTGCAACCGAAAACCAAGTTCAGGGTCAACTTTGAATTGGCCTGGATCGCAGTGCAGGACGTTCCGCAAATCTCGATAGTAGTGTTGGTACTGTCGGTGAAGTGCCAGCCCTTATCGCAGGTGCTACTCGTGTTCTCGAGCACAATCGACGTGGCGCCAGTGGCGCCATCGGTGAACACTAAGATAGTCTGGTTTGGATCGATGGTCTTGCCTGCTGGAGCTGCGGGCACTCCATAAGTGCAGGACAGTACACCCGACGTGATGCCGTTAAGGGCGGTAGAAAGATCTGCCGCTAGATTAGTGGATTGAGACAAGTCGATGTGGCAATAGGTCCCTCGGGGCTGCACGTCGTTCGCAAGCACCGTTCCCGATTTCGGGACGCAGCCAGCCGGCGCCGTGCCGCCAATAACAGCGAGGCGAGACAGCATGTACATCGGGTCAAACACGGCATTTTGTGGATTATTGCTGCCGATTACGCCGACGACGAACGTCTCGACGCCGTTGGGCGGGTAAGTCGTCTTGGAGGCTTGGGTAGTGTTGTAAATGAGATTGAGTTCAGTCTCGTACTCGGTTTGCGAGATGCCGTCCTGATAGTACGTGCAATCATTGGTGCGACCTACTGTAGGCACGCCATCTGTAATGAGCACCAGGTACCTGCCAGCGTTTGTGAGGGCAGGCGGATCATTGGCTCCTGGCGTCCAAGCGGTCACGAGATCATAGCCATGGCTCCAAGCCTGGTAGGTCGGCGTGGAACCGCCGGTTACCACGGTGGCGACGGAGTTGTTGAGCGCGGCCAATTGGGTTGCATTCCAGGCCGCAATGGGAACATCGGCCCGGTTAGCCACGTAGCATTGATTGGTCTGGGCGCTAAAGTACATCACGCCGACCGCATAGCTTCCGGTAAGAGCGTCAAATACCTGGGGCAACGTCTGCGAGAATACGGCCCACTTCGTGGGCGACCCTGCGACACTTGGGTCGGAAGAGTTAGCTTCGGTCATCGATGAGGTAATATCGACTATGAATTCCATAATCGCCCCACCGCCGCCCTCGGGTTCCGCTTCCCAACCCTGACAGACAGTGGATGCATTCTGCAGAGCGGTTGCGGTGGCGGCCGATACTGCCAAAAGGCCATTCGGATCGGTCGAGCTTTGCGCCGTCGGATACCCATCGGGCGCAGTTCCCCCGTTGGCACCCGGTGTGCCGACGTTGTACCCACCGCCTTGACCGCTAGCATCTGCGCCTTTGCTCGAAGAGCAGCCGGCGGCTAATAGAAAAACGCCGATCCCTAAGATCTCAACCAAATGGCTCATCGATCGCATAAGTAACCGTCCCTGGCATATGCCCGTTGAAATTTCGTTGAGTGACAGCGCCAAAGCTTCTCCCATGAAACAAGCGCACGTATCAATTCTGGGGAACTGTCCAAGCAAGTCAAGCCTGAACCACCGTCTCACTGCCAGCCTGCTCAAATAACGGAAAGCCGTCACTTAAACACGCGCACAAACTCGCACTCGCGGTCAGTGTATGCAAGCAGGGGCGACGGCTCACTTCGGGCCACACATTCTGCAAGGCGGAGAACTTTAATATCAGGCGTTTCCGGCGAAACGCGGAGTTACCACCCTTGGTTCCTTCAAGTGTAAGCGCAATGAAGTTCTATCACAATCCGCAAGCGGCCACTTGCACCGCCTGAGCCGCCAATTTCCCAAGTCCGGCGCGTGGGCCCGGTGGTTTCGTAGTGCAGGCGCCACAACTGCAGGTATTCAAAAGTCTCACACAGTGCGACTTCGGCTCGGAAAACACCATGTTTGAATCGCGCGATCAATGCAGATCATATTTCGCCTCTGAAGAATGATGTTGGCCCATGAACAAAGTTCTGCTTTCCGTGATTCTCGGGGCCGTCGCGGCCGGCACTCGTCCAAACTGACTTACTTCGAGGCTCCTGTGAGTTGGCAATCCTATCTATTTGTTTATTGCTCCACTCTCAGGCTCAAAACGCTTGGCGCGGAACAAACCGGTCGCGTGCGTCCGCTGGGGAGGCTGGTTTGAGCTTGCTATGGTCAGAGCGGGGGCGCCGAACCTTCACTGATTTTGGCCCGTTGCCGCCGGTCCGGTCTACGATCGCGCTTCGGAGGCCTCCCATGCTGTCCTCGTCATTGCGCGTTCACCGTCCCATTCGCCGCACGGCCCACGTTGCCTGCCAAGTCGTCCGAGAGCGGGATTTCCGCCTCGTCGCGGACCGGGTTGTGAACCTGTCACTCGACGGGATGCTGGTCGGCCCCGCCGACCCGGTCCTGACCGGGGAGAAAATCATCGTTTCCTTCCCGTCACCCGTCGGCAATGGGTGGATCGATGCTGAAGCCACCGTGGTCCGCGTGCTTCACGGTCGCCGGCCAGGTGAGTTCCGACGTGCACTGGGTCTGGAATTCGAAGCACTGGATACCGAGTCGCGCAGCGTGCTGAAGGAATGTTTGAGTCGCATTCCGCCGACTCCGCCCGGGACCCGCGGCTGGACCCCCAACGCTCGCCGCGTGCCGAAAGCCCTCATTCGAGGCGGCCTTGCTTCAGCTCGCCTGGACTGATCGCGCGTGCAGCGGGCTACTGTGCATGATCGAAAAACGGCTCCACTCGATCGCGTTGTATTCGGCAATTGCGCTCGCCATGGTTGCGGGTTGCTCTGGCAAAGTGACGAATGATTTCTGTGCCGGTGGGGCGGCTAATTCCACCGGCGGAGCGAGTAGTTCGGTCTGCAACGTTGGAACCGGCGGCTCACCCTACTATTGCCCCGAGCTGCAAGCCAAGTACAGCAGATGCGAGCACGACCGAAGCCCGGGCTAAGTTTAGGAACGTCAAATATGCTTCTGGTCGTTAACAAGTCGTCGTCCATGACGAAACCTCATGCCGTCTGGAACCGGTCAATCCAAATGGGACACCATGCAAGCCGCGCTGGCTGCCGTGTTCACCGGATTGATGGCACCAATAATGACATGAGAGCTACATTCAATCTCGGCCTTGAGTTGTTTCCCTATGATCCGTCGAGCTTCGGATTCACTGGAAAGCCAGGATCCCAACGTTTCATGCCAAGTTCCTGCGGGGAACGCCGCCATTGCCGTGACTATCGATTCCTTTGCGTCGAGGCTCAAAGACATCTTCGACGTGCTCAACGCACAATCCCCGGGGGACAGACTCCAACCGCCGAGGCCCTGCTTCAAGCGTACAATTACTTCACCGTCGGTGATGGTCAATGTCTCAATGGCGAGAAATACGTGGTTCTCGTGACCAACGGCGGCGCCGACTGCAATGTTGGACTACCTGCGGAGCTGATACTTGTACCAGAAACCTGAACGGCAATTGTTCCAGCGACGCCAACTGCTGTGACGGCACGGGTTACCTGTGCCAGGATGACGACGCCGTTGTTGCGGCTATCACGCAACTCGCTGATGCGAACATGTGGACGTTCGTAGTCGGAATGCCAGACTCTGCCGAAGCAGTAGCTTCGCTCAACGCTTATGCTACAGCAGGGAAAATCCCTAACTTGATTACGCCAGCGAGCGTATTATACTATCCGATCACCGAGTCCACAGGAATTTCCGAATTCTACGCGGCATTCTCACAAATGGAATACCCATACATTCGTCGTACCTGCGATGTACCATTGAGCCAAACGCCGTCAGACCCGGCAAGCGTGCGCGTGTATCAAAACTGCATTGAGATCCTCCCGGCGACGGGTGACGCGAGCGTTAATGACACTGTCAGTGGTTGGACGATTGACACCAGCTATAGTCCCGCGCATTTGGAGTTCGTGGGTGACGCTTGTACTCAATTGCAGACATATGGAGCGCAAGCCGTTGACGTATTCTTCGACTGCCCGAGTAATTAGCAGGGGCCCAGCCAACCAACACAATCAAGACATCGGAACGAAGTCGCTTGCACCCGCCGCTCCGAGGTTCAAGATTGTCGCATGCGTCAATGGCTGGTCAAGGTGGGTCTTTCGGCAATCTCGCTGGCCACCGTTGCCGGTTGTTCTGGCAAAGTGATGAATGATGTCTGCGCCGGCGGGGCCGCTAATCATTCGATGCTGCGGCCAGTTCCACCGGGGGAGCGAGTAGTTCAATCTGCAGCGATCAGCAAGTCCAGGTCCTGCCCATCGGCTGCCCCGAATTCAAGCCAAGAATGCGGAGGCTCGCTGCTCGTCAGGGCTGCACTCGTCAAAACTGCCAATGTGCTGCTGGTCATCGACAAGTCGTCATCTATGACGAAACCATATGTCGTCCGCTTCGGGTCAATCCAAGTGGGACACGATGCGAACCGCGCTAGCTGCCGTGTTCACGCACATTGACGGATCCAACGGAACTGGCAACGCAAATATCAGCCTCGGCCTTGAGTTGTTTCCCTATGATCCGTCAAGCATCGCCTCATTGGAAAGCCAGGATCCAAACGTGGCGTGCCAAGTTCCCGCGGGCGACGCCGCGATTGCCGTCAGAATCACCTCGTATACCGCTAAGGTCAACGCGGTGTTCGACGCCATTAACGCGCAATCCCCCGGGGGGCAGGCTCCAACCGCCGAGGCGCTGAGTCAAGCGTACAATTACTTTACCGTCAGTGATGGTCAATGTCTCATTGGTGACAAATTCATAGTTCTCGTAACCAATGGCGACGCGGACTGCAATACTGGCCTGTCCTGCGGAGCCGATACTTGCACAGAAAACCTGAGCGGTAACTGCTCCAGCGACACCAACTGCTGTGACGGCGCGGGTTACCTATGCCAAGACGATGACGCTGTTGTTGCGGCTATCACGCAACTCGCCTTGGCAGGTGTACCGACTTATGTCGTTGGAATGCCTGATACTGCCGCAGCAGTGGCTTCTCTGAACGCTTATGCGCAGGCAGGAGTAGTGCCCAATGTCGTTAATGCCAACGGACCATTATACTATCCAATCACGGAATCGACAGGGATTCCCGATCTCGAAACCGCATTTTCATCCATCACGCCTCAACTAGTTCGGACCTGCGATATACCACTGACCTACACGCCGTCAGACCCGGCAAGCGGTCACGTGTATAAAGACTGCATTGAGATTCTCCCGGCAACGGGTGACAGCGGCGCCGGTGGTTGGACGATCGACTACAGCTATAGTCCCCCACATCTGGAGCTCGTGGGTGACGCCTGTTCTCAGATACAACAATATGGCGCGCTGGAAGTTGACGTAATGTTCGACTGCCCGAAAAAGTAGTGGAACATCTCGCAGCCGAATCGCGCTGCCTTACGTATCCGAAGAAGCTTCGACCTCATACTCATCTGCAAAGGCCTGCAATCTCGCTTGTAGTCGATTCGGCCGGCAGCAGATTGGACAGTCTTCTATGTACTCTTGAACTTTCCCACCGCCTGGATCCGGATCGGTGTCAACTAGCGTACCGCAGTGGGGGCACAGATACTCGCTTGCCACTGAAAATACATGGTGGCATTTTCAAAAAACCGCTAGGCCTGCCAATCGCTATTGGCAAACGAGCTCCAAGAGACAATAAAGGGGCACAGTTAGCGCACGCGACGAATCGCAGACGCCTTGTTGAAGGAATCAGTGATGGCTACAACCAAATTCAAGGGTAATGATGTGCACACAATGGGCGACTTGCCGAAGGCTGGCAGCCAAGCGCCGGATTTTCAGCTGGTCGCCGCGGATCTTTCTATTAAGTCGCTGGCAGACTATGCCGGCAAGAAGAAGATTCTCAGCATCAACCCCAGCTACGATACCGGAGTTTGCCAAAAGACGGCGCATGCGTTCAATGAAAAGGTGGCCGGACGGGGCGACACTGTTGTCCTGTTGGTCAGTGCAGATTTGCCCTTCGCGCAAAAGCGCTTCTGCGAAGCGGACGGTATTAGCTCTGCCATACCGCTTTCAAGTTTTCGATCGGATTTCGGTAATGCCTTTGGCGTAAAGCTGACGGACGGCCCGCTGCAGGGTCTGTTGGCACGGGCTGTACTGGTTCTGGATGAAACTAATCAGGTTAAGCATGCCGAGTTGGTACCTGAAATCACGACCGAGCCCAATTACGACCAGGCCTTGGCGGCTCTCGCTTGATTGTCGCTGCGGCACATTACCCGTCAGTCGCTAGCAGTTCCAGCATTTTGCGGTCGAGTTTGTGCCCTTGGTAGTCTTCGTATTGAACGTCACTGCGATTGCTGTCCAGGCATCCGAAGTCGCCGCGCAGGTTCCACAGGGCCCAACCCAGCCCTGCGCGTTTCCAATTGGCAAGGCAATCCTTCATCCACCGCAGCACTACGTCATGCGGCGTGAAGCGATAAGCGCCCCATTCCCCGACGTGAATCCCCACTTGAGAGCTTTTAGCAAAATCCTCCCAGGGTTTGACGTGCTCAAGGTAAAGCACGTTACCGTCTATGCCCGTTGATTCGCCCAGCGGCGCCACAGCACCCTCAGATGACACTGTGAATTCGCGCTGGCGCATTCCCCATTCGGCGTCATTCGGTACGATTCGAACCGGTGCCATCGACGCCGCTCGGATTGTGATTTCGCTGAACGTTAGCCAGTCCCCGTCAACCAGTTCGATTTTTATTTCATGACAAGGCACGGAAAGCCTAGCCGTGTACGTGTGATCGTACTTAGCTTGAAAGATATGCCACTCGGGTTTGAATGCCGATTCCTTCCATTGTCCCTGTCCCGTGCCGGGGTGAAATAATTTCTCAAATACAACCTTGCCATCCGCGACAATCAAAAGCCTAGCACGGTTGGATACCTCATTGACGGTGATTGAAAGCTCGGCGTGCCCCGGGAATTCACCGCGCAATACCAAGGTGCTCTTGAATTCTGGTTTGATAGGTCCGTAAAGGTACTGATTGACGCCGGCGGCGACTGGCCATGTCGGCAAGGGCCAATGCTCGGACCCGTCTACCCAAGATGCGCGGTGATGCGTCAATTGCATCGGATCATAGCCTCGAGTGCTCTGCGCGATGCGCAGCTCGGTGAGCTCGGGGACCACCGTGCGACCGTAGTTCGACCCGTCGGCAATAACCAGCCGCTCGGGATCCGCTTCGCGAATGGCCTCAGCGGCGAGTTTAGCCGCCCGAAGATACTGCGCGCCCGTCGTAGAGGCTGGCTCATTTACTAGGTTGAAGGAGAGATCGCTGGAAGCAATGCCCCGGTAGCGAGCCGCAAACATGCGCCATTGATCGGCAAACTGCCGGCGCGCTTCTTCACCCAAGTTGCCGTCGCCCCAAAGATCGAGCGCTTCTGGCGGGTGCCGATTTACGCAATAGCCTGGCGCCCGGTGCAGCGATAGATTCACGTGGATCTTTCGCTTTTGCCCCCACTGTATGGCTTGGTCGATTTCTTTCAATGGCTGCTCGCGATATTGTCCGGGGGCAATAGTCCAAATGCGGTAGTCGGTCGGTAAGCGAATGAAATCGAAACCCCACTTGGCCATGAAATCGAAATCCCACTCACGGTAAGGGCTATCATTCTGAAGTGTGAATTTCTCGAGCAGATTGAAACCGCGCCAGCGCGGTAGTTTTCGGTAATCCATGGTTGCGCTCCGGGAAGGATTGGGAATGATGCCTGGGGATGGAGGCAATTGGGGCGACCTCGGAGCTTGAGTCAAAGGCCTGGGCGCGCAAGCCGGCAATGCAACCGCTACACCGCTGGTAGCGGCACACAAAACGAAGTCGCGTCGGGTGAGGGTAACCTTCGGGCCATCGGAAGAGGGTGTCACGGGAAGGCAGTGTACACGATTCTAGGCGTTTAGTACCGGCAAGTTGCGAACCTCTGGCCCCCACAGCACGAGGCGGCCAATAGCTCCGAAACCAATTCAATAAGGCAGGGCCGTGTAGCTGTGGTCGCGCTTGAGTCCGCTCGGATGGGGTTCGGTATTTCTAAACGTGATCGGCCAGGTGGGGCAATCATCGGAGCCGTTAGCGACCGGATCGCAGATGTGCATGGCCACGTGAAGATGCGGAAAGTTGTTGGTGTTGCCTGTGTTGCCGCTGCGTCCAATAGTTTGCCCCTGGGCTACGTGATCACGCGGTACAATCTCGGCACCATCGTGGGTCAGATGAGCATAGATTGCGAAGGTTCCGTCGTTGTGACGGACCACGACGTAGTTATCAAAGCCCTTGCCCGCAACCTCGCCATCGCGGTGAGACTCTTCAACGTGCACGGCGGTGCCTGATCGAATTGCAGTAAATGGCGTGCCGATCGGCATGTCAAAATCGTAAGCATACTTTTCCGTGCCGCGATGACCATCCCCCGGCGGCGAGCAGTTGCCCTGAGCGACACGATAACTTTTGCCCGTTGAGTACGGCAAAATGTACGCTGACGTCTGTGAATCCGGGTAGCCTGAGCAACTCTCGGGTGGGTTAGGCTTGGAGAAACAGCTACCTATCGAAATGCTCAGAATCACGAAACCTAATGATTGACACCTTTGCCTGGACACCGTGATCTTGCGCTAAACTTTGGCAGCTCGAGCCCCGTCGCGGAGCAGTCACAAGCGGTGCTGTTGGTAGAATTGTGGGTTTTCGGAACCGTGTAGTGCGCCGCCTTCGGCATTGGCGTCTTCGCGTGCGCGGGCGCCACCTGAGCTAATCGAAGTAACAGCGGGTTTGTCAAACCTGGGACCGTACAGCGTTACTCCGCCACCCAGCCCGTGGAATCCACCCGTCCCTATTCCGCCAGCCATGGAATGTGGGACGTCGATGCCGCCCGTGCCTGCTCCCCCAATGCTGCTGGCGCCACCGAGGCCCGCGCTAGTGCCTCCAGCAAGCAGTACTCCGTAGTAGGCCGTCGCCTGTCCTCCAATTGCAATGGGGGTACCGCCATCAATGCTCGTACCGCCGCCGGTTGTGCCCGGAGTTCCGCTGCCGGCATCCGTTGAAGGTCCGCATCCCAGAAGAATGGCCGAAAGCGCCGCTGCAGGATACCACTTATCACTATTCATAATTCAAGCCTTTCGAGGGAGTTACAGCCAACTGAGCCAGTTTACTCCAAACAGGGGCAATCGGCCCCATAAATCGACGTGCGGACGATCTTACAATCGAGCTCCGACGGCAATCTCGGTTGCCGCCGCATAGCCTCCGTTGGCCGCCAGAGCCTGCAACTGAATGTATCGCGCGGATGTTGGAGCAAACGTGACCACTTTCATAGTTGAGTCATTGGCCCATTGCCCCGCTGCCACTGGGACAAACTGACTGCCGTCGGTACTCAAATGGATAGCATAAGAGGTGATGGCGCCGTCGTTGGTCGGGGTAGCTGAGGGCTGGTACTGCGGCACGTAGTATAAAATGCCGACATTAGGATAGGTATCTCCAAGATCCAACGTGATCGTTTGAGGCAGGCTCCTAGTAGATTGCCAGGTACTGTAGAAGCCCGCATCATTGATTCCGTCAATTGCCAAAAAGGCGTTCCCGCTCGAAGCTGTCGCACGAACCGGTGTGAGGGGAAAGTCGTTTTGAGCCGGCAACGGGGGCAGCGGCGGGCGCGAGAGATTGGGATTCCAAGTGCGGCCCACTTCCGCTAGACGGTTTACGATGTTCTCGTCCAGCAGCCCGTCGCGATTGGGCGGGCAATTGAGAATGAATGTCGTATACCGGCTTTCCAAGGGCTGCAGATGCCCCCGGACAATGCTGTCTAAAC
Source organism: uncultured delta proteobacterium (assembly GCA_963835565.1). Classification (GTDB taxonomy): domain Bacteria; phylum Myxococcota_A; class Polyangia; order Polyangiales; family Polyangiaceae; genus FEN-1139. Next base: position 34,613 of record CAWIGY010000029.1, read on the forward strand.
TCAGTGGATCTTGCGTTGCCGAGTTTGGCGCCCAAAACCAGTCGTTACCGCTGACTATTTTGTTGTCTTGCCCCGCGGGAAGCCGATTGCCATCGGGAGCAAATACGCCCTTGGGTTCCTCGAACATGATAAGATCGTTGTCCCACAGGTTCTGCAGGTGGGTATGATCGGTGACTAGACAATCCGGTTGCAGCGATTTGACGTGGTCGCGGATTTCGCTATAGGGCATGGCGCGGTGTCCCATTTTCCAAGACCACCCATCGAAGACCAATAGCGGAATCGGTCCGTAATTGGTGAGCAATTCGGTGAGTTGTGATTTAACATATTCGATATCCGATTTTCCAACAGGTCGATTGCCAATGCCGGCCGTCGTATCCCAGACGGAATAGTAAAGCCCCGGCTTCAACCCTTGGGCTCGAAACGCCTCGACGTACTCCCGGACCACGTCGCCCTTGCCACCTTTCCAAGGTGTACTGGCCACGCTAAAGGAACTTACTTTCGTGTCCCAAAGTGCAAATCCGTCATGGTGCTTGGTCGTCAACACACCGAATGTCATCTTAGCGGACCGGGCCGCAGTAGCCCATTGCCCCGCATCTAACCGCTTAGGGTTGAATTGATCGAGGTCAAGATGGCCCTCTGCCCAATGACCCGTGAACGTCAATATCCCGAAGTGAATAAACATGCCAAACCGAGCATCGACAAATGCACGCTGGAGATCCTCGAGTTGACTCGATGCGGTATTCGCCTGGCGTTTGGCATCAACACGTTTGGCTAAAACCTCGGCGTGTTTCGCCGCAAGGCCATTTTGCGCTGGGTCGATACACGCGGTCACGCAACCCGCCGAGATCGTCGCTACACACACACCTCGAAACCCAATAAAGCTCATTATGGGATTCATAGGGATAGGCTTCAATAATCGTCGCGCGCCACAACGGCCAGCTTACCATATTCCCTTGGCGTGGTCATCGGCCAGAATTGCAGTCTAAGGTCGTTAATGCGACAGCACCACGCCCACTAGCGAAGCGGCTGGCAATGCCAATTCGATGGGTTCCTTCCCGTCCAAACTCTTCGTGTAAGGTGCCAGCGAATCGATAGGAAATGGACCGCCTCCACCAGTGGGACCAGGCGAACCATTGAATGTGACTTTCGTGCTGTTGAGCGATGTCCCGGTCAACACCCAACCATTCAGTGCCGTCATGCCAGAAACTCCGGTAATCGAAAGCTTGGCGGGCTCCTCTTTCTCGTTGACGAACACCAGCCCCAATGCCGACTTATCCTTGAATTGAGAGGCGTAGACCTTGATGGTTGGATCGCCACTCTTAGCCTCGACCATCTGCTCGCCGAACGCGCGTGCGAACACGGCGTAAGCGTAGTACGCGGGGCGAGGGGTATTGTCGGGCACCTGCGGATCACTCGAGACTAAAAGGGCATGATCCCCGCCACCGTTTTTGGAATCATACCCATTTTTCCAATCCCAGAAGTTGGTGGCAAAATAGCCGGCAGCAATGGCTTCACCGAGCACCTCCGCCGTAAATAGGCCGTTTATTAGCTGAATGGTCTGCGGAACATTGCCGTTTAGGATGTTGAACTCGGTCAGCGCCAGAGGAAACGGCGTATTGCGTTTAGTGTACTTGCGCGTCATCTCCGCAACGGCCAGCGCTCCCTCTTTGACCTTCCGGATGTTGGAAAAGATCTCGGTGTTACTCGGGCTTACGAATTTATCACCTTGAAATGGCCAACCGAAGTAATCATGTATAATGAGATAGTCGACACTCGATTCGACCTCGGGTAAAAGATCGCGCATCCACCATTTGTATCCGGTCCAGTCGTCACCGCTATCATAGACGACGGCGTCCGCCCCGCATTTCACGGCGGGATCGACCGATTTTATCGCGGCGCAGATGACCCGCACGTCCGAGCCGTACTGCTTGCCGGTGAGCTCCGGCTTATCCGGGATATTATGACCCGTTTCCCAGGGGCCATGCAGCTCATTGCCAATCTCGAAGTATTCAATCTTAGCGTGCTTATCGAAATTCAGGCTCTTTACCCAGCCTTTTGCCAGCTCGACCGCCTTGTCTAGCGTTGCATAGCGAGCGATTCCATAGTTCAGCGTGATGATGCCCTCGCCGTTGACATGCTTGAGTAACTCAAGAAAATCATCCGTGTTGGCTGCCCAATTCTCATTCATGTGGATCGAGTTCTTGCCGGCAGGGCCATTGCCCCATTTAACGGCATCGCCGTCCCACAGATATTCGTCACTCGAACTTCCCCCAGGAAAACGCCAAAATCGAAAGTGGGCCTGGCGAGCTTTCTCCAAGCGATCCGCGTCCAGTGTCCAGGTTTTGCCCGCCCACCAACTCGTATTATTCCCGAATTGACGCGCCGTCACCTCGCGCAGAACGCTGGCCGCGTTCACCTGAATGGCAACCGCTCGGCCTTCATTCCACGGCCAGCTTCCACCCGTCGCCGCTGATTCGGGGGTCGCACCGGGAGCGACATTCGAGCCGCTCGCGGAGCTAGACGCCTGCAAAGGCGGCCGAAGACAGCCAGTGACTAGGACAAGCGAGGAAACTGTGACGCCAACGCGATTCATCGACCGAGCACGTTACTCGATTGGACTACAACAGGGAACGGTCTTTTTTTGGCGATATTGTTTTTTTGTCGTGGCGGCACTTGGACGCAGTCCCACCCTTGGCGAAATTCAACACAAACCACAACACTTTGACCTTGCGCTTTGCACGCGGGCAAACGTGCGATTGCGATCGTGGTCAGGGTGCAGGGTGCAGGGTCAGTGGTTCGTCGGGCTTCGCCTCCTTGACCCGCCCTGCGCGCGCCGGTTGTGGGTGGGGTGTTTTTTTAGAAGGAGGCAATTCATGCTCAAGGTTTATCCGGTTGTTCTTGATTTCATTGGCAGGTTGCGTCCGTTGTCAGCCCAAATTGAAAGAAGAGATCGGGATTTGGGGCGGCAGCTGCGGCGGGCTTCAAGTAGCGTGGCACTGAATTTGGCGGAGGGAATGTATTCCCGGGGCGAGTTGCGTACGGCTCGGTATCACACGGCGCTTGGATCCATGCGGGAAAGTTTTTCGTGTTTGGAGGTGGCTCGGGCGTTTGGGTATGTGCCGGCGCTGAACGCAGATTTGGCAGCGCTTATGAATCAGGTTACTGGCACTTTGGTGCGCTGGTTGAAGGAAAGCGGTAATCGATCGAACGGCTCAGCAGCGGCCTATCTTCCGCGCGAAGATATTGACTGCCCCTTGCGCACATCTAGCCGCAAATTTAATCATCTACAGTTTGAGACTCGCTTCCGCTGCCTTGCTTACAATGTAGTTAGTGAAAGCAGAACATGCAACCAGCATGAACTTGGCATCAGATGATTTGAGATTGGGTACCTCAAGCATGGCGTGTCGAATGCCATCCGCGTTGGCTGTCGAAGACCAGCGCCCGAGTACGCCACCAGCGGTGTGTTCTGTTATGAGCGGGCTATTGATGACGAGGGAAAGCCGCTCTAATATCGTTGCAACGGGAAATACGTTCTGTTGGCTTGCGCCGGTCGGTACGTTGAGCATGGGCGGGAGCGGCAGAATCTGTTACAGTGTCAGAGTGGATCGAGAAATTCGTGTTTTCGACAGTCATGGGGCGGCTCGCGCCGCCGAGTTGGCGGAATGGGCCGCCATGTCGAAAGAAGAGCGCCTCAAGATTGGGGCAGAGCTGCACTCATTTTGGGTAAGGAACTACTTTCCAGGAATCCGCGGCGCGTGTAGTTCGGAATTGTACGACAGTTCCCGTTAGTCCGACCCCGTCAAAACAGCGTACTCCTGAGGCGTGTCTGTCACGATGAACGATATTCTCGTTCGTTCGTAAGGGTCCAACGCTTTGTCCAAAAAACTCCATATCAAGTCCTGACGCTCAGTAGGAGAAAGTGGCTCAAAGGCAACTGACAGTACCAATCCAGCTACTCGATCAGGCTCTACATCATCCAAGCGAATCTCCACATGCTGGTCATTCTCACAGGCTTGACGGAGCGCCTGTTCCACTTTTTCTTTCAGCTTCAAATCCGTTGCCATCGTTCTACTCCCACCGTGATTATTGTGTTACTCGCGTCGTGCAATTCCTGGCAGCGAACTTTGAGAAAGTCCGCACCCTGAAATACTCCGCGCTTGTCTTGCTTTATTGCCTGAATGTGTGCTCTAAGCCGTGATTCACTGAAAAATCGATACCGATTCTGCCACAGAAGGTGAACGGTTTGAATTGGCGCGCGCATCCGAACGCTGGCCCTGTCGCCAAGCTTATCAAGGTCGCAGGCATTGAACATAGATTCGATGTTGTGCCTTTCGTCAAACCCACGATTAATCGGATGGAATGCACGCAACATGCACTCCACCGCAACACCCGCAACGTACATTGCAATTGAATACTGCTTCGATCGATGAAGTTGGCCGGCTTGAGCCATGCGCTCCATTGCTGCTTCATAATAGTCGTTCGGATGAACCGGTCTAGCCATCAAGCGAGGAAACTGTACCATCGATCGGCGGGCGATCCACCTCATCCTCAGCCTCATCGGCCATATCAAGAAGCTTGGCGTCTCGAATCTGCGTCGCGGGAACGGCCGCGAGGAATTCTTTTCCTAATCCTGACCTCTCCCCAAAATCCTGGTTCTAGCCATTTTGGTAAAGGAAAGGCATTACGATTAAACTCCGGGCCAGCCAGAACCCAGGGCTAGCCAGAAGTTGGACGGGATAGGTTTGGATTTAGCTTAGGCACTCGTCACATCATTGCGTACCGCTTCGCGGCTGCGAGATCTCGGCGTAGCTCCTCCGCCGTGCGACGGGGCCCGTAGCCAGGCGTGTCGCGCTGGATGCGCCAACCTTCTTTGAGCGGGCCCGCATCAACCGTGTCGAAGCCGAATTGGTCGAGCAGGCGAGTGACCGTGGCTTTGGCCTCGGTATCGTCGCCGGCAATCACGAGCGCACGACGATTCTTGGTGCCCGCGGGCTGCCCGTGTGTGGTCAGCTCGGCTGCATAAATGTGGTTGAACGCTTTGACGACCTTGGAAGTGGGAAGGTGTGCCTGAAGTAGTTCGGCGGTGGTCGTCAACTCGTCGTCGAGCTCAGGGATGTGGCCGTCGCGTTGGGGGTAATAGTTGTTGGTGTCGATTACGATTTTGCCCGCCAAAGGCTCAACCGGGACCGAACGGTAGTTCTTCAGCGGAACCGTGACGACGACAATGTCACCCGCTTTGGCTGCGTCTGCGGCCGTGGCCGCTCGCGCTCTGGTCCCGAGCTCCTTTACGAGCGCGGCGAGCGTCTCCGGACCGCGCGAATTGCTAATTACAACGTCGTAATCGTTCGCGACGGAAAGTCGCGCGAGTTGGCTTCCAATGTGACCTGCACCGATGAGTCCAATAATTGTCATGGCAATATACTTAACGAGACTCCTCCCAACCGGTACCCCTAGCTAGCTGAATCATCCCCTCATTCTGGCCGCCAAATCTGGACGTTTATTGATGCGACCGCCCAACCGGGCGAGAATCGCGCTTCGCGATGCAATGACAAGAACGAAACACAAGAGCGTGCTGAAAACTGGTGAAGATTGCTTATCATGTGGGTCAGCGGGTCCCTTAGCCCGCTGACGGCAACCGGGAATGTTTGAGCAGGGAAACGAGTGGACTTGTCAAAGAGGCTCAGGATCAGGGGACGATCCGAATGCTAAAGTCATCGAAGACTCGTTTATTGATGGCCGTCACGAATCGACCGCGACCCTTTTTCGGATCACCTTCAACACCAAGATCCAGGAACAATGCACCGGTACCGTCATGGTTGTTATTAACAGTCCTGGATTGGCCGTTAGTGCTTTCGCGGTCCGCCGTATAGTAGGCACCCCACCACTTATCGGCGTCATGCGCGGGTAAAAAACTGCGCGTCTGGATGCCGCCGAGCCCGGACACCACCACGAAGGTTCGACCCGGACCGATCTCGAGTGCATTGAACGGTCCAACTAAGCCGTGGCCCGTTTGCGGATCACCCAGTTGAGTCAAGGTTCGTGTGCGAGCGTAAGAATGCTCGTGTCCGGTGACAACAATTGCACCCGCTGCTTGGCAGAGCTGATAAGCAGTCCAGCCGACTTCATCGTCCTTCGCTCCCACTTGCATATCATGCTGATTCTTGTGCCACAGGCAGAGCTTCCAGACGCTTTGGCTTTGGGCAAGCCCCTGCCGAATAAAGTCCTCATCGTCAGCGCGATTGCCCAAGGTTCCGATCTCACTGAGAATGAGCTGAACACCGCGGAACTCACAGCTTGCCTGCAGACCGGGTTTTCCGCGGCACTTGGCTCCACTGATACTCGCTTGCTTGGCCGCAATGATGGCTTCGTATTTTGGCCAGCTTTGCACGTCATGATTGCCGACCACGGCAAACCAAGGAAAGTCTTCACCCAGGCGATTGAGCATCTGCGACCATTCGAGCGGCTTATTCTCGTAGTCGAAGTCGCCAAGAACGACGAGAAAATCAGCGCCCTCAGAACGAATCAGATCGATCACTGAATTCGCTCGTGGTCCAATGCCTTGATCACCGACCAGTGCTATTCGAACCTTGGGTTTGTGCCCCAACAGCGCCTTGAAAGAGGCCGCGGCCGGCACGATCTCAGTAGCACCAGGTTGAGCCTTGGCTGCTACCGGCGCTTTGGATTGGACAGCAACCTCGTGCTTCGTAACAGTCGGACGTTTGCAGGCAAACGACGCGGCAAGCAGCGCGATGCTAACTAGCGACCTTAAAGCCCAGAACTTATTCATCTTGAGTCAACTTTTCGGCAATGCAGTTGGCTGGGCCGGGGCCCACCAACCTCGGATAACACCTGCACCGAGCCGGTTGGACATTGCAACGTCTATTCAGTGTTCATGCAGCTCGCTCGCCGTAACTAGCGTCAACTGATGCTTGAGCAGCACGGCAATAGATAGCTCGACATCATTGGTGCGAATCATCACAAATGCCGTAGCTCCCACAGCAAACGCGTACATGTACTCGATACTGATACTGGCTTCGGACAAAATTCGAAGTGCCTTATTGACGGCGCCGGGCTGGTTGGGAATCGAAAGGCAAATAACTTGGGTGACGCTCACCGAAAAACCGCGGGCCTTTAGCACCTGCTCTGCCTTATTTACGTCGGAAACGACCATTCGCAAAATGCCGAAATCCGATGTTTCAGCGATGCACAGCGCAGATATGTTAATTTCCTGTTCACCAAGAGCAGCGGTAACCTCAGTGAGCCGCCCGGAACGGTTCTCAAGAAAAACTGAGAGTTGTTGAATTATCATCGCGTTGTCCCTTTTCGTGCCATAATGTCCCAGAATAGCTGTTAGAATTTTCGCTTATCGATCACTCGCTTGGCTTTGCCTTCACTGCGTTCAATGGTCTTGGGTTCCACCAGCTTCACGTTTACGGAGATACCGAGCGCGCTCTCCAACGCTTGGTGGACTTTCAATGTAAAGGCCTCAAGCTGACCAACTTTATCCGAAAAAACATGCTCATCGACTTCAACCATGAGCGTCAATTGATCGAGATTGTGCTCGCGTTCGACCACTAATACGTAATGTGGCGCCATGCCTGCAATGTCCAAGAAAATGCTTTCTATTTGGGATGGGAACACATTCACGCCCCGAATAATCAACATATCATCACTGCGTGCCAGACACTTGTGCATGCGCGCCGTCGTGCGACCGCAAGCGCAGCGAGACAGATCCAATTGCGTCAAGTCTCGGGTGCGATATCTGATCAGAGGTAACCCTTCCTTGGTCAGGGTGGTAAACACCAGTTCACCTAAGCACCCGGAACCAAGCACAGAAAGCGTCGTTGGATCGATAATTTCGGGAACAAAATGATCTTCTTGGATGTGAAGCCCTTTGCGCTCCAGACATTCGCAGGAAACACCAGGACCGATTACCTCACTGAGTCCGTAGATGTCGAGGGCCATGATTCCGAGTCGCTCCTCGATCTCCCGGCGCATTCCCTCAGTCCAGGGTTCCGCGCCGAAGATTCCTACTCGCAGCCGCAGTTCGCTCCGCATAACTCCCATCTCTGCCAGCGTCTCTGACAAGTAAAGGGCGTAGGACGGGGTGCAGGCCAACACGGTCGTTCCAAAGTCGCGCATCAGTTGAATTTGTCGCTTGGTGTTGCCGCCAGAAATTGGAATAACTGCCGCACCCATCTTTTCCGCCCCGTAATGCAGGCCGAGACCCCCGGTAAATAACCCGTAGCCATAGGCTACTTGGACCATGTCCCTTATCGTAGTTTCTGCGCCGGCTAGGGCTCGTGCCACGACCTCGGACCAAGTTTGAATATCCTTGAGCGTGTATCCGACTACGGTAGCGCGCCCGGTTGTGCCCGAAGACGCGTGAAGCCGCACGATTTGATCCAAAGGTACCGCGAAGAGCCCGAACGGGTAGGTTTCTCTAAGATCGTCTTTGGTGGTAAAGGGAAGCCTACACAAATCCTCGATTGATTTGATATCGTTTGGCACAAGCCCAATTCGCTGCATCTTATCGCGATAAAATGCCACATTGCAATAGACTCGCTCGACCAATCTTCGCAATTCTTGACCTTGGCGAGCACACATTTCATCGCGACTCAAACATTCACAACTAGGATTGTAGATCACGACAATGCCTCTCTCTTGTGATTGCGCTGGCGCTTGTCACTCAAAAGGTCCCAATTCCAACCCATATCGAACGCTTTTTGATTCAAGTCGCGGTGCTTTGCGGGCACAGTCTCGGCGACCGCCGCTTGCCACACCGTTGGGTCTTCGGATAGGCGGCGAGCCAGCACACCGATAAGCACCGTGTTGATGGCCTTGACGTTGCCGAGACGGCGTGCCGCAGCCAACGCGTCAACGACGTGGGTAGTTATTGGCAAAATCGCGAATGACTCGAGCAGAGCGGGCGGATATTCAGCGGCGCCCGTTAGTACCGGCAGCGGCAGGATCTGCTGCTTGGCGACGATTAACCTTCCGCCGGGTCGCAAATGTGCAATTGCTCGCGCCGCTTCAAGCATCTCAAGACCCAGCAGTATATCCGCTTGCCCCATTTCGATCACCGGCGAGTGAACCTCTGGTGCGAAACGCACGTGCGTTACGACGCTGCCACCCCGCTGCGACATCCCGCGAATCTCCGACACTTTCACCTGCTGGGATTGCAATAGTGCGTAGTTTCCGATAATTCGCGCCGCCAGCAAGGCACCCTGACCACCCACGGCCGCGATGAGAATATTCATGAAGGAATAATTCCTCGCGAATAATGCAACACTACGGGGATGTATCGACCAATACCTGACATTGAATGTGCTATTTTTCGTTTGTTACTTTTTGGGTTAATTTCTCACGGAAAAGGTTAGTTCGTTCTTGGAGAATAATGAGTCTTCACCAGGAATTGCGGGCCTTTCGCCAGCTTCTGCAGTCTCATTTTTCGTGTGTCTGTTGAGTTCTTTGCTGGAAAAAACACTTGAATCTCCGTGCCATTCTGGGATTTTTTTCTCGTGTTGGCGCGCAAGGGCCCGACCCTGCGCGCGGCATCTGGTTGAGTTCCATCTTAGCATCTTCATTACTTAGCTCGTAGTTAATTGCCTTTATTCGATTTTTAGTAGGTCGTCTGCTTGGGCGTTGGCTGAATGGCGCCGAAGGCGCAACTCGACACGCACAGGCCACAGCCGGCGCAGAGTGTAGAATCAATCTCCGCCACGCTGGGTCCGAGGGACAAGGCTGGACAACCCAGTTCGAGGCACGTGCCACAGGCCTCGCACAGGTCCGAAGAGATACTGTGAGGTAAGCCCGGCGCTGAGACGCCGTGCTTTAGCAGACAAGGCCGACGAGTGACGATTACGGAAGGAGCTTCGCGCTCAATTTCCTCGCGAATCACCGACTCCAATTCCTCGAGATTGTAAGCATCGACTTCCTGTACCGCCTTTATACCGAGACTGCGAGCGAGCGAAACAAAATCCAACTGGGGCGCTGGCGCGCCCGACCAAGCGTCGCCCGAGGACGGGTTCGGTTGGTGCCCCGTCATGGCGGTGGTCGAGTTATCCAGGATTATAACCGTAGTTATTCCTCGATTATACACCACATCAATCAAGCCGGTAACCCCCGAATGCCAGAATGTAGAATCGCCAATTACGGCTACGGTTTTCTTGGCGAATTGTCGTCCGCGGGCCTTTTCGAATCCGAATGCCATGCCGATGCTGGCACCCATGCAAATGCTGGTTTCCATGGCATGCAGGGGCGAAAATGCAGCGAGTGTGTAGCAGCCAATGTCACCGGCAACGTGTAGACCCAATTTGCTAAGAACCAAGAACGGCCCGCGATGATGACACCCGGGGCATAGAACCGGCGGACGAACCGGCAGGCTGCCGAGATTCGACACATCCAAATGAGCGGGGCTGCCAAGGTCCAGCGCTTGTCGTACAATCTCCGGACTCAACTCTCCGATAATTGGGATGCGATCTTTCCCTCCTACAACCAGTCCATAGGTTAAAAGTTTTTGTTCGAATATGGGCTCAAGCTCCTCGATTACCCTGATTTGATCGCAAGCCTCTGCAAACGCAAGGAGGCGTTTTTTGGGCAGTGGGTAGCTCATGCCGAGCTTAAATACGCTCAGGTCAGGCGCGACCTCTCTCACATATTGATAGGCAATTCCACTGGTCACTATTCCAAGACGGGTGTCGCGCAGCTCTACTTGATTCAACGGCGTACATTCCGCAAATGACTCAAGCTCGATTAGACGCTGCTCGGCAATGACGCGACGCTTTCTAGCGTATGCGGGTGCCACCACGTATTTTCCGCGGCGAGTGTCGTGCTCGAGCAGCGGTATGTCTAGACGTTCTGCAGTCTCAACCAGACTCATGGAATGAGCAATCCGCGTGGTCAGCCGAACGATGACTACCGTATCGAACTGTTCGCTCAGTTCAAACGCGGCCAGCATGATGTCTTTACATTCTTGACTGTCCGAAGGCTCGAGCACGGGTAGCTTTCCCGCAATTCCGAAGTAACGCGTGTCCTGTTCATTCTGCGAACTGTGTTGCCCTGGGTCGTCGGCTACCACCACCACCAGACCTGCGTTGACGCCCGGATATGCGACAGACAACAAGGGATCCATCGCGACATTGAGGCCGACGTGTTTCATCGCGACCATGCTGCGCGCTCCGGCGATGGATGCCCCGATACCAATCTCGAGTGCCACCTTTTCGTTCACCGACCACTCGACATTCATTTCCGGGTACTGCGCCGCGAATTCAGTTATCTCAGTACTTGGAGTGCCAGGATAGGCCGTGACGACGCGCACGCCCGCTTCGAAAGCGCCGCGCGCTATGGCCTCGTTACCCAGCATCAGTTTCTTCATGGAGTGCAAAACTTGCGCGAGCCAAGGGCGTACCAAAAAAACTAACTCAACGCTTCTCTGATTTACCGCTCCAAGGATTATCGCTGTCGATTTCCCGTGGTGGGCGAAGCATTTGGATGAGCGCCTGCTTTTGCTCCGGGTTGAGTCCCAGTCGATCGATTGTGCGCACCATGGCCCGGATTTCCAGTTGGCGCGGGGTCGGCGCGGGCAAATCCTGGTAGTCGCTCAGCCCTGAGGAGTTCTCGGTTACCGCCTGGTAAGTGCGCTGCTGAAGCTCAAGCAGCCGTTCGATTTGCTCCGCCAGTTGGAGCTGCTCGCTGCGAACCTCGATGTCACGACGTTCGCGGTTGGCGAGCTCGGCGCGAATGTTCGCAATCTCGGCCTCAAGTTGGGCGTTGCGAGCCCGGGCTAGCTCCGAGGCTTGCCGTTCGCTGGCCAGGGCCAGGGCGGTTTCGTCGCCCCGCGTGGTAGCCGGCACCTCGCACCCTGCCAACATGAGCACCGCCAGCAACCCGCTCGCTGGAATTTTGAGCATGTTTGTCACTGACCGAGTCCTTTAGAGAGCTTAGCACCAGGTCCAAACCGGTGCGAGCAAGTCTAACGGGACTCCTCCCATCCGGCTCTGACCAAACTGCTAATCCGACCTGAAAAGTCGACAAGCCATGCCTTAGATTTTCACTCCTAACCCGCAGGTTCGTTCCGATGTTTTGTTTGTGTTGGTTGTCTGGGCCCCGGCCCAGCCAACTGCATTGCCGAAAACTTGACTCAAACGCCGTAACTCTTTCGCCTTGCGGTCGCTAATGTCGCCCCTTTTCGTACTTCGTGCAGCCGATATGGCCTGGCGTGCCTGGGCCGTCAAAAACCCGAAAAGCCACGGCCCAGGGCCAGATGGGCGACTACTTGATGGCCAGCACGACGGCTCCGGCCGCTATCAATGCCCCGCCGATGCCGGTTTTCCAGGTCAATCGTTCACCGAGGAAGAGCGCTGCGAACATCAGCACGAACACGACGCTGAGTTTGTCGATAGGCGCCACTTTGGAGGCTTCACCCAGCTGCAAGGCGCGGAAGTAGCAGAGCCAAGACAGACCGGTTGCGAGCCCCGAAAGTGTCAAGTAAAGCCAGGTGTTGCGCGACATTACCCACAGCGAGGAAGCCGCCCCGCCGGCGATTGCCACCGACCAGGCGAACATCAGCACGACCGTCGTGCGTACGGCCGTCGCTAGGTTTGAATCGACGCCCTGGACGCCCTTCTTGGCAAGGATCGCAGTTGCGCCGGCAAATGCGGCGGAAAGCAGGGACCAAAAGAGCCAGGTCATAGAGAGCTCAGGCGCACCGTACCACGTTTGCTGCTGACTTATCCGGTTGAAATGTGTGGTGACTGGTACCGGCTGGGAGAATTCCCGTTTAGATCACAATTGCACTACAATTGCTTGACGAGATTCAGTCACGCGTTCATGTCCTTATTCGTGGGTCTCACGGATTTCGTCAACAGTTTGCGCCTGGGTTGCTTCGCCCTATTGGCTGGAGTTTTGCCCCTTTGCATCGCTTGCGGCACCGGAAACAGCCCCGCTAATCGATTCGGGTCAAAGCCTACGGATTCCGGTGCGTTGCCAGCTCAGCCGAGCGACGCTGCCGATGGCACCGTCGAGAGGGACGTTGGCAATGCCGCGGACGGCGGCAACCGTCTCAGAACCGGTTTGCGAGTTCAAGGCAATCGCATTGTGGATGACACGGGGCAAGCTGTGTTCTTGCACGGGGTCGGACGCCAAGGCACCGAGTACATGTGTTCCAACTATGGTGGCATCTTCGATGGACCGCATGATCAGGATTCCATCTCTGCCATGCGTGCTTGGAACATCAATGCGGTCCGAGTCTTTCTCAATGAAGACTGCTGGCTGGGTATCAATGGTGTGAATAGCGACTACGCGGGGCAAGCTTACATCGGAGCCATCCAAGATTACGTCGCGCTGCTCGAGCAAAACGCGATTACACCCATTTTGGACCTGCAACTGGCCGCGCCGGGAACAACGTTGGCCAACTATCCCCAATTACCTATGGCCGATCGGGACCATTCGCCGAGTTTTTGGGCGAGCGTTGCTCAGACATTTGGGCAAGATACCGCCGTCATCTTCGATCTGTACAATGAGCCCTTTCCAGACAGCGATCAGGATACTACTGCTGCCTGGACTTGCTGGCAGAACGGCGGGAATTGCCCCGGTGTTGACTATGTGGCAGCCGGCATGCAGGAACTCGTGGATGCAGCTCGGGGAGCAGGCGCTCAAAATCTGTTAGTAGCGGCTGGCATTCGTTACGGCAATGTGCTCACCCAATGGCAGGAATATATGCCCAATGATCCGAAGGGAAACCTGGCTATAGCTTGGCACATTTACGACGTCAATTATTGTCATGACCTAGCTTGCTGGAACAGCACTGTGGCACCGCTGACGCAAGACTTCCCGCTCATTGCAACCGAGATGGGCGAGTTCGATTGTGCCGATGGTTTTATCAATCAAGCTATGCAATTCCTGGAGTCGAAGGGGGCCAGCTACAGCGCCAATGCTTGGAACGCAGGCCCGGGTTGGCCTTGTGGCAGCTCTGACGCAAAGTCGGGTCCGGCGCTGATTTCCGATTTTACGGGTACGCCCACCGCCTACGGCCAAGGTTACCGTGATCACTTGCTTTCGTTACAGTGACACTATGTCGTCACGACGAACTCAGAAATTCCGAAAAATGCTCACAAAAGGCCGCGCGCAGGGTCGGGCCCCAAGCATCCTCATGAATCCCGCGGGTGGCATTCGCTACCACTGGCGAGCGCTTCGCTTCGGCAATCGCCAATGGCAATCCTTTCGCTGGGAAATTGGGGAGTGGCTCCTAGGTTGGCAGCCGAAGGAGCCGACGTTGCTTTTGGTGGGGCCCAGTGCCGGTTATTGCTTACAACCGTTCTTTTTTGAGAGATTTGAACGCGTCATTTGTCTCGAACCTGATCCCGTCGCTCGGTACCTCTTCAAGAGGAAGCTCATGCGAGCACCCCTCGAGCCGCGGCCCCAGCTCGAATTCATTGCGGAGGATTGCCTGGTTCGCAGCCCCGAACGGCCTACCAAAATTGGTCGAACACCAATCCGCCGCGTGCCTGCTATTTAGCAATGTGTTAGGCCAGCTGCGCGGACTTCTCGCTATCGACGACAACGCCAGGCCTGAGCTTAACGCGCATTAGAGCTGCCGTTACAGAGGCCACTTCGGGCCGCTCTTGGGCAAGCTTTCACGATCGAGTGTCCGGCACTTTGCGACCGACACTCGAGCATCCTATAACATCAAATTCACGGCTCGCCGATCAAGAGGTCATTGAGCTACTTTACAGCGAATCGCGCCCCAGTCGGCGAACGCGTGACACTCAACTGATTGATCACCTCACGCAAGGCTTCTTTCCAGAGAATCTGCCCCATTCATACTTTGCCTGGGAGATCGAGCCCGGCCGATTTCACGTCATCGAGGCGGTATCGTCCCAGGTATAGTCACGGCCAATTCCACTGGCCCCGAGACCGATGCAAGATGCAACGCGTCGGGCCGGGCCCCTGTCATATTGAACTCACCAATTGTTGCCCAATCGTAAAGACTTGGGCACGGAGATTGCCGCATCCGGCGCCTATCGGGAATTGATTGCGTGAACGGTCACCCCGTCGCCCAAGAATTAGTGACGATGCATCGATTTGTTAAGACGTGGCCCCTATTGCCATGCTAGACGGGCAGGCCTGTTTTGTTGTTTACGAACCATGGCACCTGATGCGTGGGAGTGAAGTTGGGAGATCGCGGTGGTCGCACATCGCGGCGCACCGCTTTTTTTCACGACGAAGCGTTCGTGAACATTGTCCGAGTGCAGTCAAAACCAACCATAGTCATGGAGGAAGAGCATGTTTACAGAAACAAGCAGGGGTCACCACGGCGGTCGAAGGGGATTTGCCCGAGCAGCAGCGGTTTTTTCCACCGCGTTGCTGGCGGCCGCATACTTGGCGATTGCCCCGAGCGCAACGGCAGCACAATGTAACGAATTCGTCAGACGCGTCGGGCCCAAGCTGAAGCTACGCGGCCAAGACTTCCGTTTCGCGGGCTCGAACACGTACTACCTGGCGTACAGTTCGACGGCCATGGTCGATGACCTGCTTAAGACCGCCGAAGCCCAGGGAGTGACCGTCGTTCGCACCTGGGGTTCTATCGATATTGGCAACCAGGACGGTTCGAACTCACTCGACGGCATGAAAAATGGCGTGTATTTCCAATACTGGAACGGAACGGCACCCGCGTACAATGACGGCGCGGACGGCCTGCAGCACCTCGATTACGTTCTTGCCGCAGCTCGGAAGTTAGGGCTCAAGGTGGTGTTGCCGCTGGTTAACAACTGGCAAGCCTTTGGCGGCATCGACCAGTACGTGAAGTGGCGAGGCGGCTCGAACCATGACTTGTTCTTTACCGACCCGGTCATCCAGCAGTGGTACAAGAACTGGGTCAGGCACCTGCTGACGCGCACCAACTCCATCACCGGGGTAGAGTACAGGGACGATCCCACGATCTTGAGCTGGGACCTGATCAATGAGCCGCGCTGCCATAGTGACACACAAAACGACGGGTACCCTCAGTCCAGCAGCTGCACTACGACAACGTTGACAACGTGGACCGACGAGATGTCCCACTACGTCAAGAGGATCGACGCGAAGCACCTGATCTCAGCCGGTGACGAGGGCTACTATTGCGACCCGACGTCAACCGACTGGACCGAGGACTGCAATGAAGGTGTTGACACGATCGCGCTCGCCCACCTATCCGAGATCGACTACATGTCCTACCACCTCTATCCGGAGCCCTGGGGCAAGACTGTGGCCTGGGCCCAAGACTGGATTGATCGTCACGTCGCCGACGCGTTAGCGATGAATAAGCCGGCCGTGATGGGTGAGTTCGGCTACCAATACAAGAGCATGCGAAATCCCGTGTACAAGCTCTGGACGGATACGACGTTCCAAGACGGTGGTGCGGGTGGGTTTTACTGGATGCTTGCAGGTCATCAAGACGATGGCTCCCTCTATCCGGACTACGACGGATACACGGTCTATTGCCCAAGTCCCGTCTGTACAGCGCTCGGCGACTTTGCCCAGATGATGACTACGAACAGAGATTTACGGTTCCCCCCGGTTGCCGATCACGATAACGTAAGGGTATATGCCGGCCGCTCCACGACGCTGAGCGTGCTCGCAAACGACGTTGCGTATAACGACGCGAAACTATTACCCGGCTCTGTCAACCTAGATCCGAGCACAAGCGGCCGACAGACTTCGCTCAGCGTGAGCGGCGGTAGTTTCGTGGCCAACGCTGATGGCACACTGGTTTTCACGCCCGACCAGGGGTTCACTGGCGCTGTCGGGGCGACGAATTACGTCGCAGTGGACAGTCGTCGTCGAGTGTCGAACGTCGCCAACATCGGCGTAACGGTGAAGTCGCTTCCCGATGGCGCCGTGGTTCTCGACCTGTTCGATTCCGGCACGGAAGGTTGGACCGGGGATGACGCAAGTACGCTTTTGGCCCAAAGCACAGACTTTGCGACGATCGGCAGCTACAGCCTGAAGGTCACCACGTACGCGAACGGCTCCAACAACGGCGGCTGGGTCAGCAAGACGTTCGACGCGCCTCTCGATTTGAGCGGCACGCCGCTGCTACAATGGGATCTCAAAACGATCTCTGGACTCTCCAGGGCCGTCGCGATCCAAGACAAGAACTGGAATTGGTGCCAAACTAACGATTGGTCCTGGATCAATAGCGGCGCCTCGACCCAGCAAGTGGACCTCAGCACGCTAGGATGTGACCTCACACAGGTGCAGGCCATTCACTTTTGGCTGAGCGGTGATGACAGCGGAATGACCAACTACGTGGGCAACATCCTCGCTGTACCGATCCCCACCGGCGGCACGGTTCTGGCTTCGTTCGAGGACGGAACGGACGGTTGGGTTTCACTCAATGGTCTGGGAACTACGGCGCAAACCACGGCGTTTCACACGCTGGGAAGTTACGGTTTGCAAGTCACGCCTACCACGGCTAGCGTTGGAGATTGGTATGGAACTCAACTCAGTCCAACCTTAAACATCAGCGGCAAGCAATATTTGAAGTGGGATATTCAGACGCTCGGCTCTGGCACCTCTGCGGAATTAGCAATTCAGGCAGGGTCAGGTTGGACTTGGTGTCAAGCCGGAGGCTGGGGATGGGTCAATGCAAACACCACAACCACCGTTACCATTGATCTTACAACGTTCGATTGTGGCACCCCTGACTTGACTCAATTGCAAAGCGTGTACCTGTTCCTCGGAAACGACGGGGCGGATCCTGTGTACATCGACAACGTCCGCGCCGAGTAATTCAACAGAGATCGACGGACGCTGTGCATTGAAAGCCGAGTTTGCGGACGCAAACTCGGCTTTCGTCGTTAACCGGTCGTTCGACGATTGCTTCCCGCAGCCCATGGAGGCTGAGCACGCCGTCGCCAGCGGGTCGGGTCAACATCGGAGGCAAAATGTCCGTAGCGGCATTGCTCGTCGCCTGCGAAATTCCCGGGAGGGCACAGTGACTGGTGCGATTTCGCAAATACACCCCTGGTGCGCCAGGGGATCCGTGGCTACTTTCCCGCAGTCAGCATTGCAACGTGCACAGGGAGCCAAGAAATAATGGATTTTGCAGCAGACGGTAGGCAGCCAGAGACTCTTAAGTCTTCGAAAGTACTCAACAAAAAGCCGCGCGCAGGGTTGGGATATTTGAAGCGTGTGTGGGTTCTGGGGTTGGCCGCGCTGCTATGGGTCGCCCCCGCTTTGACCGGTTGCGGATACAACGATGTCATCGACCGAGACCAAACCGTGAAGGCCGGATGGGCCGAAGTTGAGAACCAGTATCAAAGGCGGGCTGACCTAGTTCCAAACCTCGTGCACGTCGTGCAAGGCGCGGCGAATTTCGAGAAATCCACGCTTCAGGGCGTGGTTGAAGCGCGCGCCAAAGTCGGTTCGATGCAGGTGGACCAGTCGATCATCGACGATCCTGAAAAACTCAAGAAATTCGAGCAAGCCCAAGGCCAATTGTCGGGCGCGCTCTCAAGGCTACTGGTCGTCTCCGAGCAATATCCCGATCTCAAGGCAACCGCGGCATTTCGAGATCTTCAAGTGCAATTGGAGGGCACCGAGAATCGAATTGCGGTGGCGCGTCGTCGCTATATCGAAGCGGTCGCCGAGTACAATATGACGGTGCTCCGCTTCCCGACTAGCATCGGTTCTGGCATGCGAGGAATGAAGGAGCGTCCCACCTTCACCGCGACGGTACCGGGTGCCGACAAGGCTCCAGAAGTGAAGTTCTAACTTGCCTGCCATGACCGTCAACTTGCCGCGCGCTCGAAGCTTGCCGCTATTCTTGTGGTGCTTCGCCGTATGGCTGTTTGCGAGCCGTTGCTGGGCGCTGCCCGTGCCGCCCCTCACGGGCCGCGTCAATGACCGGGCGGAATTGCTTTCCCGTGCCGCAGAACAACAAATCAATCAACAGCTAATCGCCTACGAGAAGACGACCGGTCACCAGCTCGCCGTGCTCACGATTCCTACGCTCGACGGCGATCCGATTGAAGATTTTAGTATTCGCGTGGTAGAGGCTTGGAAACTCGGCAAAAAGGGCAAGGACGACGGCGTGCTCGTGCTGGTTGTGTCGAAAGATCACAAGATGCGCATCGAGGTCGGCTACGGCCTGGAAGGCGAGTTGACGGATGCCAACGCGGGACAAATGGTGCGGGATGTCATGGCGCCACGGTTCCGCCGCGGCGATTACGAAGGTGGAATCACGGCAGCCGTCAATGCCATCATTTTGAAAACGGGTGGACCAGCGACGACATTGCCGGCATCCACCGATCGGATGCGCATTGTGCAATCGGTTCGGCCTCTGAGCATTGTGGGTCGGATTATCTCGGGGCTCATCAAGCTCGCGTTCTTCGGAATATTCGGTGGCGTGTTTCTAATCTGGCTACTCATCAATCGTCTGGGTGGGCGGCGTTCTGGCGGAATCTACTTTGGCGGAGGCGGTGGATACGGCGGGGGTAGCGGTGGCGGATTTGGAGACGGCGGATTCAGCGGAGGTGGTGGTGGATTCGGCGGCGGCGGAGCCTCGGGGAGCTGGTGATTAATATGAGTGCCATCCTGACCCACGCAGAAAAAGACCGTCTGGCTCAGAAAATCGCCGAGGCGGAGCGCAGCACCGCCGGCGAGATAGTCGTGGTCGTGCTGCACAAGAGTGCGTCGTATGGCGCCTATCGCGTAGGCTTTGCCGGCATGCTGGCGCTGCTTTTAGCCAGTGCCGCTCACCTGCTCTGGCCATGGGTCACCGCGATGGAATTGCTCGGCGCTCAGGCCTTGCTCGCCGTTGCACTTTACTGGCTACTCGGGTGGCCTAGCCTCCTTTATCGCATCACGCCGCGCGGCGTAAAAGAGCAGGCGGTGAGCGACCGGGTCAAGCAGCTCTTCATCGAACGTGGCGTCACCGAAACACGGGACCGAAGCGGTGTGTTGATACTACTTTCCGCGCTCGAACGCCGAGTGGAAATCCTTGGAGACCGCGGGATCCACGAACACCTGGGCGTTCCTGTTTGGCAAGCGATGGTTAGCGACTTAGCTCAGGCAATGCGCGTCGGGCAAGCCGCCGACGGTCTCGCGAAGATTATCGAGCGCGTCGGGCGAGAACTGTCAGCGCGTTTCCCGGCGCGCCCCGACGATACTGATGAGCTACCAAATCGCGTCGTGACGGACGACGATTGAGTTTTGAACGGACTGGCGCGTCTTGGGTTCTTGGGCGCGGCTAGGCGGGCCAATTGAACCGGCCATTCGCTCAAGTTACTGACTGTTCTCGCCCCCAAAAAATTCAAGATCGTCCTAGACTCGTTGGATGGACTTCTGTTATGCGGCGCTAGATGAGGTGAATTTCTATTCACGCATCAGCATCAGCCGTAGTTGGGTTTCTGCGGGAGAAAAGGACGGACATTCATGGGACGCATCGGTAATCTAGTCGCTTCGTCGGCAACGGCATTGACTGTTCTGGGGGTTTGTTGCCCAACCGCCCTCGCGCAGGCGCCTGCGCGCGCAACTCAGACCGCGGTACCCTCGGCGCCCAGTGCACCCGTCGAATGCGTGCCTGCCTGTCGAGCCGGCTTCCTGTGCGTTCAAGGACAATGCATAAGTGCGTGCAATCCTCCTTGTGCTGCCAATGAAACCTGCAACAACGGCCAATGTGTTGCCTCAGCGCAACCCGGTGTGGCTCCAGCAGTCGCTCCTGCAGTCGCGCCCTCGCCTTACGCTGCCGCCCAGCCTGCACCAGGTGCTGCACCCGGCGCGGCCATGCAACCCGCTGGGGCAACCATGAACCTCGCAACGCCAGCTCCTGCTCCCGCTCCCGCCGAAGAAGCCAAGATCAAGACGTTCAGTTTCGTTCCGCGCATCGGTCTTCAGCTGGGTGGCAGCGGAACAGCCGAAGATAAGTGCGACGGCAGCGACTGCACGGGTTATACGAATACCTCGACCGACTATGACCTGAAGACGGCCTTTTCCATTGGGGCAGACTTCATGTTCAAGCTCGGCGACCTGTTCCGAATTGGTCCAGGATTCCTTTACACGACCACCATGGACGTGAAGGCTAGCGGTGCCACTTCGAACACAGAATTGGGCTCGATTGTGGACGTCAATTTCGTGGCTGAAGTCATTCCCAGGGTCAGCCCGACAGTTTGGCTGGTACCGCGAGTGCAGTTGGGTCTGAGTGTTCTCAACGCGTCGGGCGATATGAAAACCGCTCTAGACAATGGGAAGACCACCTGTCTGAACAACGCGTATACAGGTTGCGACAGTTTCGACAACCCTCACGTCGGTTTCAATCTCGGCCTAGGCTTTGGCGCAATGTTCGCCGTAGCGCCGACGATTCGATTGCGCGTGGACACCATGTATGAGTACTACTCAATCAGCGTATATAGCTACAGTGCGCCTGGCCTGGACGCAAATGTAACCGGATCTGCTTCCGGAGGTCGCTACTTCCTGCTTGCCGGCATGGAAATCTAGGCGGCAGCTCGGCCCCCGGTCCTACGCTTGCAACGGGCCCAGGCCTGAGCCTCGACAATCACGCCCGAGCTCCGCAGCCCTTGGCTTGAGCGTCATCTAAGTTCAGCCGGTGATTACAGATTATGCGTTGCCGACTCTTGACGCTTTGTGGCCAATGGAAGAAAGTCAAGTGCTAATTGAGTGCCCGGCGGGCACTCGGGAATGGCTATGACTAACACGTGGGATGAAACATCCCCAATAGTGGCTGGCGTCCGTGTCGGAGACATATTGGCCGGCAAGTTCCGAATCGAGAAGATCCTTGGCTCCGGGGGAATGGGCGTTGTCGTAGCAGCGCATCACATTCACCTCGATGAAAAGGTAGCGATAAAATTCCTGCTGCCCGAGGCGCTGAACAGTCCAGAAGCCATCGCCCGATTTGCGCGTGAAGCGCGAGCCGCCGTGAAGATCAAGAGCGATCACGTGGCGCGCATTATTGATGTGGGAACGCTCGACACCGGCGCTCCCTATATCGTTATGGAGTACCTTGAAGGAGGTGATCTCAGCGCATGGATTCAACAGCGCGGACCGCTTCCAATCGAACAAGCGGTCGAGTTCATCTTGCAAGCTTGCGAGGCCCTCGCCGATGCCCATGGTCTCGGTATCATTCACCGGGATCTAAAACCCGCAAATCTGTTTTGTATTCGTCGTAGCGACGGCCTCTTGTCTGTAAAAGTGTTAGATTTCGGGATATCCAAGGTGACCAGCTTGAGTGCTTCGGGCCCCAACATGGGAATGACGAGAACGTCGTCCGTGATGGGTTCGCCGATGTACATGTCGCCCGAGCAGCTGCTCTCATCGCGGGATGTCGATGTCCGCACTGACATCTGGGCGCTGGGCGTAATTCTGTACGAATTGTTGGCCGGGACCGCACCGTTCAACGGCGACACTTTGGCTGAACTTTGCGTTAAAATCAGCTCACAGTCGCCTCCCGCACTGCGCGATCATAGACCCGACGCCCCGCTTGGGCTGCAAGAAGTAATTCTGAAGTGTCTGGAAAAAGATCGAAATAACCGGTACTTGAACGTTGCCCAATTGGCCTCAGCCATATTCCCTTTTGGGCCGAAGCGGGCACGCGATTCAGTCGAGCGAATATCAAGAATTATTCAAGCGGCGGGGTTGTCCGAAAGCGCACTGGCACTGCCCCCTTCTTCGGAGTCACCGGGGCAAGTACCTGGCACGCAAGCGGCTTGGGGACAAACTAAGTCGCGTACGCTGTGGGGCAAGGCAGGCTCACCTTTGGGTCTCGCGGTTATTGGGATCGGAATCGCGGTCGCCGCGGCTTTGTTCTGGATGTCGCGCGGTCGCTTGACGCCGTCGGCAGCCCAATCGCAACCGTCGCAAGCCGCGGCCGCACAGCCCGAATCTATGCCGTCAGCGCCTGCACAATTGCCGGTGATCGCCTCCGGCGCCGCAGCACAGGCCGTAACTCCGGATGCTGGTTTGTCCCCATCAGCGGAGGCGGCGCGGACACGACTCGTCATCGGGTTGGGATCAGCAACCGGGCAACCCGGTGCTTTGCCCAAGCCTTCCAGTCGCATAAAAGGGCAAGCGCAACCCGGGCCGATCTCGAACCGTCCCAAGATCGGCAGTGCATCATCCCGCGCTGGCGATCCTTTCGCGCAGCCTCATTGAGATGGTTCCAATGGCGCCGCATTAGCGACCTCAAGGCTAAAAAGTCGTGGAGTTTGAGTCAATTTTTCAAAACGCAGCTGTTCGGGCCGGGGCGCCGTCGCCGTCACCAACGAAACCAGGCGCACGGCGTGCCGGCATTTCAAATAGACATAGTAAACATGGCGTCGCCGGCTGTGAGAAGTCCCCTAGCGACCTCAAGGCGAAAAAAGTCATGGAGTTTGAGTCAAGTTTTCGGCAAGGCAGTTGTCTGGGCCGGGGCCCAGACAACCAACACAATCAAAACATCGGAACGAACTTGCGGGTTAGGAACGAAAATCTAAGGCACGGCTTGTCAACTTTTCAGGTTGGATTAGCAGGTTGGGTGTAACCTGCCTGGGAGAAGTCCCCTTAAAGATTTGAGGTCTGAAATGAGTTGCAGGAAGCTAACAATTCGTGTTGTCGGTCTCGCGATAGCGATAGGATCATTGGCACCGAACGCCCAGGCCCAAAGTGATCCCGCGACTGCGCGAACTCTGTTCGACGAAGGGCGAAGGCTTGCCTCAAATAACCAATTCGAAGTGGCTTGCCCGAAATTCCAGGAAAGCTACCGATTGGACCCAGGTATCGGAACACTCTTCAACTTGGCCGATTGCTGGGAACACATCGGACGCACGGCGAGCGCTTGGGCGACTTTTCTCCAGGTGGTGGACGAGGCTGGTCGAACCAAACAAATGGATCGCGAGAAGATCGCGCGTGCACGCGCGACGGCACTTGAGCCGAAACTTTCACGTCTTCTGGTCAAGGTCGATTCAAAGGATATTGGACTTGAGCTCAGTAAGGACGGCACGGCTTTTGGAGTGGCCCAGTGGGGTACCGCCCTTCCAATCGACCCAGGAGCGCATATCATTGAGGCGAGGGCACCTTCGAAGCAAACCTTCAGAGTCCGGGTACAAGTGCCGCTGGGCGGACAAACGGTTACTGTGGTCGTTCCCACGCTCGTGGGCCAAGCCGTTGCGGCAACCCCTGCGCCGCCGTCAGTTGCAACTCAGCCTCCAACACCAATCCCCACTCCAAGTTTGCCAAACTCAGAACCGCAGCCCGCGCAAAGCCAGGCTGCACCGACCTCACCGGTCGCCGGCAACCAGCCTCAATCAGTAGTATCGCTCAATTCGACCGAGACGAAGACAGGTGATCAATCTAATCACGGGTCTAAAAGCCAGGCGACCGTTGGTTGGGTATTGGGCAGCGCTGGCATTGTCGGTCTCGCAATTGGCTCTTACTTTGGGCTCCAGGTCAACTCCAAAAACAAACAAGCGGACCAAGTCTGTCCGACCAGCGTGCAGTGTACACAACAAGACCAAACAAACTACAATTCAGCCATATCCGACGCCAAATCGGATCGCACCGTTTCAATCCTCGGTTTTGCGCTCGGCGGTGCCGCGCTAACTAGCGGAGCAATTTTGCTTTTGACAGCTCCAAAATCAAACACAACCGGATTTCGAGTAGCGCCATCCCTAGATGAGGTAGGTCGAGTCGGAGCAACGCTCCAAGGAGCGTGGTAAATCTATGTCACGTAAACTCGCCATCGGCAGGGTTGGTTGGATATGGCTCTTGATAAATTGCATAGCGGCCTGCGAGATCCATGAGCGCCAATTGCAATTTACGGGGCCCTGCGATCCGCTTAATCCGCAAAACCCGCGGGCTGGACTGGTAGCATGCCCGAGCGGGGATAGATGCGACTCCGACCCGGACGGCACCAGCAGCTGCAGCCAAGCGGGCACAGGTACCGAAGGTTCGTTCTGTTCCACAGAGAACGATTGCGCAGCTGACTACTACTGCACGAACTGGGGTACCTGCAACCAATATTGCTCGGTCAACAGCGACTGTAGGAATAATGCCGCGTGCGGTAGTTTTTCTACAGCGGAGTTTGCTGGAAACTACCCGATTGGGCCGTGCCGCGTTTTAGCCGGTCAAGCACTGTCTCAAGAATTCATTTTGCAGTGCAAGCAGCTTCTCGACTGTGCTCCTGGGTGGCTGAGTGAGCTGTATGGCACCTATGCGGAATGCGGTGCCCGTGCCGTCACTTACGGTAACTGGTTGGCGGGGCTCCCGGGCGTCAGCCAGGACACTTCTCTGATTGGGAGTTGCTCCACCAGCTGGGACGCGATTACTTGTGCCAATTACTTTACGGCGGATCCGGATTCATGCTGGATCCCCGGCACCGTCGCCAACGGCAGCCCGTGCAATGACGGCTCGCAGTGCGTTTCTATGTTCTGTCAGCGTTCCCAGCAGGGTTGGACGTGCGGAACCTGTGCGCCGATGCCCGCGGTCGGCGCGCCCTGCACCGCAGGTCAAGACTGCGGACGGGGCCAATGGTGCATGTCAGATGGTACCTGTCAAAAGCCTGGCAACGAGAACGATGCCTGCTCGGATACGCGGTCATGTCGCAGTGATCTTGAGTGCAATAACGGCACATGCGCGGCGCGACCGAGCACCAGCGGAGCAACCTGCGTTTCTACCGCCCAGTTGGGATGCGCGATTGACGAGAATCTGACTTGCCTAGCTGGCACGACTCCTCAATGCATTCCAGTCGTGTGGGCCTCGACCGGCCAGTCTTGCCCAGTTACGTCCACCCAGGCCACGGAATGTACGATGCGAGGAACCTGCAACACTAGTCTTGGCACCTGTACCGCTGGGCCTACGGATCACGGCACCTGTGATCCCAGCAACGACGAATGTGAGTGGCCGGCTCGGTGCTCGCCGCAGAGCAGTACCTGCGTTATGCCAGGGGACGTACCCACCTGCAACTAAATAAGAGCCCTACGATGTTGCTCGCGCGCCTATTCGATCTGTACTCACTGGTAGTTTTGGCAGCGGTTATCCTCTCGTGGGTCCGTCTGCCACCGGACAATCCCCTGGTTCGCGTCACGACCACCCTCACCGAACCCTTGCTGGCCCCCATTCGTCGTGTGTTGCCAGATTTGGGCGGAATTGATCTTTCACCCATGGTACTTCTCGTGGCTCTGCGCTTGCTGCGTGGCTTGCTGCTCGGTTGAAGCGTGGCAGCGGTGAGTCATCAGGGAAGCTTCGGCGCGCGACACAGACTGGCCAAGTACCGCTTGAGAAATTGGGAAAAACCATCTTCTACCATGGATGCGTAGAGCTCTGCGGGACCCCAGCCCTCTGCTTCGAGTTTCTTGAGATTGGGCGGTGACCATGTCGAAGTCTCAAAGTGGGGACTAGCCGAATCACCGGGAATTAGCAACTCCGCTTTAAATAATAGCCCAACGCCGACGAACACTCCCGGGGGTTTACGGCTGGTATACGGTGCCGAAAGTTCGGTACGGTGCGTTATCAACAGCGTCGGTGCGGTGACTTCCGCAGCAGGATTGTCGTCATCATCCCAGGCGCCGGCGAGCTCAAAACTCAGTATGTCCCGGGAAAAAGCCTCGGTAAAGCGTTCGCTTATAGCGGCGGCAACCTTCGCCTCGCGCGGTGCAAAATGTTCGGCGTCGAAGTATTGCGCGGGCAGCACGGACGGACTGCTGCAGTAAGGACTCTTTTGCACCCGGACATCCGCCATCTGCACCGAAGCGGGGATGCGTCGCCGAAATCGGATCTCGACTTGAGGGCCATGCTTTTCGGCGTAGGCTAGCAGCCTTTCGAAAAAGACTGTCAGTTCCGGCGAGCACTTGAGTAACGCCTGAAAGCCAGCCCAGGCTGCACGATACTGTTCGTGGCGCGCTTGCTCGACCTCGACACTTATCAGGCTTGCGTATCGATCATCTTTCCTGAACTCTCGCAGCTGCGAGAGCTTGCCGACCCTGCGAGCTTCGTTGAACTCGCTGAGTAAGGCGGTGCGTAGCACCCCTTCGATTTCACGCACAATCTTGGAATTTTGGTGCCCGTCCAGCGTGTGCTCAATTGCCTCAACATTGCCGGCCGCCTGCGCCTCGCGTAGCTCGGCTTTTGGCAACAGAACATCGCGAATTTCACTGTTGGTGCCCCCACGCGCCAGATAGTCGCGGTACGCCCGAGTGGTATTGAGCGCCCGGGCATTGACGTAGAGCCGCTCGGCGCACCGCATGTTTCGCAGCTTCCAGAGGCCGACACCCGCTGCGCTTCCCATGGCGAGGACCAGCATAAACCAGCGTATGCTCCAAAACGTCGTGGCCGGTCCCATCGACTCGTGCGAAGAGAACGGGTTCTGGTAGCCCGTGTCAAACAGCGGATCGAGCAGCGCTAGCTCGCGATTCGAAAGATCCGCGGACGGATCGTTGAGTCGCTGCTGGGTGTCGAGCAGTGTTACCTTGATCTTGCCCCCGCGCTTGGGTTCCACACCACGAAATTCGAAATCAGCTCCTCCGGAGAAACGCATCCGAAGCCGGGTTCCCGTCGTGCTAAGATCCACGAGTTCTTGCACCGGGTAGTGTTCAATGACTTCACTTCGCGCGTCGATCACGCCCACGGGAAAGATGTACAGGCCCCGACGAAAAGGCACGTTAGAGTCACAAGCCCGAATTGTGATCGCTCCTGCCAAAGTTGCCGAGGCTACGCACAGCAGCCCGCTATATACGAAAATTGCCCATGGGGGATTCAGAGCCCATCGATGCTCGAGATCCCCGTATCCGATCCGAGCGAACCCGGCGCAGAGCGTAAAAAACAGAGCCGCCGTGACGGCGAGAACGACAGCCCAGGGGTTGCTCACCGGCGACTGAATCAGCAGCGGCGTCGGAACACCTTGGCCCGCCGTCGATTCTATGAATCGTTCTTGGATCGACCTCGGCAGACTAAAGAAATGGAATTTTTGCATCCGAAACACTCGAAACCATTGTGCCGCAGATGCAAAGTCGGAGGTGCCCTCAGACTGGCCCGCTCACCTTGATTTCCGGCCGTATTTACCACATTCGGCGTTGCCAGCGCTTTTTTGTTGTTACTTCGTTCTCGGCGAAAAGCCCAGAAGTCCCGAAATATGTTCAACAAAAGTCTGCACGCAGCGTCGGGCCCCTGCGCGCCCGCCGGACCCAGCATTTCCCGAAGGGCATAGGGGTTCTCGGGCGATCCTTCGCCAAGACGCCTAATTCGCAGAGAACTGCTTCACGGAAAAGTCGTAAGTGCCATAAAGCGTGTCTCCGCGACGCCGCAAAACAAAAAAGCCAAGCAGTTACCGCTGATTGAATAATTCATCAGCCAACGTGGCCGCAGGCAATCGGACACACGGTGATCGGCATTCAAGGGTCAGCCATGAGAATTACTGCAATGATTGGCCCGTCATGTGCGAGCTGTCAGCACAAACGCACGAAAGGTGAACGTCGTCTGTATAATCGGGCTTACCCTTGATTTAGCGCAATTGATTGCTAAGATATTATAACTGCATTTTCTGAGCATCGCGTGGTTATGTTGCAGTAGCCATGTGCAGTTGATCTCTCGGCTCCAAGCGTGTACGCGGTCCGCCCCCCTCTGTGATCTGCGTTGATCGCTTGGAGCCGATTCTTACGATAAGGATTGGGGCAAGCCAGAATTCCGGCAGAAGCACCGGAGGTATCCCCCGTTTATTCAAGGCAAATTATCAGATCGGCGGGCGTAGGGCGAGCCGTGGCTCCCCGGTGACATAGCGCTGCAACTCGTCGATGGCGTGGCTTTGTTGGGCAAGCGTCTCTCGCACAACGTCGCCAATCGAGACCATGCCGACCACTTGGTCCCGCTCAACCACCGGAAGATGCCGGATCCTGTGGCTCGTCATCAGTCGCATGCAGTCCTGCAGGCTCGTGTCTGGCATAACGGTGATAACGTCCCGGGTCATAATGGTACCTACGCGAGTATCCTGCGATAATCTCCCCGCCAGTATTACCTTCCTTGCGTAGTCGCGTTCAGAAAGGATCCCGACCAGCTTAGCATCTCTAAGGACGAGCAGGGCTCCAACCATGGCCATTGCCATCAATTCAATGGCCTGGTACACGGTGGCCTCCGGCGCGACGCTCCAGAGCTGATTCGACTTCTGTTGCAATAAATCTCGTGCCAGAATGTCCGGCAGAATTTGTGCTGTCGGTGGATAGGGATTATCGGACGACATAATACGCCTCCTCCTCGCTCAAACTAGAAACCTAGGACGTGACTCACTTACTGCAAGTGGCGGCGCGCCAGCCGAAGCAGGCAAACCTTGAGCCTACCGTCATCGAAATACTTGGCGGTTGCTTACACGCGAACCGTGCGTGAAACTTGCTCGCACGTGCGATTACAGTACCCATATTCTCGACCGATTGGCCTTTTTGCGCCGGTCCCCGCAGGCTCTGTCCGGCTCCGCTGCGCCGTATGGGCAGCCGTTTCGGCGATAGTCCTAGTCCCTTTTGGTGGCTTGCTCAGGTCATGAGCAGCCCGATTGGGTGGCGATTCCGCAGCCGCTCACCGTGTCGATTGACGACTGCGGCTGGCAGTCAGGGCCATCCCTAGCCGACAACGGAGGGCCCTGGCGACTGGGAGCTCGCGATCCGACGCTCGACGATTACCGTCGCCTCGCACGTATCGCACAAGCCACGGGCAGTCGCATGTTGACCCTTTGGGTAATGAGCGAGCTCGACCGCAGCAACATCTGCGGCCGTGCGGAGTACAACATGCCCGAGGCGCCGTCAGACATGACTGAATCAGGTCTCGCCTGGGACAATTCGGGCCACGTTAACGACGACAACTTCACTCTGATGGCGTTCATGCGTGACAACGCCGCCTGGCTAGAGATGGGCCTGCATGGCGTACGCCACGAGCACTGGGAGCATGGCGTTCGGACGCGTGCGGAATTCGGGCAGCGCGACGGACAAGGCTGGGGCGTTGCCAACAGTGAGGTCCACCTGAGCTGCTTCGCGGAACTGCTGCAACAATACTTTCCGCCGGAGGTCAATGCTTTCCCGGTCAGTTTTGTCGCCGCCCGATCATGGATACGAAACCCCACCTGATAGTACGGCCACGACCGGTGCGGCAATCGCGGCTTTCGGTGTGCGCTACGCTCAGCTTCCTGGACCGACACGCTTCGACAACGGCGTGTTACGGATGGACCGGGATACGTCGGCGAGCCCACCCTGGGACGCCGAGGGTCAACTGCCGGGACCGCCTCCTTCTGCACAGAGCTGGATCATGACTCATTTGCCAAACTATTATGATTTGGAAAATGAGTGGGAAGCTTTTATAGAGGCGCTCGACGCCCCCATCAATCGCCTGGTTCCCAAGAACTCGGCCCAGGCAGCCTCGCAGCTCCTTTACAGCATGTACGCTCACCTTTCCGTGCGTGCGGACGGGGTGTACATCAATACGCGCGACATTCCCGAGGAAGCTTACGCGCGCGATCTGCTCGGTCCGATCGCACTCAAGGTGAGCTTAGGGGGACAATCCCAGCTGGCCGTGACGTCTGACAGCGACCTGCAATTGGTCGCGTCGTATCGGGACCCATACGACCACGCCGTGCTGCTTTTGGGGCAGCCCGATCAGCCGCGCGGGCGGCTCTCACCAGACATTTTTCACGTGCAGATTCAGATTGGCCAATTACAGGCCGGTGATTGGGTCGACCTCGATGGAAGTACGTTCAACGCCTTTTCCGTGACGCGAGCTACATCCAGCGAAGTGGACGCTGACGTGGAAATCTACGGTCAACAAACTGTGAACCTGGTGCTGCCAAGTTTCGATGTCAGGGCCGTCCAATCTGACGACCCTGCAGTCGCGATACTGGGTTGGAATTGGGATCCCGCGGGCACCAGGCTTTCAATGACCGTGTCGGGCACCAACATGCAAGGCGAACGTGCCCATCTGATTGCCACTTCAGCTGCGTCTGCTGAACAGGGCGACGCGTCCCCGTGATTGCGGATTAGTACCTGCGCGCCCCTGCCTAGGGCGAGGTAAGAGTCACATCGTCGAAGTTGGCAGTGGCCGGGAGTGTTCCCGAGGCACGAGTCACAAGCCCTGGGACACCACTGGTGAGTGGTGCGGCAGCGTCGTCTCCACCCTCTTGCCACTCAATGAGAGGCACGTCGTTGATATAGCCAGTTACCGTCACGGGAGACGAGCCAACGATCTTGACCTTCACTTTGTACCAGGTGTCTTTTGCGAACAGCGGTACAGCGGCTGTTGAAGTATCCATCGAAGCCATCGAACTTCCGGACACCTTCTTGGACACCTGCAGCTTGCCGGTGGTGCCGGTCCCATCTGTTCGCAGGAAGATGCAATAGCCGCTCAGGCTGTTAGCCGCGCTAGTGGCGGTGACTCGCCCGCATACCCCGACCTTGGTCGCGTCGTCGCCGAGCGCATTGGTGGGTTTAACCCATGCAGTTACGGTCTGGTCATTCCACGGACTACCGGCAGGCGCGTTCGGGTACTGATAATGATGCCCGGTATTCACAGCCGTTTGTTGGAAGCTGTACGTGGGTGCTCCGGACGGCCCATTGTCACTGGCGACATTCCAATCACCGGGTGTGCTGTCACTTTGCTCCGCCGACGTCCAGCCGGTTGCGTTGCCATCTTCGAAATCGTCACAGAATGCATAATTCCCACTGCCGCAGCCCAAAGGTCCCGCGTCCACCATCGTCACACTGCTACCCCCCGTGGCTACGTTTCCCCCGCCGCTATTCGCCCCGCCAAGGCCACCGGACCCTCCCAGGTTGTTCGAACCGGCAGAACTCGCGCCGCCGCCAACTCCTGGAGATCCCGCTGACGCATCGCCATTTCCGGGTGCGTCGTTGGAGCAAGCCGCTGCCCCAAATAGCAAAACCGCGGTAAAAAGGGCCATGTTAGGACAAATCTTGTAAGGCGCCATGGATTTTCCTCCCAGAACAAACGTCGCGCCTACAAGACGAAAGAACGATTCAAGTCGTATCAAGAATCGAATAAGCCCCAGGAAAAATAGTGATTTTAGGCCCCCGACCCGAAGAGCGTCGCATGACACGTTCCAGGTTGACTAGTCGGGCCGGCGCTGCGAGCGGCGCGGGTTTGGCAATTCTACTGCGTAGCCACAATCTCATCGAAGTATAATTTATCGCTCTGGCAATCGCTTCCGCCGGTGCCGCAATTTGAGCCCGCTACGTATGCACGCGCGGATCGAGATTCTTGCCGCCAGACTGTCCGAGGGCGGGTTCTGTGACGGCATGAATTGTCGCAGTTCCCACACATCGGCGGCTGCATTGGAGGTTGCCGACTGAGTATCGCTGGCACGGTCCGCAGACGCCGTCACACAGCTCACGTCTTGATAATACCACAATTTTACCGCCGCCTTGGTGCCTGACGGCAACTGCGGCGCGGGGATTCGAACTTGATAGCGTGCGGCGATCTTCTGGTTGGCGTCGATAGGAAAGCATTCGCTTCGGGCCTCACGGTATGAGCTGCTAGTTAGCGAGTCGAACCGCGCAACGTTGAGTCCATCAGCCGCCGGCGGAACATCGTTTGCGCCATCGCTCTGCACAGCATGAAGGAGGTTGCCAATGCTGGCCGAGCTAACCATACTCCAGCCGCTGGGTGCAGCGGTGGCCATCAATGCAGAGGGTTGTTGATCCATCTCAAACGATCCGTTGGTTACCAGGGAGTCCCCGATATTACTGGTTGCGCCGCTTGCAATCGAGCCTCCATTTTCAATGCTGCTCTCCCCGCCCATGCCGGCAGTTCCGCCGGCGTAATTCATTCCGCCGGTGTTTCCGCAGGGTTCGGTTGCCTGAGCGCCGCCATTGGCATTGCTTTCACAGTTGACCGGAGGTGACCCACTGCAACCCAAAAGGATTACGTGGACGAACCCGAAAATCAACGTATGCCGGCAGCGATTGTGAACAGGCATCGCGGTTGGTGAATCCGAATATCTAGGCTGGTTCATGAAATTTCTCTCCGAAAAATTTTCGCGGTGGTTTTTATTGGGGCCTCCAGCAGTGTCGGTCTGACACCCGTCGAGTTGCGGGAAATCGACCGGGTAGGGCGCATCGATTCGACCGGGTTGCTCGTCGCGATTGCGACGTTGGCGTCGAGGTGAGACAAAGCGCCGCCGGCGTGCCGGAACGACCCAGAAAATCGATGCTGAGTGGCCAGATGAGCCCTGAGTACCTATAATATCCTCTGATGCGATTCTGGCCTGGACTGCTTAGCTGCACTTTGCTCTTCATTTTGCTTGCAACTACCGCCAAGGCGGCCGAAGCGATGCTTCCCGAAGCGCGCGAGCAATATCGGCTGGGACTCGAACTTTACGACGACCGCCAGTATGAAGAGGCGCTTGAAAAGTTCCGTGCTTCTTACGTGATCGTTCCTTCACCAAACTCGCAGCTTTACGCGGCGCGCTGCCTGCGCGCTATTGGCAGAACGACCGAAGCCATTCAGGCTTATGAGGTCACGGTGCGCATCGCGGGCGAGCGCGCCGCGACTGACCTCAAGTATGAGGATACCTTTCGAGCCGCAAGACAGGAACTGGCCGTATTGAAACCATTGCCTCCCCCGGAACAAAGGTACGTGCCGGTAATCTGGACCGCCGCTGCCGTGGGAGTGGCAGGCCTTGCAAGCTTTGGCACATTCTGGGCGCTGGCGCGGTCGCGCTACCACGCGCTCGAGAACAATTGCAATCCCTTGCCATGCCCGGCATCACAGACGGGCGGCGTCGAGGCCGGCAGGAACTATCAGTTGGTGTCCAATATTTCACTGGCAGTCGGTATCACCGGGGCGGCGACGGCAGTAACCTTTTATGTTCTCGGAAGGCCGCGCGCATCGGCTTGGGGGGACGCCTGGCCCTGGTTGGCACGACCTTGCAGTTCTCGGGGGAACTATAGCGATGCTGCGCCATCTAACCTTGTTTAGCCTTGCCGCAGCCAGCGTGAGCTGCACTTCGAATTGGGATCAATTTGCCGATCACCGAACGGGTAATTCAGTGACTTGCGCTACCGGTGTCAGCGATGAGCGGGTCGCCCGGCTTAGTCGGGGCATTGATCTTTATGGTTGGCTCGACACTCAAACGACATTTACGGACTTTATCAGCGATGCGCAGCTTCAACAATTCGCTGAGGCTGGGGTAACCTTCGTTCGCGCCTCGTTTTACAATTCATACACTACGCCCGGTAATCCGGGTCTCTTTCGATGCAACCAATCCAGATCAACTCAACGCGACCAGTCTTACGTACTTTCGTCAGGCTATCGATCGGGCGCGGGCGGCTGGGCTTCGGTATCGTATTTGCTCCCTACTTCGACCCTGCATATAAACAACTGCTCGGAGATCCGACTACTCAAGCTAGCGCACTAGATGCCTTGTTGCGGATGTGGACGAAGTTCGGCAGCGTCATCGCCGAATATGATCCGAACTGGGTGTTCCCGGAATTGTTTGGGGTGCCAGATTTTACCGATTCGGACGGGTGGAATCAGATCCTTTTGCCGTTGGCCCAGACGGTTAGGCAGGTTGCCCCGGCTCACACCATTATTGCCGATGGCAATTCCGGCAGTTTTCGGGTCGATTGGAACTCGATCACGGCACTTGCTGACCTGCAGACGGTGCCCAACGAACGCAATGTTATGTACGGGTTCATTTTCGATGACCCGGTCATCTTTACTCACCAGGGCGCCACCTGGCGCCCCGAATGGCCAGAACTTCAGTACATCAAGGGTGTTCCGTATCCCTCGAGTCCTGCATTGGTGGCGCCGGCATTACCGGCCATCACTGATTCCGCCGCAGAAGCTGAAGTCGTATATTACGGCATGGAATCATGGGGGCCCGAATTGCTCTCAATCGGACTTGACCAGGTTGCTGATTGGTCCGCTCAAAATTGCTCACGGGTCATGTGCGTGGAGTTCGGTGTTTACCGGAAATACGCTCCTGCGGACAGCGCCGCGCGTTGGGTTCACGATGCGCGCACGCTGCTCGAACAGCGGCGCATTGCGTGGTCGTACTGGACTTGGGGTCAAAATCAGTACTTCGCGATAGAGCCGCCGCAGCCAGGGCCGATAATCGTGCCCGCGATAGCGACTAGTCTGGGCCTTACCCAGTGAGGCTATCGCTTACCGTAAGTGGCGGCAACTGCGAGCCACTCACTTCCCCACAGTTTCCGGCGACTGCCCCGCAAATTCAGCCTCCACCATCACGGCAGTATCAACACCCGGTCGATGTTGCAAGTCGTTCCCGCTGCTGTACCCGTCCTTAAGGCCCGTCACGCGGACCTTAAGCATATACGAACCGCTTGGCATAACCGGGCTGGCATAGACTAGATAGTTTCCCGCTGCTGGAGCATCGTATCTGAGGCTTACGTTCACTTCAGGGCTTAATGCGGTCCCGTTGCTGTCGCAAAGCGTTACGCCCATGATGCCTGAGCTGTTGTCGTAAGCGGAATACAGCAGATATCTGTGTCCCGCTGAAAGCAATACTGGCGGTTGCGCCACTGTAGAAGAAGAATGCAAGTCACCATTGTAGCAGCTGCTGCATGCGCCATAGGTCCAGCCGCTGCTATAATTGAACTGGTTCTGTCCGGTACCTGTCGTGTTATCGTTGACAGAGGTACCGGAAGGCGTAACGGCACTCCAGGTACCGGCGCTCACATTGAGATTCCATACGGCATTATAGTTGGGAATCGACTCCGTAGCCCCACTAACTGTAAGGGGCTGAATGACCAATGTAGATGCTGGCAGATCGCCGTTAACCCAACGATCCCCTACATAAATATAGGTTGTACCGGAACTGCCTGCAACCGTAACTACGGCTGTGTCCTGAGATTGCCACGTGTTAGAACCGCTTGGGCAAAAATAGCCATGCGAGGTCCAGGTCCCAGTCAGTGAAGTCGCGGTGGAATAGGAATTGTCATTACAATGCCAATAGGTTCCTTGCGAACTCTGCCAGAAGTATGTACTGCCAGCCTTGTACAGGGATGGGCCTTCCCCACTCTGGATGCCGCTCTTTGACTGTGCTTGCAATGCTTAGACCATCTGTTGAAAACTTATACAGCGTGCCGCCGTCCCGAACTAAGTACTGTGAGCCATCGGAATCCTCGAATACCTGAAAATCGTTAGCACCGGTTAAGCTTAAATTACCGTTATACGTATAAGGCCCCGAGATATTGCTGCTGGTTAGCACGGCATAGTAACCAGTATAGGTAAGGGGGTTACCCGTGTAGTTCAACATTTTGATGTAAATGATGTACTTACTTGTTGAAGTATTGTACAAAATCTTCGGGCGTTCACCGTAGTAAGGGGGAGCAACAACAGTACCGGAAATCGGCGTCACAACTGTCCCAACAAAGGTCCAGTTCACAAAGTCTGTTGTCGAATACATGCTCACGCCCGTAAAGGTGTCTTCCATATTGACGGCAGCACCGGAATAGGTGTCGTTGGCGCCCGAGCGTTGTTCACCAACCATGTAGTAGGTGTTTCCCACTTTGATAAAACCTACGCCGTGCGCATTAACTAAATTACCGCTTGTATCTAGCCATGGCACACCGGAGTAAATATTACCTAATGACCCCGCACCTGCCGCAGCTGCATTGTTGCCGCCGGTCGCCGCGCCTCCCGTTGCTCTTGTACCTCCCGTCGATGTCGTTCCCCCCGTGGACTTGGTTCCACCGGTTGCCACTGCTCCGCCCGTTTCCTTGGTGCCACCGGTGCCCGTCGTACCTCCGACGCTTGCCGTTCCACCGTTTGCTTTGGTGCCTCCTGTTGCTGTCATGCCGCCGAATGGCGCGTTACCGCCCGTGGTCAGTGAGCCACCCACGCTTGTCGCCCCACCGACGGCGGAGTTGCCTCCTGTATTGACAATGCCTCCAGTGGCCTTTGACCCGCCTGTGTTTGCCGAGCCTCCTGTTGCATTGACGCCGCTGGTATTTCCCCCCCACCGACGTTCGCGCCCCCGGTTGAAGTGTTTGTCCCCCGCCTGCAACATTGCCTCCATTGGCGAACACACCACCTGTGCTCGTCACTCCCGCCCCTGATGTGGAGCCACCGGTGGACGCGTTGCCTCCGACCGTCGAACCTCCTACCCCATTGTTGCCGCCGGCAGGACCTGAGCTGCCAGCATCGGAGCCGCTGCAAGCGTTAGTTGCGCCTACCAATAGTAACACCAAGCCCGCGTGCAA
This sequence comes from uncultured delta proteobacterium, assembly GCA_963835565.1. Lineage (GTDB taxonomy): Bacteria > Myxococcota_A > Polyangia > Polyangiales > Polyangiaceae > FEN-1139. The sequence continues at coordinate 71,794 of CAWIGY010000029.1, forward strand.
TAATCGCCGAGATACCCCTGAGACCCACAATGTACGCAAGATCCAGACCAATTGAAATTTGCGACCATTGGGCGAGTAAAATCGTCGCGGTTGAGGACTATAGTCTTCACTCGCGCGTCGGAGCCGAACGGCCACTGCTCGAGTTCTGCTGAGCAAATGTTGATTTCTGGCGAGTGGACAGCTCACGACACTGTCGATAGAAAGCCGCACTCTCAAAAGGCTTTTCTTGCATCACGGCTGACCAACATCCACGCCGCTGGATTGATAGCTTCCGCGGCATTGTGTCTTTAGAGCGGCAATCTTAAGGTTCCAAGCTCACGCTTGTTCAACTCACAGCCGACTGGCGTAGTCGATCTTCATTTGATCGTAGATCGGCATATCCGTCCCGGAGCTGTAGTTGGTCCCCGATCCCGTCCAGAGGTTGGAGGGTTGCCAATTGAAAGTGCCGAAGCCTTGGTCGTTGGGGAGATTGTAAAAGATGTCGTTGACGGCCCTCTCGTCGGTGCTGTACTCGGCCGCCATAAACTTCATGCTGGGAAATGAGCTGGCGAGCGAGGTCATTGTCGCTGTCATGTCCGCGGGTTGACCCTGAGTGCCAACATAACAGGACTCGCCGAAGACATCGAACGGGACGCTCTTTGACTGCGCGTTGGTGATGAAGTTTTTGCTGGACGCGGTATCGTTGCACCGGTCGAGGTGCAGTGCGATCTTGATGCCGGTGTTGACATCCTTGACGCCCTTGGCAGCGGCGTTGAGCAGCTGTCCCAGGTTGGTCCAGCCGCCCGCGACGGGGCCGCCGGCGCCACCGGGGGGCGCGCCGTTGTCGGTGACGGACCAGAGGTAAAGAGCGCCGTTGACTGGATTATAGCCGGCGTTTCCCGCCAATGGCTGTCCGCCGCTGTCGCAGATGTGAATGAGTATGCCAGGCGTCTCCTCGTTTCCGATCTGCACCATGTCGGGGCGCGCGCCACCTGCAATCAGTTGCGTGATTGCGTTATCTGTGTAGTCGTGAACGGCCGTCGCGAGATCGGTGATTGTCGTGTAGCTCTGCCAAGCTACTGGCACGCATTGCTTGCCGGGGTCGGCCCAGTTATCGCTGTAATGAAAGTCTACTAACAGGCCCATGCAAGCGGCTTTGACCTGTTGGCCAAATGCAACCGTGTGCGTGATATCACAGTAGCCATTCGTCTTATCGTAACCATCAGAGGCCATAGGATTGACGAACGTCCGCAGCCGAACGTAGTTGATTCCGTGTGACTTCAAAAACGTCAGCAAAGCAGCTCGGGAGGCGACGGACGAGGTCTCCATGTTCGATATGTCCACGCCGATGGCAAACAAGTTGGGATTAACCGCGGGGCAGTTGCCCATTGTACCACCGGTGGCCTGGGAACCTCCAGTGGCTGGCGCGCCGCCAGTCGATTTGGATCCTCCAGTAGCCGGTAGACCACCGGTCGCCTTCGAGCCTCCAGTGCTCGATGTGCCCCCCGTAGATGTGGTGCCTCCTGTTGTCTTAGACCCGCCTGTGCTCGGCGAGCCGCCCGTCGCTTTCGACCCACCAGTGCTTGTCACGCCGCCGGAGTTGGTTGTGCCGCCCGTGCTCGTCGTACCGCCCGTCACTTGGGATCCACCTGTACTTGTAGTGCCACCGGAGTTGGTTGTGCCACCCGTAGATTTCGTGCCACCGGTACTGGTGGCACCGCCCGCGGTGTTTGAGCCGCCGGTGCTCGTTGTTCCAACCGTGCTCGTAGTGCCACCAGTGATGGCCGTGCCACCCGTTGCAATCGTTCCACCGCTGCTCGCGGTGCCGCCCCCGACTACGGTCCCACCGGTGTTGGTTGTGCCACCCGAGTTGGCCGTTCCACCCAAGGCATTCGACCCTCCCGTACTCGCGGCCCCTCCGCTCGCAAGACCCCCTGATCCCGTTGCGCCGGCGGTTGGACCTGGGCTCCCACTGTCTGAGCCGCTACAAGCCGCACAGGCGATTCCCATTCCAATGGCAAGAATACTTCTGTGTTCAATTCGCATAAATTCTCCAATTATTTCCAGTCGATGCCAAGAATCTGTCTGGCCCACGGGGCTGCAAAATTGAGGCTCACAGCCGACTGGCGTAGTCGATCTTCATTTGATCGTAGATCGGCATATCCGTCCCGGAGCTGTAATTGGTTCCCGATCCCGTCCATAGATTGGAGGGTTGCCAATTGAAAGTGCCGAAGCCTTGGTCGTTGGGGAGATTGTAAAAGATGTCGTTGACGGCCCTCTCGTCGGTGCTGTACTCGGCCGCCATAAACTTCATGCTGGGAAATGAGCTGGCGAGCGAGGTCATTGTCGCTGTCATGTCCGCGGGTTGACCCTGAGTGCCAACATAACAGGACTCGCCGAAGACATCGAACGGGACGCTCTTTGACTGCGCGTTGGTGATGAAGTTTTTGCTGGACGCGGTATCGTTGCACCGGTCGAGGTGCAGTGCGATCTTGATGCCGGTGTCAACATCCTTGACGCCCTTGGCAGCGGCGTTGAGCAGCTGTCCCAGGTTGGTCCAGCCGCCCGCGACGGGGCCGCCGGCGCCACCGGGGGGCGCGCCGTTGTCGGTGACGGACCAGAGGTAAAGAGCGCCGTTAACTGGATTATAGCCGGCATTCCCTGCCAATGGCAATCCGCCGCTGTCGCAGATATGAATGAGTATGCCGGGTGTCTCCTCGTTTCCGATCTGCACCATGTCGGGGCGCGCGCCACCTGCAATCAGTTGCGTGATTGCGTTATCTGTGTAGTCGTGAACGGCCGTCGCGAGATCGGTGATTGTCGTGTAGCTCTGCCAAGCTACTGGCACGCATTGCTTGCCGGGGTCGGCCCAGTTATCGCTGTAATGAAAGTCTACTAACAGGCCCATGCAAGCGGCTTTGACCTGTTGGCCAAATGCAACCGTGTGCGTGATATCACAGTAGCCATTCGTCTTATCGTAACCATCAGAGGCCATAGGATTGACGAACGTCCGCAGCCGAACGTAGTTGATTCCGTGTGACTTCAAAAACGTCAGCAAAGCAGCTCGGGAGGCGACGGACGAGGTCTCCATGTTCGATATGTCCACGCCGATGGCAAACAAGTTGGGATTAACCGCGGGGCAGTTGCCCGTTGTACCACCGGTGGCCTGGGAACCTCCAGTGGCTGTGACACCGCCAGTACCTTTAGATCCGCCGGTACCAGTTGAACCACCGTTTGTTTCGATCCGCCCGTGCTTGGGGCGCCACCCGTAGATGTGGCGCCGCCGGCCGCCTTCGATCCGCCTGTGCTCGAGGTGCCTCCTGCAGTGGGCGTACCTCCGGTAGCGTTGGATCCACCCGTGTTTGTCGTCCCGCCGACGGCGGAGGTCCCGCCCGTGGACTTTGTGCCACCGGTGTTAGTCTCGCCACCGGCAGCGCTTGATCCGCCCGTGCTCGAACTTCCCCCAACCTGAGTTGCGCCACCTGTCGTTGAGGATCCCCCGTTCGCAGAACCGCCAAGGCCCGTTGCGCCAGCGGTTGGACCCGTGGTTCCACTGTCTGAGCCGCTACAAGCCGCGCAAGCGATACCTATTCCGATGGCAAGAATACTTCTGGGTTCAATTCGCATAAATTCTCCGATTATTTCCAGTCGATGCCAAGAATCTGTCTGGCCCGTGGGGCTGCAAAACTGAGGCTCACAGCCGACTGGCGTAGTCGATCTTCATCTGATCGTAGAGCGCCATATCGGGTTGAACGGTATACGTGGTCCCCGAACGTGTCAGGAGCGTGTGCGCGACGCAGTTGTTGCCTTGAGCATCGCACGTCTGGTTCCAGGCACCAGAAGTGGTCGGCTCCCAGTTAAACGTCCCCAATCCTTGGTCGTTGGGAAGGTCGAAGAGCACGTCGTTGATTTGGCGCTGCAACGGACCGTACTCCGCCGCGAAGAACTTGATACTCGGGAAGGTCGTCGAGAGCTGGTCAAAGGTTGTGGTCCACCCGTTCACCGTGTTCGTATCACTGGTCGGATCACCTTGGTACTTTTGGTAGCAAGACTCGCCGAAGGCATCGAACTTGACGCCCTGATTCTGGGCGTTGTTGATGTAGGTCCGGCTGGTGGCAAAGTCATTGCCCCGGTCGATGTGAAGTGAAATCAAAATGCCGGTGTCAACATCTTTGACGCCCTGAATACCCGCTTTGAACAAGGTGCCCAAGTTGGTCCAATTGGACGTGCTTCCGGTAACTTGATTGTTCCCGGTTGGCTGCCCACCACTGTCACAAACTTGAAGGAGCATGCCCGGCGTGGTTTCGTTTCCGATTTGCACCATGTCGGGCCTTGCGCCTCCCGCGATCAGTTGAGTGATGGCGTCCTTCGTGTAGTCGTGGACGGCCGTTGCGAGATCAGCGATTGTCGTGTAGCTCTGCCAGGCTACCGGAACGCACTGCTTGCCCGGATCGGCCCAGTTGTCGCTGTAGTGAAAGTCGATCAAGAGGCCCATGCAGGCGTCCTTGACTTGTTTGCCAAACGCGACGGTATGTGTGATGTCATCGTACCCGTTCGTCTTGTCGTAGCCATCGGCGGCCTTGGGATCAACGAACGTCCGCAACCGGATGTAATTGAAGCCGTGCGACTTCATTATTGTTAGCAGGTTCGCTCTGGTGGCATCGGGTGCAACTTCCTGATCCGTGATGTCTGCTCCAATAGCAAACAAGTTGGGGTTGGTACTGGGACAGCTGCCTGACGTGCCACCCGTGCCCGTCGCGCCTCCGGTAGCTTTGGATCCTCCCGTGCTCGACAGTCCACCCGTAGCCTTCGAACCTCCCGTATTTGCGGTACCACCGGTAGCCTTCGAACCCCCCGCGGTCGCTGTGCCTCCAGCGGTCGTAGCGCCACCGGTCGCCTTCGAACCGCCCGTGCTCGAGGTGCCCCCGGCAGTCGTCGTGCCTCCGGTAGCGTTGGACCCTTCGGCGGTTGTCATCCCACCAGTGGCGGGGATTCCGCCCGTGTTGGCTGTGCCTCCGGCGGCCTTTGACCCACCGGTACTCACTGTTCCGCCCGTGCTAGTTGTGCCGCCGGCACTGGTTGTACCGCCTGCCGCCTTTGACCCACCTGTGCTCACAGTGCCGCCCGCGCTAGTTGCGCCGCCGCTTGGGGACGACGCGCCTCCCGTGGATACCGAGCCGCCATTCGAGGAGCCGCCCTGGCTGGTGTCACCACCGGCAGCTCCGGTACTTCCGCTATCCGAGCCGCTACAGGCCGTCAATGTGCCCATCGCGAGCAGCACGAGTGTAGTGTCGAAACCTCGACTATTAATCAGCCTTCGCATGATTTTTTTCCTCAGTGTGTACAGCCGCCCAACACGCGGAACACATTTAACTGGGGTAAACAGTCCAATCCAAGCTCAGGGCAGCGCCAATAAACACGAAAAAGCAGCAAGATTCGGACCATTGGAAAAGCTTGGGCATTGCGCGCGGGAGAACTCGAAATCGAGGACAGTCGTCGTCACGGGCTGAAGTACCCAAGCGACGCCCGCCACTGATTTGGGGGTCAATTCGTCATTCTCAGGGCTGTGGACACTCCTCGACACTGTCAACCCGGAGCCGCGCCCGACAAGTGCGTCGTGGGCAATTCACGGCTGGCCGGCATCTGGTAGTCTCGTCTTTCCTATGCCGTCCAAGGACAGCTTCGATTCCATCACGCAGGTTCCGGCCGACAATACGTTCTACAAGCGGGTGGCCATGCGGCAGCGTCCGCGCGTCACTTGGACCGATGCGGCAGGCTCCCACGAGATGCTGCTGCCAGGTCGTGTGGCGGTCGGGTCCGCCCCGGGCAACGAGATTGAGATCGCTGATCCCACCGTCTCGCGCATTCACGCCGAATTGGATCCGCGCGATGGCGTCGTGTGGATCCGTGACCTCGGGAGCCGCAACGGCACGTACGTCGAGACGGTGCGAGTAACGGAAGCCGAAGTCCCAGACGGAGGCACCGTGGTGCTGGGGGAGACCGCACTGAGAGTGGAGCGAACAACCCAAAGAGCGGCAGTGGACTTATGGCCCAGTCATAGTTTTGGTCAGCTCATTGGGCGCAGTGTCGTCATGCGCGAGCTTTTTGCGAAGTGCAGTCGCGTGGCTGCCCTGGACACCACCGTGCTTTTACAAGGGGAAACTGGCACGGGCAAGGAGGTGGTTGCCGAAGCCATTCATCAAGCCTCAATGCGCTCAGGCCGACCCTTTGTGATTGTTGATTGCGCAGCCTTACCTGAATCGCTGCTTGAGGCAGAACTATTCGGGCATGTCAAAGGGGCATTTACGGGTGCCGCGAATAATCGCGAGGGAGCCATTCAAGAGGCTGAGGGAGGCACGGTATTGCTCGACGAGATCGGCGAGCTGCCGCCCGGCATGCAACCGAAGCTGCTTCGAGTGGTGGAGGCGCGCACCGTGCGGCGCATTGGTGAAGCGACCTATCGGAAAATTGACGTCCGCATTATGGCGGCCACCAATCGTGACCTTCGCACCATGGTCAACGCCGGCGCATTCCGTGAGGACTTGTACTTTAGGCTTGCCGTGGTTCCGCTCACCGTGCCGCCTTTGCGACATCGACTGGAGGATATTCCCCTCATGGTCCAACATTTCGCGGGGCCGCGCTTTGCCTCACTGCTGCGTCCGGAGTTGCTCGAGGAACTCGCCCTCAGACCCTGGCCTGGCAATGTTCGCGAATTGCGCAACTTCATAGACCGAGTGACCGCGCTCGGCGCGGACGAGGCGCTGGCCCTGACTTCACCCGCGGTTCTTGCTCAACCTGCGCCCAATTTGCCCGATGTTCCAATCGATCGACCGTTCAAAGTGATTCGAGAGGAATGGCTCAATCACCTGGAGCGTAAGTATGTTGAAAGGCTCCTAGAACGCCATTCCCGGAATATCTCGACAGCAGCGGACGCTGCGGGCCTGAGATCGGACGTACCTACATCGACTTATACGAAAACACGGGATTTGAAGAGGAACAGAAATGCCTATGCCGAAATTTGGGTCTTCGCTGGCTCTCTTGTTTTATGTCTCACGGAACCGTTGACGTTAATCTCTTGTAGAAACGCACAAGCCGCCGTGCCAAACCGGGATATTTCGTCGGGTGGCGCGCAGGGGCCCGACCCTGCGCGCAGCTTTTTGTTGAGCATTTACGGCCATGCCTCTTAGGCGGGCGAAAGACGAGCTTGCGAATACCATGTCGCAGGCAAAATGGTGAGTATGAGTGAAAATGTCGCCGTTCCGCAGAAAGTTCTCCGCGGGTCAGCGAGTCACCTTCGTTTCTTGGGCAGTACGAGCTTTTGCATGAGATCGCCTCGGGCGGGATGGCGACCGTATACTTGGCGCGCAAGCGCGGAATCGGGGGATTTGAGCGTCTGGTGGCCATCAAATGCTGCCACCCACATCTTCGCCGCAACCCGGCTTTCGTGACGATGTTTCTGGATGAGGCCAGACTGGCGGCAAGAATTCATCATCCCAACGTCGTTGCAACCCTCGAAGTCAGTGACGATGACGGGCTCTATTTCGTGATGCAGTACGTTGAGGGCATGAGCCTGGCGGAATGGCTTTCCCGGCTGCAACCGCAAAACCAGCGCATCGATGAGAATATAATTCTGCGCGTGATGATCGACAGTCTTGCCGGTCTACACGCGGCGCATGAGCTGCGCGACCACGACGGAAAGTCATTCCGATTGGTGCATCGGGACGTGTCGCCGCAAAATCTGCTGATCGGTTTGGATGGTGTAACGCGCATCGCTGACTTCGGAATCGCCAAGGCCGAGTCGCGTGCCACTCGGACTAGAACCGGACAGGTCAAGGGTAAGACCGGGTATATGCCGCCCGAACAAATCCTCGGCGAGCCCATCGATCGCCGCGCCGATGTGTATGCGGCCGGGGTAGTTCTCTGGGAAGCGCTCGTCGGTCAACGTCTCTTCGAAGGCGAGTCGGACGCGGCCACGATTAATCAAGTCCTCAACAACGCAATCCCCGCGCCCTCCACCGCTGCGAACGTTACGTCGGCATTCGACGCCATCGTGTTGCGTGCCTTGCGGTTCAATGCCGGCGATCGCTACGCCACCGCTATCGAATTTGCTCAAGCGCTGGAAGAAACTGGGCTGGCCGTCGCAAGCCATCGGTGTGTCGGCGACGCAGTCAGCGAATTATGTCGCGAGCAAGTGCTTCGCTTGCGCAGTGAAGCGAGCCGTCAATCGTCCGAGCAGCTGGTTCCCCCGTCGGTTCGGGAGGAGCCGCGGGAACCACCCACTCCACACGTGCCGTGGCACCAAAAGATTAAGCTTAGCTGGGTTACCGCTTGCGTCGTGGGCATCACCATACTGATAAGCGGATTTTGGGCTCTGCGGGTTCGCCGTCCAACAATTGCCACTCAGTCTGCGAGAGTCCAGATGTCCGCAGCGGTTGCCGCACCGATTGCTCCAACGGTTTCATTGGCGCCGCCGACCGAAGCGGCGGTGCCCAGCGTCGAGAATGCCGAAGTTTCTTTGCGAAGACCTGCCAAAATACTGCGCCAGAAATCAACTGCGTCGGTAGTACCGCATGCCGCCGTTGAGGTCGCTCCGCGCGTAACACCCGAAGTCGTCGCGCCCGCGCCGATCGCATCGCCACCACCGGCTCGCCCGCGCGTCAAGCCATCGGAATTCAGGCCGTCTGATCTTTAACTACACTTCGGGAACTGCGAGCCTGTATCAACGTCTTGACCCTGCGTGTTGCCCACCGTAAAGCTGATGCTGCGCCCGTCAATGTCGGTCGCTGTACAACTTTGGCCATTGACGTTGTTGGCAAAGTGCCAGGAGCCATAACTGGTGCGAGACCCGGTTTGGCCGGCGCAAATCACCGACGCAATCGGCAAGATTTCATTCTCGAGATAGAACTCATTGTTGTTGCCGCTCTTGAGCCGCACGATCACGTTGCCCGTGACTGGACAGGGGATGTACTTCCAGGCAGCCTGATTCGTCTTGCTTGGATCGCCCGTAACACCGGCGGCGTTCGCCGCAGCTTGACTCAAGTCGAGGTGTCCGGTCGGGTTGTTGGCGCAGGGGGTGTTCTGACCGTTTGCCGTGGGGCATTCATCGACAATGGTAATCACCGCGCTTCCAATCTGAACGCAAGCGCCGCAGTGCGTGCCGTTGGCAAAATTGCTCGAGCCATCGGGAATAGCGGCAAAGTTTGCTCCAACCGCGATGTTAGCGACGATGTTGTTGCTCCCGTTGTAACCACATGCCGTCTGTGCGTTAGGCATCGAGTACGTCGTATAGGTCGGGCTCCCGGGCGCCCACCCCGATGGGAATGTGCAGGACGTTGATGCTGCCCCGCCGGTTGTCGGACTGCCGCCGGTCGCTTTGGCTCCGCCGGTCGCGGGCATGCCACCCGTAGACTTCGACCCGCCCGTGTTTCCCGTGCCGCTGGCAACCTTCGAGCCACCCGTCGCAATCATCCCGCCCGTGGCTTTGGCTCCACCGGTGCTAACCGCGCCTCCATTGGCCTTGGCCCCACCGGTGTTCACCATCCCACCGGACCCTGCATTGCCAGTGGTTCCCCCAGTACTGGGCGGTCCTGAAGTGGCGCCGCCGGCGCCAATACTCGAAGTTCCCCCGATGTCAGATCCGCCCGCTGCCGAGGAACCTCCCAAATCGCTGCTCGTCACACCTGCGGTCCCGCCGTTGCCTGAAATCGAGCCGCCGGCGCTGCCTCCGGCTGTGGCATTGCCGTTGGCGGAGCAAGCGCCCAACAGAAACGCTATTGAAAGACTCAAACAACCCGTGACCGAAGCTGCAGCTGGAAGACGATTTATCATTGCAATTCCTCAATGTTACGATGGACAAGGTTGCCGGTAAAGCCAACCACCGCTCAACATTGAGCGGCCGCCGCCCAGGACGGCCCGACGATTGGTCCAATTCCCTTTCCCCGTTCAAATGATTCTGAATTATTCAAACCATTCCGGAATTGCGCAGGCAGCTCGTCATTTCACCACTGACTGCCGAAATGCCACATCAAACCCCAGGCAAGCTACCAGCCCCGTCGTGACTCCTCCAAAATGGGACGTTGACGACACGGTGCCGAGAATCGGGCCAAGATAATATTGCCACGGCACATCATGATGGCTTAGATCGACGTCAATCAACAGTGCCGCGCCCAGCCTCAGCCCGAATAAATCACTCACGGGTCGATCGGAAAAGCCCAGTCGATAGGTAAGGGTCGCTCCTCGAACGTCCAGTCCGCCTGGACCATATCGAGTATCGGGGTTCAAGTAACTGCGTTTAGCGAGCCCCACCGTAGTATCGAAATCGACCCAATGGGCAATCGGCAAATAGGCGCCTACAAATCCGCCGACTTGTTGCCAACGCTCGGTTGTCATATCGCTCAGCTCAACCCCGACGCCCATCTCAACATAGCCCAGCCGTACGCGTGAAAGGCCTCCAGCCATTGCATGCCCCAGTGATCCTTCTGCACTCGAAAGAACGGCGATCCCCGCGTAAGTTTCCATGCCTATGGACCAACCGGGAGATCGCTTCAAATAGAAACCCTCGTTTTGCGGCGAAGCGTTCCCGGGTGCCAGTCCCGATTCAGTCGGTGCACTCTGCGCGAAGGCCGCTCCCGTCATCGCGAAGCACATCGTGAGTAACACGGTGAGTCTTGCAATCAGTTTCATAGTCTAGGGCTCCACGCACCAAGCGAAAGTTCGTTTCGAGATCTTACTCGTTGTACGACTAGGATTGAATGGCTCTCGAGCCTGCCCTATGGCCGGCCCTGCGCTGAATGGCTCAATTTGACGGATTCGCAGCGATTGCAGATTCTGTCACGGCGGCACTTGGACAAGCACTCCGAATGGTTTTCGCTGCAACGCCTCGGCGGTATGCCGTAGTCTGAGCCACTTGCATGACGAGCCTCCCCATCGGAAAAAAAACATTGCCCGCTGCGCGCTGGATCATCTGGCTGGTGTTATCGGCATGGCTCGGGCTGCTGATAATCTGGGCGCTACGAACGCCGGCTGCCTCAATTGAGAGCCAGACGTTGAACGTCCGAAGCCGAGCGGCACTGACGGCCCTATTGTGGGACGGTGCTCGGGGCGCACTCGCCCATCTGGCGCGGTTTGTCCCGGTCGGCTTTCTATCGGTCGTCTCGTTACCGGCGTGGGAGGCTCGAGTTCGACCGGATCCTGCGCAGTTGGCTTCCGGCATTCGCGGGCGCGTTGCTGCTGGCCGCGGTCGTTGTCGGGCTGCGCGCGGGGCCAACCTGGGCGTTTCCCGGGTTTTTCGATCTGCTCTTTCCTTGGTCGGGGTGTTTAGTTGGATGCTGGGCAGGCATGGCATGGACCCGCGGCAAGATCGGCCGCATCTGGTTTTTACCCCAGTTGGCCTGGGTGGCTGCAATGCTCCTCGGATGCGTCGGCGTGCTGCTCTATCTAGCCGTCGATTCCGCTCCGATGCGTCTTGAGACACCTTCGGTTACATCGGCGGAAAAGCGCCGCCTGTATGATTTATTCGCTGGAAAGAACCCACTAAAGATCGAGCCGGGAAAGACGGTCGAGCTTCGCCTCTCGGCGCGGGACATCAATCTGCTATTAGCCTGGGGTCTTTCGGTGGGGGGATCGGGGCGAAGCGCATTCGTCGAATTAGAGGGTGAAACAGGCAAATTCCAAGCTACAGCGCCGCTCCCTGGTCAAACACGCTATCTGAATATCACCGCACAAGGACGCCTCAACTTTAGCGCAGGGCACATCAAGCTGCAGGCTGAGCAGGTTCGCGTGGGTCGCGTTGAGATCCCCTCGCTGCTGCTCGGACCGCTGTCACCCATCGTTTCTCGTTTAGTCAATGACGATGCGCGCGTGAAACCAATATTGCTATTGCTGCGCGGCATCGAACTGCAATCAGGGGCAGTGACGCTGACGTATGGCCATGGCGAACCGCCCGAGGGTTTCGTGGCAGGCCTGTTCCACGAATCGGGTGCGGATCCAGCTGACATTCCGGTTATCAAAGCACAGATTCTGAATCTTCTCGCTGAGGCCAGCAAAATGCCCCGTGGCAGCGATGCCCGCTTCGGAGCGGCTGTCCAAACGGCGTTTCTCTTTGCGCGCGACCGCTCGTTGCCCGATCGAGCCGTCAGTGAGAATCGTGACGCGGTGCTGGCTCTCGGAATCTTATTGGGCCATCCCCGGGTTGAAACCCTCATTGGCATAGTCTTGGACGACGCCACCCGAGCTGCAGCGAAACGCGCCTTCGAGGGAACGACTTTACGCCGGCGCGATGACTGGCCCAAGCACTTCTTTGTCAGCGCTGCTCTCACTATCATTGCGGCTGGCGCCGTGAGCGACGCCAGCGGCCTGTTCAAGGAAGAGAAAGACGCGGGCGGTGGCAGCGGCTTTTCGTTTGGTGATCTGCTAGCCGATCGCTCGGGGACCACCTTTGCCGAAGTCGCCACTCGCAACGAATCGTCAGCGCGCGCGCTGCAGGAAAGGCTGGCGCGCGGCTTTAGCGTAGACGATTATTTTCCTTCGGCTAAGGGCCTACCTGAAAACCTCCAAGACGCCGAATTCCGTGCCCGTACCGGTGGCGTCGGAGGTGAAGGTTATCGTCGCCTCATGGCCGAGATCGAGCGGCGAATCGCCGGCTGCGCTGCTTATCAAGAACTGGGGAACCATGCTCACTGACCTTGTGAAAAACCTACTGTGGCTCTGCTCGATTCGCTCGCCCACCGGCGAGGAAGGTCCCATTGGCGACGCTCTGGAATCTTTCGTTGCTCGCAGCGGCCCAGTTGACTTCGATTCGCGCCGAATTGGTAATTCACTGGTGGTTCGCCTCAATCAATCCGGCACTGGTCCCAAGGTGGGTCTCGTCGGGCACACGGACGTGGTGCCGACCCTGCACGATGGTCCACCGCGCATCGAAGGCGATCGGCTTTATGGACCCGGAGCGGCGGACATGAAAAGTGGCCTGTGTTTGATGCTGGGACTCATCGAGTCTCCCCCAGCCATGTCGTGTCCCCTGACATTGATCTTCTACGCGGGTGAAGAAGGTCCGTATGCCGACAATGAGCTCGGTCGAGTATTTGATGCGATGCCGGAGTTGCGGGAACTGGACATCGCCCTTGCGCTGGAACCGACGGACAATCAACTACAGCTCGGCTGCGGTGGCTCGATTCAGGCGAAAATCGAGTATCGGGGACAGTCAGCACACAGCTCGCGCCCCTGGCAAGGCGACAACGCCATTTACAAAGCGGTTGAGTTACTGGCAAGGCTCAAATTGTTGAAGCCTGAGCCGCGCACCGTAGATGGGTTGACCTGGATGACATCAATTAGCGCCACACTCATTCACGCAGGGCGAGCCCCGAACGTCATTCCCGACGAGCTATCCATCAATCTCAACCTGCGTTATGCGCCGGATCAAATGACGGCTGAGGTTGAGGAGCAACTGCGCGAATTCGTAGGGCCGCAGGCAACCGTAACCTTGGTGGACATCTCGCCCCCGGCTGCCCCGCATCGACATCACCCCTTGATCAAAGCTTTGCAAAGCTGCGGCATCGAGAAAGTAGAACCCAAATTGGCATGGACAGACGTGGCTCGATTTGCAGAGCTTGGCGTACCGGCTGCCAATTTCGGCCCCGGTACCCTGGCGCAAGCCCATCAGCGCAATGAATGGACCAGCCTTGCCGCATTGGAACGGGGAAACTCCCTTTTGCGCCAATGGTTGTCGAGATTACCGTGCTAACCCGCCGCCTGCCCGCAATTTTCACCCCGGGGGGACCCTACTTTCAAGTGGGTGTAAAACAAAAATCAAGACCCAACGAACCTTCGGCCCGAACCCTGAATCATCCCCTCATTTCGAACGGATAAACTGGTAATTTGCCAAGAACCCATAGCGTCTGGCAACGTCGGATTTCTCAGGCCCGAACCTCCAATTTCCCGTTACAACTCGGAACGCGGGCAATTATCAATATCCCGGCCCGCCCCGTTTGTGCTAGTTGCGTCCGGCCCGGTTTCAAGTTGCGGAACACCGAGCACTTCTGAGAGATTCTGGCTATGCGTATTGCTCTTTTGACCTGGGAATCACTGCACTCTGTCGCGGTCGGCGGCGTAGCCGTCCACGTCACGGAACTCGCGGCTGCGCTCGAGCGCAAAGGCAACGAGGTGCACGTCTTCACCCGCATGCGCTGGCCGGGTGATTGGCACTACGATAGGATCGACGGCGTTCACTACCATCGCGTGCCCTATGCCGGTCGAGGCGACATCGTGGATGACGTCAACGAGATGTGTCGCGCTTTCGTGGGGGCGGTCTTTAGTACGGAAGACTACATGGGCGCGGGCTTTGACATTGTCCACGCGCACGATTGGATGGCCTCCAATGCCATGGTTTGGATCAAACAAGGCAGGGGCCGCAAGGGAATTCTGACGCTTCACTCCACCGAATACGGTCGCAGCGGTAATAACTTCTACGGTGGCAGGTCAAAGCGGATCATGGATCATGAGCGGCATGGGACGTATTGCGCGGACCGCGTTATCACAGTCTCTTGGGCGCTCAAGTATGAGACCATGTGGATCTACAATGTGCCGGACTGGAAAGCTTGCATGATCTATAACGGCATTTCCTTCAGGGCTTTCGATGGCTGGCTCGATCCCGGAGGCGTGAAGGCTGGATATCATGTGGGCCCGACTGACCCAACTATTTTGTTCGTTGGGCGCATCACCTCTCAAAAAGCCCCGGATGTGATGATCGATGCACTTTCCTATATTCTCCATTACCATCCCAACGCCAAGCTCATAATGACCGGGGATGGTGACATGCGCGGATATGTTGAGCAGCGGGCTCACCAACGCGGGGTGGCCCATGCCTGCCGTTTCTATGGAGTGCTGGCGCGTCAGCAGCTGATTGACTTGTACAAGGCGGTGGACTGCGTCTGTATCCCCAGCCGCAATGAGCCATTTGGGCTCGTGGTGCTCGAGGCCTGGGCGGCAGGTAAACCCGTTGTTGCTACGCACCACGGGGGTCCCGCCGAATTTGTGTGGCACAACGTGAACGGCTTCAAGATTTGGCCCAACCCCGAATCAGTGGCTTGGGGAGTTGGCTCGCTGTTTGCCAATTTCGATCATGCCCGTTGGATGGGACGCAACGGTCGCGTCGCTGCGGAGACGGCGTTCTCCTGGGACACGATTGCCGGTCACACGCTAGGCGTATACTACAGTTGACGCAATTACGGAGCATGGGCATTTGGCTCAAGGACCACAACACCGCGCGCAGGGTCGGGTCCCTGCGCGCCAAAACTAATTTTGCAGCCGGTTTTTCAGTCGCTCAATAATAGCTCTGGCCACGGGGTTGTAGCCGTAACCGGGGCTATTGCTGGCTGATGTCAAGTCCTTCGGACAAATGGAAGCGACGATTGAATTGCCCTGGGTAGTCGCGGCGCTGGAATTGGCATAATCGCGTAACACGGCGATTTCACGCAGGCCTGGGTAGCCCTTGAAGAAGTACTGAGTTGTTGTGGGCGCACCGCCTGCTGGGTTCTCGCAAAGAGGCTTATCATAGTTGGCACCGGGGCCTCCGGCACCGTCTGCCTGGTAGCTTAGATCGCAGCAGTCATTCGGATTCAAATACTTGCAACCGGCGTACGTGGAAGTGCCTGACGTACAGGGGCAGGGTTTAGGGGTCGGCAATTGAGCTATACAAGCGTACTGTAAGTCTTCGAGCGCTGTGTTCCATTCATGACCGTTGAATGGATCGGCGTTGACTGCAGCCGTAGGACCGGGAATTGACTGGGTGTTCCAGGGCGGCGTGTTAGGAATTATGTTGGTAGTCACGCCATCGACGCTTTGGCCCGCCACTCGCGGAACTATAGACTCGACCATATGCATGTCATGCGGCATGATGTTGGCGTTATCGTCCCCGTATATCATGTCCCAAATTCCGGTCGCGCCGACGTTCTTGGGCTGAGTACCCGCTGTGCCACTGGTCCAGGCCGGATCCGTCACCGGAATATAGGCAAGATTTCCATTGGCATCTGTGGTGCCAATGTCCTGCCAGGGTACGCCGATAATTCCGGCGAGGAAGATGGCCGAGTTGTCCGACCTGGGGATCGATTGCGGATAGCCGACCAACGCTGATCCATTGTTCATAGTGCCAACGGTAGTGCTGTAGAGTGGATTGGGCAGCTGGCGGCTTCCGGCGCTGCAGGGAGCACCTATTGAGTTCGCGTAAGTGCAATTGCAATCCATGTCCCCATATGTTTGATCCGGGCAGAGCACCTTACTAGTCAACCCAACCACGTAGCGTGACTTTGGATATAGAAACTCATAACCAAAGCGCCTCTTCTGCTGCCAGCAGCGGATATTTGCCTGATAGGGGCCGTCATCCACGCCGGCTGCTTGACCATTGGGACAGCTAGACGGGCAACCCGCAGGCGGACTTGTCGTACAGGAGTAGCAGCATTTGTCGTTGGGGTTACTGGCGCACTGAGTCGATCCGGTCGGAATTGAAATAGTTATGTTATCGTTAACCCAACCCACATCCGTGTCGCGGACAGAACAATCATTCTCGTCCGTTAACATGATTATTGCCACGAGCGAATCGGGACGCAAAAACGCTGCGCGCTGGCGCAAGAGCGTGTCGTCGCTGCCGATACGGCTTGTCGCATTGTTAACCGGAGCAGCCAGTGGCAAAATAGGCGGCACGGGATCGATCAAGAAGCGAAACCACCCTTCCAGCTGCGATTCGAAGCCGCAGCCGGCTTGTCCTGTCGCCGTCACCATGTCCGTAAAGATCTTGTTGGCGTCAGTCAAATCCTGCTGGGAGACATCGGTAGGAAGGTTCGAATTGCCCCAGGCCAAGAAGCCATATGGGTTTGAGGACGAGTCCGTTGGGAGGGTCGCATATTGCGATTGCAGATCAGTCAGAATATCAGTCGGAGGGGTTTGGGCGCGTGTCAACGTCCCAACCAGATGTCCCTCGTCGTTCATGTCAGGCGGCTGAACTATGGGATTGCCGTTGGCATCCGTATACTGCGTAGGCGCGCCGGGAGTGCAGGTCGAGCCCTGACCGTGGTCACCCAAACTGGATGTCACAATGCCAATATGGATATTGTTGATTGCCTTAAATTCGAGCTGTCCAGATGCGCAAGTGGGACCGCTTGAAGTCAATTGACTCACGCCCAAGATCTGTCCCGAGCTGTCGACACAATTAGGTTGAGCTAATTGTGCCAAAAGATGCGGTACCGACGCCGCCAACACCTGCTGCTTATCGGCCATGGATGACGAATTGTCGATCATGTACAAAATATCGATTGCCGTTACGGGCCCACTGCTAGTTGTTCCACCCGCAGTCGTGCTTCCGCCCGAAGCTGCACTTGCGCCGGTCGATTGAGTCCCACCCGGGGATTGTCCTCCCGTGTTCCCTCTACCACCATTGGTGGCCGTCCCAGCTTGGCTACTGCTGGGATTGCTGCTTGTGACTCCGCCCGAGTTACCTGCGCCGCCGGTAGACATTGCACCAGCAGCCGGCAATGTTCCCCCCGTCGCAGTTTGCCCGCCGCTGTTATCGTTACCGCCGCAGGCCTGTGCAAAAACGGCTAATGACAGCGCGAGCGCTGTCAATTCTTTCGCTGAGTTATCGGTAATATACATAAGTTTGTCCCCGTTAATGAGAGGTGAACTGGGTGCGTAGCTACAACCACAAAGGCTTAGAAGCCTGCCATCTTAGCAAACTTCCTCGCGAATCGTTACGTACGAGACTACACCCTTGGAACTTCCCTCAGAAACGCACAATTCTCACAGCAGCCGCCAGCAATTCGAATGTGACCTTATTTCAATGGCGGCGGAAGCATGCTGTAGCCTTTGATTGCATCGAAGTAGCTTCAGGGCCAGCTGCCATAGACTGTGTGACTGGGGATCTGTGGACATTCACAACCATCAGGCCCGCTCGGTTTCTATGATGTCGTGACGGCACGGAGACACGCGGAGCGCGTTTGGGCAAACACCGGTTATTGTGACGCCGGTGAAGTTTGCGCTAGATCACGGGTAACGGTAAAGGCCCTTATCCAATGCACAGTTTGCCCGCATTCCCTCGTTTGACGACCGCTTGGCTGCTGACACTCGGGTTGACGACCCTGTCGCTTGTTGGCTGCGCGGGGCAACCAGCTTCTTCGGCAACCTTCGGGACCGGACTGCCGCACGTGCCGGCAACTCCCCAAATTCATTCTCAGGAACATCGCATGGCCGAAAGGTTAAATCGGGATCGGGCCGCGCATGGTTTGCCCCCACTCAAGTACGATGAAGAACTCGCGAATATTGGGAGGTCGCATTCGACGGACATGCGCGACCATTCCTTTTTCGATCACGTTTCTCCGACCCTGGGGCAACCTGGAGAATCGAGTCGATCGAGCCGGCTATGGTAACTTAGTGGCGCGTGAAAACCTAGCCGAGGGTCCTGATGTAGACTCAGCCGAGGATAGCCTCTTAGCCAGTCCGCATCACTATGAGAATATCATGTCCACGGACATCACTCACGTTGGAGTCGGCTTGGTTAAGGGCGGGGTGCGCGACCCCAGAAATCTCACCATTACACAGGTATTCGCGCATCCGACCAGGAATGAATCTGCGGAGGCTGTGAAGTCGGCGGTGCAAGCGGCAATCCGAAAAGCGCGCCAGGAAAAAAGCCTTCCCGAGGCCACCCTGAACGCGAAACTGAGCGCTTACGCCGAAGAGTACCTAAGTTCGTCCTTGAGCAACGCCGATGATCCGGACGTCAAAGCCATCGGGATTGCCATCTCCAAACGCTTGACGAAAGAGCCATTGCGTGGCGTTCAGGGAATATCAGTGGGTGGTCAGGTGATGGTCGATAGCTCGCAGTTTCAGACCCCTTCGGGGCTGTTACGACCGGGCCCCCGCCAATACGGGATAGCCGTCGGTCAGGCACATCCTGCCGGGAAGCGTGCAGTCCTCAAAATCTTGATTGTAGTGGGGTTGTAAGTGCCTGACTGTATGAGGCTGTCGCGCGGGTCTCGGGGTCGCATTACAATGCTTGGCATGACGCGAACTGAGCTCTTGCTGTTCTTGCGCAAACACACTCTCGGCGTGATAGCAACTAAATCCCCCGAGGGCGACCCTCAGGCGGCAGTCGTTGGAATTGCCATCTCTGATCGCTATGAACTGATTTTCGATACACTCGCGGACACTCGAAAAGCGATAAACCTTCGACATTCGTCGCGGATCGCCTGCGTGATTGGCTGGGACGAGGAGCAAACGGTTCAATATGAAGGCGTAGCCGACGAGCCCGAGAGGTTTCGAGCTTGAACGTCTCAAACGCACCTATTTTGGCCAGTTTCCCGATGGCTCCGCCCGGCAGGCATGGCCAAACATTACTTATTTCCGGGTGCGCCCCACTTGGATCCGTTATAGCGACTATCGCGACAGCGACACGGTCACGGTGGAGTTCCGGGGCACAGAATTGTTCGACGCATAAATCTCCTTTACACAAGACAGAAGCCGCTATACGCCGCTTGCAGCAATGGCACCCGATTCGAATCTCGGCGCCAGATATTGCGCGCGAGGTGGGTCGGAACGGTTCATTCGCGATCCATCCGAGGTAGCCCATGTAGGCGATAGGCTCCAGGTGCGCGTCCTGAAGGTCGATTTGGCCCGGAAGCGCATTTCGCTCTCTGCGCGCAAGGATAAGGAGATAAAGCCGTTCAAGGCGCAGCGAGAGCCGGCCGGGCACGACTCAGGCCCAAGACATGATAATCTTCGACTGCGAATGACCCTTGCCCCGTCTATCATTCCGCCCAAAGTTGCCATAACACGTTCACTGGTCAATGTGCTGGGCGTAACCTATGCCCATAGCAACACCAGTGATGGGGGCGATCTTTACTTGACTCCCTTTGGGGTCAAAATCTCTGACCTTCTGCAAGTCGAAAATTGGTTTGAGCCGACCTGGTTTCGTAGCAAGCACCGTCGTCTCGAGGGTACCAGTGCCGTTCATCACGTGCCAACCAAGGAGGTCGGTGGTCGAAGTGTCGAGCTTGTCGTCAAGAATTCCCGAATGGGCGAGGATGTTCCCTTAGAGACACATACACTGAAGGAATTTCTCAACGCGGAATTTAACAGCCCCTGGGAAGAATTCGCCCTGGTCATGGAAATGCGCGAAGGAACGTTCGGACCGAGCACTATAGCCATCCGGACGCAGGAACCCCTTGGAATCTATGTGCCGCCGGAGCGCCTACAAATGTGGCAAACGGGTCGTTCCATCGACAAGGTCAACAAAATTGCTGCGCGTTACCCCGGAATCGATCTCGACATCCTCCGTCAATATAAGCTCATTTACGCCTGGATTCCCGGGCAGGATTTGATCCAGTTATTCAGAGCCCTTGGCCTGAAAGACAATGATCTTGCCGAAGCGATATTGCCATTGACGTACAAAGCCATCGGCGATTTAGAAACCAAAGGGTATGCGGTCGCTGACATGAAGCCCGCCCATATCATTGTCGGCGAAGCGGATGTGGCGCAGGTCGAAGCCCTTAATGTTTCAGCTGCCGAAAAGGTCGAATTTCTGTCCGCTCGAGTTAGACAAGGACAATACTCGGTGGTCGACTATGAGTTGTTACTGAGGACCGAAGAGCACGATCAACAGGTGAAGGCCCTGAGGCGCCACACCTATTTGGATCACATGCGCGATCGGTTTGTCGAAACACCGTTACCGTCTCATCTAAGGGCGGTCGAGATCATGGGGGTGCCCTACATATGGGGTCATGTTGAGAGCACCGGTGGCAATTTATGGGTAGTTGGACGCAACCCTGAACTCTATGACTACTTCTTGCCTGAACGTTGGCGCAAGACGCCTTGTATCCCACTTTCCGAGCGCCACGGCGTCTACTACACAGTGTCCAAAGATGCCGTCCACTTGGTTTGGAAGACGTCACGCATCGGGGAAGTCCCGCCCGAGGAACCTTCGCCTGAGCTTACGCAATTAGCCAGACAATTGGGCATTAACAGCCCCTTTGAGGCGCTCACGATTGCGCAGCGTTTGAATCAGGCGGGCATACCCACCGTCTACGGCCGAGCCATTTACATGACTGGCAGTGGGAAAATGGAGCGAGCTGACGACCGCCGTCGTTACGAGTCGCACTTTTCCATAAAGACACCTGACGGTTTTCCCATATTGCGTGAAGACCGCAATTACATCACGATTCGCGGGTACTTCAATGGGCCCGACAGTTACGTAGCGTCCCATGATACGCACCTTTATCGACCGGTTGATCTCGCGCAAGCTGTTCAGGAGGGAATCACGAGCCGGGCACAGGCTGAACGCATCGTCGAGGCAACCACGGCGCGCCTGTACCATGAAGGCTATGACGGCCGGTTGCTCAAGCTAAACGATCTGATCTTTGGCGTAGCTGAAAATGGCGCTCTGCTTACCGACGCCCGCGGCGACCCCGAGGCTCGCATTTGCAATCTGGGTCTGATTGGGCAAAGGGGTTAGACGCGTCGCCGCAACTCAACGAATTGTCCGAGGCTTAGTACGAGCTGGCTTCATTGAGGCAAACGTTAAACGTAGCGTTGACCGCATTGCTGCTGGGCACAATCAAGGCGATCTTGGTGATCGGTGTGGCGGTGGTAAATGCTGCGCCTTGGGGAGTATTGTAACACCCAACATGGAACGAGCTCCAAGGGATCTTTACCGGGCTGGTCGCGGCACTAATGTCAAAACAGTAGTCGTCAGTTGCGCTCGAGATTTGCACACGGATGGTGGTGTTGGTTCCGGTATTTGTATACGTAACTTTTAGACCCGTGCCGGTGACGGCGATGGACCCAATTGTACCGCCGGCAACCGCCTGATTTACTGCGAATCCTACACCAGCTGCAGATTTGTAGGTCGCGTCGGCATTCAAAGTTCCTGATGCGCACAGGCCGGTCGTGGCCGTAATTGGAGGCGTGCAGGTTGTAGTGCAATCTGGGACAACCGAGTCTCCGGCAACCGGGTTTCCGAGAATGGAATAACCATATCCTTGCCATGGGCCATCAGTGATATAATTACTTGGGGCGATCGTCATTACACCTGGCGTTGCCGTGGTTCCACCGGTTGCCGGCAGTCCGCCCGTGGCCGGCGTGCCACCCGTTGCTGCGACGCCGCCCGTTGCCGTTGCTGCACCACCGGTTGCCACCGCACCACCGGTGTCGCTAGTGGTGGCTCCACCCGTTGCTGCAACGCCGCCCGTTGCCGTTGTTGCACCACCAGTTGCCACCGCACCACCGGTTGCGGCAGCGGCGCCGCCCGTTGCCGGCGCGCCGCCAGTACCTAGAGCCCCGCCGGTAGCATTCAACCCACCGGTTGCCCCGAGACCGCCGGTGGCCAGGCTGCCACCGGTTGCCATCGCGCCGCCGGTCGCTGTTGCGGTGCCACCGATCGCCGCCATTCCACCCGTCGAGGCAGAACCACCCGCGGCCAACGCGCCGCCTGTGCCCAGAACTCCGCCGGTTGCATGAAAGCCACCGGTCGCCAACGTCCCGCCCGTGTCTACTGCGCCGGAGCTGCCGGAATTGGCATTCGGGTCAGAGCAAGAGAATGCGGTGACCACCGACACTCCCAACCCAAGCAAAACCACTGACCGCATAACGATACCTCCCAGTATCGAGACCCAGGTCCACGGATTACGTACTCCAAACGATCGACATTGACAAATCGTAGCAGTCGCATCGGTGATACCGAACCGCGTCGGTTGGCCGGTACTTACCCGTGCCGTCAAGAACCGATGCTGACTAACGGGTCCTCCCAGCCGTTGGCGCGACACTCACCCATCCAAATCGGAGACGTAGACGGCCAGTCCGTTAGAGTTTCGCTTCTAACCCGCAAGTTCGTTCCGACGTTTTGATAGTATTGGTTGTCTGGGTCCTGGCCCAGACAACAGCGTTCTGAAAAATTGACTTAAAACGACATGAATTTTTCGCCTTAAGGACGACTAATACCCATTAAGCGCGGGTCCCCAAGCGTCGTTCAAGCACGCAGTCTTGTCAAAAATTGACCAAATAGCAGCGAACCAATCGATTCGCGCTAGTATCGCGTGCTTGTCGTCGTCCTCCTTGATTCGGCTTTATTATCTGGTCTCCTACGCTTCAATCGGCGTCTTTCTGCCGTTCATATCCCCCTGGCTAGTGGCACAGGGCATCACCGGGTTTCGCATGAGCGCCGTGTCCTGCACGCGACCCGTAGCTGGAATCCTTGCCCCCTTGTTCTTCGGCTGGCTCGCAGATCGATTCCGGCTACGCGGGTCGCTGTTGCGCTTTGCCTGCGTGACGTCGCTGATCCCATTTGCTCTGCTTTCATTGCTGACCCTGCTGGGCAACGATTTGGGTTTTGCGGGGGCATTCATCGCGGTTGCCGCCTTTTCATTCTTTCGCGTCCCCATGATGACCATCGCCGACGTGACGGCGATGGAACGCCCACAGAGTTTTGGAGGCCTGCGGCTTTGGGGATCGCTGGGGTTTCTGTGCACGGCGCTGCCCGTCGGTTTGTGGATTTCTGATTGGCGATCCGTCGCGTTTCCACTCACTATTTCCCTGTCATTGCTGGTCGCGCTGGCCGTCGCTTGGCGACTGCCAAGGCGCGCCGAACCCCTGTCACGCAAAATCTCCGGCAGTTTTCGTGAACTGCTCGCGCGCCGTGATTTCATGCTGATGTTCGGCATCTGCACGCTTTGGTCCATCTCGCACGTGGCTTATGATCTATGCTTCTCGCTTCACCTGCGTGATCTCGGCGCCAAGCCCTTCGACGTGAGCGTCGCTTGGTCAATGGGCACACTCGCCGAAGTAGCAGTCATGGCGCTATGTGGCCTGATGTTACCGAAAGCCTCGCATGCCACCTGGACATTCGTAGGCATGCTCGGCACGGCGCTTCGCTGGCTACTGATTGCAAAAGTTCACTCGCTGACCCTACTGCTCCTGATGCAACCGCTGCACGCCATATCATTCGCGCTGCTCTGGATGACCTGGTTGGACTTCGTGAAGCAAAACTCACCACCCCATTTGCTAGCGCGAGCCCAAGGCACACTATCAACGGTCGTATCGATTGGCGGAACGGCGGGAATACTCCTATGGGGACCGCTATACGCATCCCAAGGAGCCAGCCTAGTCTTCACCGCGGCAGCCGGGTTCGCCGCGGTAGCCGTAATTCTGTCGCTAGTGCCGCTACTCGGCCCGCTACTGGTTCGCTCGGCGTCAAACGCGTAAATAGGCATTGCTCGCTGCGCCCGTTCGCGTTCGCCGGCGGTGGCTGCAATTGGGATGGACCTTGTATTTTGGGGTCGTGACGGCACTTGGACGCGACCTTACCCTGGCGCGCAGGTTCGCCGGTGAAAGGAGAAATTCGCGGACCTTCTCCTCTGAAACAATGGCGCGATCGGCACCAGGTAACTTCATGGGTCAGTCATATTCGAATTGGGAGGGCATTGACAAGGCTGGCTAACGGGTGAGGTTTAGCTAGCCTCTGTTTCTTGGAATCCGCACGCAAGCAGAAGCGCATTTTGCACTTCATGCCAACGCCCTTCCGGCAGATTGCACAGGGCTGGACCCAATCGGTCTTGTTGAGCCAACGAAATGTGATCAAAGTTCAAGGCGCACGTAACAGGCATGCCATCGTCGTACGTGAGGATCACTTCAGTCGCTAGTCCACGCACGGTGCGCGTTGCTGGAACCACGATCAGTTCGTTCAGACTCCCAATGACTTCGTTGCGGGTCAGAATCATCACTGGACGGCGCTTGTCTGGAAGACGAAACGTATACCAACGGACCTCGCCGCGTCTCACGCCAGCCCCTCCCAACCTTCAGCGTCCCACGCGAGGGACTCTTCGTCGCTCGTGAATTCATCCTGCCTGGGCGGCGCTGTAGCGTAGAGCGATGCATCGCGCTCCGCCGTTGCCGCGATAAGCCGCATCAGACGCTCCCGTTCCCGGGGAGCCAAACGGGCGACCAGCGGAAGGAGATCGTTGGCTGTCAATGGCTGCGACATGACGCACAGCATATCAGTCAACATGTAGATGAGCCAGCGCAAGCGAATTCGAGACCACTAATCGCCCGAACCTTGCCCCATCGGGTTGGGATTGTTGGCCTCAATCCCTTGCTCTGGGGCTTCATCGTCGCCAAAATTCACAGTTGGCATGAGGGAGAAGAAGCGAGCGGCGGCGAGCCACGACTGCCGCTGGCCATCACCCCAAAGCCCGGCAAAGCCGGCTGCCGCAACCACTTGTTAGCCAGAATCTCACATGATTACACGTAGTTACCGGCCTCTTCAACAGATCGCAGTTGGCGCAGCCGGGCAGAAAACGATATAGTCACTTTTATAGTCATGCCAACGAGCGTTCACCTCCCATCGAAACTTCTTGAGGCTGTTGATCGAAAGGCCAAGGCACTGCGTATAAGCAGGAATCAATTGGTGGTGCAGGCACTTGAACGCGAGGTGCAGGATGCCGAGTGGTCGGCGGGTTTCTTTGAACGCCTTGCCAATGCAGATGACGAAACGTCACAAGCTGTTGACGACATGATGTGCGACATTCGAAAGGCACGCCGCTCAAAGCCAGCGAGGCGATTTTGAATTACGTTTTGGACACGAACGCCGTGTCGGCCGCAATGAAAGGCGAGCCCAATGTTTTGGAGCGGATGCGCGCGGCCGGGCGAAAGAGACTGGCGGTGCCGGAACCCGTGTACGCGGAAATTGCCTACGGGATCGAACGGCTGCCAAAGTCAAAGAAGCGGTCGAAACTCTTGTCATTGTACGGTGCGATATACGAGGAACTGGGAAGCACGCCTTGGACGCACGAGGTAACCGAGCACTTTGCTTCTGTGAAGTTGACATTGGAACATAAGGGCAAACGGATCGAGGACTTCGATGCCGCGATTGCGGCCCACGCACTTGCGCTCGGGGCGATTCTGGTTACCGCGGACGTCAACCACATGGAACGAGTGCCTGGGCTGAAGGTTGAAGACTGGGCGGCACCGCCTTCCCGTCGTTGAACATCAAGTTGCGCTCAGGAGCACCTACGCGTGCGGATCGGCCTATTTCTACCTCCGAATTTAGGCAGTTTGTCAATCTGTCCCCAAAGTTACGGAAAGTGCTGCAAAGCGATTATTGAAGTGGAGCGGGGCGGTAATTCTGTCGGGCTGCGTCGGCGCCTGCAGTCTTGATGCACGCTAATTGACTGCAGCAACTGTTTTGCGTAAAGCCCGGCGAACTGCTGCATGGCTGCGTCGGGCGCAGCTCGACGCGCTCAACAAAGCGGACGTCATACCCGTTCAATTCTTACACGCTGCGCATACTCGGCAAGAGCTTCGAGGTCAGGCAAATCGGTCGTGAGCACGGTTCCTCCCGGTTCCGCAAAGGCGACTACCAGTGCATCCACAGCAGAACCTCTGCCTGCGCGTCGCCGAAGCATGGCGGCACGTCGCGCCAGTGGTTCCCCAACTTCATCGACGATATCGCAGGTCTTGAGGAATCGGTTCGTGAGCGCGTCGCGCCCAGCATGACCCTCAAGACACTCAACCAGCACGACGGAAGGAACGAGCGGAGGCCAAAGCCCATGATCGCGAATCGCATAGATGAGCGCGACTGACTGTCGCGTATGTTCGGAAAGACGGCTCACTCCACCCGAGTCGAGGACAAGCATCGGACTCAGCCGGCCTTGCGGGTTACGCGACGCGCAATGCGGTTTGCCAATGCGCCGGCTCGACTACGCTCGGCTGTTGTGGGTGAACCCACTTGAGCGACCAAGGCACTGAGGTACTTGTCACTCTCGGCAAAAAGGTCTTGCCGCCGTAGTTCGGCGCGCACGGCTTTCTGCAATAACTCCGATGCTGGCAAGCCACGGCTCTTGACCATTTTATACAAATCGTCGGGAAGGTATACCTGAATGCGCGGCATACGCCTAAGTATACACCCACGACGAAAATTCGGCAAGTGCCGGCGAATTCTCGCGGAGTAGCGGCAAGCGAACCAGGTGAGCCGGCTGCTGGTGCTTCTTCGGGAAACCAGATCCAACGCGCTCGCCAGGACGGGAAAGGTCGAGGGTTCTACTTGCAGATGGATAGCGACTTTTCCAACGATGCGTACAGAACCGGATTATTCTGCTTGAACGCGTCGTAGTAGGTTGCAATTCCGGAGAAAGCTCCAACAAAACAGGTATGAATCCCCAATGCCAGAAGTACAAGTACAACGCGAAATCGCGCCCTTGGTTTGCGAGACATTGGATGCTTGAGCAACCACAGACCTGCAAACATTGACAGCAAGAGCACTCCGCCAAGCGCGTCATCGAGATATCGCATTGAGGCTTCCCAAAGCGAAAGCGCAGGCAACATTGATAGGATGAGGGCCACGCTGCAGAGCGATAGCCAAAGTTCAACTGGGGAAATTGAGGACGCCGTGACCAGTGTCCCACGTCGAACACTTCCCCCAATGTACGCCAATATTCGCCAAATCGGAATTGCGACGAGCCATGTCCAAGACGAAGTGGTGAAAGTGCCGGCGACGCGCTCGAAATTCAGATAGCCCGGTGGCCAGGTAATCAGCGATGAAAGCGGTCGGTAGGTCAAGGAGATGACAAAGGGAAACTTACAAGACCATCTAACGGGCGCGAACAAGTATGAGAAAATATTGGGAACAATGAATTTCTGATTGGAGTAAAATCTCTGCAGCGTTACTTGATAATTGATACCAAACTCCAGAACCGATCCAAACCGTAAGTAGTTGTAGACTGCGTACGCTCCTATTGCCAAAATTACGGGCACGGATAAGGCGAGTGCTGGACGAATCATTGGGCGAATGAAACGATCGGAGCGGAGCCACGCGAAGATCAGTGTCGTCATGACCAACAGCGGAACCGGAATCAGCGAAGTCGCCCGTGAGCCCAAGGCCATTGACCAAAGAATCCCCGCCAAAAGAAATAACAATACCCTTCGATTCGCCTTAATAATGCCCCAGAATGCCGCAAAAAGTCCCCAAAAAAGGAAGCATTGTCCTGCCGCCAAGTTGGCTTCGTAAACATGGGGACGAGCCACCATGAAGGGCGAGGGGCTTGCCAGTCCAAATGTGAGAATTGATAATCCCGCAAACCAGCCGGGGAATTTTCCGTGCACATACCGCGGTAGGCTCATGATCAGCGCGGCACCGGCATACAGGCGCCCCAACATGAAGAGCAAGGCTGGCCATTGGTCAATTACGATGCCGTGATATCGCGTGACCACTTTGAACACCAGCAGCAGCAATGCCGGAGTAGGACCCCAATACAGGTAATATCGACCTTTATACAGGCTGGCGTCCCAAAGCCACAGAGTGAAATTGGACGGATCGAAGGGATTACTCTTAGCCATCAGGGCTGGTGACGGGGCCTGTTGAATATAGAGGTGTCCGTGCCGGAAGCCCTCGCACATTCGGTCGTAGTAATTGGAGGATACCAAAGTGTCCTGATAGGTCCCCGCTGTTGCAAGAAAGACGTAATAGAAGGTCAATAAGCCAAGTATTGGCAATGCAACTAGCCAAGGTCGCACAGGGCGAGTATGGCCGGCACCCGTTATGACATGCGACATAAGTTCCTATACTTTAAGGGTGTGGTCATTGGCGCGCGGGAGCGCGCGAACCTTACGCGCGTTTCAGCAGTTTAACGACGTAGAGCAGCGCAGCTGCGCCCACCGTGGCAACCAGGATGTTTCCGATCGTTCCATGGGCAGACCACCCGACCAATCTGAAGAGAAAGCCGCCGATGCCCGCACCGACTACTCCAATGACGATGTCACCGAAAACACCGAATCCAGATCCCCTTGTGAGTTTTCCCGCTAACCAACCCGCGGTTAAACCAACCAGCAGGAACCACACCAGATGCATTGAATACCTCGCTTTTGAATGGGACCGCAGCTTGCCACGCCGTCCACATTTGTGCCCGCGTTACCCCTAAGATACCAGGAATAGTGGACTTTGGAGCAGAAAATCCTTACAACCTTTCCGGAGAAATAGTCCTGATAGCTCATGTCGATGAGTTTACGACCCAAAGGATCTGGGTTGGCAGGAAGTCCCTCAGGAGAATAATGAGGGGATGCTTCAGGATCAGAATAAATCCCTGTCAATCGGCTGGGATCGGACCGAACTTGCCGTGGTTGACATCGAACATTGCCTGCTGGATCTCGCCCACCGTATTCATGACGAAGGGACCATATTGGACGATGGGCTCGTCAATGGGTTCGCCCGAAAGCAGGATGACGTGAGATTCTTCGTCCGCTGAGAGCTCGATGCGTGTGCCATCATTGTGAAAGAGGATTAGCTCGCCCACTTTCGCTGAGGTTTGCCCGCTGCTCACGCGGCCTTTTGCAACCACGGCGAGCACGTTGTAGCTTGCCGGGATTGCGACTGGCAGGACAGTGCCCGCACTCAAGCTCATGTCGAGCATCGTGATGGGCGTGAACGTATGCGCCGGACCCTGCGCTCCGGCGTACTCACCGGCAATCACCCGGACCTGGCTGCCACCATCGACCTGCACTTGCGGTATCTCCGCCGAGACGATCGGTTGGTAGCCGGGCGAAGCGGTCTTGTCTTTCTTCGGGAGATTCACCCAGAGCTGCATCATATGCATTCGCCCGCCTTGTCGCGTGAACTGCTCTTCGTGGTACTCCTCATGGAAGATGCCGGAAGCGGCCGTCATCCACTGGACGTCGCCGGGTCCGATTACACCCCTGTGGCCGGCATTGTCTCGGTGAGCCACGGAGCCTTCCCAGGCCAGCGTGACCGTTTCGAAGCCGCGGTGCGGGTGCCAACCTACGCCCCGCTTGCCCTGTGCGAGCGGTTTGAACTCCTGGGGTGGTCCGTAGTCCATCAGCAAAAATGGGCTTAGCCGCTCGGATGGCAAATCCGAGCTCGGAAAATAGGTCGAGACGTGAAAGCCATCACCGACCCAGTGAAAAGCCGTGCTGCGGTGGATGGCTGCTACGGTCCTTTTGCGGTCCTGAGGCTCGCTTTTGCGAGAGCGATCGGCGATTGCGGTGTTTTGGGTCATCCCGACAGCTTAACCATCGCAGCGGCAACTGAAACTGCGCAATTTACCAGCGGCCCACCACCCCAGCGTGCGCTTTTCTGAATTGCCGGCACGCTTGGCAAGCGTGCGCTTTGCGTGTCGGGTGCGGATTCCTTATAGCGGTTTTCGCGATGAGTGTTCCATTATTGTGAAAACCGCTATAATGCGACGACACCATGATCAATTACATCTCGGGGTTGGTATTTGTCATTCTGCTCGTGGTTGGCGCCCTCGTGCTGGTTCCGGTAGGAATGGAAACGCCGGGGCTTGCTGCCGCGTTGGCTGGCGGTTGGCTGATTACGGATATCATCGTCGCTTCGGCAATCCACGTAGCTGCCCAATGGGAGAAAGGGGTGGTGTTTCGACTGGGTCGCTTTAGCAGCGTCAAGGGCCCGGGGCTGTTTTTCATTATTCCCCTGATTGATCAAGTAAAGCTAGTGGACACGCGGATTCGCGCCATGGACATTCCCGCGCAGCAGGTGATTACGCGCGACAACGTTCCGGTAAAAATCAATGGGGTCATCTTCTTCAAGGTGGAACAGGTACAAGACGCGATTATCAAGATTCAGGATTATCGCTACGCGATATCGCAGTATGCGCAGACCTCACTGCGCGACGTGGTCGGGCAAATGTCGCTGGATCAGTTATTGGGCGAGCGCGAAGAGATCAGCAAAGCCATCGAAACCGCCGTCGAGCGAGATACTTCGGGCTGGGGCCTCGAGGTGACCGGCATTCGCATTCAGGACATCGAAATGCCCGAAGACCTCAAAAAGATGATGAGCCGTCAAGCCTCTGCCGAACGCGAGAAGCGCGCGACGATCACCAAAGCCGAGGGCGACCGCGAGGCGGCCACGAATCTGGCGCACGCCGCCAAAACGATGCGAGAGAGCCCGGGAGCCATGCAACTGCGCACGCTCCAGACGCTCGATGCCCTCGGTCCTACGGCGTCGAACACTGTAGTTATCGCGCTGCCGATGAACCTTATCGAAGCCATCGACGCCGTCAAGCACGCAGTCAACGCGCACACCTCGTGAGCAGCGAGGGTGCTAGCGGCACCGGCTGGAAGGATTCTCGACCGTGCCAACGGACGATTCAGTGCCGCCACGGCAATAAATCAACAATCAGGCTTTACTGGCGCAGAATCGTGAGCTTCTTCGGGATGGATCCGACGTCTTAACTGGGTGTGTTCGACACTGTGGATTACTTTTGTCTGCGGGTGATCGAAACAAGCCCGACCGCTCGCAAGCCCTCGAATAGTATTGGACTAAAGACAATGGCGTATTTATCTAGATTCGGCGCGTTGCACATTTTGACCTGCACTTGTTTGGCCCTGCTCCCTGGTGTAGGTGGTTGTAGCGGCAGCTCGAATACATCGAGCTCCACGGGTGGAGCCAATGGTGTAGGGGGAAGCTCGGCGACTGGGGGGACTTCGTCTGCGCTCATGGGTGGATCCAGTGCCACGGGCGGTGCGAATGCGCCGGGCGGTAGCAACACGGGTGGCAATAGCGCGGCGGGTGCTTCTACACCTACCGGTGGTACCCAGGCAGCCGCAGGCGCTTCCACAACCGGCGGCATTGCGTTGACGATGGGTGGAACAAAAGCTACGGGCGGCGCGACGGCCACGGGTGGCAGCTCGTCAGGCACTTGCGGCTCTGGCGACACTAACCTTCCTGCGGAACC
>CAWIGY010000030.1:0-74315 GCA_963835565.1 uncultured delta proteobacterium
AGGCTTTGCCTTTTAAATACCCCACCACGGGGACTGAAAAGGCAACATCACGAATTATTGGGCAACTCATCAGCCGCCTAACTTTCCACTCTAACCAAACCTGAGTACCTACTTTTCAGTACCCATAATCCTTTTATAGGTCCCCTCAATTATGCCACCCTCAATCTTACCTGAACAACCAACTCATCAAGCAACAACCAAAAGACCCAAACTCGCTGTTGTTATTGTGGGAGCTGGCATAATAGAAGACCAACTCCCCGACCTCAAAGAAGCTGCCCTCAAGGGGCGAGAGGCTATTCATAAGTGGTTCGAAGAGAACCACCTGATCCAGGTTCTGCCAGGCGAGATTATCCCAAGATACTTTGAACAGTTCTTTGATGTACCAGACTATGTTTGGCGTCTTGGTGCTTCACCAAGCAATGGGTGAAGACGAGCGTAACATTGTCTATGTACTTCGTCGGTCACGTCGTCAAGTCCTGTGGGTATGTATGAAAAGCTCATAGCACCGGTTGCTGGTGCACGATTAGCTTCCGCTTCCAACGCATCGCCCAGAGTTTGACCATGCGTTGGTGCAGCTATCAGGCAAGTAGATCCTTCTTGAACTGAAAGAGGACTGTCGGTTCCAACGCACGGTCTATATAACATGTAGACTCCCGTAACCTCTAATTCGCTCCTACGTGGCAAGTTGTTCAAACTCTGCATCGTGAGGGGGTACTTAGGTAGTGGTCTTATTCTACTTCGAACTTGCCCAATGGTGCGTTGAACCAACGCTTCGATGTCGTCCCCGACGGCGAGCCGTCCAACTAGGTCGCTCTCAATCCAAACTTCAGGATCGGCATCTGACCAATTAGAGTGTCCACGTTCAGCTTGAGCTTTAGTCAACATGCTACGAAGGACTTCTTCAAAACCTTCATTAGAAGTAACTACTTCCGTATCCACAAGTCCAGCAGCAACGGTTGAACGACGTCTAACAACGATATTTGGCATGAGCGTTACCGTGCACCCACTTAAACCAACGGTCAAGTTCTAGAGGTGTACTTGGTCTTTACGCGGCATTTCCTTGCCAGAATACTGGATCAACACCGAGTTCGAACATCTCGTGAACTAGGACGGTCAAGTTGTAGGCAAGGGTTTTGCAGAGGATCTCGTTCACCTGGGCCGTGTATGCCTTGGATCGAACGGAACCACCTAGCTTCCTCTTTACTGCACTGAACGTGCACTCAACGTTCGACCGTTGATGGTAGTGCTCCAAGAACTCATCCTTCTTGTAGTTGAAGAGATGCCAAAGCTTTCGCCATTGCTTCGACCCATCACTCGTTGAGTTGATCTTGAACGGGATGTACGGGACAGCTCCAACCTCTGCAATGACATCTAGGTTACCATAGCTCAAGTAGGCCTTGTCGGCGGATACATCGATTACATCGAAGTGTTTAGCCGTTGTCTGTACTAACCCAGGTAGCTCAGGGCAGTCGGCAACATCACCTTGAGTAACTTCAACAGCCGTTACGATATTTGTGACCGTTCCAACGGCATAGTGGGCCTTAAGGTACTTGGCCTTCTTCATCTCCCGTCCGTACTTGTGATCAAACCACCTGTTGTACACGGAAGTTGAGAACCCCGTTGAGTCTACTGCAAATGTCGTTTCAACAGCCCTTAAGGGGCTGAGTACTCTCCTCAATCAAAGTCTTGAGTAGAGGGGCCAACTCAGGTTGCTCCATGTGAAGGAACAACGTGTTGTAATGAGGGTTGCAGGTGATGTGGCCCTTGTCATGACAATCTCGAATGTCGGTCGAGGCTCTCCGCCCTGACCAAGTTGAGTAGGTCTTCATGACATTACCGAAGACAATATCGCTCAAAGGCAACCGAGGACGGCCTCTACCATGTTGTGGGGGTTGGGCGATCCCATTGCACAAGCCCTTGAGAAGGGCTTCGACCACTTCCTTCTCTTGAGTCTGGGCCGCGTTGTAGGCTGGCCAATTCTGAGTGTAAGTCACGCGAACGGTATCAGTGGTGAAGATTGTTCCGTCCGACCTAAAGACCCGATGTCTCGTGAACTCTACAGCATACTGATGCTTACATGTGCATCTTCGAGTTTCAAAGTCCGGACAAGTACAACTGTGGGTCTTGGGATCTACCACATAGGAGCCACCGTGGGACTGGCTAGGGACAACCCAAAACTTTCCAGCTTTCTTGATCCGTCTCGTACTGGCTATCTGTAGGCCTTTCTCTTCTGCGGGCTTAGGTTCGATTCTACGTTACTCATACCTACTATTACGTATGAGAAGGTCAGATCTCAACAAGATTTACGTAATATGTGGATTCAAGTATCAGTGTAGTAGTCAGCGAGAAGAGATTAGTCTGTCTACGTCAAGGCCTGCATTTAGGGCAGCTTGAATAGTCGTTGCGACGTCCGGATACTTTGAGGTTATAGACTCCAAGATCCCCTCGCCCTCTACGGAGACAATCTTGTAGTACCTAGTCTTCTCGACGGTGCGTAATACTATGTGAGTTGGAAAGTCCCCTAGTCGTTCTGAAAGAGTCTTAGCAGTGATCCCAGGCGTCTTGCATATTTCAACTAAGGCCATAGAAATGGTGACCATTGGATGCTTTGTGTTTGCCATTAGTATCTTTAATTGGGCTTGCATAGTCCCCATGCAAGCCCAATTTTAGTCACCCGAAGGCGATGATTCTTCTGAGTTCTGGTCCCATCTTTGGGTACTCCAAGAATGCTTTGTCTAGTTTCTTCACTGACCGAAAGCAAGTCCAAAGGTTCCAACTCAATCCCTTAGTTGTAATATCCTCAACAACCTTGCGGGCAACGGCCAAATCCGTAGCCGCAAGGAGGAGCTGCCTTAGTGACCCTCGAACTTGAATGGACAATTCACGAAGCTGCGTTCGGTACTCGTCTTTCTTCACTTGAGGTGTTGCATCAACCAGTTTTGTGTAATAACTCGAATATCGACGTTCGAACTCAATAACACGAGCCCAAGCATCAAGATACTCGATTGCTGCCCTAGCTTCTTTTGGGTTCAGTCGAGTTATCAGATCCCCAAAGGCAAATGAGGGTGCAAATAAACACCATCCACCAGGGAGTTCATCCAGGACTTCAAACCTTAGATCCAGGATTTCGACACTCTTAACGATGTCATCTGCGGATTTTATTTTGGGGAACCTAGAGAGCAAGTCTTCTATAGACACACGGGCAGTTTCGGCTTCAGTCTTCAATGCGCTCAGTAGCTTTTGTCGAGTTCTCCATCGCTCGAAGCTATCTTTGATTAATAGACAAACTACTGCGATTATGATACCCCCGGCGGGACCCTTCCAAAAGTCACTGGCAAGAAATGCCCAAACCAACGGATGCTGCTGATGTAACCAGGTCATAACAGTTCGCTTCCATAAGAGGACTATTGAAGCTAGCTGGTTTTCTTCTTACCAGTTGTCTCAGGCTGCTGACGGGAACTTTGGTCTGGTTCTTTGGAGGTTGGGGTACCTGTTTGATGTACGGGGCGAGTTCTATCGACGGACTCTTTGCGAATCTGTGTTCCTGATGTTCCTGGTTTCGTAGTGGGAACACTTGCTTTCTTCTTGAATGCCATGGTCTTGGACTCTCACTTGGGTAAACTGAGTGATACAGAATCTGACGCTTCCTGTGCTCGATTTTCAAGATTGACGGTAGATGCTTTGAATGCCTCCTCGCTGGCTTTGGCGGTCAAGTGACGGCCTCATCGCCTCTTTGGTCGGCCTCTTCGAGTTTGTCGAGGGTGTGGTATGTCCCACAGCTTGGAACTTGGTACCCCGATGGCCCCTGAGATTCCGAACCATCATCCGAATAGTTAGGTTTTGGAACCCGTGTTCGACTCGTTGATAGTTGGACACCGTGGTTTCCAGGATCTCCGCCACTTGAGCTTGGGTCAACCCTGATTCGGCTCTCAGTTCGGATATTCGGAGGCCCACTTGTTTGATGACTTCTTCGGGGTCTTCCACGGAGACAGAAAACCCTGTTGCGGACTTTGGAAAACCCTCATATATGATTTCGTATGTCCAAACGCGAGAATTCAAGCGGCCGTACCAAAGGCAGCCGGCAGCAACCTCCTGAAGAAAGTCCAGAGTCGGCCCAAGAGAACAAATCGAAAGCCAGTGGTGACCTCGCTACCTGAAGATCCCGTTGATCGATTGTTAGTGACCGATCTTGTCCTAATCAGGTTGGGAAGCGAAATCCGACGGCAACAACGGCTTCTTAAAGAAGCCTGCTCTGAAGAGGCTTGGTTGATTTATCTCAGGCTCGAAGAGCTAATAAACGAGCGGCTGTTTACATTTGCGGACAAATGGGTTGAAGTTCCATCAAAGAAGGAGTGGTGTCTACCCAGGCCACCTAATGAACCTTCCATGACAAGGACTAGGGGGCGTCACCGTGTGTAACTCAAACCCATCAATACCAACCGATGAATTTCTGGCCGGTTGGCGTAATCACTGGCCGTCCACATTCATTCACCAAGATGTTTACTCAAGCGTCGGTATTCCCAATGTTGAAGAGCACAAGTTCAAAGTCTATCAACAAGGGGACGAGGAACGATTCGCTTTCGTGATCATAAACTTGACCCGCACCAACGATGGACTTGTCCTGACTTGCAACGGACTACAAGCCCCATGGCCAGCCTCTCCAGAACTGTTGGAAGATCTCTATCGACGGTTGACCGTCGAACTTATCGCTCAGGTCGAATCGGACGAGGGGTAGCCAGGATCTGATCCTCCTCAAGCCCCTCGGTCATCGACCCCCCACCTAGAACGAAGCAGCAATTGTTCCGCAGCCGGAGAGTCACAAGCTTTCCGACTGGGTTGTGACCATCGTCTTCTGGCTGGATCTTGATCAAAGTCTTCGACGGAACCTCGATTACAACTCGATACCCTTCAGGTCTGGCGATCTCCATATAGAGCTACCCACGAGAACTGTATCCTTGGCCCCTGATTCGATTCCTGATCTTTGACTTTAACCGGTTCGGAGTCCATTCTTTGAACTACACCGATGAGACTCTCTCATCGAGCAACTTCTCTCAAAGAGCCATTGCAGTGTCGTCCAACTCAATGAGAGAGAAGGTGGTCAGCTCCATCTCACGGGCCACAATATTCACGGTTACGGTACCTTCGAGTTTCTGTCCACCTGAACCTACGATTTCAAACCTAACTCGATTAGTACCGTCATCGGCATGAACCTCAGAGAACTTGCATGACCCACTGAGGACGCCTCTAGTCTTGCTAACGGCCGCCTCAATATCCTCAGTGGTGACCGTGCATCCATCTGAATGTTGAACAACGACGTCATCAGGAATGCCCACTTCACGCGAAGGCAGCATCCAAGTTTGGGCATGGTCGTGAGGATCAGTTTCGGATTTGGATTTAAGAAATCGATGAGCAACTCGGTGGGCCAGGTTGGTATGAGCTAGGAACATTGAGGGGCCTCCGATGAAGTGGGGTATCGAAGGATTCTGATGCTTCACTCATCCATCCTTCGTAATCCTTGATTTAACCCAAGATTCAAAGGTAGGCTTGTCTTTAGCTGCAATCGCAATGCTAGGAAATGGAAATAGAAACTCAATCCGGCTACAGGGGTCGGCTTGTAGAGGCGTTCCGAAACGGATATGGCTGATCAGATTTTCCGCTTCAACGAGGGCGCAGGCATTGGTAAGGGCTACAGAGATAGCTATTGAGACTGCAAGAAATGACAAGGGCCAACTCTGATAACTACGTGAACCGATCACTTCTGGCATGAAAGTAGTATTAACAGTATTTTCTTTTGCAGACTTCTGAATAGCCTTGAACCTAAAGAGTGTACGGCGGCAAGCATCTTGTAGGGGACTTGCTTTGACCTGAGTCGTACCAGGTTGTATGTCTGCAAGAGCTTGGGATGTTATCGCCTGCTTCAATGCAATGAGCTGAATAGTTGGTGAACTCTCAAGTGGTTTCACCATTTTGCAAAGATCAGCAATTATGTCGATTGGTATATCGATCTTGTCACCGCGACATATATGGTCAAATGAAACTGTAACTCGACGACTTATCTCACCAAATACTCGTGTAATGTTCTGTAGGAGCCATGAGGCATAATCATCCCGCCCCATTAAATCAGTGGCGAATTCTGAAATCTCTTCGGCAACTAGGTCGAGAAGGAGGCTCCTGCCTACATCGAGGTTTGATCCTAGTGCGATCTTGATAACATTCACAAGATCGCGAAAGCAATGGAATGGATGTATCCAGTTGTTCGGTGGGCGACTTGTTCCCTCGGCCGCAGCTTCTTTCATCTCAAGCACCCGTCCAACTTCTGGGAGGAAGTCAATGAGATGCTGAGGGTCATCGATGAACTTTGTTGGCTTCCAATCGACGCGAGGTAGATCTTTTAGGATGGCAACGTGCTCCAAAGTTTCTGTTCTAACACAGGGGATTATTGTTAGACAGTCGGCTCTGGCTCGTTCATAGGCCACGCGATACTCTTGTTGCGTGATGGATATACGATTTGGCTCGTCATACCAGCCACCTCGTCGGCCACCAATTAGGAGTACAAAAATATTTGCTCTTTCGAATCGCCTCAAAACATGCGTCATACGAGTTTGAGTCTATTGGTTTATCAAAACCTGGGTCTTCACTGAGTTGAACGTCATACCCAAGCTCTTCGAAGAAGTACCGCAAACTTGACCGAAGATCTCTGAAGTCATACACAGTACTACTTATGAATACAACAGGTTTTGATCTGGATGGCATTAAGCACCTTAGGTGAATATTACACCGGTTGTGGGACTTCGAGCGAAACAATACTCGAACTAATGCAAGACCTTCCGGAGCTGGTATGCCCCCGCTCTCAGTCTTGAGAAGCACCCCTCGCCGGAGTAGGTCCTGGGTGTAAGGGAGTGTTTCTGTCCAGCCGGTTAATTATTAGGCAAGTGTGGGACTTGTTGGGCAACTGCCATTAAAAAGGCAAAGCCTTGACACGATGTTGCTGGAGCGGATGGGCATCATTCAAAGCCTACGTTTCGGCATCCGTGCTTGCGTGCAATCTGCTCGTGGTTGCCCGACATCTGCTCGCCCGCGCCGCCTGAGCTGTGCAGTCCTCGGAGACTGCACGCCAACCGCCAAGAAATCTCCGCTGGCAAGGCGAAGGTGCGCCCAAAGTTGGCATAATTGCATCCACCCAAGACATTCAAGCCTTGCGTGCCCGTTGCGACGGCGATTCCTCACGCGTGCGGCCCGTGATTACGTCCGGCGTTTTCCGAAATTATGCGTTTTTTCGCCGGGAACTAGTTAGGCACCTAGCGATCACCATGGCACTTCGGCACGGGTGACCAACAATCCCCATTGCCCATCTGTTGCCCTCTGGTTGCCCCGGCTTATGTTCCGATTCGTCGTATTCCGTCGTGTCTCGTCGCGAAGTTGACTTTGAGCGTCGAGCCAGAGTCAGTGCCGAACACGGCCGTTTGCATGTGATTTGTCGAGTAAGACGCTGGAGCCAACTCCCGGACTTGAACCGGGGACCTGCGGTTTACGAAACCGGCCCCGGCGACGAATCCAGCATAATTCAAGCTGTTTCGGAGTTTCGCCCGTCTAAGGAATTGCGCGCATTAGTTTCGAATCGCGCCGGCAGAAGTAGAAACTTTCTACTGGACGCAAGTGCACGCGCCGCCGACTGTGCACTCGCGTCATATCTCGAAAGCCTGGCGACGTCACTAGCTCAGGTTGCGTAACTGGCCCTCCCTGCTCGGTTCCGAAATCGGGCAATGGGGGCGCAGTCACGCGCCTAGGAAGTTGAGTCACATGGCAAACGAACGCAGAGCAACGCCCGTGCCAGCGACAACGCTGCAAATACTGGCAGGCGATATTCTTGCAACACGGGTTATGGAATTGTTGGAACAACTGGCATTCGCTGGGACTTGGGAACCAGGCGTCAAGCTCAAGGACGCGCTGGAAGTGTATCAGCAGGTGCGCCTCGGAACCACAATCAAAGATGCACAGGATCCGCAGAAGATGACGGTTCACGAATGGGCACCGGCGCCAATCACTGAACGTAGCCGGGTGCACTCGTAATGTTCGTCAACGCCGATCTGGAATCGCTGCTCAAGGGTGACATTATTCGCCCGGGTATGATGCGCGACTTCAAACACGAGGTGGTCGCGGCCTACATTGTGCAAAAGCTGGGGGAAACCGAACCGGAGCCTATCGCCAAGGTGTCCGAGCTGGTCGTCAAACTCGGGCGTGTTGTCGCAATGAACATGCTCAAGGCGACCTTCGATATCGAAGCCAAGGGCGGCATGATGACTTACGGCAGGGAGCCACGGCGCCGCGCGATTGGCGGGGTCTGGTTTACCCTCGCCGCTCGTCGATTGGCCAGGTTGGATAAGGTCGTCGCACAGAAGCTCGCAGGGCCGTCAAATATAAAATGAATGAGCGGTCCGAAAACCGTTGACCGCTGAACTCGTAAGAATCATAGTTTTTTTGCCCACCGTTATTTGGCTTTGCGCCTTAGGAAGTCCCGATTCGCGAGAATCGGCCCGATGCAAGGGAAAAGTCCTGAGGGATCCGTCCAAGAGGTCTAAGAATGAGGACCACGCAGCCAACGGATGATCGAGAGGTGGGCCTCGATTGTCCAGTTGCCGAGGTTTCTTGCCTGCAAATCTTGTTGAAGTACCCGCAGATTTACGCGGCCAGCTTCGCGCCATTGCACAGACGGTTGGCATACGCGCCGCCGCAAAAAAACTCAGCATAACCCAGACAACCATCGGGAAGAATTTGTCTGGGAGAAAAGTGCTGCCTATCGACGTTGGCACTGCTCCAGAAGACTCTAGGTGAGCAGCAGGAGGTGCCCAATGCCCGCACCGCCTAAAGC
The DNA here is from genome assembly GCA_963835565.1 of uncultured delta proteobacterium. Classification (GTDB taxonomy): domain Bacteria; phylum Myxococcota_A; class Polyangia; order Polyangiales; family Polyangiaceae; genus FEN-1139. The sequence goes on from CAWIGY010000030.1 coordinate 8,870, forward strand.
ACATGTACGAGCGCCCCGGGTCTCGACTCCCGCGGCGCCCCTGCTGCCTACCAGCTCTCTCTCCGCAAATGTGATTCACCCGCAACCGGTTGTCAACGGCCTTCAGCTCATACTGACAACGCCCGAGCAGCTACAACAGTTTGTTGACCTCGCGGTTGCCAAAGCCCTGCGAGCGGCGACAAATAACGTTCCCCGGCTGCTCGACATGAAGAGCCTGTGCCGTGAACTCGGCATCTCGGCACCCACCGCGCGAAAAATGATCGATCAGGGCTGTCCGTTCGTTATCTGCGGCGAACTAAAAAAGTTTGATTTAGCTACTGTTACGGCCTGGCTGAATCGAGGCGCACAATGAACCGCCCCCCGCTCCCGAACCTACTGCATCAGCAGATCAGTCGCGCCTATGTTGGCGCGGTTGACGAGCACCGCGCAAAGCTCCGACTCGAGTTGGCTCGGTTCGTGCGACAGGGCGACGACGCACAGGTCCAGCGCATTATCGCGGAGCTTGGCCCGGTTGCTGAACAGGAACTCGATGACCTGGAAGACCGCGGTGTTTCGATTCCCACTTGGGGGGTCTCGAGGTGAGCGCCGAGAAGTGGGGCCCAGGTGGCGGCAATGGCCCGCAACCGAATTTGCCAGATAATCCATACTTCAATATTCATGAGGAGGCTGAGCGCACTAACGAGACTCTCGCAAGAGCCGCGCAAGGTCCGATTTGTGAATTCTGCTTCAAGCCGGTTGCAAAAGGAGACGGATTCGAGCTCCGCCACAATAACTTTGTGCATCGCATCCACGCGGCCTGTAATCTTGCATGCCCGGTGTGCTCGGAGACTGTCACCCATGAAACCGGTGGCCGCTACCGCAACGGCCGCGCCCTTCACACTTTGTGCACAGCCGACTACGAGATTCTGCTCGAAAAGCAGCGTCTCCAGTGGGAGGAGGACCATAAGCAATCTCGCATTCGGGAGGCTCGCCGTAGCTACAACGGATGGGTAGAATCCCAACTAAGGGCGCTTCCCGATTTTCATTGGGCGGATGTGGATTCACCGCTGTTTGAGAGGTCCGTAAAAGACAAGAAGCTTCGTGCATTGGCGCGAAAATGGACACCTGAGCGCGGCTCACTGTTGCTTCTCGGTCCGACTGACATCGGGAAAACCAATTGTGTCATTGCCACGATTCGGCGCTTCGCTCGGGAATACGAGCCCGCGTTCCGTCAAGAGCAGATGTCCTACGACCGTGGAATCTTCGGCGATGTCGTTTGGACGACTGGAGCTGCGGTTACCTTTGCTCGGCGTTACGCCGCGCTTGGTTCTGAGCCCGAACTAATCGTCAAATGCAAAGAGGGCAACACTTCTTGTTGTGGATGAGTGCACACAGGAGCCACTAAACGACGGAGCGCTGTTCGAGGTAATCGACTCAAGATACATCGCGAGCAAAATAACATTCATCACAAGTGGCCTTTCGCGCACGGCATTCCGCGAAAAGTATGGCGACGCACTAGACCGCCGACTCACCCAGGACTGTAGGGGAGCGGCCATCGAAGTGCCACTAGTTGGCGCGGGATTGAGAGCGGTGAAATAGTGTCTTACGACTACCATGCAGCCCGCGATCGAGTGCTCGGGATTGTCCGCAAGGGCGGCAAGATAGAGAGCATCGAACCCAATGGACTGGACGCTCCGGAGCGCATGGTGCTGATGTCACTAATCGAGTTTGCGCCGAACATCGAGCCGTCGATTACCAGCCTCGTGAAAATGACCGGCATGTGCGAACGCACGGTGAGAAACACGCTCAGGAGTCTTGAGGAGAAGGGCGCAATCAAGACGACGTCCAGGCATGGCGCGCGAAGTCGCTACGACCTGACGACGATACCAGCTAACCCCGGCAAGATATGCCGCCCTCCCCGGCAAGATATGCCCCCCTGCGACAATGTACTACCCCGGCAAGATATGCCGGACCACCCCGGCAAGATATGCCCCCAAAGCGGACAAGTTAAAGCGGACAAGTAAAGCGGACAATATTTCAGCACCGCCTACGGCTCCGCTGGTGCTCGTTCCACCCAAGGGTCGCCCTCGTAGGTCTGCCAAGAAGGAACCCACACTAGGTCATGCTGAGGTCAAGGCGCATTACCTGGCCGAGCATAAGCGCATTCGAGGTATTGACCCGGTATGGGGAGCAGCAGAAGCCAGGAACACCAACGTGTTGTTGGAGAAGCTGAAAGGCAATAGTGCCGAATGTTGCCGTAGAATCACCATAGGTCTCGAGGGTTGGACCGCGGCAACCATCCTCACAATCGCCGGTAACCCAGACGGCTGCGCGGTTGCTAAGAGCACCACAGGCTTCGCACCACGCAAGAACGCCGTCTCTCCACAGCGTGGCAGACCCGATTCAGTCAAAGACGGCAGCCTAGATTATCTCAACGCATCGGGGGATGAATGACATCGGCTTATGGTTCAGATTGTGGGTTAGCGGCCAGTGGCAAACTCAGCCAGCTCGCCTCCCGGAATAACGTCTCCCTCTCGCCTCCGCGCCGCAATTTCCGGTCCTTCGGTTCCGGTAGGAGGCTTGATTCCCGAAAGTCGGCCTTACGGGTCCAACGTTGCTTACCATGTCAGCAACGGTTTTCTGTAGCTAGACCTGCGGTTCCTTATTCCGCAGGTTTAGAGCGTTTTTTTCTACAATTCGCCGCCAACGTGGGCTTTGCTTCTACGACCGGCGAAATCACGGGCCTTTTGGGGGTGCTCTGATGGCCATCGAGCAATCCCACGGCAAGCCCCGCCCAACGCTGCCCCGTAGCGGTGATTTGCAGGTCGTAGATTCCGCCGAGAGTCCGACGGCTGGACGCACCGACGGCGGTCGCTTCGCAAAGGGCAACGGACACAGCCGCGAGAACCGCGCGCGGCACCACGTCCGCAGGTTGCTTGGACCCACGGCAACCGACACCGCTATCGCCGAGATTCAGTCTGCGAGCATGAGCCTGTACCGGGCTCTCATCCGCAGCATGCCGAGCCAGAGCACTCAGGTCCGTACGCTGGTGGCCCTTCAGGCTCGCCACGTCGCGCTGGCTGCCTACTGGGGTGAGTACGCGGTCAAGGTCGGCCTCGACACGGAGAGTGGCATTGCGGCGCTTGAGCGGGCCTCCAAGGACGGGCAGCGCGCCGAGAGGTTGGCGGTGACAGCGCTCGATATCGCTAAGCGGCTCCCGAAGTCCGAGGAGGCCGACGACTGGGTCTCCGAGATGTGCCCCAAGCCAAAAGGGAACGGCAAATGGAAATGACTCACATCTACGCCAGTAACATCATTCGCGACCTACGCGATTACTACGTTGCTTGTCGGGAATTCCAGGTCCTATGGCGACAAGCCAGGAGGAGTTACGACTGGAGTGACTGGCCGAGGGTGGTTGTTGCCTTCTGCCAAGTGCACGCCGACCGGGCGCGATTGCTCCGAGACGTCTGGACCTATTCGGGCAGGTCAATGGAGCGGGACATGTTTGAGATCCCCGAGGAGTTCACAATCCGTCACGACCTACAGGGAGAAATGTCTCGCATGACCGACGAGATTACGGAGCTTCGGTCGCACGTTGAGCACCTAAAGACGGTGGTGCCCAAGCAATACGTCACGAGAGGTACGGCCAACTAATGTCGTTCGTAGACTTCGTCCAGAAGCAACTCAAGGTCGAGCTGTTTCCAGGTCAGCGCGTGCTGTCGCTGGTGTCATTCGACGGGGTCAGCCCCTGCCAACTTGACGGCGCAGATCGGGAGCTGGCTCGGGAGCTATTCGGGGACGTCGAGACCATTCCACAACAGGCCAGACGATTGGTGGCCTGGGAAAAGGGCGCGCGGCTCGGTGGCACCATGCTGTGCGCCTACGATGCAATATATCTCGGTTTGAGGTGTCCTCTCGAGACCGGCGACGGCGAGCTTGCTTTCAATGTTTGCGTCGCTCCCGACATGAAGACCGGACACCAGTGGTATCGCTACATCACAGGCAAGTTTGAGAGCATTCGATCGTTAAAGCGGCTGGTCCAAGGTGAGATCGGCAAGGACTCGTTCATTATCAGGCGACCCGACGGCAAGCTTGTTTGCTTCGAGGTGTTGGCGGCATCGGCAGGCGGCGCGAGCCTTCGCGGCCGTTCGTACATCACCCTTACGCTGGATGAGAGTGCATTCTTCAAGGACATAGATACTGGCGTCGTGAACGACATGGCGCTGCACCAAGCTGGCGGCCCGCGTGTTGTAGCTGGAGGTCAGGAGATGATCATCAGCACCGTTTGGGCGCGGCGCGGACTGTTGCACGACTTGGTTGATCGTAACTTTGGCAACTGCACGACTTGCATTGCAGCCATTGCCAAGACGTTGACGGTACGTCCTACCGAACAGAACAAGGCCATCTATGCCGAGATGATGGAAACCGATTCCGATAACGCGCGCCGTGAATTCGACTGCGAGGCCTTCGACGTTGGCACCTCCGACTTCATGGAGGCCGAGGCAATTCGCCAGTGTACGGACGACGCATTACCGCTCGTTACCTTGCCGACCGAAGGCGACCTTGCTGCAGCTGGCATTGACACTGGATTCAGGCGTGACCCGAGTGCATTGGTAATTGTGCACCGCAACGAGGGCAAGCCGCTACTCGTGGCCGAGTGTATCGAACGTAAGCCGGAGCACCAGGGTGCTAGTCCCAAGATTGTACTAGGCGAATTCAGGCCACGGCTAACCGCGCATGGCGTCAAAACGATTGGCTGTGATCAGCATTACGTGATGACCGTCCGCGACGAACTGGTCGGTTTCAACATTGTAGAATGCTCGCCGACGCTGGCGTTCAAGCTTGAGTCCTACACCTACGTTCGTGATGAACTCCGTTCGCGCAATATCGTAATACCGGCGGGCAATCGGCGTCTGATTAACCAGCTTCGGGACGTTCAGTGCACTCCACTTGCCGGAGGCGGGATGCGAATCTTCAGCCCCCGTAAGATGGGCCAGCATGGCGATGTGGCTAGCGCATTCGTACTTGCAGCGTGGACTGCGCGCAGCGCCATCATGGTCGATTACCGCAACAACGTTAATCCCCATTACATCCACCCCGAATCAGTCCTCCGCCAACGTTACGTTGACCCGTGGAACGTCGCTTCTGGAGACATCGAAGTAACCGCCGACGGCATCGGCCTTTATCATTCCGCATTGGAGATGTAACATGTGGCCCTTTACGCGCAAAAAGCCTGTTGAATTCGAATCGGGGATATTACCCGAACCCTTACCGCCTCCCGTTGTGCCTGCCGCTGCACTTCCGCCGTTGGTTGTTGACACGTCACTGGTCAAGGCTTCGCCGGCACCGAAGTACGACCCAAACGTCAACTATAGGTTCACCGAGTTCGCCGGTTACAATGGTCTGCGCGGAAGCGTCAATGGGCAAACAATCGACGAGCGCGGCAACAAGACCGACGAGGACTTCGAAGCCGAGCTGACAGCGGAACTCTGCATCCCCAAAACCTGGGTTCCGTTGGATCAATGGGGCAGGATGGTTCATCAGGAGCGGCCTAGGCAAACTGGCCTGCCATTCCCGATGTCCGCCGAGGCGCGCGATGCATGGCTCGACTGCCGCCGTGCTGCACGCGACCTACGCGACCCGAACCCCTGTCAACCGTTCGGCGTTCCCGTGCGCACCCCGACGATTGAACAGGACGCCACCATGCGACGCGTTGACCTTGAGCTACGTGGCTTCGTCACTACTCGGCCCGAGCCGGACCCGACAACCATCATCCACCCCTTTAGGCGCTGATTTTCAGTAGTTTTCTGTCAAACTTCAACCAAGGATTTTTCAATGAACCAAGACACCAACACCAGCCCCATTAATCCCGCTCGACTCATTGAGGCCGTTCGCAAACTCGGTGCATCCGATGCGATGGCAGGTCCCATTTGCCTCGCGCTCGCAGCCAACGCGGCCAACATTGCAATGCCCGAATTCTCCGATTGGCCTGTTGCCAGTCAGAGCATTCCGTCCGCCATCTTTTTGAAGATTTGCATGCAGATACTGCCGCCCGGCGTCTTCAATCGCGATGAACTTGTGTCGTGTCACCAGCGTGTTTGCGACAGCATGCTGGCGCTGCCCCTCGAGCAAGCAAAGCAGGTCAACTTTGTTGCCGACGTCGGCGCCTGGCTAGCTAGGCTCGGAGTGGTCGCAGCAAATGTGACTGCGATTGAGGATGCCATCACTGATTTTCGCGATAATCACCTGTTCGAGTTGGAGACACATCAGCTATCGTTGACTCCGGAGGGACGCGTCCTGGCCAAGACTGAGATAGACGCGATTCGCGCGAATCAAAAAGAAAACGAGCGTCAAATTGCGCGACGCTTCGAGCCCGAGGCGACGGGTGAAATCGTCCACCACGGGTGGAGGTCTTAATGTCGGCAGAAGTTAATGGTCAGGTTTACTTTGGTATCGCGGCGGAGCAGATGCATTTGATTAACCCCGCTATGCCCTGCAACGTGACTCACATTCATGCATCAGGTGCATTGAGATTGCCACTCTGGCATCGCGTTGCCGCGGGTACCGACCCGGCGGGGGGCCTCGATGAGTCGAGGACGATGCCCAGTTTCTTAACCATCGTCAACACAACACCAGACAAGCCGCTCGAAATGTATCAGCCCCAGCGCGCGGCCAGGGCCAGTTATGTCAACGGCGGTGGACGCACACACACGTTCGAGTCGCCCCCGCCCGGGCCATTACTCGGCACCTTGCGCGGTGGTCTCAAGTCGAGCTGGGTTCAGTTACGGTTTATAGGCGACTTTCGTCGGGAGTGGGTGCCCGTCGGCATATTTTCAGAGGACTGGGAAGTCGCGGAGGTACCGGCCGATGTCTGATTTGCATGACGAGCTATCAGCGGCGCGCAGCATGGCCATCTTGACAGCGGCCGCAATTCACGGCGCCGAGAAAATCGCCGATGACCTGGCGGTTGCACTCGTGCATCAGTCCAAAGCAATCGAGCGTTGCCAGCTGGAGCATGCAGCCGCACTGGCTCGCGTCGTGTTGCTTGAGCAGGCCGTCGCTACCGCGCAGCAGCAGGCACCACTGGTCACTGCATTTCGCATGTTGAAAATCCGTGCTCGACCGCTCGGCGCGGAACCAACCTTTGACATGCACGAGGCGAAGGCATGATTCACACTTACGGGGCGCGGTTCTTGTCTCGATCGCGGGCGGCAATGTCCAGTCGCCGGGGATTCTCTGCTTCGGACATAGGCAGATCGAGTCCCTCCCCAAGGGCAATTCTTGTGCGGGATGGCTACCCGTGGCGCGAATGGGCGCCAGTGTGTAGATGCTTGCTCCTTCTTGGTCTGCGCACTCAACACCGACCGTCGGCGGGCGTCCCGCGTCATACCTCAGCGCGTGGCGTTCGCCGGCACCCTAACTTTGAAAGGTTCAAAATCGAGTACAAATACAGATTCTCCCGACACCAAATATCTCAGCTCGTGCCCCGGCTTTTTCATGCCCGGCACTTCGTGTCCTATCGATGACAGCGAGGCCACCAAATGAGCAGGCCTCCCCGCTTGACAGGCCACGATGGTACCGCCACAAGTTGGCCAGGTAATGTCGGTGTTACCTCAACCGAGTTCGCCTATTTCGACGAGGGCACCTTTCGGGCTTTAGGTGAACGCGGCGGCACGTATTCATTATCTGACAATCTGACCATTGGTGGCGCATTCACGGTCGAGCTGGCTGCCGGCACCAATCTAATCAGCGGCTTCCTGCACGCGACGAATGACACCACGATCGATGGCGGCAGCAGTGGCGCCCACCAGAACCTCTACGTCGGAGTCTACGTCGATACCGAGATTGCTGGCGCCTGTCACTTCTCGGGTGGGGCTGTCACGGTTGATGGCCTAAGTACTTTCAATGGTCTAGCCAACTTTGATGCGGCCGTTACAATTAACGCCGACTTCACAGTGTCCAGTGGAACCAGTGACGCGCATCGAGTAATCACGTTCGGTTCGTATGTAGATACCACCTGGCACGGCAGCACCACGTTTGCGGCGCCGTCCGTGTTCTGGGATACTGAGGGTCATTCTGGCGCGGAGACTCATTCTGGCGCCGAAAGTCATTCGGGCGCAGAGACGCACACCGGCACGTTCGCTCAACCCTACCAACGCGTAAGCACAAACGGCGTAACGTTGCCGGTCACCGTTCGACACGCTGCGGTTGATGCTAGCGTCATAAGTGGAGGATGGGTTCAGTTGACTGGAACGGGTGCACAAATTGGGCAGATTTGGACGATTGTAAATGTAGGTGACAACGACCTTGAGGTACGTAACCCTAGCGGTGGCAGAATTGGTGGCATACCAGCAGCGGCAGGCTTCGATTATGGATGGATAGATGTCGTGTATGATGGGTCGGGATTCTATTCATTGCGATCATACCTAGCAGTTGCTTAGTGATGGATGACAGACTACCTATTCACGCCAGGGCTCTCGCGTTGTTTATAGCGGGCTATCCCTCTGACCTCGCGCAGACGATCGCGCGCCTCGAAACACGAGAGATCGAAATGTGCGAGATTCTCGGCGAGCTCGAAGCAAAGGACATTGACGAGCGCCCATCGAGCCCACCGGGGCGCCTATGTGGAGCTGAACGCAATGGTTAACCCGGCACCGGCTCAATATATGGTTGACGCTGAGAGCCATATTGCCGCTTTTCTTCGAGACGTCGGTATTGGCGACTGATCACGCAACGCGTGATGGTTTCCGCCATCAGGCCAAGATAGGCAAAGTCTCCCTACGCGCGCGGGTGCGAGGGGATACCCCAGGTAGATCCCAGGACTGGGAATAGACGCTTCTCCAGGTGACATACTAACTGGCATGGGACTGGGGACTACCCCGCCCGCCGGCACGCCCCCAGCCACATCCACTCGAGGCCCAGCCCTAGCTGCCCTGTACAGCGCCGATCGGGAAGTGGCATACCTGATTGCCTATGTCGCCGCCAACACCGCGGACAGGCGCCTTCACGCGCAACGCTTGTGCGTTCTGAGCAGCACCGACAATAACGCACCGGTTGCAGCGCGACGGCTGCGCGGGTTCTCTTGTAACGCATGCCGCGTCAATCGCATGAACAGTGTTGCTCGGGAAACTTACCAGCTGTCACTTACACGTGAATCGGTGCGAATCTATCAACGTTCGCTTCTACAGTTTGCTACGCGTTCACTCCGATTGCTGCGCTTTTCACTGTAGACCGTTGGATATCTGTGCCGCTGCTTTATGCACAATTCCAATGGACAAAATCGGTGAACTCGCCGTCGTGATTAATCCAGCCGTTCTTTATACCGCGTGTCGATTTGCTCAAGAAAACTGTGCGGGTTGTGTTATATGTTGGTCAGAGGTTACGACATGGCAACGATGACTCGCACCATCCGCAGTTTGAAAGAACTCAGCGCGTCCACCCCGACCCCTATCGATGCCGACACCGAGTGCAATATCCCCGGCTACTACATCGAGTGGAATGGCAACGGCCAGGATTGCGCGGCACCCGGCGCACGCTGGACGCTCCGCGAACTCAGCACCGGCGCCCGCGTACGTGACCTAGTCGTCCGCTAAAGGAAAGAAACTCCCATGAACCCAGGTGCAACAAATACAGCAATGCGACTTGATGACGACGATCTTCGAATCCTCGCCGAGCTGGCCAGAAATTCAAGATGACAAAAAGCGAGATTATTCGCCGCTCGCTTCGAAAAGTGGCGCGTGAAGTCGGCATACTTCCTCCCGATCAGGCGAACGTTCTATAAACTAATCGGCCCCGCGAGGCGCGAACCTCCGGAGCCATGGTCGAAAGTGAGTTCGACGTGACGAAACTTAGTACCAACGATAGCTCGCACAAGGCACCGGTAGCCGGCTGTTCACGTCCGCCCCGGACGCTTATTCACGTCCAGATGGGACGCGAATGATGACCGTGAACGCCAGGACTCGAGCAGAGCAATTACTTCGGCTGGTTATCGACCACGCTACCAGTGACGCCGAGAAGCGTACGGCGGCGGTGCAATTCGCCAAGCTGGTCAGCAAAGAAGGTCTACTGGGTCATTCGACGCCAAGGCCTGTTGATTCGGCGTCACGTCCGCCGCGGACGGTATACGACCCAAGACGATTACAGTCGGCCACCAAGATCGTGATGGCACTGCTCGAAAAAGAACTTGAGCCGATCAACAAAACTGAGGAGTTCAAATTCATCTGGTCGTTCTGCGAGAGCACGTTGGAGCTCGTGAAGCTCGAGGCCAATCATAGCAAAGGCGACTACACGAAGAAGACCCGGGGCCATGTGCGAAGTATAGCGGCCGGTCTCGCGGTAAAGCTGGTTGGCAACAACAAATCGCTACCCGTCGAAATAATGAGGGTCCTCAAAACGCAACAAGTAGGGGCCGTCAACGCCCTAGCCAAGCAGTTACACAGGCGAGCAGCCGACGTTCGTAAGACCATGGCCGAACTAGTTACAGCAGGTCAAGTCGAACAGATGGGGCCGCCCAACCGGCGCAAGTACCGACTCACACCGTCCGAGCCGGACGTGAATTCGCGTCCTACCGGGACGCGTACCAACAGGTGATCGACATGGAAGAATCTAACACACGGAAAATCAAGACGCACTGGCTCACTTCAATTCAAGTCAGGTACGTGGTATGCGGTACTGACTGTCGACGGCCCCGACGGCAAGCCCGCCCGCAAGTGGGTGAACCTTCATGCCAACCACAAGTCCACGGCTAAGCGGCTCCTGGCTCGCCTCCTAGCCTCACCCGAAACGGAAATCGAGCAAGCGGTCGAGCGTCAAGAGACGTACGCGGAACTCGCCGACAGGGTAGCCGATAAGCGTCGTGATGCTGGCGTATCTGATACCCGCTCGGAAGAACTCCGGGAGCGTATAGATATCATTCCCGCCATTGGCACCATCGCCGTCAACGAGATCACACCTGACGACATTGAAGCCATCTTCGAAGCCGCTAGGGAGCGCGGCACGTCGTTGTCACACCTGAGGCACCTTCGCCAGATACTGCGGACCCGATTTGCGGTAGCGATGCGAGAGAAGGCAATCAGCACCATGCCCACCGACTTGGTCGCTGTGCCAAAGGTCGCGGTGGATAACCGGGAGCGTGCGGTGCTGACCGATCTTGAATTGCAACAGTACCTTGCATGGGAGCATCCGGATCCTACGTACCGGCTGGGCGTGCTCGAGCGGCAGACTATGAGTGCAATATCCCGCATCTTTGGCGGCCTGCGGACGGGGGACCTGCACGTGATAAAGTGGAATCAACTGGACGCGCCGAACTTCAAGATTGGCACCGCTCCACGTTCGAAGACAGCCAAGCCGCAAAGGATCGCCATTCCCGAACGGCTGCGCCCGATGCTGCTGCAATGGTGGCAGGAGGCCAGGGACGAGAAGGGACAGAAGCCTACGACCGGGCTTGTGTTCCCCTGCCTACGGGGTACTGACGCTGGCGTAGGGGCTAAGCAAGGGGTCAGCCATGCCGGGGCAATGCGGCGCGACCTGGCGCGAATGTTCGGCCTTGAAACTTGGAACCCAGCTAAGCGACGATTCGAAGAAACCAATCGGGAAATGACCGAACGGGAAAGGGAGCTCTTGACCGAAACCGACACAACACGCCCGGTAGACTTTCACTCGCATCGTAGGGGCTTCGTTCAAGGTCTGGCCGATGCCCACGTGACGGCACAGGAGGCCCAACGGTTCGCGGGCCATGCTGACCTTGGCGCCCACGAGAGGTATCTACGTTCGAGCCGGGGCATCCTGACAATACCGGACGCAGCATTGCCAAAATTAGAAGTAGAAGCGTTTTCTACTTTAGGGAGCCAACTCGTGGATTTGAACCTCGGACCTGCGGTTTACGAATTCAAGCGCGGCATGCGCACGCGTTAGCATTCACGCGCAATTGTGCGCATTCGAGTGTCCAAACGGGGACCAACATTCGCAGGCATTCGCAGGCATTCGCAAAAAGATCCCGATGGCGAGATCCCATTGCTGAGTCGCAGTCGATGTGAAAATTCCAATTTGCGTGAACGCGCAAAAGGTTGTAGTACTGGGTTGTGTTACGCGACCGCGTTCAAGTGAATCATCCCGCAGACCCCGAAGTCGTTGCGGCAATGCGACAACTGGCGCGTGATACCGGAGTGCCCATGGCGCGGCACTACGATAGGGCCGCGGCTGAATACCTTGCGCGGCTCGCAATATCCACCCCCACAAATACGCCAAAGGCTGCCACGACGACAAAATCAGGCAGCCAAAGGCGAGAACACGAACGAATGTTATATACACACAGTCCCCGCCGAGCGCAAGGCACGGTTGAGATCAGCCAACCTCGGCGGCAGCTAGACGAGCCTCTGACAGAAGAGTTGTACGCGGCTTGGCGCCGTGAACTAAGGTACAAGAGAGCATTTCGTCGTGCCGTGGGACGGATAGGCCGGCCTCTGTCGTGTGCCCGCGGTTGTGCCCGCAATGCTCGTGCGCCGAGACGCGTCGGCGTCCGTGTGGTGCGGCGGGTGACGACGACCAGCAGCAGTGCCGATGACCCTGGAGGTGGCTGTAGCGATAGCGACGGCCCCACTAGATCGCATATAGCCGCGTGTCGCCTCCCCTTCGAAGGGAGCGTAGTCCGATGCGCACTAGACCACTGAGGCTCGTAGAGCCCGATGCAGTAGCTCCCGTCTCGCCACTAGCAGACGAGCATGACGTACTGACCCAGCGTGAGGCCGCCGCACTGCTGCGCATGAGTGTCAGCAGTGTGATACGTCATGGCGACTCTATTCCACACCGACGTGTCGGATGCGTGCCGCGATACTCGCGTCAACAGCTGCTCGCGTGGATCAAGGGGGCAAAATGAGCCTAATGATCAACGGTATCGCGAAAGCGCTGGAATACGCGGAACTGGTGCAGGTCGCAAAAGAGCGCGGGTATCGACGTGGTTGGGCTGTACACGAGTTTGAGCGTCGATTTGGCCATTTGCCTTGGCAGCCGGTGCCCAGCAAACGACGGCGCGCGTGCATCGAGTTTAGGATCGGGGGCGCAAGTAGTGGACTTTGAAATGTCACTTATTTCGGCAGTTCTTGCCGAGGGGACCCCGGCCGGTTTGCACAAGGTTTTGGCGAAGGGCGTCACTTCCGAGCTGCTACGCAGTAACGACGGAGCGCTCGCGCAGTTCGAGTTCATAGTCCAGTACTGTACGCAGTACAACGAACTGCCGACCATAGCTATCGTTGAGGCGCGGACTGGTATTGCTGTTGCACCTCTAAGCGTTGGAGGATCTGCCGAGTTTTGGGCAGATGAGCTAAAGAAGAAGGCACTTACTTCTTTGCTCCGGAAGTGGAGCGACCAGGTACGAACTGACATCAGCAACATGGAACCCCAGGTGGGCTACGAGCATTGGCTTGAGTGCGTACGCGAGGTTCAGTCACACCAAGTGGCCGCCCCGTGTAAAACTTTGGCGTACGCGGACCTTGGCGACCTGACCAAAGATCCTCCACCTATATCTTGGTTTATGGTTGACACGCGAGACGACAAGCATTGCTGGGTTCAAGGAAAGATCAGCACATTGATCGCCAACGGCGGTGCGGGCAAAGGTTACGCTGCATTACAGCTGGCCGTGGCTACGGTATCGGACAGGCTTTGGCTCGACACGTTCGCGGTGCGCAGAAAGGGACATGTTGTCCTCATGGCAGCAGAGGACGACAAGCTTGAGCTTCAGTGGCGTTTGCGTCGTATAGGCAATGCGCTCGGATTGACGGACGCTGAACGTTCGAAGCTCAAGGAGTACTTGCATGTACTGCCTTTGGCGGGATTGAACGCGACGTTTTTGGAGCAAGATCTGCGAACGCATGAGGTGGCTTGTACGGAATTCGCGAAGGAGCTTGGGGAGTTTCTGATTGATGCCCCTTGGGGTGATTATGCTCTGGTAATTATAGATCCGTTGGCACGGATCGCCGGCGAGTGTGAAACAAGCAATTCGCTAGCGACTGAACTCGTCAGCATGATCGAACGGTTAGTGCTTTCGTTACCAGGCGAACCGGCAACACTTCTGTGTCACCATGCCAGCATGAGTTCCGTACGCTCCGGCAAGCCCGAAGCTCGCGGAGTCACGGGCTTGCGTAACGGCTGGCGCAGTGAGTTTACACTGACACCAGTTCTTACCGAAGACGGTGAGGAAGGCTTGCTGCTGAGCACACCAGATCCAACAACACGCCGCGGTTCGACCCGCTTTGGTTGGTTCGGTATCCTCATACAGACCGCGCAAGAGCAGGTACTTTGAGGCCTGCCGATGCTCAAGAGGTATCGGAATTCGAGTCTGTGCGGGCATCTAACGCGAAGCGAAAGACACCAGGCCAACGCATTCAGGCGCGTGACGCAGCGAACAAGGCGGAATTCGAGCAGAACTGCGACCTGGTTCAGTCGCAAGTCCCGTACGGCAAAGCAATCAGCTCGTCCGAGCTTGAAACCGCATGCCGAGCGGCAGGCAAAAAGTGGAGCCGCAAAGAACTCAAGCCTTTCGTGGACTGGCTTGAAGCGAACGGCCGGATAGTAGACCGAAGCACTGGAACTGCAGGTGTTGCTCGCCAGTGGTCAAGGCCGGCCAATTCACACCCTGCACCAGCAATGCCCCAAGCAGCACTCGACTACGGAGCCAAGTTTTGATGTTAGGCCTATCAATCGGTACACGTGTGGCGTGTGGGAGCGTGTGGATTTCCCCACGCTACCGCATCCCCACGAGCGTGGGGGAATGCGTAGGGGGTTCTAGGGGGATTTTTCCCCACCCCCACGTGTACCCGACAGCCGAAAGACTTATCAGCCAGCCAAACCATTCATAGGCTGTACGGAATAGACTTTTCAGCCAGCCAATACCTACACCTGGTCCCCCAGCAATACACGCTCAATACACGCTCGGTTCCTACAGCAGACCTAATGCGGCCGGCTGTTTTCTCCGCTTCGCGAGCCCGCCACCCCCTCCCGTACCTCAACGAACCCACGCAGCAGCCGCTTGCCCCTGCCGCGTTTGGGTGCCCGACAAGCGGCACCGTGAGCGACGCGCGCCACCATTGGCCTTTGGTACCTCAACCCAAAGGTCACACGTACCAACCCGCACAATTCATGCTTGGCCGTCAGGTCAATGGGATAACACTATGACGCACTATCGAAAAACCCCGCAAAAACAGGCCGCGGCTCGCCAGTCGTTTCGGTGCGGCCAGGCGCTGGAAGGTGGCCAATAATGGCACTTCGGGCGGCACACGGTAGCTACGCCAAGCGCGGCAACCTGCTTGTAAGCGAGACTTTGCCTGCTGATGAATTGCCCAACGCCACGCCGGATTTGGGGCCATTACAGCGCGACGACCGTGGCCGGTTCTTACCGGGGCATCGAGGGCAGACGGGCAGGGCGATTCGTCCCGTCTTAGCGGGCAAGGCGCTCGACTACGCAGCGCCAGAGTACAAGCCGTTCTTACGTTGGGGACGACGTTATGGGCAGCACAGGCGCACTGAATTGGCACGGGCGCATGGTGGCAGCATCAGTGCCGGTGTCGGAGGCATCGTCGAAAGTGCTGCTCTCACCATGGCCAGCGCCCGCTACGCACAGTGGAGGGGTGAGCAGGCGGGCGAAGTTTCGTTGCTGGTGCAGGCAGCAACGTTGGCAAACCAAGCCAAGCAACTTGAATTGACGGCCTGGGAACTGGCAGCACGCGAAGCCAAGGCGCGTCCACGTGGCCCGTCGATAGTCGACCAAATCAGGGCGAGGGCTCTTGCTCAGAAGCCTGAGGGCGAGGGTTCCAATGAGTGACTCGGTATTCACTCAGCTGCTCGAAATGGACGCAACGCTCGTTGCGTCCGGCATGTTCGGCCTGACGCCGTTCTGGCGTAAGACGCTTGAGCGTTGGTACTCGCATCCAACGGCGAAGACTTTGGTTGCTCGCGTTGGCCGTGGTGGTGCCAAGTCGCATACGGCGGTCAAGGTGGCGGTTGCTGAGATCTTGTTTGGTGATTGGCAAGTGCCGGCTGGTGAAGTGCATTACTTCGCATTCGTCAGCTTGAACAAGGACGAAGCCTTTCAACGGCTCACGCTGATAAAGCGGATCCTCACTGTGCTTGGCGTTGCATTCGAAGCCGGTGGGGATGCAATCGTGCTGCCTGACTTACAGCTCGGCTTTCGCGTATTCGCTTGCCAGATTGGTGCAGTGTCTGGTTTTCGCTGCGTAGGTTACTCTGCTGACGAATGCGCTAAATGGGAGAATGCCGACCACAGTGCGAACCCTGCGCAAGAGGTTTGCGTTTCGCTTGACTCGATGTGCATCACACGGCCGAATGCGCGCCGGCTCATCATCAGCTCGCCATGGGGTGAGCTTGACTTTCACTACGAGTTGTTCGGGCGTGGTGAACAGCGTGATCAAGTAGTTGCGTACGGCACGTCATGGGATGCAAACCCTGGTATTACGCGCCAGCAATGCGAGGATGCGTCACGCGGGGACGCCAAAGTATTTGCTCGTGAGTATCAGGGCATTCCGGGTGGCACATCAAGCGCCGCGTTCGATTCATCCGATGTTGAGGCGATGTTCGAGCAGGATGATCCCATCATTGGCCAACGTGGTTTCGTTGCGATTGACTCAAGCTCACTGAAAAACGACGGGTTCGGATTCATTGCGGGCAAGTACGGCGCGTGCGGTCTGCACGTTAGTATTGTAACGGAGTTTACGGCGAAGGAACTGAAGGGGAACGATCTAGGCAAGAAGTTCCAATTTGTCGTGGACCGAGTGTCGCACGTCGCACACGGTTTTGGTGCAAGCGTGATATTTGGCGACCAGCATGAAGCTGCTGGACTTAGTGCTCTATTCGCTCAAAAGCACTTGACGCTCAAGTCTTACGACTGGAGCTTGTCAAGCAAGGAAGCGGCATTCAGTTTGCTTCGACGGCTGATGAGTGAAGATCAGATTTCATCGGTAACGAGCAAGAAGTTTCACGACGAAATAGTTGGGTGCCAGGCCATCTTGACGCCGAGTGGTCGCACGCAATATCCGACGAACGGCAAGGATTTACTGAGTGCGCTCTTGACTCTCGCGCACGCTATTGTTGATGGGCAGATCATAGTTGGCGCTGCGGGGGGAATTGACTGGGCCGGGCATGATCGAATGCGAGCGGGTGGTTTACAACCTTGGAGAACGCAATGAGTCGTCGATCTAGTAAAGGCGCAGGCAAGCCAACTGGCACGCAGGTTCATTCTCCGCTGCAAGACGCCAAGTGTGCCGCGCGCGAGATTCAAGCGAAGATCATAGATTTACGCCTCGGTGTCCCCCTATGTTGCAAGCCAGCTGCTATTGCCGAAATAGCCAGGCTGGAGCCATTACTACTCGCAGCTGTACGGCGTGTTGCCGAGCAACAGGAGATAGCGGACGAACAAGCCCACGTTGTCACAGAGCGAGCCTTGTGGGCCCAGCAGAGTGCGTACAGGATGCAGGTGCTCGCCCGTAGCGAGTTTCGTTCAGAGCCTCGCAGTGAGGCTGAGCTAAAGCGCGCGTATCCCGACAGTTCGTCGGGTGGCATTTTCAACGGTCTAGGCGGTAGTCGTTCGGTACGATGAAAGGTTGGTTGGTATGCAAACTACACTTCAGAATTCAGTCAACGAAGCCCGGGCAGCTCTCGAAGCGGGCCGGCAAAGAGTCAATGCGGCGAAAACGGCACTCACTGAAGCAACCGAAAGTCACGAGCGTGTACAAGCTGCGCTTGGCTCGAACCTTGACGACAGTGACGAAACCATTGCGCGCTTGGTGTCCGAACAAGGCAAGGCACTGGCTCGCTGTAACCAGGCCACGGCGCGATTGAAGCAAGTAGAGGCTGAGTTGCCGGCACTTGAGCAGGCCGTCACGGATGCTGCAGCGGCACTGAAGGAATTCATGGCAGGCAAGTTTGCTGTGCAGATCTGTGCGGTAAGTGAGTCGCTACGGTCAAAGCTAGGCGACGTTTTGAGTTTACTAACCGAGCTGAAGCGGGTTGCGGACGACAGTGGTACGGCCAGCGGCCTGCCAGCAGACAAGCTCATTCAGCTACACACAGCCAATGCTTTGCAAGGCATTGATCTCGGGCCATTGCAGTTCATGGGCGCGCCGGCCCAGCTCGAACAGCTGGCACTTGACCTGTACGCGAGTCCGGGCTCGACGAACGCCGTCGAATTGAAAGCCCTCGTTGCCGTCGCTCAACCCGGTGAGATCGTAACACTTGCGCTGCAGAATATCGATCCTATTCCGATTCTACGCGCGCGGACTGAGCATTCGAGGCAGGCCGGGCAGGAACAATGGTTCATTGATGTCCGCTCGAAACTGGCTGACCTTGCCGAGCGGGTAGTCGATGAAGTGGAGGGACAGGGCGACCGCGAGCAAATCTTAGCCACTAAGTTTGCTATCGGGGAGATTGGAAAAAGTAGGCGCTCCGCTGGCTTGCAGCTTTCAGCATTCGAGGCCGAATGGTCACGCCTCCCTGCTCCCTCCTATCGAATGATTGGACGCTACACCAGCAAAACGTACGACTCTTATTGCCGTCAACGCGACTTGCTTGAGCGTGAACAGGGCTTTACTGAGAATCGATCTGCAATCGCGGGTACAGCACAACCAAGGAACGACGTCATGCGTCCAATGAAGTTCACCGCTGACGGCACACGGTTGGCGTAAACGCGGTTGGCGTAAACGCGGTACAATTCGAGGCGCCAAATGCTTCTTACCAAACAAGAACGACTGTTAGCGATGCAACCCGCACGTTCGGGCTACACCCTGGTGCGAGGTGCTACTCGTGAAATACCCAAAGGAACAACCATGTCCTACAACAATGAGACTCGAACCAACGTGAACAAGATGGGCATCAGTCCACTCGGCAAACTGACGGCAGCACGTGCCGGGATTAGCGAGGATGAATTTGCTTCGGCTGATTTCCTGAAGAAGAAAAGCACTACTGGCGTACGGGAAGCAGAAGCCAGCAAGCCGCGAACGTTTGGAACCGACAAGATTTCGCCACTTGGCAAATTGGTAGCAAAGCAGATCGGAATGAGCGAAGAAGACTTCGCAAAAGGGCCCGATGCATTCCACCGACCAAAGCCCAAGTTACGCCCCGGCGAATTAGTATGAAAGCAACCATGACTTCGCGCCGTGTTTCGTCACATGGGCAGGCCAGCCGCCAACTGGCTTGCAAGGGTTCGGTGCATTCGTCATGCGCTTTGAGCCCTCGCAAAGATCGGCAAACAACCCGGCGCGCGCAGATCCGTCCATTTCTGCGTGGTTCGAGACGGCCTTTCGAGCAGGCGGCGGTGCGTATCTTCTTGGACGTACCGGCACGACCGCGACCGGTGGCAAGCGGGAAGGCTCCAAATTCCAGGCCTTGTTTTCGAAGCCCTGAAACACTCTGCTGGTAGCTTCGAAACGCCAGCGGTCCCGAAGGCAATTCTCGATCAACAGGTGAACCATGACTCAGCAAGCAATTTCTTTAGACAACATTCTCGCAGCATTCGATCCGACAACCCCGGGACCCGACGGCGTGACCCTCAAAAGCCAACTTGATTGGCTGAACCTCACGCTAGCATTCTTGGCGACTCCTCAATTCGGCTCATTTCCGATCACTAGCTGGGGGACTGGTGAAGTTGCAAATGCTCTAGTCGGAAACAACGCCTACACCATGTCGGCAATGAACCCGACGGTTTACAACGCCATTTGCGGCGGGTTGCTGGACCTAGCGGTAGGACCGTGGCTCGATTTGTGGGCATGGTCGCTGTACAAGAAACTGAGAACGCCAGCGGTGCAGCAAGTTCAAACGGAATGGTTCAATGTCACTGGCTCGCTCAACTTGAACTCAGGCGACCTGATAATTGGCACCAAGACTGGCTCGCCAAGCTACACGACAGTCATTGAGGATCCGAACAATTCAGGCTCGTACATTGCGACTGGGATCAGTATTCCGACAGCAGGCCAGGATGGCACGTACCAGCCGAGCGGGTTGCCTTTGACGTTCGATACGACGAGCGGGACCTATCCGATTCTCATTGGGGCCTTGAGCACCAGCGAGGGGAGCGCGGGCATTTCGGAACGGGGTTCATTGACGACCATTCTCCAACCCTCAAGCCTTCCAGTAACGTGCACGGACTTGAATCCAGCAACCGGTCGCCAAGTTGTCATTCAAGAGGGCCAGGATGCGCAAGCGGATAGCTTGTTCAAGGATGATTTACAGTCAATGTGGCCAGCCCTGTCGCAACTTGTGACGGGGCCGCGCGCTTCGTGGCCAGCAATGGTCAAGGCCGGTAACTCGAAAGTGAACCGGGTCGCGGTCCAAATGCACACGCCGGCACCCGGTAGCGTGACACTGGTAATCGACCCGGCTACGGAAGTCGCCAATGTCTTCACTTGGTTCAACGGGTCACTGTCGAATCAAGCAACGAACTTTTTTCCGCCGGCGGGTTACGATCCCGCGACGAATTTGAATAACTTGGGTGTCCACCGCCCGTTTTGCTCTCATGTTTATGTCAAGCCGCCGATGTACGTGGACATTGTGCTCGGCGGGACCCTCTATTGTGCGCAAGCGGCAATTACCGCCGGCCAGAATGCGCTAGCCGCATACCTGAAACGATACCAGGGGGGCGTGCTGTTCAACGCGCAGATTTACTACTCACTGATACTGGCTACGGTTCAGCGCCTGCCGGGCGTAGATCACATTGAAGGGTTCGCGCTGAACGGGCAAGTGCGCGACGTTCAATGTTCTGTTGGTCATTTGCCCAATTTCGATTCGAGCCAATTGCAATGGGTTTCACTGGCTGATGACGATTAACTGTTGACTGCGAGTAAATAGCTGTTCAAGCTAGTGTCGTTGCCGAGATGCCTCGGTTACGTCGTTGACAGCCTTCGCTAGCTGACAACTCCCCGGATGGGGACGGACATGCGACGAACTTCCAGCCAGTCAGATTGGAGTTTCCATGTCCTTACCCGCCCAAAAAGCACCTGCAGGTTTCGTCGTTGCGCCGCCTGAATTGCGCCAGAGAAGTGTACGAAATTGGTGCGCGAACTGGGCCTTCCAGCCGCGTCGCAGAAGCTAAAGAATCTGTAAGTCAACACTTGGTGCCGTCATGGCGGGCTTAGCCGTACGCCGTGGGAGTGTGAGCTCCTTGCGTGAGGGTTTGCAGGGAGGCGCCGAAATGAACGCTGACCTCAAGGCCCTCCTGGAGGACCTTGAAGCGAATCCACCACTGCTCCTCAGTAAGCACGACCTCTCGCCCGAGCAGATCGAGGCGAGTTGTTATGTATTTATGAAGACGGGCATCCAGGCACTGGAGGAGATAGGTAGGGGTACACCAGTGAGTACACTGGCGCTCATAGCAGACGAGCGCGAGAAAGGCGCAGTTACGCCGAGATGTGGCTCGCGCGCGACATATGGGAGATTTTTGAACAGTTGGAATTACTGCTGCGCACCCACATTATTGAAATCACCAAGCGCGCTGATCAACTCCAGCTGAGTTTCGAGAACACTCGAAAAGTATTGGCAACTCGGGAGGGTGCTTGGACCGCAGAATTGTCCAGGCATAGGGCATTTTGGAAGGCTATGCGACCAATGCGCACCATCACGCCCGAAAGTCGCTCGATACTGAATAACGAAGTTAGGTCAGGTCTGGCCGAATTGAAGGAACTCAGGACCGTAGTAAATCAGTGGAATCGCGTTAGCGGTGGTTTGGAAAAACGCTTACACGCATTGAAGAGAGCCTACGCTCTTTGCGCTCGATTTCGCTATCTTGATCCAATCGAGACAAGTGTCGTTCCGGTGGTCATCACCTTCGCCAATGGAATACATGTAGGCTGGATTGATCTCGCTCGATTTGAGGATCCTCTGCTGAAACCACTGGTAGACACCATCGCGACAGGGCTAGAGGAGCTTCGGATGGGTCGCAAACCAACCCTTATCTTCAAGCCGATCTGGTCAACGAAGTCAGGTGTATCATGATGACCACCGAGCAGCACAAGCTCTACTCTCGGGTGTGCCAACACTTTGCCAATGCGAATCGCGGATCTGCGGTGGAATACTTCCAGGCCTGCGAAACGGCGATGCGTGAGTGCGCGCATGATCCCCAAGTCCAAAATCTATTTCGCCGAAAACATCCTCATGCCAAAAATCTCCAGGAGGCCGAGGCTCGGGCTGCCGAACGTGCTGCCGAACGTATCGCAATCGAGAAGCAGGCCGTAGCTGCTGAAAAAGCAAGACGCTCCGAAGCTGCGCAGAAAGCTGCCAAAACACGCGCGTACAACAAGTCTCCAGAGGGAATTGCAGCCCGAGCTGCACGCGAAGCCCGCGAGAAAGAGCAGCACGAAGCTTGGCTTGTTTCTCCGGAGCACTTGGCCGCCGTGGCCTGGGCAAAGGCCCCGAAGTTCAAGCAGGGTGACTTGCTCGATCGAGGTTGGACGCTAGCCACCATCTCTAAGTACCTGGGCGAACCTGATCGGATCGAAATGCGCCACAAGGTTGCCGCTGGTTACTACACGATCAATTGGTACTTGGCTGACCGAGTTGTTGCGCTGAGTCAACTCCTGCCGTACAGGATGCCCTGGCCGCGATCCAAGCCCGCCGTGCAATTCGCGCTGGGCTAGCCCAGCCGATGCCCAAGATAGTACGCGTGCCTCTGGGACAGGCTTCGCACTCACACTGCATGTGTCACTGAACCAGCAACCGCGGCCTAGTGCCGCAGAAAAGTGAATATTGTGGAATCAAAAGGAAAAGACCCGCTGTACGGTCACTCATCGGACCAATCAAACGTATCCCCAGACGTCTAGAATCGCCGAGGGACGTGGCACCGAAACCTTCAGGAGTATGAAATGCAATATACCTATGAAATGCAAATCCCAGCCGGCGCTGTGTCACCCTTGTCGCAAGGCGCCGAAGATCTCGGCAAAGACACTGTTACTGCAGATAGCCTAAGCGCAGCCGCCGCACTCGTTGCGATCGAACTGCACGAAACGCTCGAAATGTCAGCTGAGGCTTTTGAGGAAGACGCCCATCCTGAATCTGATGGCAAAGTCGATCGTTTGGAGGCGATTGTCTATCCCGGGATAGCGCGAAGTGACCAGCCTGCTATTACGGTGTTTGCCTTCGTTACGGGTGAAACTGAGTTTGACGCCGACGACCCGATACTCAGAGGCGAAGCCCTACGCGAGTACAATCGCGCAGTATCCACTATGCCAGAAACGACCCTACTGTAAGTAAGTGGCCTCGCGGTGTCTCACCACCCGAGGCCTTGGCAACCACCGCATTGCCGGAGGTACGGCAAAGTCTGATTTCTGCCAACGCTCCCGTCGTATCCTTGCTCAAACTTCGTTTCAGAGCTGCCGACGTAGTTAGCCCCGTCCGAGCACAAGTCGCGTCCTGGGGCTTTCACATGAAACGTTCACAACAACCCACATAATTACAGTCAGGATATCCAGTACGGTTGGAACCGGTTACACTGTGTAACTGTTGTCAACCGGTTAACCGGTTAAACCGGCTAAACAATCTTACCGGAGTTTATGATTGTTACAAGATAACCTTTTGAACTGTGTTATAGATATGGTGTCAGCCGCGGAGACCCAAACAGCGCGGTGCAAACCGGAAGCATGAACCGGTTACCTAGAAGGCGGTCCACGGGAATGAGCGGACGCTGACAACGGGAAAAGACCGTCAAGCTGAAGGTAGCAGCAACCCAGCCCGCACCGCCGCAAGGAGGCCGGGCTCGGGGCATCAAAAGGAGGCTTCGATGTCAAAAGCCGGCACTGGAGAAGCACGACGCATGACGGGCGTGAAGTTTGCACCCGAAATCCAGAGGAGAATTGACGCCATTGTCAACGAGCTGACGGAGCGCACCGCGGGTGCAGCGCCAGCAATGAGTGTCGTCGTATCTCAGCTAGTGATTCGCGGACTCGATGTGTACGAACGTGAACTTGGTCTCACGAAGTCCAGCAAATCAACCGCGGCCTAAACATGGCTGACCTGCAATCATTCAACCTTGTCGATCAGTGTGCCGCCGTCGCAATGCTCGTCGAAAATGCCGCTACTCAAATTCGCAAGTTCGGCGAAGCGCCGACAGACGCCAGCCAACTGAAAACCACGCGCAACGCAATGGTGCTGGCACGTGACTCGATCGACGGATTGCTTGAACGTTTACCGGCGAAGGGGAGTAGGTGACGCATGAGCCGGGAACGCACTGGCGGACTATTCCAACGCAACGGTCAATGGTACGCGCGCTTTCGCACTGAGAAGGACGGCGAGACGATCCGAATCGTCCGAGCGCTTCACACCGACTCCAAGCAGGTGGCGAGGGCCAAGCTGGCCCGGCTGCTCAATGAAGAATTACCACCCGACGCTGCCGCCCGAGGCGAAACCTTTGCCGAAGCGGCCCGGCGTGTTGCTGATGCTCAAACGGCCTCGGGTCGCAAGTCGTGGAAGGCAGAACTGGCCCGCCTTGAAACTCACGTGTTCCTAGTGCTGGGCCCCATGTCCGTTTCGGACATTCGGGCCCGACACATTACCGAGCTATTGGAGAATGTCACAGTGAAGGTCGGCCGCACCGACAAGCAGGCAGCCCCTTCGCGTCAGACCCTAAAGAACATTCTGTCGGCCGTGTCGGTTGTTCTGGACGACCTTTGGCGCAAAGAGCAATTGCCGGAGAACGTAGCTAAGCGCGTCAGGCTTCCGAAATCAGACCGCCAGGTGGGGGAACGCGCGGTTCTAGATGACTTCGAGCTGGCCCGCTATCTCGCTTGGCAGCACCCCGACAAGCGCGCCCAGGTGGGCGTCTTGGAGCGGCAAACCATGTCTTGCATCGCCAGGCTGTTTGGTGGCGTTCGTACGGGGGATTTGCACGCGCTGGACTGGTCGTCCCTCGACACCGCCAACGGCCGCTTTGAATGGGGCTACGCGCCACGCAAGAAGACGGCTCAACCCCAGCGGTTGACCATCGACGAGATGCTCGGCCCATCTTGCGCAAGTGGTGGGAGCACTCCGGCAGCCCCCGCACGGGGTTGGTGTTCCCTGCCCTCCGCGACGGCAAGCACAGTAACGCCGAGCAAGGGTGAGAAAGCACGAAGTCAGCCACGCCGAAGCATTCCGGCGGGACCTCGGGCGGGCCTTCGGTTTGGAGAAGCGCGAGGCGGTAATCGTCAAGCAGAGGACGGGCTCAAGGTGACAGTGTATCAGTGGGTTCAAGGCGCGTGAACCCACCCCACGGGAGGTCGAGTTATTCGAGGGCAATGGCCATACATTGCCGGTGGACTTCCACAGCTGGCGCCGGGCCTATTGCCAAGCCCTGGCCGACGCGGGCGTCAATGCCCAGCTGGCAAAAGCACTGGCAGGCCACGCCACCGAAGCCGCCCACGAGAAGTACCTTCGAAATTCGGAAAAGGCCCGAGCGCTACCCGAAGCGGCACGACCGCAAATCGATTTATCGAAGGTCGTCGCCCGTCCAGCTCGAACGGGATCTCCATGATCCCATTGCACCGCTTTTTCTGGAGCCAACTTCGAGATTTGAACTCGAGACCTGCGGTTTACGAAACCGCTGCTCTACCGCTGAGCTAAGTTGGCAGGGGCCGCAAGGATACTGAGGGGGGTGCCGCCGTCAAGGATTGGTGCGCAGATGGGAGATGAGGTGGGGAATTTGTCGCAAATCTAGGTTCCGTGCCGCCCAAAACATCAGCTGCACAAGCGCTCGACTTTGCTATCGTACGCCCCAGCCATGACCCAGGACCTGACAGTTGCCGGTTTTAGATTCGCTGCCGCCTCTGCGGGGATTCGAAAAGATGGGCGCATTGATGTGGCTCTGGCAGCCGCGGATCGCCCCTGCCCGGTTGCCGCTCGCTACACGCGCAATTTCGTGCGCGCGGCGCCGGTTACCATCTGCGCCAATCGAACCGCGGGCAAAGCCGCGCAGGCTGTGTTGGTGAATTCCGGTTGCGCCAATGCATGCACGGGTGACGCGGGCCTGGCCGCAGCGCAAGTGTCAACGGCGGCGGTCGCCAGGGAATTAGGAATTTCAGCCGATCTGGTGCTGCCCGCTTCGACAGGTGTGATCGGTAAGCTACTGCCGACCGAGAAGATTGTGCAGGCTGCGCCCGGGCTGGTAGCTGCGTTGCGAGTAGAGGGAAGTGCTGATTTTGCCCAAGCTATTTGCACCACGGATAAATACATCAAAATGGCGCGGGCGAAATTGGGCCGGGCGGGATCAGTGCTCGGAATTGCCAAGGGCGCGGGCATGCTAGAGCCCGATGTGGGCCAGCTGAATTCAAGCGAAGAAAGCTCGCCGCACGCAACCATGCTGGTATTCTTATTTACGGATATGATTGCCGAGCATAGTGTTCTAGATGCTGCCCTCGATTCGGCCATTTTAACCAGTTTCAACGCGCTCTCGGTCGATGGCGACACTAGCACCAACGATACCGTGATTGCCCTAGCCTCGGGCGGCAGCGGCCAATCGATTGCGTTTGCCGAACTTACGCAAGGCTTCACCAGCGTCTGCGAAGAGCTCGCCGAAGCTATGGTGCGAGATGGCGAAGGCACTTCACACGTAGCTGAATTGTGGGTGCGCGGTCTGGCGAACGATGAAGCTGCCCGTAAGATTGCCCGCGCGGTGGCTAATTCTCTGCTGGTCAAGACTGCCATGTGTGGTCAGGATCCCAATTGGGGTCGCTGGTTGGCCGCCGCGGGCCGAGCGGGAGTTCCTTTCGATCCCAGCCTGGCACAGGTTCGCATTGGAGGTATTTCCGTTGCAAAAAATGGCATCGCGGTTGGCGAAATGGCTGAGAGTGAAGCCCAGGCATTCATGAAAATGCCGCGCTACGTGGTCGAGCTCGAACTGGGAAAGGGCCCGGGTAAAGCCCGCTATTTCATGTGCGATCTGACCCACGAATACGTGAACCTCAACGCCGACTATCGATCGTGAAACGGCGGTCAGGCAAGCTCAAGCTTCCAAATGAGCTTCATTGACACCAATGAAAATCTAAGTCACTGTTCATCGATTCGTCGGGTTCGCAGAGAATGTGCGCGAGTCGGCGTTAAGGCGCAACGGACATGGTTCTTGCGGCAAGTTTTCAGAACACGGTTGTCTGGGTCGGGGCCCAGACAACAAACACAATCAAAACTTCAGAACGTACGTGCGGGTTAGCAGTGAAACACCAACGTGCGGGTTACCGTCGCATCTGGGTGCAGCAGCCGGGTTGGCGGTCCCCAAAGGGAAGAAACTTGACAAGCTTTGTCGGAGTTTGCTTTTTTTGTATTGCCGTCACGCTGGCCACCCTGGCCGGCTGTGCCGCAGATCGGGGCACGATTGGCGCGCAGCTCGGTCAAAGAGACGACGGTCACCTGTTCATTCGGGAAGCACCCTCGGGGTTAGCCGCCGCCCGGGCGGGGCTAAAACCCGGCGACGAAATTACTCTGATCAACGGCCGCGACGTACGCTCCTTCGATGAGAAGGGCCTGCACAATCTTCTCTCGGGTGACGTCGGCGACCCAGTTAAACTCACAGTCCTGCGCGGCGAGCAAGTTTTGCACGTAACCCTGCAAAGAACCCCCGCGCCTCGCCCGCATAAACCGGAAAATAGTTTATGTGTGGGTGACTTATTCCACATTCTACCGAAGCTTGGGGACCTGCGGGTGACCAATTGGGGCCCGCCACGCTGCGGCAATGGGTCCGGGGCTTGAAAGGCAGCAGGGCACCCGCCACGACTCGGAACATCTGCAACACGTTGGTCGAATTGGACGTCACGACCAGCGAGGTAGTTGCCCGCCCTTTAGCCCTGGCCGTTGGGAATGATTTAGGTGTTGACGACGGGCCACCGGACGACTATCCAGCAGCGGTTCGCGAGACCGATGATCCAGCGATCAGCGGTTTGCTACCCGCGGAAGTACCCGCGGCTCGCGGGTGCCCCACGGGTAGCAATCACGAATCCAGAATCAATTCAGCAACATGGCGAGGTAGCCAAGCGGTCAGGCAGCGGTTTGCAAAACCGTTATACGCCGGTTCGAATCCGGTCCTCGCCTCGAGATTCAGACGTTACAAAGCACATGAGGCCCGACGAAGACTAACTTCGCCAGGCCCATGTGTGTCCACCGATCTAGAAACCGAAACAGGTGTTGAGGTTCGTCGTTTGATCGACGCACACTGAATTACTTGGCTGGGGATCAGCCAGATTCGGGTAACACTGCCAATTAGCTGCGGTACTCGACAGTCCCGCGACGCAACTGGTGTAGGCGGTCCATTCGTCGTCGCAACCAAAACCGTAGTTGGCTACGCAACCACTGATGCACACATCCTGAAGCAAGCGCGCAGTATCCGCAGGACAGGCGGGCACGGCCGCCTGGGCACGACAGAATTTATCGCAGCCGATACGCAGGTCGCTAGCAGCGCATCGCGGCGAAGTCGCATCCACTTTCAGCTCTGTGGTAGGGCTGTTCGTGGGGGAAAGCTTCCAATCGAGCTGCTTGCCCTTCGGAATGCCGACACCAAAGGCCCACACATGATTGCCATGCATGAACAGACTCGGACGCGCATTGGTGGTGTCGAGAGGGAAAGAGTTGGCAGTGCCGTAGGGTACCGACACATTGACCCCATTCTGATTGTTGTAATCGAATTGTGCGCGCAGGCTACCGTCGGCGTATTGAACGACACAATCGAGGCTTGGAATGACAGTGGCCTGCCCGCCTTTCATGTAAGCGTTGTCAAAGAACGGGAGGAATGGATCAATCCGAGTCATTATTTGATAGTTCTCGCACCAAAGCCCAGTCCAGAGCCCAGCTCCCGCGATGTAATCTTGGCCCCACTGGTTCACGATGACCGGGCCGCCGCCGTCACCGGTGCAGGCATTGCCGTTGGGAGACTGGCCATTGAGCTTTAGATAATGCGCGCGGACCGTGGCATTTAGCATTCCAGGGTTGGGATCATTGGGATCATAATCGGCAGCCGTGGGCGTACCCACAATGGGCACCATGGCGCTACGCTCCACGCCAAAACCCGAGTATTGGCTAATGTCCGCGCTAAGAGCCAGATTGGCACCCCAGCCCACAATTTGGGCCAGCTTTCCCTGAAAGCTCGCGTCGATATCGAACCGCGCTAGCGGTAGCGGATCAAAGGGCAGCTTTCGATCCAAGTACAACACCGCCAATTCCGCATCATGTAGCGTGGCGTTATACTGCGGATGCTTTTCCCATGAGTCGGCCTTGGCCCACACCGAGGTTTGCCCTGGGGCAGGGATATTCGGCACCTGAGCTACGTCCGCAGCGTAGTTCGTACCATAATACACGAACATGTCCTTGGTATCGTTAGTGATGCAGGACGCTGAGGTCACTACGACACGCGGAGCAAAATAAGACCCTGTGCAACGCACTAAATTGCCATTATATTTGCGACCATAGGTCATCACGACCTGCGGCCGTTTGGTCTCGACGGTGCCTCTGACAATAGCGTCCGAAGTCTTGCTGACGCTTGATTCCGATTGATCGGGCAACGCGCCGCAAGCACATAGCCCAATTGCCGATAGTCCCAAACCAAGTGCTAGTTTCATAATTGTTCCTTCCCAGTTATCGGCTATGGCACACAAATACCAAACATAGCCCAGTTAGAGCTTAGCCCGGTGATGGCACCTTCGCCTGCTTCGCCGTGGGACCATGCAAAATTTTGTCCCACGGTCAAGGCAAATTCCGACACCCTAAACCCATCCTGCTGGGCAGCCAACGGCTTTTTGCGATAGCCTGCACCCTCGGCTGTTCGTTCGCCTTTATGCCCATGAAACTTCACAATATTGATGTTGTCATAATTGTTGGCTATTTCTTCACAGTGATTCTAGTGGGACTGTGGGTATCAAAGCGTGGAGCAAAGGACCTCGATTCCTATTTCTTAGGAAGTAAATCCCTGCCTTGGTACTTGCTGGGCGTCTCCGACGCCTCGGGCATGTTCGACATCAGCGGCACCATGTGGCTCGTGTACATCTTGTTTGTGTACGGTTTGAAAAGCGTGTGGCTGCCCTTCCTTTGGCCGGTATTCAATCAGATATTCCTGATGATGTTCCTAAGCGGCTGGCTGCGCCGTTCGAATGTGCTCACCGGGGCCGAATGGATTCAGACCCGCTTTGGGCGTAACACTGGAGCCAACCTCGCCCATCTGAGCGTTGTGCTCTTTGCGCTGGTCAATGTTGTCGGCATGCTGGCGTATGCCTTTAAGGGCATTGGGAAATTTGCCGTGGTCATGTTGCCTTGGCACATCACGGGCCACTCGCAGGGTCTTTTCAGCGATGAAAACCTGTATGCGGTCATTCTTTTGGGACTCACCTCACTTTACGCCATCAAGGGCGGCATGGTGAGCGTGGTGATTACGGAAGTAGCGCAATTTGCGATATTGACGTTGACATCGCTGACCATTGGAATCATCGCAATGGTTAAAGTCTCACCCGCAATGGTAGCGCGCGCGGTACCCGCGGGCTGGATGAACCCATTTTTCGGCTACCGACTCGGGCTAAATTGGACGGGATTTCTCGACAAGGTCAACGATGCGATTGCCCAAGATGGCAACGAATTCTTTTCAATCATCTTTGGATTGATGATGTTCAAGGGCGTCTTGGCCAGTCTCGCCGGGCCGGCTCCAAACTACGACATGCAAAGGATTTTGGCGACACGCAACCCTCGCGAAGCCTGCATGATGAACGGCATGGTCAATGTGGTGCTGTATTTCCCCCGGTACTTGATGATTACCGGCATTACCATTTTGGCCTTCGCTTTTTGCATGCCAGAGTTGCGAGCCATGGACAAGCCTGATTTCGAAAAATTATTGCCGATTGTGCTATCCGAGCATATTCCGGCGGGGGTAGTCGGTTTTCTGTTAGCGGGCCTGATGGCAGCATTTATGTCCAATTTTGCGGCCACGATCAACGCCGCTCCGGCTTACATAGTCAATGACATCTACAAGCGATTCATCAATTCGAACTCAGCCCCCCGTGCCGAAGTGAATATGAGCCGCATTGCATCACTCGGCGTGCTCGTCGTCGGCATGGTGTTTGGTCTGGTTACGACCCGTATCACAGATGTCATGATGTGGATCGTAGGCGCGCTGTATGGCGGCTATGTGGTGGCCAATGTGCTCAAATGGTACTGGTGGCGCTTCAACGGTCACGGGTACTTTTGGGGAATGATGGCTGGTATCTTGAGCGCTATGATTCTTCCTTGGCTCGCATACATCGTGATTGGGCCGGGGCTTAATCCGCTCTACACATTCCCTGCCATATTCTTGATTTCGGTGGCGGGGTGCCTGATTGGAACCCTAATGACGCCGCCTGAAGATGAAGCCACCCTCGTGCAGTTTTACAAGCGAGTGAACCCTTGGGGTTTCTGGGGCAAAATTCGTGACCGGGTGCTGCGAGAAGATCCCAATTTTGTACCCAATCAAAACCTTTTGCGCGATTGCATCAATGTAATTGCGGGAATAATTTGGCAAATCTGCCTGGTACTATTTCCCATTTACCTGGTATTGCGAGCCATTCCTGGAATAGCTGTCGTTGGCGCGACATTGGCCCTGACGACTGTGTTCATCAAATTCAATTGGTATAACAAACTAGAAAAGGCTCCAGCGTAATCCACTTTAGCTCAATCGAACTAGGGTCGGGGCCCTGTGCGGGCCTCACAGCTTTTGGCTAAAACGCGTTATTCGCCAAGAAGATTTACGAAGGGTCGACATATCCCCAGCCCTATCGTATGGTGCGAAAGCCCGTTCAGCTCGGACCATGAAGACGCTCGGCGCCTCGGCAATATTTGCGCTTGCTTGGTGGCCCCGCTCACTTTTGGCCCAACCGGCCCCGGCTCCCATTTATGTAACGACCCACTTGGCGCCCGAATGTTACGGCACCAGCGACTTTGCTCAGCGCCTGCTCGGGCGCACGCACCGACTGCGCTGGGCATATCCCGGAGAGCCCGGCATCGTATTTGACGTCTCTGCGCAACGAGCGCCGGGCGGCTTTCTCGGGCAGCTGCAAATTCAAGAATTGGGCGGCCGCTTCACGCAGCGGGCCGTACAGGGAAATACCTGCGCTGGCGTCATCAACGCTCTCGCGTTCGTCGCTGCCGTGTTGGTTGACCCTGAAGCGGCCGAACATGGGGAACCTGCTCGGCAGGAGCAGCCCGCGCCGGCGACACCACTGCCACCCGTTTTCGAAGCGCCCAAGGTTTTTGATTGGGGAATTGGCGTCACGTCTGGCTTCAGCACAGCGGCGCCCAATAGCTTCCAACTAGATTTCGGCGGCCGCGTCACTGCCGCCTGGAACAGCCCCGGTTTTTCGCCTTGGATCACCGTTGGCTTCGACGAAAGACTCTCCACATCGACAACAACAACGTTGGACGCAACTCAAAGCCAATCGGTTAAGACGACGTTCAGTGGCTGGGCGGCCAACTTGGCACTTAGCCCGATTCGTTGGCCCAGTCAGGGGTATTACTTCTTGAGGCCCACCGCATCGTTAGAAATTGGCCAACTCATCGCGAATGGGGCAGTCGCTTCCGGGAACAATGTAACGGCAGGCTCGGCTCGTCGCACCTGGTTGGCTCCCGGGCTCGGCGTGTCAGCCGAAGCTAAGATTGTTCGGCGCTTAGCGTTGGTCGCGGATCTCGCCTTGCTCGTGCCGGCGCTGCATCGCCAATTTGTATATAAGACAGGCTTGAGCCCAGCGGATGAGGTGACGGCATTTACGGTTCCTTACGTCGGTGTGAGTGCGCATCTCGGGTTGGTCGTAAAATTCGAGTGATCAGTTTTTGTGATCGCGTACATTCACACAAATACCGGATGACCTCGCTCACCGCACTTCCTTTGCCAACGGACGAACCACGGGCCGAGTCATTGCTTTTTCCGGAGGTGCACGCCGCGCAAGCGCACGTCAACGCCTCCGGAAACTCCCCAATCTCGAGTGAGCGATCGCAGCCATTGGCCGACAACTCCGAAGACGACGAGTGTCCGAGCGAACCGGTCCGGCACAGTGCCATGGTTCCCCGCAGCCACGACCGAACCCCCTCTTCATCGCGCCTGGTTCTAGCCCAAGATCAACCTCGCAGCGCAGCGAATTCGAGTGACCGGCTTATCTCCCTGGTACACGACCACACGCGCGCCGTGTGGCGTGCGCTCAGAAGGCTCGGTGTACCCGCCGATCTTTTGGATGATGCCACGCAGGAAGTGTTCATCATTGCTTCGCGTAAACTGTACTTCATTGATGACGGCGCCGAACGCTCGTTCTTGTACGGCACCGCGCTCAGAGTCGCCGCCAACCTGCGTCGCTCGAGCCAAGCGCGCCAGCACGATACACTGAGCGACAATGACACCAGCCTTTGGCAGACCGACCCCGACCAGGAACAGCTTGTCCACAGTAAACATCTCCGAGTCCTACTTGACCAAAATCTTAGATAAAATGCCCGATGATTTGCGCGAAGTCTTCGTCTTATTCGAGCTTGAAAAGTTCACGCGCGCTGAGCTCTCTGAGCTGCTCGGTGTGCCCGCGGGAACCGTAGCTTCGCGCCTTAGGCGCGCCCGTGAATTGTTCGAAGACGCCTGCGAAAAACTGCGGGAATTCCCCGAAGGAGGCCCTCGATGACCACCACCGAGCGGCTGATTGACAGCAGTCATAATCGCTTAGCCAGGGAGCTCTTGCGCTCCGCTGAATTGGATGAAGCCCCGGATAACACGGTCGCCAAAGTGGCGCTCGCCCTGGGGCTCGGCTCGAGTGCAGTCGTGACTACGGTGACCAGCGGTGCCGCTGCCAGCACTGGAATTGCGGCAATGGGGACCGCCAGCGCAGTGACCGCGGCGGGCATGCTCAAGGTCATGGCGATTGTCAGCTTGACTTGCGGAACGCTCTCCTATGGCGGTGTGAAACTGGCGCTCAAGATGTCCGAAAAACCCGCTGCGGTGACGCAGGTTGCCGCGCGCCCGCCGGCCATGCGCGTGGCAAAACCGCAGTTGGCTCGAGCCCGCGCGGTGGCTGCCCGGGCGCCCGAAGTTGCCGTCAATGTTCCTGCTCCGCCCATGGGCGCCGATTCTGATGGGGACACAGCGGCACGTGGCCAAGAGCTGACTCAGACCGCCGGTGCCGATGAAACTTCCGTGCGCGAGACCGGCGCGCCGAGCGTGGGCCGTCAAAGCAACCATTCAAACAACGCGTGGACTGCTGCGAATTCGCCGCAGTCCTTGGTTGAGCGCTCGGCAGCCATGCCCACGTCGCCGCTGCCCGAGACCAGGTCGATAGCGGCCACCGCGGCATTCCCAGGCGACGATGGGCGAGCCGGGAACATGCCCGCCGTAGTAGAAAAGTCACTGCCAGCCGCCGATCTAGAGCGTGAGGTTGCGCAATTGGATCATGCGCGAGCGGCTCTCGCTGCCGGCAAACCCGCGATAGCTTTGCGCGAGATTGACGCCTACCGCGCGCAAACCCCCCGGGGCATGCTCGCGGCGGAGAGTGTAGTGCTCAGAGTGAAAGCCCTGCTGGATATGGGGCTGCGTACGGTTGCGGAGCGTGAAGCCAGACCACTGCTATTGTCAGCTCCGCAATCCCGCCACGCCGAGCGCCTGCGTGAGATTCTTAGTGTTTCCCCGAGCGCACCGTGATCAATTTGCTTAGCGCATAACATTATCACATTCATGAGCAAAACCGGAACCCCTCCCAGCCGTCCCAATCTTCCTTCCTTAGCTCTTCTAATCGTGCCGCTGGCCGCTTTCGGCTGTGCGAGCAGGGTGCAGCTAGGTGGAGCCACTGATGGCGGTCCGCCAAGTTCATCAAGCACGGGCGGCGCAGCGGGCGTCTATTCTGGTACCGGTGGTGCGCATGCAGCGGGCGCCAACAGCGTTACCGTTGGCACCGGAGGTGCGCACCTAGGAGGGGCCGGTACTGTCGGCGCGGCAACCGGCGGCGCGACCTCGTCATTCATGAAGCTCGCCAACAATGCAATCACGGGCATTGACCTGCTGTTGATGATCGACAACTCCTCATCGATGGCGGACAAGCAGGCAGTTTTGGCGGCTGCCGTTCCACAGTTACTGGGTCAGCTGGTGGCGCCGAATTGCTTGGACGCGGATGGCAATCCCACGAATGTTCAAGCGACCCTAGGATCGAACGCACCTTGTCCAGCGGGATCTACGCCTGAGTTCAACCCCGTCAACAATATCCACCTTGGCATTGTGACCTCCAGCTTGGGTGATCACGGAGCGAACTCAATTTGCACTCCCGGTTTACCTACGCAGTATACGGATGCCAACGGCAACGCCATACCTCAGCCGCCTGACGTGAACGACGAGGGACATTTGATCGGGACGTTGGCCCGCGCCCAAGGCCAAAACACGGCAGCCGGTCAAACTAATAATATTAATATTCTGACGGATCCGCAGTCTCAATATGCGACCCTCCCAACGGACTCGTCCAATAACGTATATGGCTTCTTGGCCTGGGGCAATTCGACACTTCCGGGCGCTGTCAGCCAGCAGGATTTGACGAATGCCAATAAAATCTTTACGGACATGGTGAGCGCAACCCACGAAAACGGCTGCGGCTTCGAATCGCAGCTGGAAGGCTGGTTCCGCTTCTTGATCGATCCCGTGCCGCCTATTTTACCGCTGGCCGCTCCGGATCCCAATACCCATCAAACCCACCGTTCCGGCAGCGACGACACGCTCCTGCTCCAGCGAGCGGCATTTCTGCGGCCCGATTCCCTCGTGGGAATTGTCATGCTAACGGACGAGAACGATTGTTCAATTCGCGACACGGACGTGGGCTGGGTTAGCGCTAACGTAAGTCAATCAATTCCGACCGGTTCAACCCAATGTGCCAGTAACCCCAACGACAAATGCTGCTACTCTTGCACCGCAGGTCCGCCTGCGGGTTGCCCGTCTAGCTGTCCCAATGGCCAAGCGGCAGCCGTGGATGACGGCACGTATC
Organism: uncultured delta proteobacterium; assembly: GCA_963835565.1. GTDB lineage: Bacteria > Myxococcota_A > Polyangia > Polyangiales > Polyangiaceae > FEN-1139. The sequence continues at coordinate 44,803 of CAWIGY010000030.1, forward strand.
AGGCCAATGTTCGCTGCTGGAATCAGAAGCGGCGCTTTGGCTATGAGTTTCTATATCCCACGTCGCGCTACGTCGTCGGGCTGACTAACAAGGTACTCTGCCCGGATCAAGATTTCGGCGATATGGATTGCAACTGCACTTACGCGCAATCAATTGGGGCCAGTTGCAATCCCGGAAGCCGTCAGATGCCCAATCCACTGTACAGCAATACCGTGGGCACGATGAACAATGGCAATGCTCTGCAAGGCTATCCGCAATCAATCCCAAGATCGGACAACTCGGCTATTTTTCTTACTGGAATTGTCGGCGTGCCTTGGCAAGACCTTGGCACCACGGATTCGAGCGGCAACCTGACGTACATTCCTGCGACAGATCCAGCCTGGACGAGTAGCACGGCGGGCACGCAACCGATTAACCCCGGTTCGCAGGGTATTTGGGCGCAAATCTATGGCAATGATAGCGCTAGCGTCTTCCCGCATGACATGCACATGATCGAGTCTTTGGTGCCGCGCGTGGCGGGGCAAAACGTCGATGGCAAGGCCGGAAGCCTAGACGTGATTCCCAACACGGCACCTTGGAATACCCAATCGATTCCCGGTCCCACTCCCGGCCCCACAGCTCCGACCAACGCCAATCCCAATGGGAGTGAGTACAATACAGCGCTCGAAGACTTGCAATACGCTTGCATATTCCCATTAGTGACGGCTCGTGCCTGCGCCTGTGCGGCTGGCACCAACGGCTACGCCAGTTGTAAGTATTTGAATCCGAATGATTGCTGCGATCAAACGTTCCAAGCCGACGGTGCTGGCGGCCAGTTAGGTGTGCCTAATTACGACAAGCCCCTGTGCAACGGGACCACGCAAGTGGCCGCCAAGGCTTACCCAGGCCTGCGTGAAATTGCCGTGTTACACGATTACGCTACGTCGAGTGTCGCGGCTTCACCGGGCAATTCCGTGGTGGCCTCCATTTGCCCAGCCAATTTGACCTCGGGACAAGAAGCCAGCCCTGGCTACGGCTATAATCCTGCCGTTTCAGCCTTGGTGACCCGCATGAAAGGAGTGCTCAAGGGCAGCTGCTTATCGTCGCCAATCGCCGTCAATTCCAACGGTTCGATTTCGTGTAACGTCGTGGAAGTGGTGCCGGGCAGTAATCTCAACGGGATGGACTGCGCTTCGTACTGTTCGTCGGAGCAACGCCTCGTGCCGAGCGCGGCGGAGCTGGCCGATGTTACGCTGGACATGCAGAACAACAATATATGCGATGCTCCAGGCCAACCCGCGTGCTCTACGATGTGCGTCTGCGGATTGCCCCAGGAAACTGGGAACAATCTGACTGGCTGTCAAAATGACGACGACGCCACCGCAAACCAATCTCTTCCTCCGGGCTTTTGCTACGTAGATCCAGCCAACGGAGTGGGTAGCGCTGCTGTCGTAGCAAAGTGTCCGGATACCGAGAAACGAAATCTGAGATTCGTAGGCAACTGTCCCACTTGTAACGGTGGCGTCGCCGTGCCTTTGCCGAACGCCTACGTGTTCATTTCCTGCGCTCAGTAGACAAGGGTTGATTCGTCGCTTCGGGGACCAGCGGGCGATTCGGGAAAGAATCCCGGGTCGCCCGCAGTATTTTTGTTGCGGTTCTGCGAACCTCGGGCCAAACCTTCAGCATCCAGTTCAAGGCGGTTTTTGGACTGTTGCTCGGCGCCCGTGCCCCGAAAGTATGGACCGGAGCGGCTCTTGGGCCAAAGCACCGTGATCAATCAGCTTAGCGTATAACATTACACAGTCATGACCCCCATCGGACCCCTTCGAAACCGTCCCTCATGGCCTTGCCTAGCACTTCTAATCGTGCCGTTGGCTGCTCTGGGCTGCGGGAGCCGTGTGCTTGACGATGGTTCGGCGGGTTCAGGCGCGGGCCACATTCCGACGACGTTCAAGAAACTCGCCAACAATGCGATCACGGGCATCGACTTGTTGCTCATGATCGACAATTCGCCCTCCATGGGGGACAAGCAGGCAGTCTTGGCGGCTGCCGTTCCACAGTTACTGGGTCAGTTGGTGGCGCCGAATTGCGTGGATGCGAATGGCAATTCGCTCAACCCGCCTGTGGCCGCACTCCTTGGAGCCACAACCCCCTGTCCGACAGGGTCCACGCCTGAGGAGTTCAACCCCGTCAACAACATCCATATTGGCATTGTGACATCCAGTTTGGGCGACCACGGAGCGAACTCGCTTTGCACGCCCGGTGCCCCTACGCAATATACGGATGCCAACGGCAACGCCATACCTCAGCCGCCTGACGTGAACGACGAGGGACATTTGATCGGGACATTGGCCCGCGCCCAAACCGCTCCGACTGATATTCTGGCTGATCCGCAATCGCAATATGCGACACTCCCAACGGACTCGTCCTCAAATCTCTATGGTTTTCTGGCTTGGGGCAATTCGACACTTCCCACCGATGTCAGCCAGCAGGATTTGACGGACGCCAATAAAATCTTTATCGACATGGTGAGCGCAACGCACGAAATCGGCTGCGGCTTCGAATCGCAGCTGGAAGGTTGGTTCCGCTTCTTGATCGATCCCGTGCCGCCCATTTACCCATTAGCTGCTCCCGATCCCACTACCCATCAAACCAAACGCGTCGGCAGCGACGACACACTCCTGCTCCAGCGCGCAGCATTTTGCGGCCCGATTCGCTGGTGGCGATTGTCATGCTAACGGACGAGAACGATTGTTCAATTCGCGACACGGATGTGGGCTGGGTCTCCGCTACCACGGCCGAATCAATTCCGACCGGTTCGTCCCAATGCGCCAGCAACCCCAACGACAAATGCTGCTACTCTTGTACCGCTGGCGCGCCTGCCGGTTGCGCCGCTAGTTGTCCCAATGGTCAAGCGGCCGGCGTGGATGACGGCACCTATCAGGCCAATGTTCGCTGCTGGAATCAAAAGCGGCGCTTTGGCTATGAGTTTCTGTATCCCACGTCGCGCTATGTCGTCGGGCTGACTAACCAGGTGCTTTGCCCGGATCAAGATTTCGGGGACATGGACTGCAACTGCACGGTTGCGAAATCACTTGGGGCCAATTGCAATCCCGGAAGCCGTCAGATGCCCAATCCACTGTACAGCACCACCGTTGGCACCATGAACAATGGCTCAGCTGTGCAAGGCTATCCGCAATCAATCCCAAGATCGGACAACTCGGCCATCTTCCTTTCTGGAATTGTCGGCGTGCCTTGGCAAGACATTGGTTATCTCGATGCCAACGGGAATTTAACCTACATTTCCACGACGGATCCGGCGTGGACCAGTGCCGGCGCCGGCACTCAACCGATTAACCGCGGTTTTCAGGGGATTTCGGGCGCAAATTTACGGCAATGACAACGCCAACATGATGCCGCATGACATGCACATGATCGAGTCTTTGGTGCCGCGCGTGGCTGGCGGAAACGTCGATGGCGCTGCGGGCAGCCTAGACGTGATTCCCAACACAGCACCCTGGAACACGCAGACAATTTTCGGTCCCACTCCCGGCCCCACTGCTCCGACCAACGCAAATCCCAATGGGAGTGAGTACAATACAGCGCTCGAAGACTTGGAATACGCTTGTATATTCCCATTGGTGACGGCTCGTGCCTGCGCCTGTACGACTGGCTCCAACGACTACGCCAGTTGTAAGTATTTGAATCCAAATGATTGCTGCGATCAAACATTCCAAACCGACGGAGGTGGCGGCCAGAACGGTGTACCCAACTACGACAAGCCCCTGTGCAACGGGACCACGCAAGTAGCCGCCAAAGCTTACCCAGGCCTGCGTGAAATTGCCGTGTTACACGATTACGCAACGTCTAGCGTCGCGGCTGCACAGGGTAATTCCGTGGTGGCCTCCATTTGCCCGAAAGACTTGTCCACACCCGCTAGCCCTGGCTACGGCTATAACCCTGCCGTTTCAGCCTTAGTAACCCGCATGAAAGGGGCGCTCAAGGGCAGCTGCTTATCGTCGCCCATCGCCGTCAATTCCAACGGTTCGATTTCGTGTAGTGTCGTCGAAGTTGTCCCGGGCAGTAATCTCCAGAATATGGACTGCGCGTCATACTGCATGGCAGAGCAACGCCTCGTGCCGAGCGCGGCAATGGTGGCTGATGTTACCGCGGACATGCGGAACAACAAAATCTGCGACAATCCAGGCCAACCCGCGTGCTCAACCCTGTGCGTTTGCCAATTGCCCCAGGAAAACGGCAACAATCTGACCGTCTGTCAAAACGCCGACGACGCCACCGCAAACGTATCTCTTCCTCCAGGCTTTTGCTACGTAGATCCAGCCAACGGAGCGGGCAGCACTGCTATCGTAGCAAAGTGTCCGGATACGGAGAAACGAAATCTCAGATTCGTAGGCAACTGTCCCACTTGTAATGGCGGTGTCGCCGTGCCACTATCGAACGCTTACGTGTTTTTGTCCTGCGGCACTCTTCAGTAGTCAAGGGTTGCTTCGTCGCGTCTTGGTTGCGAATGCCGGTTGCGCCCGGTGCATTGTTTCGGACTATCAATTCTGAATGCTTGAATCGGCCGATCTGAGGCCTATTGGAAACACACAATCGAAACGTGGGTAATTCAGGCCCCACCTCGATCTTCGAACCATGAAAATTTATTCAAATGTAAACTTTTCAGCAACGCAACTGACACAGTATCTCGGGCATGAGTGGGCCAAGGACCGGGAGACTCGACCATGAAAGCAATCAACCGTATGATCGTCGCCGCCGACTGGACTATCACATTGCTCGTTGGCTACTTTTTGCTGCAATTCGGGGCTGATCGCCTCAGCAGGTTGGTGACGTCCAAATATGTCAATGGGGATTTTTCCGAAGTTGACGGGTGGCTTTCGACGCTGGGAATCGGCGCCCTGGTTTCGACATTCTTCCTGATTCATCCCAGAACCAGGTTTTACACAGCTACAACCCTCGCGGTTATCTTGGGTGGAGATTCCTTGAAGTCCCTAAGTCTCGGCGAGCCTCAAGCCATGCTGGTCCCCCTAATGAGCCTCGCGGCGGCCACCCTGGTTTTGTTGTCGCGCAAACCCAGCAAACGGATTGACCGAGAAGAGGCCGAAGAGCCCAGCATGACAGACGTTACATTGACGGAGAACCGCGCCTGAAAAAGTGTCGAAGCATGCCTCGGCCAACTCGGTCTCTATCACCCCAGCCTAGTGCAATGTGAATGCAGGCTTCACAGCCCGGCAATAGATTATGGATGGTGTCGTTGTCGTAGAGCGTCGCTGTCACGCGCTTTACCTTCGGATGTGCAGTTAGCCAAGGCAGCTTTTGTGGATTGCGCGCGATAATAACCAAATCGTGTCCCGCATTCAGGAGTTGATACGCGACATGTGATCCGATAAAGCCAGTGGCTCCAGTAACGAATATTCTCACGAATTTTTCCTTGTCACTGCGGCACGGTCAAGTAAAGCGGGCAACCAACCGGGCCAACGCGAACGGTATCGTTTTCGCCCTGCAGGAATTCCATGTTCGGCAGTTCCCGACAGCGAAACGCGACAGCCTGACTTGAACATACTGCAAAAACAGGGATACTTGACCCAATCTGTGCAATCAAGCCCTGATTATTACAAACGATCTTTTGAGGTAACGATGCGCCCGTTGGCTGTTATTGGTTGGTTGAGTTGTCTTACTTTGCTCGGTGGCTGTGGCAGCTCGGATGCAATGAGCGTCACGGGGGCCGGAGGCGCAGCGGGCCCGGCTGGATCGAGCGGCGGCAGCGGAAATGCCGGTGACTCGAGCCTAGCAGGCAATTCGAGCACGGTGGGCACTGGCGGTGATACGTCGGTGGCCGGCGGCTCCGCTACCGGTGGAGTGGCGAGTTCGGCAGTCGCCTTGAAAGGGATCAATTTGTCCAGCGCTGAATGGGGCAACACGAAACTACCCGGCACTTACGGAACGGACTACACCTACCCGACGCATGCCGAGGTCGATCGCTACACGGGACTCAAAATGAATATCTTTCGCCTGCCGTTCCGCTGGGAGCGACTGCAGCAGACGCTCATGGGCAGTCTGGATGCCACGGAGCAAGGGCGTATGAATGATTTTGTAAATTACGCAACCAGCAAAGGCGCACAAGTCATCCTCGATCCGCACAATTTCGCCCAATATAATGGGCAAACTATTGGTGGCGGTACGGTTACTAGCGCTGACTTTTCCGATTTTTGGAACAAGCTTGCCAGTGTTTACAAGGGTAATTCACGGGTGATTTTTGGCCTAATGAATGAACCCAATAACATCGACGTCAATACTTGGCTCGGCGCCGCCAATGATGCAATAGCAGCCATTCGAGCTACCGGCGCCACCAATCTGATCTTGGTGCCGGGAACCAACTGGACCGGCGCGTGGAGCTGGACCGAAAACACGGGATCCAATGACAATCGGGTCATGCTAGGTGTTGTGGACAGCGGTAATAATTTCGTCTACGAGGTTCACCAATATCTCGATAGCGACCATTCTGGCACTCATGACACTTGTGTCAGCAGCACAGTGGGAGTAGACAGTCTGCAAGCCTTCGATGGCTGGTTACAACAGAACGCCATGCGGGCCTTCTTGGGCGAGTTTGGGGGTGGACCCAATCAAACTTGCATAACTGCCATGGACGGTATGCTCACATTCGTGGAATCAAACCCAAGCCGCTGGCTCGGTTGGGCTTATTGGGCTGGGGGGCCCTGGTGGAGGACCACCAATGACATGGTCATCACTGACAATCAGACGCCTGCACAGCTAACATTGCTGGAATCTCATTTGTAAATCGTTCATTAGTTCTCGACGGGGCCCGAACCTGCGCTCGGCCCTTTGTTGAGCATATTTCAAGACCTTAAGGCGAAGAAGTCATGGCGTTTGAGTCAACTTTTCAGAACCCAGTTGTCTGGGCCGGGGCCCAGACAACCAACACCATCAAAACGTTGGAACGGACGAGCGGGTCACCAACGAAACCAGGCGCACGGCGTGCCGGCAATTCAAATAGGAACGGCAAATTTGGCCTCAGCGGCTGGGAGGAGTCCCGTTAATTAGTTGCCAGCGCTAATCCAATTATCCCGCCAGGCGCTGCCCGGATCCACCGAGGGCGCTGCCTCGCGGAGTCGCGTCAGCCAGTACGGAACCCGGGAGCCCTGCAATTTGAAGTGGTACTCCCAGTGATCTTGCTTCGACTCGCAGGTTGGCCAGGAATTGCAAGGCGGCCGTATCGAAATAGGTCGCAGTGCTGCAATTGATCAGTACGGTTTGCTGGGTCTCGACAGCCTTAATCATCAATTCCCGCAGTTCCTCAACATCGCTCAATGTAATTTCACCTTCAAGGGTCAGTCGGACGGCCCCTCGCTCAGTGTAAACACCCGATGGTGGTCCAATCGTCATGGCTGGACCTGCGAATACGGCGGACAATCCGAATTATTAAGCCACAATGTGCGCCAATTCACCATTTTTGAATCCCCTTGGTGCCTCACCACGACCTTGTGGAATACCCGATTTAGGGCTGATTGGAATAGCCCGCAGAGGTTACCCGATCAAGGTCCGGAGCGTCTAGTAGAATCGAAATATTCTCTCCTTAACGATACTTAAGACCCAGAACTCATTCATCTCCAGTCACTTTTCAGAAGGCAGTTGGCTGGGCCGGGGCTCTAGATGTTCCTTTCGCTTTCCACAATCGACGAAATCCCGCACATCTTCGACCGAAGGGCTGATCCCCGAACCAAGCTCGCACCGACCAAACAAACGACATGGGATGGGGGCCGTTGGGATGGCAGCTGATGCTTGCGCGTGGTAGCCGGCGAGCGCCGTGCATTGTGTTGAAAGGGTGTCGTTTAATTCATCTGCCTCTCAGCGCTACATGTTGAGATTTTCTATAAAAAAACATCCAGTAATTGATACTCAGTATCAATTACTGGGGAGTTGAATCAATTGCAACGGCAGCTAGGATTCAACTGAAATGACCAGCGCCTTGGAGCTTTCATGTCGATAATATCCGTGTCTTCGTCGTCCCCGTTTCTTGTCGGTCTTGGCATAATTTCCGCCCTTTTTATCAGCGCTTGCTCCACGGGCACCGGCCAATTCTGTGACGGAAAGACGAGCGCGTTATGCGCTTCGGGCGGCGCGGGAACCCTGGGTGGCTCGGGTAGCACGGACGTTGGAGGAGCCACCAGCACGGGTGGCGTAACATCGACATCGACCACCGTGCTAAAGATTGAAGGTAATACCATCCGAGATCTGTCAAAACCGAATATTTCCGGGTCAAAGCCGAATAACGACCCAAGTACAGATTCCGGCGCCGACGCGGGTAGCGAAGATGAAGGAACCCCCGTTGTCCTGCACGGTGTGAACCGTTCGGGAACGGAATATCAATGTGTGAAAGGCTATGGCATCTTTGATGGCCCCGACACGGAGGTCTCCGTACAGGCCATTGCAAGTTGGAAAGTCAACGCTGTCCGGGTACCCCTGAATGAAAGCTGTTGGCTCAATGTCAATGCGAACGGTGACTCCGGACCAAAAGTGCTTCCACAATTTGCCGGCAATAACTATAAAGCTGCTATTCAGCATTACGTATCGCTACTGCACAAGTACAATATTTACCCAATTCTGGAGCTACATTGGGTTGGTTACGGCACAACGCTGGCGACCGGTCAATTGCCGATGCCGGATGCTGATCATGCGCTGGACTTCTGGACCGACGTAACGACAACATTCAAAGACGATCTGGGTGTCGTATTTGAGCTCTTCAACGAGCCGTATCCGAACAGTGACGGCGACAATGACACTGCCTGGCAATGCTGGAAAAACGGTTGCACGACGACGATCGTACAATGGGTGCAGGTGGACGGAGGCTGGACACCCGAAACATTGGGTAGTTACCAAGCGACTGGTTTTCAACAACTGGTCAACGCGGTTCGCACTGCCGAAGGCAACACGGCTGCAAGCCACGTCATTCTTCTCGGAGGCGTTCAATACTCCAATCGATTGACGCAATGGGCCAAGTACAGGCCGACGGATCCTGCGAACAATATCGGGGCAGCCTGGCATATCTACAATAACAATGGTTGCAAAGATACCACCTGTTTTGATGGCGTGCCGGCCACGCTCGCTGCAACCACGGCCATTGTTGCCACTGAAATTGGTGAAAATGATTGCCAGGGTTCGATTATCACCAATTGGATGAATTGGTTTGACAGCTACAATATCGGGTACCTGGCGTGGTCATGGGATGCCTACGGTGCGTGCAGCGCAACAACTTCCTCTTCAAACGGAAACCCCTGGTCACTGATCACGGACTACACCAGCGGCAACCCCAACAGCACGTTTGCGCAAACCTTTCACGATCATATAGCGACGCTCGTGCAATAAGACCAGTTCTAGCTAGGAACTGCTTAAGTCGTAGACCGTGACCGCAATGCCGTGCAGCACGAGTTCTTCCACCACAAGCGGCTCAATTTCTTCCCATTTGCCCCCCGCCAACCCACAGCCAATTCGCGGCATGTGCACTGAGGCCTTGAGTCTCAAGGCATGCTCGCGTAAGCGTGAAAGGCCCATGCGAACGGCTTCGTAGCGGATCGGGGGACGTCCGCCTACTGCGCGCACGTCATGTTGTCCGATGAGGTTTGCCACGTAGAGCTCCGGTTCGACTTGCACCATTTGCAAAGCGCCCAACTCGAAATCGCCGGCACGGTTATCCCGATGCCACCTTCGGTATTCGACTTCCGGTTTGCGCCAACGCTTTGAAAGTGCTAGGACGAATCCTGCTCCCCAGCCGCCCACATCGTTGCAAATGTGAACTATGATCTTGTTTCCTGCTGCCTCGGGCCGAGTAGCATCGCCGATCACAGTGCGAATGTGGGTTGGCATTCGAGAAGAATAGCAGGGCCCCTGCCCCAAATGCGGCCTACCGAAACCTTAATCTCAGATCCATAGATTGGCACCAGTGGATTTAACTGGCGACTGGCAACCGACCTGAAAATAGTCCACGTATTCCATAACTAATGGAATTTACTGAATTTAATGGCCTCGAAAATATATTTTCCAGGGGGCTTCTCATTGGACATCCCTCTGTTATAATGGATAAACCATGCCAATCTACACTGACAATTCCCTGTCCATCGGGCGCACCCCACTGGTGCAATTGAATCGCGTTGTGCCGAAAGGGTCCCGCGTGCTCGCCAAAATCGAGGGTCGCAATCCAGCGTACTCGGTCAAGTGCCGCATCGGCGCCGCCATGATCTGGGACGCAGAAAAACAAGGAATCCTAAAACCGGGCGTTGATATCGTCGAGCCGACGTCAGGCAACACCGGAATTGCCTTGGCCTTTGTAGCGGCGGCACGTGGCTACGGCTTGACTCTGGTCATGCCTGAAACAATGAGCATTGAACGACGCAAAGTGCTCAAGGCGCTCGGCGCCAATATCGTGCTTACCGAAGGCCCGAAAGGCATGCCGGGTGCCATCAAGAAAGCCACGGAAATTAGGGATTCGAATCCGGGTCGCTATTTTATGCCCCAACAATTCGACAATCCAGCGAACCCGGCCATTCACGAGGCTACGACGGGCCCCGAAATATGGGAGGATTCGGATGGTACCATTGATGTGCTGGTCTCGGGCATCGGTACCGGCGGTACGATTACTGGAATCTCGCGCTACATCAAGCACACGAAGAAAAAGACAATCCTGAGCGTAGCGGTGGAACCTGTCGAAAGTCCCGTTATCACGCAGCACCTCGCCCAGCAGGAGCTAAAACCGGGGCCGCATAAAATTCAGGGAATTGGCGCAGGTTTCATCCCGAAAAATCTCGACTTATCCGTAGTTGACCGCGTCGAACAAATAAGCTCAGCAGAGTCGCTGGCATTCGCGCGGCGACTCGCGAAGGAAGAGGGGATTTTGAGCGGTGTTAGTTGCGGTGCGGCTGCAGCCGTCGCAGCCCGCCTAGCGGCGCAGCCGGAATTCGCGAACAAAACCATCGTCGTAATACTGCCAGATGCCGGCGAGCGTTATCTATCCGGACCGCTATTTGAAGGCGTATTTGACGGAGTAGCCGAGGCCAAGGCCGGCGACACGCTTTAGCTTGGACTGGTCGCGGCAACGAGAACAGTTGGGTTGGAAACTGCGACTTTTCGCGGAACTTTGCTCGCTTGTTTTTGCGTGGCTGATAAGTCCGTCTCAACCGAAACGCGCGACTCCCGTGTCATTCGGAATTTCTGGTTGTGTTGGCGCGCAGGGCCCCGACCCCGCGCGCAGCTTTTGCGATTCTGTCCGGGAACTTCAGTGCTTTTCTTCTGAAACCAATAAGGAACGTCCACATATGCGATTGGTCACTTCTGACAATTCGGGCAAAAATGCGAGCTTCGTTGACCGATTACTATTCGAACAATTAGCGTTTGGCAGCGACGGCAAGACAAGCCCTCACGACCGTAGACTGAAAATGAGTTCTGAAATTGGCCGTCGCTGCCGTCGGGGTGCACGTAGTCGTTAATGCTCGAGCCACCCAAAGCAATCGCGTGAGTTAACACCTTGCGCAGGGTCCTACACAGGATACGCGTCTCCTCGGGCTGCAGGCTCTGAGCCGCTCGCTCGGGCGCAAGGCTAGCTTGATACAAGGCTTCGTCCGCATAAATATTGCCCACGCCGGCCAAGACCGACTGATCTAAAAGCAAGCTCTTGATCGGAATACTTCGCTTGGCTAAGCTTTCGCACAACAGCTTCGGAGTAATCGAAAGCGCATCCACACCGAGTCGCTGAAGGCGTGCGTCCGTTGCGCCCGCTGCAAGCCACAGCAGCCTGCCAAATTTTCTGCAGTCGCGAAAGTGCAGCTGTTCACGTCGGTCGGCGAAAATTATCGATAAATGCGTGTGCTGGTCGGGCGCAAAGACCTGGGCTTTGCCAGCCTTCAACCGGTTTCGAGACTGTTTGTTGAGCAAGCGTGGGCTCACGGCACGACTCGTGAATAGTTGACCCGTCATTCCAAGATGCAACAGCAGCCGACTGTGGTCGTCTAGCGAAAACAGCAGGTATTTACCCTGCCGCTGAATGTCGCCAATGGAGCGACCTACTAGACTTGACTTGAGGCGTGCCGGGGGCGTCAAAAACGTGATGTTTGCCCTGGCCGTACGCACTTCAGCAATGACGCGGTCGATTACGGTGTCGCACAATCGACGACGAATTACTTCAACTTCGGGCAATTCAGGCAATACAGCGGCAGGTATGGCGACCTCGCTGTTGCGCGTCAAGTGGAAGAAATCGCGCCGAGCGCAAGACGCGCTCTTGCCACACGCCTCTCGATGCCGCCGCTGGGGACGGGGCCCCGGCGGCCAATACAATAAGTAATTCCGGTCTCGCTTCGCCACCCGCACGCGCCCTAGTAGCACAAACATTGCGAATGCGGCCGTAGGCAATTCTCAAGCCTGCGATTTGTTGAAAGCCAGAATGCTGCGGTGTTAATCTGGACCAATTTAAAGCGGTGGCTCCGCGTTCTTCACCAGCTGGATGAAGTACGATTGGAACCATTCACCGGCGTCGGGTGCGCCCGGCATGCTGTCGCCTGATTTACAGGATGGATCCATCCGGGGCGCCTTCGGATCCGCGGTGCCGTCTGATTCGCCCGGTGGCTTGATCCAGAAATAAGCGTCGATGAGTGGGTCAGGCGAGGCTTGTGGCCGTGGCCCGAGACCAGCCGCTTGGACGTTGCACCAACTGCTCCAGGTCGACCGAGTTGGACGACCATTGCGCGAAGTATCGATGACGAACTTCTTGCCCGTGACGCCCACGGCAGCAAAAGCCTCAGTGAGCTTCTTGGCGAAGGTCAGCTCGTCGGGACAGGGGTTGGTGGGTCCGAGCTTTTTACCGTCGTGGCTGTTGATAGTGTTGTAGTTAGAAATGTTGGTAACAAATCCGCGGATTTTGTCGGCTCCCCCCGCCTGCGTCAAGTACGTCTTTGTAGAGCGCGGCTGCCTTCTGGCGGTTACCTTCCCAGCCAAGCCAACCGGCATGGCCGATGTCCATGTAGATCGAGACATTCGGCATGTTCAATTTCTGAATCGCATAGGCGATGGACTTCTTGTACACCTGCTCCACAGCGGCGCACGGCTTCTGAGTGAGGTTGGTCACCAAGTTTGGCAACGAGTCTGGCTCGAGAAACACGACGATGCGCTGCTTGGGATACTTGGCAAATTCAGCGGCAATCTTGTCGATGAATTCCGTCTTGTAACGCTCCTCGCCGCCGTTTTCCAAGGTCAACTCACCGGACGAAGCCTTTGCCGCGCAGTCGCGACCAGGCAGGTTGTAGACCACGAACGCGCTCAGAATGGGCTTTCCGTCACTGGATGCCTGCTTGGCGGCAGCGTCGAGAACTTTGGGTATCTTTGCGATGAAAGAATTCATCACGAGCCAAGTAGCCGTCGGGAAGGCGGTCGACTTTCTTGATGGTAGCGGCGTTCTCCGGAGATGCCGCGGCCGCATCCTCGACCTCTTTGACGTACTCAGGGTTTATGTAGAACGACGCTCCGACAAAGGGATTCGTCGGATCGGCTGGCGCCGTGTTCGTGCTCGCTTCCGGCGCTGGAATAACGACGGTCCCTTCGGTGGACCGGGGACGCATTTTTTGGTGGTGTGCGGCGCAGCCAACAAAAGCCAGAGTTGCCAGTGATACAGAAATCCAACGGTAGTTCATGGGTGATCCATTCAGGTGTGACGAGTCAGTCCGGTCCAATAGCCCGGCGCAGTATAGCGACGAGGCCCGGCAACCACAAACGAATAAACAGCAGCCCAAAACCCCCCGCAATTGCCCAATTTTGCCGGCTGGAAACGTTGACGACGGGTAACCCGGCAGGCCTGCCTCGGCTGGTTCGTGCTTTCGGGCGCGAAATCGCTAACAGCACTTTCAACGCACATCACTTGTGTCTGTGGACTGTGAGTCGGTAAGTCTAATACGGACTGGATGTCTTGACGGCACGGAATCATCTCAGCGGCGGCGCGTGCATGGTTCAGAACTTGACCACCAACGCGCTCGAAACCACAAGTGTGAATTACGCGACCGCTGGGCTCGCGCGAATATTGGCACATCACGGGCATGGCCCGCAGTCAATAGTGCCGCCACAGTTGTCGCTCTGCGGTCCGCAGGTGCCTGCGGGATAATCCGCGCAGGTCAATTGCGGACACACGCCGTTTCCGGCGCAGAAGGTGATACAGGTCTCGCCCCAGTCGCCGCCTTGTGTTTGGGCGCTGTCGTGGGCAATAACCTGAAGGCGGTAAGTGTGACCGGAAATAAGGCCCATCTCAAACCGTATCTCCGCGCCATAGCCCGCCCCGGTGAGACCTGACCCGGGGCACTGCGTGCTGACACTAGTGGGTATCGATCTGACCCTGCGCCGAGAGTCCAGTAGTTATACGCCAAGTTGGTTGGTGTGACCGGCATGCCAGCGTTGGCATATGTCCACGTGCCGAAAACAGCAATCGGATCAGTGGCAGTGCCACCTGCTTGCTGATCGCCCGCTGTGCAGTTCGGGTCCTGCGTGATATCCGTGATGTACAGCGAGGGTCGCATGGGTCGCCCCGCCGTGTCATTGCACGTGGGATCGCCGAGCTCGGGGTAGAGCACCGCACCCGGATCCGATGATAGTGGCGACACCGGATCGGCCGTTGTGGCGCAGCCGAGCGTGAGCGGCCACTCATCATTGAAGTAGGCCTGAATCTGCGCCGGCACTGCGTTTCCGCCGGTCGCATTGATCCCACACATAAATGCGTTTACCTGGGAACTGGTCGTGGGATAGCCGCAATTGTCAGTCGTTGCAGTGGCAGCTGGAATCATCACACCTGGCGTACAGGTTGGGGTCCCGGTCCCAGCGCAGGTCTTGTCAACGTTCGCAGCTCCGGCCGGTGGCTGACAATTGCCCTTCGCATCGCAGCAAAGTTTGTACGTAACTCCGGCATCATCTTGAGCTGAGCAACTTAGACCAGGTGCACAGCCCCCCAACGAATCGCAGAGGCATCCCTGTGATCCGGCAATACAGGGCGGAACAGGTAGCGGAATCAAGGGGGTGGTGCACACATTGGAGACGCAGACGTCCGTTCCGCTGCACTTCCCATTAAGATCAGGGCCGCAAGTTAAGATGCCACCACATGTATCGGACATGTAGCCGCAGTTGAAATTGGCAGGGGCAAGCAGTCGAGGGGCAGCAGAGGCCGATGCACACTGATTGGGTGGACCGCGCCGCAAGGGTACCACACCGCGCAGATGCCGCAGTCGTGGGCTACGCCGCAGCCGTTGACGATGCTACCGCAATTGGCGTTGTTGGCGGCCGCGCAGGCATCCCCATCCGACAAACCGCAGGGCAATCCCGAAACTCCGCCAGTGCCCACGTGACCTCCGGTGGAGGTTGCGCCTCCAACCGACACAATCCCACCCGTGGCGCGGCCGCCTTGGGCTCCATTTGTCCCTCCCAAAGATAGACCGCTACCACCGCCGAAGGAATTCCCATTGCCAGCACCAGACACCATGTTGCCGCTCGCTCCGGACGAGCTGTTCTCACCTTTGCCTGCGCTCGAAGTGGTCGCGGTATTGCTGGCGGTTTTGCCTCCGCAAGCCGCGAGCAGCAGGCCAAAATTCAACCAGGGAATTATCTTGAGTTTACGCATAGGGGCCGCCCGTATCAACCATGCCGTGCCCATAGCACCGCCGAGACTACGCAATCAAAGCCCGCACAAACGGTCTTTCAGCCTGACGCCAGTTTACCGCTCACTTGCTATCGTGCCAGAGGTCTGTCAGCCACCATCCCGACCAGCATCATTAGTACCAAAATAGACGGTCATCGCGTAGCAACCCACTGTGCCCACGGGGCCCCCATAAATTAAATCGATTCGTGCGCTACCGATTGATTGGAGAGTTTCGCAGACCTGTCCTGAGAATTCGACCGAGTTTGAATCAGCGTTATAGGTCCAAGATCCGCAAGCGCTTACCGCCTGGCTAGACGTTGAGTTGATTGGTGAACAATTGACTTGCACGGTTACCTTGGTCAGATCCACTGGTTGCACTTGGAGTGGGACAATACAATCATCGACTGATACCTCCGACCAAAGGCTTGGAGGGCAGTCGGCCGAATTCATACAAGAGGAGGAAATCGGCAAACCCAGATTACGCTGAATGTCGCTGCAAGCCCCGCCAAGAGCGGCGGTGGAACCACCCTGACCCCCGCCGCCGCTACCTCCAGATCCGACGTTAGAACCATGTTCGCTCGTGCCGCAACCGATTGGAAGGGACCCGATAAAAACGCAGACAATCATCCACTGATTTAGAACGCAGTACATCTTCGCATTAACCCACCGAAAGTCAGAGCCCGCTGCGAATCCATAGTGTCATTATCGGCACTGAGGCCCAAACCGCGGAGAGCCGACCCATGCCGATGAGACTACGGATTTGCAAAATGCCAAGCCTGAAGGTGCCATTGCTAAGCCGACCGTCAACGTTGAAGTCCCAGCACCGAACTTCGCCGTCTACTACGACACAAGTGTGGGCACGACCAGCGGCGATGGCTGAGACCACATTGCCAGTTGCAGTTGTGCCCCCGGTCGCTCGGCTGCCCTGTGGTCGCGGCATTTACCAGCACCTGCGCTTTGCGCGTACGCATCGAGTGAACTGCGGCCGCTGCAACCGACTCGTCATGTCACAGCAGGGAAACCCCGACCAGCGCGCAGTGGAATGCAGCTGTCGCCAATTCTCGGACTATCCTGCATCACCGCAGTTCCAGCATGTGTAAGTAGAAGGATCCGTCAAGTAGCAATATTGGTAGCCTGGGACGCCCTCGTTGACAGCGTTGAGCGGTACATCAATAATGGTGATGGTCGTCGCCGCACAATGCGAACTACTAGGAGGACAAAAACAGGCGGGTTCAGAGCTAAAAAACGTTGTGCCCTTAGTGACTGTTGAACTCAAAGGGGATGTTGAAGTTCCTCCTGATCCCCCCGTGGGGGGCACAACAACGATACCTTTCGAGCCACCCGTGCCTCCGTCGCTGATGTTCATGTTACCTTCAGAACTGCTACTGCAGACGGTGAGACCGAGAAGAGAAATCAAAGAAAGCGCTGCAATGATTGAATGATTCGATCGTTTGTTCATCTGACTTGAGCTCATTGCCGTTACCCCTTACCCTGCAGAGTACCTTCTCGACTGAGACCGGTACTAGAAAATCGCGGAGCGATTTCGGGTTTGGGCGAGTGCCCAACATAATTAGGATAGTACCGCGATTGGCGGCGCAGTCGCCGGGTCCGAAGGACCCACCACTTCAGTTGAATCGCGCTACTAGCTGCAGCCGGCAACTACTACCATCAGGGCATTGAGTCAGCAGTCAGTCGCCCGGTCGCAACACGGTCGCAACGGAGCACGTAGGCAAACCAACCGGGACTCTAAATGTTACAGATTCTGGAGTTTGTGAAGCGACAGAGGAACGGCAGCGAGTGGCCTGTAGCTGGCAAGGCAACCGTGGGCACGGAAATGCCCGCTGCGACTGCCCGGGAACCACTTGCAACGACTGCACCCCCCATCTCCCGCTGCTCTGGAACCCCTTGCGGCGAATGCATGCCTATCTCCCGCTGAAGCCAGGACTTCCAAAGGCCATCGGAATGCCCAATCGCGTACTGTTAGGCGCAATGTGACGCTCGCCCACGTCGCGTGGCTCGGGGGTTGACCCGGATTTTGATTGCCTTGGACAGAGCGCTGCTATGCAAGAGCGCAAGCCGAAGTTCTCTCGCGGTGCGGTGGATTTTCCCAAGGCTGCAATTATTCGGGGAGCTTCGAGTTCAGATGGGTCACGGACGGTAAACCGATGGCTGGTAACCTGGTGTGTTGATGCAGTGCTTTGAAGTTCTTTGCATCACCAGATGATCAATTTGAGAAGAAACGGAATCACGGGCCAAATTTAGCACGGCGCGAAATGGCCAATAAATCCGAGTGATATAGGTTTCCGCGGAGCACGCCCTCGAAGCACGTTGGATTTCTTGGCCGCACGGCCTCGATGCCCGAGACCGAAATGCTGCCATCCGGCGCGATCGCAACAAACTACGCTGGGCCGGTGGGTCCAGGGCATGCTGGCGTGGTAAGAAGCACGTACACGCGCGCATCGCTATTGGCTCTTACTAGGTCACAAGCCTCGCCGGACAACGTCAACGTGACGGTCGCCATACTGCCCATGTCAGTCTGCCAGGAAGGGCCCACCTTCCACGTGAATCCCTGCTCATTACCATCGGTACCATCGGTAAAGTAACGCAGTGTGCAATTGACCCAAACGTAGGCGTCCAATATTTCAATCGGGAGACGCGTGTCAAACGTGATGACGCAATCCGGCAATTGCCACCCGAACCAGGGATCAGTCAGGAGTGTCCAGTTGCTGTAGCAGCCTGGGGGGACTGGGGGGAATGCCTCGGGGCAACCCGATGCGTCTGCGTCTCCCCCGTTGACGCTATTGCTCGTCGTACCAGCACTTCCGCCCGTGCCAAGATTGGGCGCGCCACCCGTGCCGCAACCAGGGCAAGAAGGCTCACCGGCGCTCGATGCCGCGCTGTGACAACTTGCAGCCAACAAAAGCAGCGCCCACATCAAGCTCACTGATGGCTTATTTCGTTGAGTCATGACTGCTTTTACCTTCTCCAATGCGGACGGCCGACTACTAGGTGACATCATGGCGCATCAGCATTGAAGACATTGATTCCTAGGTTCTCGTGGGTGGGACAACCGCACAATCCCAAGTTACAGCTTCCAGTATCCTGGGCAGACAAACCGCTAGTATCGATAGCAACGTTGGCGCCAGGCGCCACCGTCGCGCAGGGGCCCGAGCCAGACCACTTCCAATTATTCCCGCCACAATTGTCACCATCAGCCCACCAGTCCTGGGGGCAGACTGTAACTGACCCGTCATTCTGTAACGTGAGAGTCGAGCGGACGAATAATCCGAGGTCCACTAGGCACAGCTGGTAGTTTGTGAGGTCGATTGTACACGTCAGATTAGCGTTGTTTAGATCACAGGACCCAGACGCACTAACATTCCCGATCTCGCCGCCCGAGGGGGCGGTGCCGCAGATATCGGGGCACGTACAAGTCTGAAAGTCAACATTTGCCGTGACAGTCACGTGCCGTGGTACCACCGCGAGCTGGTCAACTAGAGCACACCGGGGGCTGCCCCAGCCCGTGGCCAGATCATATCCGGTCTGTGCTGCATACTTGTAGCCAGTACCAGTTGGGTTAAAAATCAAGTCTCTCGCCGACAAGGTAAGCCAGCGAGCTGCTTGGGCAACCGTTAGACACGCCAGTATAAGTGTTTAGCCCGCTGACTTGGCCATCGCCGCCGATATCATAAAAGCTTGCTGAATAGGCGGCGGCAGACTTGCCGATCGCGTACAAGGTGGGGTTCAGAAAGCCTACGGGCTCAAGCCCCCGGCTTGCAGTGACTTGATTGACGACTGCCGTAAAGCCAGCCCAAATAGGTGACGAGATGCTCGTGCCCCCTACGTAAGCGACGCCTGTTCTCGTTCCCCAGTCGCAGGCGTAGCTCGAGTCGTGACCCGGAAGGTTCGGGTCACCTACCTTGTTTACATCGGGCGAGGTAAGAAAGACTGTCACTTCGCTCTCTGCTTCGGCTGCCACGTCAGGCACGTTGCGGTAGGAGCCGGATGCACCGTTCAGTAAACCGAGCTGGTAGTCTGGGATTGACAAAAGGCTACTACCCTGCGCGCCGTCGAAAATTCCGCCCCCGCCGAGAGGCCAGGCCGTTTCGGAATACGAATTACTTGTGATCTTGTTTAGATCAGTTCCTCCCACAAATGTGATGAAATTGGCCTCTTCACCAACTCCGTCTTCATAATCTAATGGATTAGTCGGATAGGCGCCCCAATCTCCTGTGGGCGTAAATAAAGATTGATGCGCTGGGGGTAAAAGCTCGGTAACAACATGTACCAGCTCTGAATTCGTATCGTATATCCACGACATGTTCAGCTGGTTACAGCGCCAGACTGGATCCGTGGCCATGGTATTGAGAATGCTGGCTGCATCGTTCCCTTCGTATACTCGGATGGCTGCACGGGGCGCCATTGCTAGCGCAATCTCGATGTCCGACTCAACTTCAATTGTACCTTCGGTACCAGCTGGTTGTGTGGTATCGAAGCCATCCACGGACACAACAGTCACCGACGGTGTTCCAAGGCCGTTGTTGCTCGCGAAGGTATTGACGTCGTTGGGGTCGAATGTTGCGTGTGAAAGTATGCCAATGCATTGTCCGTCGCCGTTCCAGGTACTATTGTCAACAGGGCAGTTGGGGTTGTTGGGATCCTGAAGATACCGAGCTCGCAAATCGCTGGCATTTATCGATCCGGGGCCGAAACCCCATTTCGGGCGCGACACGAAGTAATTCTCCAGGCCGCCAATATACTCCACAGTCGCAGAGGTCGCTGGCAAGGAGAGCGATGGTTCCCGATCGAGCGCGTAGAACTGTGTCCCATCAGGACGCAGATAATAGTTGAGGTTCAGAAACAGCGCCTGCTCGACGGCGGCAGCGGTGCCGCTGACGGTCAGTATCAACCGATTCGAGTACGTAGAAACTATCGATAGATGGCTGCTCTGCGCCCAGCTGCGCACAGCGTCGTATTGCGCCTGCGTTGCTCCGTACAAGTCGGTCAGCGTTTCAGACGTGAGGTATTGGCGATATTTCGGACTATTTGGGTCTGAAACCTGCTTTACGAGATCTTTCAGCTCCTGTTCAGGATGAAGCGCGTTGCCAAGCGGCAGGCCAATGGTCAGCCGAATCGTGGTTGAGGGCGGGACCGGTCCCACCAATGGCGCGGCTGCCATAGCGGGCTTGATGTGCCCCGATAGCTGTTGCGTCCCATGCGGCGCGCGGCAACTAGGCGCATTGATACCCGATGAAAAGACCAGGTTGCCCTTGTAGTAGACGCTAAAGTGGGGGTCAGTCGCGTAATTGCTGCTCGTGAGACAGGTGCTGTACCACTGGCTCGTGCCGGGCGTGAAATTGGCCCAGGTGTCCAGGTGCACGACTGTCTGCAGGTTGTTCCATTGATGACCTGGTTGCAGCGCATAGCTGTCCGTGGGCGTGAGCGTTACTTCCCAGTTTGCCTGATGATTCGCATCGGGTCCGCATGCCGGGAATTGCGTTCCTGTTGCGGACACGCCGGTCACCGGATGTTCGCAGGTCAGATTGGACGGCGAGGTGACTACGCACCCGGCGTAGTAGATGTCAGATACAACGTTAGCACCGCTTGTGTCATAGACCCAGTACTTGATCGATATGTCTGACAGGTTGACTGGAGCGGCTCCCGTGTTGGTCACCTGGAAGTACTGTTGCGCTTTTTGCTGGTCGCAGTAGTTGGTCTTGACCTCAACCTTGAGGCCTCCCGAGTACCATTGGGCGCAATTGGGGTTATCCGTTACCGGCACATGCTGCACGCCGAGCACTGGGTCGCAGCTGTCAGTTGTGCAGGGGTCGCCGTCGTCTACTGAAACAGGATTGGTGCCCACGCAGGTGCCGCTCTGGCAGGCGTCGGTTTGAGTGCACGCATTATTGTCTGAGCAAGCCGTGCCGTCGGGAGCTACTGGGTTGGAACAAGTGCCGGTGCTGGGGTTGCACGTCCCAACTGTATGGCAAGTGTCCTGGGCGGCGCACACGACGGGATTGCTTCCTGTGCATGTGCCGTTTTGGCAACTATCTGTTTGCGTGCAGGCATTGCCATCATTGCAGGACGTGCCGTTGGTGACCGGCGTATGCGTGCAGGTTCCCGAATTGAGACTTATCCGTCGTGCAAGCGTTGCTGTCATCGCAATTCGGCGGCGAACAAACGGGTGCCGCGCTGCTGCCTCCGGTGGCTTTGGTTCCACCCGTCGCTTTGGTGCCTCCCGTGTTCGCACCTCCCGTAGCTTTAGTTCCACCAGTCGCTTTGCCACCGGTGCTTGATGTGCCACCCGTGCCTTGGAGCCACCCGTACTCGACTTGCCGCCGGTTGCTTTTGAGCCACCGGTCGCGCTCGTGCCACCTGTGGTCTTCGAGCCACCCGTGCTCAATTTGCCACCGGTTGCTTTAGCTCCGCCAGTTGCTTTGGAACCGCCCGTCGAAGAAGCAGCCTGCTGGACCTCGCCAATGTCTTCTGTCTCATGCGCGCTACTGCAAGCTATGGCGATTACAGCGGGCATTGCCAAAGCTAGAGCACTGCGCAATCCACTCCAACCACGATGAACTATGCTTCCGTCAGCAGCTTTGTTTGACATCGAAGTCACTCCCCTGCGCTCGATTTGCGCAAAAGCACACCCGTAAACCAACCACCTCGCTAATGCGAGAGATTGGCCCTATCTATTAGTAAATGCGCGGCGAACGTATCGGGAACGGTGGCTTGAGTCAATAACATTTTTGGCTCACTGATGTCTATTCCTTGAACTATCGAATTCTTCACAAGTTTTGGTTGTTTGGTTCTAGGTGAACAATGCGTTTAGTTATGAATGATTGATTTTTTGCCGGCTTTTGCGGCGCCATTCTGTCGAGCTATGGGGTTTCCCATGTATCGGAAAGGCCGTGCCAAGCTCTGAGCCCATTCGAAGCGCGAGGCAAATTTTTGCTTAGGCTTTCCGTGCCGATGTGGCCCCAAAGAAAGGAGCCATTGGCTATTTGTATGCCAGTCACACAATCGAAGACGAATTACCGTACTTATGGCGTGAGACTCGATGCAAATGAGTCAACTTTTCCGATGCCGTGTTCCGGGTCGGGACCCGGAACACCCACATGATAAAACGTCGGAACCGGAGTGAAAAAGTGCAGCTAGTTGAACTTTTTCAAGGAGGTAGACGGTCCTCGCGCAGCGAGGAACGCCCGAAGGGCGTAGTGAACGGACGAGCGGGTCACCAACGAAACCAGGCGCACGGCGTGCCGGCGCTTCAAATAGGAACGGCAAACAGTACTTCACTGGATGGGAGGATTCCCGTTACTTCGACTTCACACAATTCGGGCAGGCTTCGGGCGGTGTACTGTCCTCGCTTTTGCGCGTCAAGTAGAAGAAATCGCGATAGGCCGATTTGCTTACGTACTCACCGGGGTTGAATTCGAAGCCATCCACCGGAGCTTGAGCCACTAGCTCACCGTGGTCGTTAAGTCCGTACAGCAAGAACTTTGGATAAGACCAATTGACATCGAGTTGTGCCACATCGACGGCTCCGGCGTGGTGCATGCCCTCGGCGAGCGCACGCGCCGTCGTGTTGTTGCTGATCCCCACATAGAGCACGCGGCGCGAGGCATCTAGACCAATCGCGGAGCGACGAATTACCGTTTCGCCGTCAAGGGTTGCGCCCCAAAGACGAGTTTCGGGCTGTCGGAGGCCGATGTGCATCGTATTATTTTCGTACATGCAAGCCGGTGTCTGCCGAAACCAGCGCATCCGCGCGTCCGAACTCGATACGTTATCCCAAGTGGCAATCTCCACAGTGTCGTTGGTGTACCCAACGATGGTGCAGGACTTGGGTCTCGGTTTGAGAAGTGTAACACCGTCCACGCGCATTCCATAGTGTCCATGCTCCGCCATGAATCCACCGTTGAAGGCAGCTAGCAGGGACGGCAAAAATTCGGGCGCAATACGTCCGGTTCGTTCGACGGCTGGAGTTCCGGGATCGGCTCGTGGTTCGCCCTTGCCGGCTTGGGCGTGAAGCACGGCACTGTCCAGTGACGCAGCGACAACAAACAAGTCCGCCCAGGAACGATTGACGTCCGGATGAAGCAACGTTTTGTAAAGCAGCGTGGGCCAATCAGGATGGCGCGGATCGGGCACTTTGACCCACTCGCCATCACCCGGTGCAAACCACTTGGCGCTCACCGGTCCCACGTTGGAGGGTCGGAAACTCGGGACGGTGCCCGCATCATTCGTGATCGGCTCCGGCGATTCCGCCGGGGGCGGTGCGGCCCAGCGAGCCTTCGGAGCTTCGTTTCGATGTCGCCAATGGTTCCAACGATCCTCAAGACCGTAAGAAACCTCTTCCAGGCGAGTAACGCGCTCGGCACCAATGACACGGCGTAACCCGTTGGCGAACAACGGACCGGCCCAGTTTGTATGGTTGGCGAGCAGCCAGCCCAAGAAAACCAGCAACACCACCGCGCCGAGGAGTCCCAAAAGGGTCCACCGAGCTGCTCGCCTGCTCAAGAACGCCACTCGAATCAACGCGCCGCAAGCGTAGCCTGGTCCGGCGCCATTGTGCCAATCCGTGGCATCAGGTGGGGTAGGGTGGCCTTGAAGTCGGTTCTCGGTTGCTTTTGGCACATCGGCCCGGAACATTCCTGGTGTAATAAGTCCTCGTGTCGCTGTGCCCACGTCGCCCCTTCGCCTTTCGGCTGCTCGGGCATTGCGCGGTACTCTGCTCGCTTTGGGCCAGGCCAGCAGCGGCCCAAGACGAGTCCGTAATGACTCCCGTACCGCAGATTCGCTCGGAGCAAGGCGAGAGCTCGGAATTGCTGGGACAACGAATTGTCCGCATTGACGTGGTTAGTCTCGGGCAACTTTGGAAGGGCATTAGCGA
This sequence comes from uncultured delta proteobacterium, assembly GCA_963835565.1. GTDB lineage: Bacteria > Myxococcota_A > Polyangia > Polyangiales > Polyangiaceae > FEN-1139. The sequence continues at coordinate 69,369 of CAWIGY010000030.1, forward strand.
AGTCCGGCGGGTAAGACTCGGGGAACCTTACTCGGGCGAAGTGGCTCGGCGAGCCATGCGCGAACTATTGGACACGGGACTATTCGCTAGCGCAACTGCCGAAGCGAAGCTCGAATCGCAGGGTGTTTGGCTGACAATTCGAGTCGAGCCACGCCGAATCGTGCGCGAGATTCTACTGCTCGGGTCACCCATCGCTGACGACAGCCTTCTCGATGCCGCCCATTTGCATAGCGACATTGAAGTGGCGGAGCACGACCTTCCAAAATTGACGCAGCGCTTGCAGGCGATCCTTTCCGCGCACGGCTTTCCCGCGGCAAATATTCGGCTCGAGGTTGGCAATACCGACAATCCGATGCAAACCAATCTTATCTTTAGGATCGATTCAGGCCCGCCCGCGCTGATCTCCAAGCGGCGCTTTCGCGTGTCGCCAGCGCCGGATGCCCCAGGCCTCGCGTCAGTTCTGTTCGGCTACGGCATTCAGACCGGTGACCGCGAGGATGAAGAGCTATTGCAACGCGCCGACCACGAATTGGAGCGAGAACTTCGGCACCAAGGTTGGCACCGCGCCACTGTTTCCCACTCAGTGGTACGCCGAGCGCAATTGACTGAACTCGACGTAAACGTCCAAGCCGGCGCCTTCGTGACCGTTGCGTTTGAAGGGCTTGAGTCATTCGATTCCGATCAACTAATGGCGGCCCTTGATCTGGAGACGAATGAAGACCTGTCACCCCGCGGGCTCGCCGATCGTTTGCACGCGCATTATGTCAAACACGGCCATCTGGATGCGCAAGTGGGATACCGAATTGACGGTGCCGGCAGCGCCACTGAGCGGCTGGTCTTCACGATTCGCGAAATGGGTCGAGTGCGCGTGGTTGGGCGAGAATATCCGTGTTTGACCGGCTCGCGCCTGCCTGCCGACATAGGCGATGAAATTGATAGTTTTCTTTCGGAAGATCTGCCCGGCGCCGAAATACTGGGGCCGGTTGACCCGGCGCGGGTCGACCAAGCAATCGGACCCAAAGCAACTACGGGAGCACGTCCGAGGCCTGCCGGATGTTAATCCGTGGACCACCTATGAACCGAACGTCTATGACCGCGCCACCAAACATGTTCAAGATCTGTACCGCTCTGAGGGCTACCTGTCGGCCACTGTCGGGCCCACACAAGTACTGAGACGACGGTGCAACCCACATTCAATGCCGGGTTCCTGCAGTCCAATTGGTGATCGGCGGCGACCCACGATTCTGTGCGCTTACGATGATGTCGGGCTGCCCATGGAGGAACCCTCGCCCGATCCTAAACTCGGCTGTGTGGCGAATCCCGCGCGCGGCATCGAATGTGAACCCACAGCCGTCCTGCACATACCCATAAAATTGGGACCGCGCGCATTTCTTTGGGACGTGGCCTTCGAGGGCAACGCCCGCACGACCGACACGGAACTGCTGGAGACGGCCAATATCGTTCTCGGTAATCCAGTATCCTTTTCGCAGAAGTTGACCAAGCGCGCCGCCGAGTGCTGGATGCCTATGCGGAAAAGGGTTTCGCCTTTGCCGACGTATCTACCACCATTGAAATGTCACCCAACCGGCGCTCGCGCCAGGCTCCGCATCAGCGTACGCGAAGGGGAACAGGTTCGCGTATCGGCGATTTACGTCCACGGTGCTAAGATTACTCGCGAGAGCTTGATTCGCAGTCGCTTTGCAATAAAAGTGGGTGAGCCCTATCGACTCAGTGACGTGCGCGCCACCGAACAGCGACTGGCAACTTTGGGCGTATTTTCAAGCGTTCAAGTTGGATTTGAGGACCCTTACGTGCCGGCACGCGAAAAAGTGGTGGTCGTAGACGTAGTCGAACGGATCCCCCAGTACTTCGAGCCGCTCTTCGGAGTCAGTTCCGGGGAAGGCTTCCGGGTTGCATTCGAGTATGGGCATTTGAACATGTTCCATCGCGCCATTCAGCTTACGGCGCATACTCAATTCGGATACTTACCCAATGCGTTCATCTTTGAAAGTGATGTCAGAAACCATTACGAAACGGACCCCCGGCTCAATACCATATTGGGACGCCTTACTCGGCGCAATTCTTTGGCACTCACGTTTCCGGATATTGGACTGGGCCCACTGTTTCGCCTCCGAGTGGAAGGCGTTGACGTGCTCAGCAACGCGCGCGACTTCCAGCTTAGCCGAGACGCCAACATCGATACGGTGATCTTTTCGCCCTCGCGCAAACTTACCCTCGAGCTCGGCGGATCTCTGGAGCGCAATGACGTGTATTTATTTGGTGCCTCCAGTTTGCAGAGCTACATCGAGCAGAATCCGCAATACAGCAATTCATTCCGCGTGCCTCAGGGCATAAGTCTGGCTGTCACTCAGAAGTTTGGCGCCAATTGGGACAGGCGCAATGTTCCAATGGACGCTACTAGCGGTACGTTGGCGAACTTTTCCTTGGAGCACGTGACCGCTTATCCCTTGGGCCCGCCTGCCTCCAATTCAACGGCTTGGACGGGCGTTATTGGTGGTTCAAACCCATTTCAAGCCACACACAGTGAGTTTTTGCGCTTTACCAATCGAGTTGCCGGATACATTCCACTCGGGAGCAAGGGGGCCGCATTAGCATTGAGTTTTCGTTGGGGGCTCGATTTGCAGCTGCGCAAAGATTCCAGCACCTATCCCGACCGGCTATTCTTCGGAGGCGGCGTGGACTCATTGCGCGGTTTCCTTCAGGACTCGCTGGTTCCCGAAGATATCGCGCAGCAAATCCTACAGAAGCCAAGGCACGTTTACCATAAACCAAGTCGCCATTCGCGGCGGCGATTTTTTGGTTAACCCTCGCGCTGAGATTCGGATTCCTGTAACTCACAGCATTCAATCCGCTTTGTTTCTGGATGCCGGCAATGTGTGGACGCGCGCGCCGAGCTGGCTAACCTTGTTCAACCCAACCACTTCTATACCAACGGCGATTACTTCGCCCAGTTTGTTTGCATCAAACTCGACGCCTGCCGCACCCAGTTGGGTTCCTTCAAAACCCGCGGTCCCCTCTGGCCCCATAACGATCAATTATTGGCACTTGCGCTATGCCGTTGGCACCGGAGTGCGCATCGGCACGCCCGTTGGACCACTAGCATTTGACTATGGTTTCAACATCGAGCGAGTGCTCGATCGAATACTTAACACGGACCCAACCAAGCAGCGCTATTGGGAAGATTTGGGAGCATTTCATTTCAGCATTGGGTTATTTTAGATCGCCCACCTTGGCTCAAGTTGGTGATTGATGCCCCCACAACTGCCATCTCTTTTGGCTTGCTGGTCTTGAACCGTCAAATCCGCCAAAAACTCCGGCTTTTCAGCGATGCTATGCAAAGCCAGCGTTGTCAGCTATATTCCTACGCTGGCGCTCAATGCCCGTGCCGCAAACTTTGGAGTAAGCCCATGTCGTACCTTCTTGGTTATCAGTCGGTCTTGTCAGTCTCTCTTGCAGCGCTGGCGTCCGGGTTGCTCACGACTGCCTGCTCGTCTTCAACGACGACGGTGGCTCAAACTAACTCCGCTGATTCGGGTACGGCACGGGCGGGCACGCAAACGGGGGCAGCGGCAACACTTCAATCGGAGGCAGCTCTTCGAATGCGGGCGGAACGTCGAGCACGGCGACCAATTGTGTCAAACTGGGCGCAACCGGGTGTACGAACTCTTGTTGTGAAACCAGCACGAACTGTGTGAGCGACCAATGTGTGGTAACCGCCACGCTCGCCAATGGGACATCCTGCACGGGCCCCGCCGAGTGTACCAGCGTGACTTGTCTTGCTGGTAAATGCGGGCCGCCTCCGTGCAGAAACGCAGCAGAAAGCTGCAATAATGATTTTCCCTGTTGCACTAGCGCTGATTATGATGCGGGCACGGGCGGGCTGTTCTGTAATGGTTCGGGTCAGTGCCAAGCACTGATAGCGGCTGGGAAGACATGCTGTTCTACGCTGCCTTGCGACACAGGACTTTATTGCTTCAGCGGCAGCTCCACGTGTCAGGCGTATGGTGTCAATGGCGCGGCGTGTTCATCGACAGAGCTCTGCGGATCTGGACTCACGTGCAGCACGACTAGCAACACCTGCACCCCATGCTCGGGGGTGTCTTGCATAACGATCATTCTTAGACCCATTTTTCTTCCTTGCACGGGCCTCAAAGCGGTGGGTGATACTTGTGCCAGTCCAGCCGACTGTTGCTCGGGAAATTGTGGAACCGATCAAAATGTCACGCGGCCTGTTTGACGCTCGGCGGGATTTGTTCGGTAGCCGCGGACTGCTGTTCCGGCGAATGCCTGAACAATACTTGCGTTTATTCGGCCTGTAGCGCGGCCGGCACAGCCTGCTACGCAAACGCCAATTGCTGCTCCAACCACTGCGGTACCAATGCACTGTGCCAATGACGGATCGGTCGGATAAGGTGCCCCTGATAAACTCAGAAGTCTCGAAAAGCGTTCAACAAGAGTCCGCGCGCAGGGTCGGGACGCTGCGCTTCTTCACGATCGTTCCCACGATCCGGATGTAATGGCCCTACTGACAGCCCACTGCGACGCGATCAACGCCCGTGCGCTGAAAATGCGAAGTGGTCGAACACTTCGAATTCAGGTCAACCCCTCGCCTCCGCCAACCCGACCTCCCACGGGGCGCCGGACCAAAACGGGAGATCGATTCAAGCCGCGCTAGCCGAAGGTCCTGACGGAAGGAAAAACCGGACCGCCGTGGGTCTAGAAGCCTTAAAGGGTGCAGACCATTTCCAGTGGAAGGGCTGTCACTCATAACGTACAATTGTGCAAACTCGACGTAATATAAAGACAATACGTCTCCAGTCACCCAAGCATTGGGTCCGTACAAGGTACCACCAGCGTAAATCAAACTGTCCCATGCCAGGGCTACCGTGTCGCTCGCTATACCTGAAAAGGGTACGATATACAGTA